>CALWRS010000005.1 GCA_944384025.1 uncultured Lachnospiraceae bacterium
CGCAGGGATTCGGATAGGAATTATGTCGGCAAAAGCCGACCCGAATCCCGCGCCAAGACTCGCGAGCGAGTCTTGAAATGGAGAGGAAAAATGAAAATTATTCGAAGAATTTTGCCTATTGTGCTGACGGTGTGGCCGTATGTAATTGTTTTGTATATTTTCCGCGACAGTCTCGGGGTGAGAAATCTTCCGGATGCCGTGGAACAAAATTTCGGTCTTATCTACGCCGCTTTGACATTTGTCGTCTACGGACTAAATATATGGAACGCAGTTACTTGGCCGAAGGAAGGGACAGGAAAGTCGCTGGCGTTTTATAATATGATCATGAAGCTGATACATATTCCGTTTTACATTCTTGTTTTTTTGCTTGGCGTCGCTCTTTTTGGCTCAATGGTCGTTCCTGCGCTTTTGTTTATTTCGCCGGCGTTGATCATGTTTCTGGTTTTTGTTGATTTCCTTTTGATGATGACCACGTCGATGTACGGCATCAGCGCAGCGTGGCAAATGGCGCAGAAAAATGTCCTGCCAAAAATCGAAGCGACGATCTTTACCGTAGTGCATATGATTTTTGTGGCGGATGTGTTTGGAGCAATTGCGCTGTTTCTTAGAAGGAGGGGAGTACAGTCGTGAAATTTCGACCCTGTATCGATATTCATAACGGAAAAGTAAAGCAGATTGTCGGCGGCAGCTTGACGGACCGGCAGGATTATGCAAAGGAAAACTACATAGCGGAGGAATCCGCCGCAGACTTCGCCAGACGTTATCAAAAAGACGGGTTGTCCGGCGGGCACGTTATTTTGCTAAACAGCGCAAGCAGTCCTTATTATCCGGAGACAAAGCGACAGGCGCTCTCGGCGCTTTTAGCGGCTCCCGGCACCTTGCAGGTTGGAGGCGGCATAAACGACGAAAATGCCGAAGAGTTTTTAAATGCCGGAGCCTCGCACGTGATTGTAACATCGTTTGTATTTCAGGACGGGAAGTTATATCGTGAGAACTTGCGCCGCCTAAGGGAAAAGGTTGGCAAGGAGCGCTTGGTGCTCGATTTAAGCTGTCGGAAAAAAGAAAACGCGTATTTTATTGTGACAAACCGGTGGCAGTGTTTTACCGAAGAAAAGGTGACGGCGGAGCTCATTTATGCGCTGGCGGAATCGTGCGACGAGTTTTTAATTCATGCGGTGGATGTAGAAGGAAAGCAAAACGGCGTAGAGTGCGAGCTTTTGCAAATGCTTGGAACGGTTTCGGGCGTTCGGATGACGTATGCGGGCGGTATCCGCAGCGAAGAAGACATCCGGCTTTTGGAGAAGCTGGGGCATGGACGCATTGATTTTACAGTTGGAAGCGCCCTTGACTTGTTTGGGGGATCGCTTTCTTACGAATGGATAACGAAGCAGTACGCAGCTTCGGCAATTTCCTGAATCCGGGGTTGTATTTTGCCGGAAGAATATGTATAATAAAGCCGTATCTGTGAGGATCGAAGCTACGGTTCCTCTTCCTTTTGCAGAGACCCGGCGGGCGGTGCGAGCCGGGAAAGGCGGAACTTTTCCACTTCGGGAGCAGCCGGTGAGAACCGGAGGGAGTACCCTTTATCGTACGAAATGAGAGGCCGAAAGGCAAATTGGGTGGCAACGCGGAGTTCATTCGTCCCAAAGCAGGGGACGAGTGAGCTTTTTTTGTCATACGGAAGTAAGTTTAATGCAAATAAGAAAGGAAAAACGAGATGCTGGATTTACGGTTTGTAAGAGAAAATCCGGAACTGGTCAAGCAGAATATCCGGAACAAGTTTCAAGACGCAAAGCTGCCGCTAGTGGACGAGGTTATCGCGCTGGACGAAAAGAGCCGCAAGGCAAAGCAGGAGGCGGACGGACTGCGGGCGGAGAGAAACAAAATCAGTAAGCAGATTGGCGGATTGATGGCAAAAGGAGAGAAGGAGCAGGCCGAGACAATGAAGCAAAAGGTCAGCGAATTTTCTGCGCATCTTTTGGAGCTGGAACAGCAGGAGACAGAGCTTTCCGAAAAGATTCGGAAAATCATGCTGACGATTCCAAACATTATCGACCCCAGCGTGCCGATTGGAAAAGACGACTCCGAAAACGTAGAAATCGAGCGCTTTGGCGAGCCGGTCGTTCCGGATTTTGAAATTCCGTATCACACGGAGATTATGGAACGGTTTTCCGGTTTAGATCTTGACAGCGCACGAAGAGTGGCGGGGAACGGCTTTTATTATCTGATGGGCGACATTGCCAGACTACACTCGGCAGTCATTAGCTACGCCAGAGATTTTATGATTGACAGAGGCTTTACCTACTGCGTACCGCCGTTTATGATTCGCAGCGACGTTGTGACCGGCGTTATGAGCTTTGCAGAAATGGATTCGATGATGTATAAAATCGAGGGCGAAGATTTGTATCTGATCGGTACGAGCGAGCACTCGATGATCGGTAAGTTTATCGACACCATCCAGCCCGAAGAGAAGCTTCCGTATACGCTTACGAGCTATTCTCCGTGCTTCCGTAAGGAAAAGGGCGCGCACGGCATTGAGGAACGCGGCGTTTACCGGATTCATCAGTTCGAAAAGCAGGAGATGATTGTTGTGTGCAAGCCGGAAGATTCGATGAAGTGGTACGATAAGCTATGGCAGAATACGGTCGATTTGTTTCGCTCCTTAGACATTCCGGTTCGAACGCTTGAGTGCTGCTCCGGCGATTTAGCGGATTTGAAGGTAAAGAGCTGCGACGTAGAAGCGTGGTCGCCAAGACAAAAGAAATACTTTGAAGTCGGAAGCTGCTCGAATTTAGGAGACGCGCAGGCTAGAAGACTGAAAATTCGCGTCGCAGGGGAAAACGGAAAGTACTTTGCGCATACATTAAACAATACCGTTGTAGCGCCGCCCCGGATGCTGATTGCCTTTTTGGAGAACAATTTGCAGGCGGACGGTTCGGTTCGGATACCGGAAAAGCTTCGTCCGTACATGGGCGGGAAGGAAAAGTTGGAAAATGGAAACTGAAATTGCAGACGCTTTGATTGAAAAGCTGTTTACAACGGAGGAGACGCTTGCAAAAGAACTGTTTCGCGGACATCGTTACCCATGGGAAGTGCTTCGGCTGATTCACGATTTTATTCTTCGGCTGGGGGAGACGCTTCCTGCCGGGGAGTACGAACGGCGCGGAGAAGCGATCTGGGTTGCGAGGGACGCAAAGGTGGCGGAAAGCGCGTTTCTAGCGGGACCGTGCATTATCGACCACGAAGCCGAGGTGCGCCACTGCGCTTTTATACGCGGCAATGCGCTTGTTGGAAAGCAGGCGGTGGTAGGAAATTCCACCGAGTTAAAAAACGTAATTTTGTTTAACCGCGTACAGGTTCCCCATTACAATTACGTGGGAGACTCCATCCTTGGCTACAGAGCGCATATGGGGGCCGGAGCCATTACTTCCAACGTGAAATCGGACAAAACAAGCGTAGTGGTGAAGCAGGGAGATGTGCGGCTGGAGACCGGGATGCGTAAGTTTGGCGCAATGCTTGGCGATTGTGTAGAAGTTGGCTGCGGCAGCGTGCTGAATCCGGGGACGATTATCGGGAAAAACAGCAGCATTTACCCGCTTTCTAGCGTGCGCGGGGTTATTGCGCCCGGCTGCATTTACAAAAGGCAAGGCGAGATTGTAGAAAAACAAATATAAAAGGCAAGGAGAAAAATACAATGGATTTGAATTTAAAACCTGCGAATTCGTGTAAGTTCGACGCAGTTTCTTTGGGAGAAGTTATGCTGCGGTTAGATCCTGGCGAGGGACGCATTCGTACAGCACGTTCGTTTCGCGCTTGGGAAGGCGGCGGAGAGTACAATGTCGTTCGAGGACTGCGGCGCTGTTTTGGACTAAAAACCGGCGTAATTACCGCATTTGCGGAAAATGAAATCGGCCTGTTGATGGAGGATTTTATTTTGCAAGGCGGCGTGGACACGTCGTTGATTCGCTGGATGAAGACGGACGGTATCGGAAGAATTTGCCGGAACGGACTGAATTTCACGGAGCGCGGATTTGGTATTCGGGGAGCGGTCGGCTGCTCTGACCGTGCAAACACCGCAATTTCCAAGGCAACGCCCGAAGACTTTGATTTTGAATACATTTTTGGCGAACTGGGCGTTCGCTGGCTGCATACGGGCGGCATTTACGCAGCACTTTCCGAGCAATCAAGCAAGACCGTTCTTGCCGCTATTAAAACAGCGAAAAAGTACGGCACGATTGTTTCTTACGACCTGAACTATCGTCCTTCCATGTGGAGTGCGATTGGCGGAAAAGAAAAGGCACAGGAAGTTAACCGAGAGATTGCTAAGTATGTTGATGTAATGATTGGAAACGAAGAGGACTTTACTGCCTGCCTCGGTTTTGAGATTGAAGGCAACGACGAGAACTTAAAGGAACTGAATCTGGAAGGATACAAAAAGATGATCAACGAAGCCGCTAAAACTTACCCAAACTTTAAAGCGGTCGCAACGACGCTTCGGGAAGTAAAAACGGCTACGGTCAACGACTGGAGCGCGATTTGCTGGGCGGACGGAGAAATCTACAAAGCAAAAGATTACAAGGGACTGGAAATTCTTGACCGGGTTGGCGGAGGCGATTCGTTTGCTTCCGGACTGATTTACGGATTGATGACAACTGGAGACGCCGAGCTTGCTGTAAACTACGGAGCGGCGCACGGCGCACTTGCAATGACAACGCCGGGCGATACGACAATGGCAAGCAAAAAGGAAGTCGAGGCAATTATGGGCGGCGCAGGCGCAAGAGTGCAGCGCTAAGCCTTTAAAAACAAGGGGCTATCGCCGAACATTCAAAACAGCGATAACCCTTGTTTTTTAAGGATTTCTTAGAATTTGCCGGAGTTTGCGGCCTCTTCAATCGAAACAGCAACAGACACGGTAGCGCCTACCATCGGGTTGTTACCCATACCGATAAGTCCCATCATCTCTACGTGTGCCGGAACGGAAGAGGAGCCTGCGAACTGTGCGTCGCTGTGCATTCTTCCCATTGTATCGGTCATACCGTAGGATGCAGGGCCGGCTGCCATGTTGTCCGGATGAAGGGTACGGCCGGTGCCGCCGCCGGAAGCAACAGAGAAGTATTTCTTGCCTGCTTCAAGGCGTTCCTTCTTGTATGTACCTGCAACCGGATGCTGGAAACGGGTCGGGTTCGTGGAGTTACCGGTGATGGAAATATCAACGTTTTCCTTCCACATAATCGCAACGCCCTCGGTAACGTCGTTCGCGCCATAGCAGTTTACTTTTGCGCGCAGACCTTCGGAGTAGGACTTGCGGTATACTTCCTTAACTTCGCCGGTAGCGTAGTTCATTTCGGTTTCTACAAACGTAAAGCCGTTGATACGGGAAATAATTTGTGCAGCGTCTTTTCCAAGACCGTTTAGGATAACGCGCAGCGGTTTCTTACGAACCTTGTTTGCTTTCTCTGCAATACCGATAGCGCCTTCTGCAGCAGCAAAGGACTCGTGTCCTGCCAAAAATGCGAAGCACTCAGTATCTTCTTCCAAAAGCATTCTTCCAAGATTGCCGTGTCCTAAACCAACTTTACGCTGGTCAGCAACGGAGCCCGGAATACAAAATGCCTGCAAGCCTTCGCCGATAGCAGCGGCAGCTTCGGAAGCTTTTCTGCAATTTTTCTTGATTGCGATGGCAGCGCCAACCGTGTAAGCCCAGCAAGCGTTCTCAAAGCAGATCGGCTGAATTTTCTTAACAGCCTCGTATACGTTCAGACCGGCGTCTTTTGTAATCTTTTCTGCTTCCTCAATGGAGGAGATGCCATAGCTATTCAGTACGGAATTGATTTTGTCAATTCTTCTTTCATAGGATTCAAATAATGCCATTGTTCGTTCCTCCTTATTTCACTTCTTCGTCGGTTCTCGGATCGATGATCTTCACAGCGTCAGCAACGCGGCCGTACTGCCCGCAAGCCTTTTCGTATGCGGTGTTCGGATCGTCGCCTTTTTTGATGAAGTCTGTCATTTTTCCAAGAGAAACAAACTTATAGCCGATAATTTCGTTGTCTGCATCTAAGGCAATGCCGGTAACGTAGCCTTCTGCCATTTCCAAGTAGCGAGGGCCTTTCTTTAACGTGCCGTACATCGTACCTACCTGACTGCGAAGACCTTTTCCAAGGTCTTCAAGACCTGCGCCAATCGGGAGACCTTCTTCAGAAAACGCGCTCTGCGTTCTTCCGTAAGCGATTTGCAAAAACAGCTCTCTCATAGCCGTGTTGATAGCGTCGCAAACAAGGTCGGTGTTAAGAGCTTCCAAAACGGTTCTGCCGGGAAGAATTTCCGCAGCCATAGCAGCGGAGTGTGTCATACCGGAGCAGCCGATGGTCTCTACCAAAGCCTCCTGAATAACGCCCTCTTTAACGTTCAGTGTCAGCTTGCAGGCGCCCTGCTGAGGTGCGCACCAGCCGATGCCGTGGGTCAGACCGGAAATATCGGTAACCTGCGTAGCCTTAACCCATTTGGCTTCTTCCGGAATGGGGGCAGCGCCGTGGCTGACGCCTTGTGCTACGGTACACATTTTTTCTACTTCGTGAGAATAAATCATGCTTGATTGACTCCTTTCATCTGATAAAATACATCGTCTAACATTTTAACACAGCGAGCCGGAAATTACTACAAAAAATTACAGAAATGCATGAAAAAAACGTGAAAAAAAGAATTAGAAGTGGATATCGGGGCCGAAGTATGCTAAGATGAAAACGGTGTTATGGGAGTGTTGACAACGACAGATGAGGTAGGGTATGAGCGAAGAATTGAAAGAGAAAATTTTCAGTCAAAAGCAGGCACATACAAAACAGGAAGATGAGTTGTGGAGTCATGTCAGCCAGAAAGATTTGCTGCACATGTCAGAGCAAGCCGAGGCTTTCGCAGAAAGCGAAAAGGAAGATGTAGCGGAGCCAGAAATGCAGCTGGATTTTTCTTTCCTTGAATTTGCTAAAGAAGCGTCGGATGCGGAAACGCTAAAGCAGCCGGAAGCAAAGACCGTACAAGACCAAAGCGAGCCGGAGAATACGCCTAAGCAGGAAGAGCTAAAAGAGAGCGCACCGGGACCGGAGGAGAGCGTATCCGAGCAGGAAGAGCCGGAAGAGAGTACGCCGGAGCTGGAAAGTACGCCGGAGGCGGAAGAAAAACCTGCGGAGCCGAAAAAGTCGAAAAAAGAGCTGCGCGCACAAGAAGCGAAGAAGCGCGAAGAGGAAGCTAGGCAGGAGCTGATTGCGGACGAGGAAGCGTTTCAGAAAAAGCTGCACAGCAAAAGGGTACGCAACTTTATTCTCAACGGTGTGATGCTTGTTTCCACAGCTGTATTTTTTGTATGCGCAGTGGAGCTTGGCGTTTATTTTTATCAAAGCATGCGCTATCAAGCGTCTATGGAGGATTTGCGTGAATCCATTGGAGGCGGAATTTCCGAAGACGCGAATCTGCGCATTGAAAGCCAGACGCAGGAAAACGGAGATGTATTGATTTTCCCGGACGAAGAAGTTTACGATGTGCTTGCGGCAACGAAAAACGAGAATCTGGGCGAAACCTGGAGAGAGCAGTACGCAACTTTAGTGGAAAAGAACGCGGACTGCTTTGGCTATATTGAAATACCCGGCACCGTGCTTTCCTATCCGGTAATGTTCACACCGGAAGATTATATGTACTATCTTAACAAGAATATAGACAAAGAAAAGGAAAAGCGCGGCCTTCCTTTTATGGACGAGGCGACAAAAATCGGGGAAAGTCAGAATTATATTATTTACGGACACAATATGAACGACACGACAGCGTTTGGGTCGTTGAAAGAATACCTAAGCAAGTCGTATTATGAAGAACACAAGTATATCTATTTTAATACCGCTGTCAGCGAGGGCGTTTACGAAATCATGGCAGTTGTTAAGACAAAGATCTACAATGTAGAAGATCAGTGCTTTAAATATCACAAGTACGGCGGCGTGTTAACGAAGTCCGAATTTAAGACTTACGTTTCGGAGATGACAAAAGCGTCCGTGTATAAAACCGGCGTAACCGCTGAGTGGGGAGACGAGCTTTTGACGCTTTCAACTTGTAATCGGTACACGGAAAACGGACGATTGGTCATTGTAGCAAAACGAATTGCCTAAGAGATTTTGGAGAGGGGGAAAGAGCGTGCAAATTTTGCGCCCGTCTATGGAGGGAGCTAAGCGGATTGTTGTTATAAGCGATATTCACGGATATTACGATACGTTTGTAGAACTCCTTGAGAAAATTTCCTACTCCTCGGAAGACGTCTTAGTAATTCTAGGAGATATGATAGAAAAAGGTCCGAACAGCCTTGCGGTTCTTCGCCTTATTATGCATCTGACCGAAGAGTACCCGGTCTTTGTTCTTCTGGGAAATCACGACATGATTTTGCGGGAATTGCAGCGAGCGGACCGCAACGAAGAGTTTTTGCATTATCTCCGTACAAAAAAGCATTCCATCCTTCAGGAAATGTGTCGGGAGCTTTCGGTTCCCATTCACGAAAACATGAATGTCCCCTTTTTAAAACGGTTGCTTTTAGAGCATTTTGAGCCGGAAGTTTCTTTTATTAACCGCCTCCCGCATGTGATTGAAACCGAGCATTTTGTATTTGCCCACGCGCAAGTTCTTCCGGGAGCGCTTGAGGAGCTCACACCCGGGCAGGTGCTTAAAGCAGACGCATTTTTAAAGAAAGGGTATGCGTTTGAAAAGTACGTTGTCGTTGGCCACTGGCCGGTAATGCTCTACCGCGAAGGGAAGCGCGACGCAAACCCGCTGGTTCATTCGCAGCGGCGCATTGTCTGCATCGACGGAGGAATCGGCGTAAAACCGGACGGACAGTTAAATGCGTTGCTGATTACGCCCTTAGAAGAAGAATTTCAGGCCGTCTACGCCGATCCGTTCCCGAAGGCGACGGCGAAGAACAGCCAGCTGGCAGGAGAATTTTGTCATTTGATTTGCTGGCCCGACAATCGCGTAAAAATCCTTCGCGAGGAGAACGATTTTGCATATTGCCAGCACGAGAGCACCGGACGAGATTTCTGGATTCCGAAGTCTTTTCTTTGGGAGATGGAAGACGGGTGGCATTCGGACGATATGAACGATTATCAGCTTCGCGTGACGATGGGAGACGAAGTCTCTGTTGTAGAGAGCACCAGTAGGGGCTACTTCATTAAAAAAGACGGCGTTACCGGATGGTATTACGGAATGCTGGACTGGAAAACACCGGCGGATAAGAAGGAAGAATAAAAAACAGGCATGACCGAAATCATGCCTGTTTTTTCATAAAATCTTATTCCTCTTTCAACCCTTTCACGGCAGAGGAGAGCATCAGCTTAATTCGGTTCAGCTGATTTACTTCGCTTGCGCCTGGGTCGTAATCGACGGCAACAATGTTGGACTCCGGATAGCGAAGCCGCAGTTCCTTGATAACGCCTTTTCCTACGATGTGGTTTGGCAGGCAGGCAAAAGGCTGCGTGCAGACAATGTTCGGAGCACCGCTTTTTATGAGCTCTACCATTTCTGCCGTTAAAAACCATCCCTCACCTGTCATATTACCGATGGAAACAATCGGTTTCGCGTACTCCTGCAGCGTCTTTATCGAAACCGGCGGATGGAAGCGCCGGCTGCTTTTTAAGGCGGTAATTGCCGGTTTTCGGAAATGCTCGATAAAGACCATGGCAATCCGGTTTATATAAATCGCCTTTTTCCCTTTCCCCAGATATTCGTGTTTAAACTGCGCGTCGCTAAGACAGTAGTGGAAGAAGTCTACCAAATCCGGGCAGACAGCCTCCGCGCCTTCCTGCTCAAGAAGATCTACAAGGTAGTTGTTTGCAGCCGGAAGGAATTTTACAAGAATTTCTCCGACAACGCCAACGCGCGGCTTTTTGACGGATTCGTCTAGAGGCAGAGCATCAAATTCCGCCACAATCTGCTTGCAGTTTCGCTTAAACTCCCGCATATTGCCGTTTTGCACGGATTTGCAGCAAATATCCGCCCACTTGCGGTGCAGTGCGTTCGCAGCGCCCTTTTCCTTTTCGTATGGCCTTGTTCGGTACAAAACGCGCATGAACAAATCGCCGTAGACAAGCGCCTGAACGACTTTTTTCAAAAGACCGTAGCTGTATTTTAAGCCGGGGTTTTTCTCCAGACCGCTTGTGCTAAGCGATACGACCGGAATATATTCGTAGCCCGCTTTAATCAAAGCGCGGCGGATAAACCCGATGTAATTGGTCGCACGGCAGCCGCCGCCGGTCTGTGTTATAAAAATGGCCAGCTTGTGCGTATCGTAGCGCCCAGAATTTAACGCGTCCATAATTTGACCTACAACAAGCAAAGACGGGTAGCAGGCGTCGTTGTTTACGTACTTAAGACCTGCCTCCACAATCGACCGGCTCTCGCTTCCTAAAATCTCGCAGCGATAACCGCACGATGCGAGCGCTGGCTGCAAAAGCTCAAAGTGGATGGGCGACATTTGCGGCGCTAAAATCGTATAATCCTTTCGCATTTGCTCCGTGAAAATCGGACGCTCAAAGGCGGAGGACTTTATTTCGCGGACAACGCCTTTGCGCTGCCGCTCGCGCACGGCGGAAAGCAGGGAGCGGACGCGGATGCGGGCAGCTCCAAGCGTATTTACTTCGTCGATCTTTAAAACTGTATAAATCTTTCCGGCGGAAGTCAGAATATCGGCTACGCCGTCCGTCGTTACCGCATCTAAGCCGCAGCCAAAAGAATTTAGCTGAATAAGCTCCAGGTTCTCTTTTGTTCGAACAAATGCGGCGGCATTATAAAGTCGCGTATGGTACATCCATTGATCGACAACGAGCATTGGACGATCCACTTTGCCAAGGTGGCTGACGCTGTCCTCCGTCAAAACGGCGACGCCGTAAGAGCAAATCATATCCGGAATGCCGTGATGAATTTCCGGGTCGATGTGGTACGGGCGTCCCGCAAGTACAATGCCAAGCCGGCCGGTTTCTTCCAGATACGCAAGCGTCTCTTCGCCTTTCTTTCGCAGAGCTTCTCTGCTTCGCTGTTGTTCTTCCCACCCAGCCTTTGCCGCCTGACGAATTTCCGATTCGGAGATTCCTCGTTTGGTAAAGTGGCGTACAAGACCGTCGGAGATTGTTTTTTCGGACTCCATGGAGAAAAACGGGTTGTCAAAAACAATCCGGCTGCCTTTAAGCTCGTCCACGTTGTTTTTAATGTTCTCCGGGTAGGAAGTTACAATCGGGCAGTTGTAGTGGTTTCCTGCCGCCGAATCTTCCATATGCTCGTAAGGAATCGACGGATAGAAAATATAAGGAACCTGTTGTTTTATCAGCCATGCGATATGTCCGTGCACAAGTTTCGCCGGATAGCATTCCGACTCGCTTGGAATGGATTCGATGCCAAGTTCGTAGATTTTTCTGCTGGAACTTGGAGAGAGCACAACTTGAAAGCCCAGCTTCGTAAAGAAGGTGAACCAAAACGGGTAGTTCTCGTAAATGTTTAAGACACGCGGAATGCCTACTTTGCCGCGCGGAGCTAAATTTTCCGTCAGCGGTTCGTAGCCAAACGTTGTCTTGAGTTTATAATCGAACAGGTTAGGAACTTTGTCTTTGTTCTTTTCTTTCCCTAAACCGCGCTCGCAGCGATTGCCCGAAATAAACTGTCGGCCGCCGGAAAAGCGGTTGATAGTTAGAAGGCAGGCGTTGGTGCAGCCTTTGCAGCGCGCCATAGACGTCTCAAACTTTAATTCGTTGATTTCGTCGATGGAAAGCATCGTGCTGGCGACGCCCTCGTAATGCTCGCGGGCAATCAAAGCAGCGCCGAACGCGCCCATAATTCCGGCAATATCCGGACGGATGGCTTCGCATCCGCTGATTCGCTCAAAGCTTCGCAAAACAGCGTCGTTGTAGAATGTGCCGCCTTGCACGACGATATGTTCGCCAAGATCCTTCGGGTCGGTAATTTTTATTACTTTATACAGGGCATTCTTGATTACGGAGTATGCAAGCCCCGCGGAGATGTCTGCCACGGTTGCGCCTTCTTTTTGCGCCTGCTTCACCTTGGAATTCATAAATACGGTACAACGAGAGCCAAGGTCGATTGGATTTTCGGCAAAGAGGGCAATGCGCGCAAAGTCCTCTACCTGATAACTCAGGCTTTTGGCAAACGTCTCAATGAACGAGCCGCAGCCGGAAGAGCAGGCTTCGTTTAATTGCACTTTATCTACGGTTCCGTTTTTGATGGTGATGCATTTCATATCCTGCCCGCCGATGTCCAAAATGCAGTCAACCGCAGGATTAAAAAAAGCGGCGGCGTAGTAGTGCGCAACGGTTTCCACTTCGCCCTCATCAAGCATAAGCGCCGATTTCACAAGCGCTTCGCCGTAGCCGGTTGAGCAGGTGCGGACAATCCGCGCACTGTCCGGAAGAAGAGAATAGACTTCTTTTAAAGCTTTAATTGTCGTCTTTAAGAGGCTTCCGTTGTTGTTGCTGTAAAAACTGTGCAAAAGCGTTCCGTCTTCTCCAATCAAAGCAAGCTTTGTCGTTGTGGAGCCTGCGTCAATACCAAGGAAACAATCTCCTTCGTAACCGGAGATATCCCCTTTTTTTACCGTGTGAATCGAATGTCTGCGAGAGAACGCATCGTACTCTTTTTCGTCTTTAAAAAGCGGTTCCAAACGGGCAACTTCAAACTGCATGGCAATGCCGCTTTCAAGAAGCGACTGCATTTGCGAAAGAAGCGTTTCCTGCTTGCCCTCCGAGGACATGGCAGCGCCAATGGCGGCGAACAGATGTGAATGCTCGGGCGCGTAGACTTGCGCATCCGTAAGTTTGAGCGTACGAATAAAAGCAGCGCGAAGCTCCGTCAAAAAGTGCAGCGGACCGCCCAAAAATGCTACGTTTCCGCGGATAGGCTTGCCGCAGGCAAGACCGCTGATCGTCTGATTTACAACTGCCTGGAAAATGGAGGCCGCCAAATCGGGCTTGGTAGCGCCTTCGTTAATTAGCGGCTGAATGTCCGACTTTGCAAAAACGCCGCACCGCGCGGCAATCGGATAAATTGCAGAATAATTTTTCGCATATTCGTTCAGGCCGGAGGCATCCGTCTTTAAAAGGCTTGCCATCTGGTCGATAAAGGAACCGGTACCGCCCGCGCAGATACCGTTCATCCGCTGGTCGATGCCGTTTGTGAAGTAGATGATCTTCGCATCTTCTCCGCCAAGTTCAATCGCAACGTCCGTTTGCGGAGCATAATAAGTCAGGGAAGTGGAAACAGCTACCACTTCCTGCACAAAAGGCACGTTTAGATGTTTTGCGATGGTCAGTCCTCCGGAACCGGTAATCATAGGGCATACCGTAAGGTCGCCGATTTGCGATACGGCCTTTTGGATTAGGACTGCAAGCGTTTTTTGAATATTGGCGAAATGCCGCTCATAGTCGGAAAACAAAACTTGATTTTCCGGATCCATAAGCACAATTTTCACTGTTGTGGAACCAATGTCGATTCCCAGTCTATATGTATTTGCCATAAAAATCCTCTTTTCCATAAAACGTTTCGCCATTACGACGTAGAACTATCCACTCCCATATCCAGTTTATTATACGACATGGTCTTCAAAGATTCAACAAAAAATCCCCCGTGGAGCTGTAAAGAATCCATGAAATTTCTGGATGAAGCCCGCTGCAAGCAGGATTTGGAACGAAAAAAAACGAGCCGTCATACAATAAAGTATCAAGGAAACATGCAATTTTTCAGGCAGAAAGGGAGAGCGTATGGAACGATTCAGCCGCTGCAACGGAATTATTTATGTTGTACAGCCGGGCGACACGCTTTATGCAATCGGGAAACGATACCGCGTTCCCGTTGGCGTTTTGCTTGCGGCAAATCCGGGAATTGAGATTTCCAACCTGCCGATTGGGTACCGGCTCTGTGTTCCGGTTCGGTGCACCTGCTCGGAAGAATGGCGGCAATAGCAGAGAAAAATCTTGTCATTGCAGGTCGAATCAGTTATACTGACATGGATAAAATGCGATAGAGCACAATGCAGAAAAAGGACGGAAGATGCATGGAAAAACAATATACGAGCGCAATTGTTGTGGATAAGCGCGATTTAGGCGGTGGAATTATGGAGCTTTGGCTTATGGCTCCCGATATTGCCGCACAGGCGGTTCCCGGACAGTTTGTTGCGCTGTACTGTACAGATGGAAGCCGGCTTCTGCCGCGCCCGATTAGTATTTGCGACGTAGACGGGGAGCGGCAGAAGCTTCGCTTTGTCTTTCGCATGGTGGGCGAGGGAACAAAGGAACTTGCCGCAAAACGAGTGTTTGAAAGTGTTTCTGTTTTAGGACCTCTTGGAAACGGATATCCGAAAGAGGTCGGCGCTTATCCGCTTTTGGTGGGCGGCGGAATCGGCATCCCGCCGATGCTTTTTTTAGCAAGGGAGCTTTGGCAGCAGGGGAAAAAAGTTTCTATCGTGCTTGGCTTTCGCGATGCAAACACGTTTCTTGTCGAGGAGATGGCGGAATATGCGGCGGTATATTTGGCTACGGATGACGGCAGCCTGGGAACGAAAGGGACGGTTCTTGATGCAATAAAAGAAAACGGACTGCAGTTTGACTGGATTGGCGCGTGCGGCCCTATGCCGATGTTACGGGGCATTAAAAGACTTGCGCAAAGCAAAAATACGCCGGCGTACCTTTCGCTTGAGGAACGTATGGCATGTGGAATCGGCGCCTGCTTAGGCTGTGTGTGCAAAACCGCAAAAGCGGACGGGCATACGCATGTACACAACACTCGGATTTGTACGGAAGGCCCGGTATTTGATGCGCAGGAGGTGGAAATCGGATGAAGACCGAAGTGACATTTGCAGGCGTGACCCTGAAAAATCCGGTAACGACGGCATCCGGAACGTTTGGCTCCGGGATGGAATACAGCGAATTTGTGGATTTGTCGCTTCTTGGAGCCGTGACGACAAAAGGCGTTGCGAACCAGCCTTGGGAAGGAAATCCGACGCCTCGCATTGCGGAGACTTATGGAGGAATGCTAAACGCCATCGGCTTGCAAAATCCCGGCGTCGATGTTTTTTTGGAGCGAGACTTGCCGTTTTTAAAGCAGTACGATACAAAAGTGATTGTCAACGTCTGCGGGAAAACGACGGAAGAGTATTGCGAGACGGTGCAAAAACTTGCCGACGCACCGGTTGATTTGCTGGAGATTAACATCTCCTGTCCGAACGTGCGCGAAGGAGGCATCGCCTTTGGACAAAATCCGGCGAAGGTGGAAGAAATTACGCGTGCCATAAAGCGCGTGGCGGGGCAGCCTGTGATTATGAAATTAAGCCCGAACGTTACCGATATTACCGAAACAGCGCGCGCCGCCGAGGCCGGAGGGGCAGACGGACTTTCTTTGATTAATACGCTCACAGGCATGAAAATTGACATATATCGGAGAAGTTTTGCGCTTGCAAACCGCACGGGCGGATTGTCCGGACCGGCAATTAAGCCGGTTGCCGTTCGGATGGTTTATCAGGTGGCCCGTGCGGTAAAAATTCCGATTATCGGCATGGGAGGAATTCAAACGGCGGAAGACGCGCTTGAATTTCTTATGGCCGGTGCTACGGCTGTTGCCGTTGGAACCGCGAATTTTCATAACCCCAGAGCGACGCTTTCCGTTATCGAAGGAATCCGCGCGTTTTTAGAAGAGCAGAATATGAACGATATTCACGAAATCATCGGATGCGTGAACCGTTAGAAAGAGGAAAAAATGGAACAGTACAAACAGGAATTTATTGATTTCATGGTAGAGTGCGGAGCGCTTCGCTTTGGAAGCTTTACGCTAAAAAGCGGCAGACAATCGCCCTTTTTTATGAATGCCGGCGCTTACGTGACCGGGTCACAGCTTGTGCGCCTTGGCGAATATTACGCAAAAGCAATTCACAATACGTACGGAGACGAATTTGACGTTTTGTTCGGGCCGGCATACAAAGGAATTCCTTTGGCGGTTGTTACGGCGATTGCGTACTACCGGCTCTACGGCAAGGAAGTCCGCTATTGCTCGAACCGTAAGGAAGCAAAAGATCACGGCGACGCCGGCGTTTTGCTTGGCGCAAAGCTGCTTCCCGGCGACCGGGTTGTAGTTATTGAGGACGTAACGACTTCCGGAAAGTCGATGGAGGAAACCATCCCGATTCTTCGCGCACAAGCAGATGTAAAGCTTGTTGGACTTGTCGTTTCTTTAAACCGGATGGAGCGGGGAAAGGGCACTAAGAGCGCGCTGGAGGAAATTCGGGAACTGTACGGGATGCCAACAACCGCAATTGTTACAATGAAAGAGGTTGTATCCTATCTGTACGAAAGAGACGTTAACGGTGCGGTTTTCATTGACGCGAGCGTAAAACGCGCTTTGGACGATTACTACGCAGAGTATGGGGTAGAAGAATGGAACCGGTCCTGAAAAAAAGCGACTTTTATTTCGAGCTTCCGCAGGAGCTGATCGCACAGGATCCGCTTGACGACCGCGCCTCCTCTAGGCTTCTTGTAATGGATCGCCGGACAGGAGAGCGAAGCCACCGGCATTTTGGCGATATTCTTGAATATTTGCGGCCAGGCGACTGCCTGGTTTTAAACGATACGAAGGTGATTCCCGCGCGGCTCTACGGCGAACGTCTGCCTCGCGCAGAAGGGGAGGCACGTGGTATACAGGGAAGCGGAGCGCGCGTAGAAGTTCTCTTGCTCAAACGCTTGTCTTCGCACCGCTACGAAACGCTTGTGCGACCGGGAAAACGGCTGAAAATAGGCGACCGGATTTCCTTTGGCGCAGGGAGGCTGCTTGGAACGATTTGCGACATTGTGGAAGACGGCAACCGCATCGTCGAATTTGCTTACGAAGGAAACTTTGAGGAAATTCTTGACGAATTGGGGCAGATGCCGCTCCCACCTTATATTACGCACGAACTGCGGGACAAAAACCGCTATCAAACGGTCTATGCAAAGTACGAAGGTTCTGCGGCCGCACCTACGGCAGGGCTGCATTTTACAAGCGAGCTCCTTTGTAAAGTGCAGCAAATGGGCGTTCGCATTGCGCATGTGACGCTGCATGTCGGCCTTGGGACATTTCGTCCGGTAAAAGAAGAAAATATTCTGGAACACCACATGCATACGGAAACGTATCAGGTGCGCGCAGAAGACGCCGCGCTTATTAACGAGACAAAGCAAAGCGGCGGCCGCGTAATTTGCGTTGGTACAACAAGCTGCCGCACGCTGGAGACGGTAGCAGGCGAGCACGATGGAAAAATAGTTCCCTGCAGCGGGGAGACTGGAATTTTTATTTATCCGGGGTACTCCTTCCGCATTATGGACGGTTTGATTACGAACTTTCATTTGCCTGAATCTACGCTTTTAATGCTTGTTTCGGCTTTCGCCGGAAGAGAACAGGTGCTTGCAGCATACCGCGAGGCGGTACGCGAGCGATACCGGTTTTTCAGCTTTGGGGACGCTTGTTTGTTCTTGTAAGGCGATACTGCGTAAAGAGCATTGCGGATTTGGCGCGCCGGGAACGGCTGATAGGAATCGTGCACCCGTTATACAGAAGGAAACTTTCCTCTGTCATTTTCCATATGTGTCTTAAATTCACAAGGTAGCTTTGGTGGCAGCGGACAAACGAACTGCCAAGCTGTTCTTCCGCTACGTCTAGTCGCTGGTAATACCGGTTTTTTGTCTGTAAGGAATGCACGGTGATTTGACGAAGATTGCTTTCAACATAGAGGATGTTTTGCTTTAGCATAGCATCCCCTTTTTGTTTGCGAAAAGAAACGTAGGCGTCTTCTTCCTGCTGGCGGAAGTGGTCCGAAAGCGAGGGAGGCAGATTGTGCGTCAGAAGACAAAGCGGCGAAGTCTGCACGAAGGCGTCTTCGGAAGCGCTTACGCGAACCTTCGTAAGCTTTGGTAAAATCCAATAAGAAGTGTCCGGATAAAACCGGGAGACGATTTCCAGCATTCCGACACAGTCTTCGCTCCAGCAAGTTAAAGCAATGGTAAAAAAGCCGCCCACGCCGTAGGCGCCAATCAGAGAAAAAAGCGTGTCCGGATTGTCGGCAAAATACACTTCGTTGAAATTGTATTCCTGCAGCATTCGGCGCTTCCAAAAAAGGACATCCATGGTAGAAAATGGATGATAAAGAAACAGAATCATAAAAAATCCCCCCTTGCGTGATGAGAGTATCTTACGCAAAGGGGAAGATGAGCGCAATATAAAAATACATAAATGCATCATATTAATGCTTAAATTCTACATTTCCGACCATGTGTGGAGTTGATTGCGATTGATTTCCAAAATTTGCAGCATCGCCTGTTTTCCCGGTGCGCCAAGCGTGCCTCTTTTTTCCACGCACGTGGAAAGTGAAATCGCGTCGTAGATGTCTTCGTCAAATACCGGACTGATGGAGCGAAACTCCTCTAATGTCAAGTCGTCAAGGGCGCATTTTTTCTCAATGCACAGCAATACGAGCTGACCGACGATGCCATGCGCATCGCGAAACGCAACGCCATGGTTGACGAGATAATCGGCAGCGTCGGTTGCGTTTGTAAAACCGCCTGTCGCGCTTTTTTTCATTTGCTCTTTACGAAATGTTGCCGTCTGTAGCATTCCGTCAAAAAGGCTTAGGCAGCCTTTTGCGGTGTCGATTGCGTCAAAGGACAGCTCTTTATCCTCCTGCATGTCTTTGTTGTAGGCAAGCGGCAGCCCTTTCATCGTCGTAAGTAAAGAGATAAGCGCAGCGTAAACACGTCCTGTCTTTCCGCGAATCAGCTCGGCAATGTCCGGATTCTTTTTTTGCGGCATAATGCTGCTTCCGGTTGCAAACGCATCGTCCAGCTCCACAAAGCGGTACTCGTTGGAGTTCCAAAGAATCATCTCTTCGCAAAAGCGACTCAAATGCATCATAAGGATAGAGAGCAAGGAGAGCAGCTCAAGCAAATAATCTCTGTCGGAAACGGAGTCCATGCTGTTTAGCGTAGGGCCGTCAAAGTCAAGCAGCCGAGCGGTATATGCTCTGTCAAGCGGGTACGTCGTCCCTGCTAAGGCTCCTGCGCCCAAAGGGCAGTAGTTCATTCGTTTGCGAAGGTCAAGCAAGCGGTCAAAATCCCGCTTAAACATTTCCATATAAGCGCCAAGGTGGTGCGAAAGCGTAACCGGCTGCGCTTTTTGCAGGTGCGTAAAGCCCGGCATAAATGTATCAAGGTGCTCTTCCATGAGTCCCTGAAGCGTATGCATAAGATGCAGTAAAAGCGCTTTTAGTTCTTTTATTTCGTCTCGTACATACAGTTTCATGTCAAGCGCTACTTGATCGTTTCGACTCCGGCCCGTGTGCAGTTTTTTCCCTGCTTCGCCGATTCGCTGAATCAAATGCGCCTCAACGAAGCTGTGTATATCCTCGTAAGTACCGTCAATTGGCAGCGCTCCCAAGGCGATGTCCTGCTCGATAGACGTAAGACCGGCAACAATTTTCTCCCGTTCCTCCTCCGTGAGGATTCCCTGCTTTGCAAGCATCGTTACATGTGCAATGCTGCCGCGAATATCCTGATGATAAAATTTCTGGTCAAAGCCGATGGAAGCGTTGAAGTTGTGTACCAGTTTGTTGGTCTCTTTTGTAAAACGACCTCCCCAAAGTTTCATATTTCCCTCCTGAAATTTATTTATTGTTTATCCAGAGCAAAAGTTGAATTCCTCCTAAAAACAAAGGAGGATGCGCCAGATACAAATACAAAGAATAGCGCCCGCACCATTCCAAAAAGCGCCAAAGCGGTGAAAAAAGCTTAGGCCTTAAAAAAAGCGAGCGTCGCTTCCCATAAACGGTTTTTCCAAGGAAAACGCCGATTAAAAAGTAGCCAAAGTGTGGAATAATCGGAAAATAATCAAACGAGGAAAAACCTTTGTACAAAAATCCGAGCGGCACGAGAAGGCGCGTTTCCACGATTGGCAGTTCGGTAAAAAACCCGAAATACAAAAGGAAAGCGGCTGGCAAAAGCAAAACCCACGCCGGAAGCTTTTTGTACAGTGGGTACGTAATCATGCAAAAAGAAAGCAGATGCAAAATACCGAACACGATTGCCATTTCCGGAAAAAGCACATACGTCACAAGCGTTATCACAAGCGCTACCGGGATAAGGAAAAGCCCGCGCCGGACGGGGTGGTGCCCAAGCGTTACGCATACGCCGGAGAGGAGAATAAAAAAGCAGCTGCCATATTCTTTTAAAATCCGGTAGATAGGATTCGTAATTTCCTCTCCAAGGTAAAATTCCGAAACAAAATAAAGAAAATGAATTACAATGACGCAGAGGATGAGAAATCCGCGCAAAGCGTCCAGCTCCCAAAGGCGCGAACCTTCGTTCTTTTCGTTCAATTAACGTCTCCTTTTCTTTAAAACAGCTGACAAGGTATCAAAAACTACGTGTGGCGGAAATTAAAACCACATTTTTGTTGCTTTTTTGCTGAGGATAGTATACACTAAAAACAGGGAAGTGGAAAGCAGAAATTGGAGGTGTTCTCATGAAAGAAGCTAAGAGGGAAAAAATCGGACTTCCGGATTATTGGTTGAGCGAGGAGCTCATTAGCGCAATTTCTCACGGAGCAGGCGCGGCGCTTGCTATTTCGGCACTTGTGCTCTGTGTTGTCCGCGCAGCGGGAAGCGGAGCGTTTTCCGTAGTAAGCGCCTGCATTTACGGAAGCTCCATGATTCTTGCGTATCTTATATCCTGCATTTATCACGCGCTTGCGAGAAATCGCGGGAAGAAAGTGTTCCGCGTGCTTGATCATTGCAGTATTTTCCTGCTGATTGCGGGGACTTACACACCGTTTACACTGCTTCCTTTGCGGGGAGCGGTTGGCTGGACTTTGTTTGGCGTTGTTTGGGGACTGGCTGTGCTTGGCATTGCCTTTGACGCCATTGACCTGGAGCGTTTCAGCAAGCCGGCGTTTGTCGTATACTTGCTGATGGGGTGGTGCATTGTGCTCGTCTTTCCGGTTTTGTGGGCGAGAGTTCCAAGCCGCTGCGTAGGCTTATTGCTGGCCGGAGGCGTTGCTTATACGCTTGGCGCAGTGCTCTACGGAATCGGCTCTAAAGTTCGCTATATTCACTCTGTGTGGCATTTTTTTGTACTGGCAGGCAGTATCGTTCACTTTTTCTCCATTTATCTGTACATCCTTTAAAAGCGTACGGTTATTCGGACAGCCCAAGAAGCCCTGCCGCGTTTTTCCAGCAGATTTTTTGCAAGAGCTCTTCGGGAAGCGAAAGCTCCTTTAATATTTTAAGCGGCTCCGATTGTGAAAACCAAGGAGAATCGGAGCCGTAAAGCAAACGGTTCGGGTCGTGACTTAAGAGCATTTCGTGGTATGCAAGGGGCGTTGCGGCGCTATACGCGCTGCTGCAATCCAGATATACCGGCTTTCCTGCAAGCAGGCGCATTGCTTCCGAAAGTTCGCCAAGTCCGCCAAGGTGCGCCAAAATAAGCGTTCCCTCGGTAAGCTGCGGCAGTATGGCCGCAATGCGGGAAGCTTCCGAGAAGTGAATCTCCGGCGATACAGGGTCAAAACCGGCGTGTACAAGCACCGCCAGACCGCAGGAAAACGCTTCGTTAATTGTTTGGATGCTCTCAGGCGCGTCAATCGGACGCTTCATATAATCAAAATGCAATTTAATTCCGGGAATGCCGCCGTCTTTTAACCGGCGATATTCCCGTTTTTTATCTTCGTAGTCCACATGCATCGCACCAAAAGAAAACAGGCCTTCCTTGCCGTTTTGTGAAAGAGCGATGTTGTTCATCGTTTCTACTTGGCCCGGTTTGGTCGCTACCGGCATCAGCACGGAATAATCCACGCCTTCGCGGCGCATAGAGGAAAGCAGGTCGCCCTTTGTGCCGTTTAGCGCCGGCGTCAGACCGCTGATGGCAGCCATTTTCGGAATGGCGCGGGCGGCAAGTTCATCTGGAAAAATATGGCAATGAAAATCAATTAACATAAGGATCTCCTTGATTGTAAATTTAAAAGTCTTATCGCAGGTCGCTTGGCGACGATCCTGCGTTCAAAATACTCTTTGTTTCCGCGTTTGTCAAGCCAATGTAGGCCGGTTGGAATTGTTGCAAAGCGCCCCGAAAAATGCTATAATTACGCGAAAATAAAATGCACTTATGGGAGGCAGTTGTGGAAGACAGGAAAATTATGCTTGGAAACGAGGCGATCGCGCGCGGCGCGTGGGAGGCGGGAGTGAAAGTATCCGCCGCTTATCCGGGAACGCCAAGCACGGAAATCAGCGAGAATATTGTAAAGTATGAGGAAATATATGCGGAATGGTCGCCAAATGAAAAAGTAGCCATGGAAGTAGCTATCGGCGCTTCCCTTGCGGGCGTGCGGGCCATGGCTTCCATGAAGCACGTCGGCGTAAACGTAGCCGCCGACCCGCTTTATACAGCGTCGTACATTGGCGTAACCGGCGGCCTTGTTTTAGTGGCGGCAGACGACCCCGGCCTTTACAGTTCACAAAACGAACAGGACAGCCGGGCGGTAGCAAGAGCGGCAAAAATACCGGTGCTGGAGCCGTCGGACAGTCAGGAAGCCAAAGACTTTATGAAATATGCCTTTACGCTTAGCGAAACTTACGACACCCCGGTTATGCTTCGTACCACGACGCGGCTTTCGCATTCGCAGGGCGTTGTAGTACTTCAGAAAAGGCAGGAGATTCCCGATCGGCCGTACGAAAAAAACATAAAGAAAAACGTTATGATGCCTGCAAATGCAAAGGTTCGGCATCAATACGTAGAAGAAAGAGAAAAGCGTCTTGCGCAGGACGGAGCGCAGCTTCCGGTCAACCGCGTGGAATACGGCGACAGGAAGATGGGAATTATTACCTCGGGAATTCCGTACCAATACGTTAAAGAAGTTTGCCCGAACGCCTCCATCTTAAAGCTCGGCCTTGTAAACCCGCTTCCGCGCAAAATGATTGAAGAGTTTGCGGCGCAGGTAGAGACGCTCTACATTGTGGAGGAACTGGATCCGATTATCGAGGAGCAGGTTCGCTCTTGGGGAATTCCTGCAATCGGCAAGGAAATTTTTACGGTACAAGGAGAATACAGTGCGAATATGCTTCGCAGCAAGCTTCTGGGGCAGAAGATAGAAGCGAATCCGGCGGCGGACGTTTTGGTGCGCCCACCGATTTTGTGCCCGGGCTGCCCGCATCGTTCGGTCTTTTACGCGATGCAAAGGCTGGGGCTTCACGCCGCGGGCGATATTGGCTGCTATACGCTTGGAGCCGTAGCGCCGCTTAGCGTAGTCGATACGACCGTTTGTATGGGCGCCTCCATCAGCACGCTGCACGGAATGGAAAAGGCAAAAGGAAAGGAATTTGTAAAAAATTGGGTCGCTGTAATCGGAGACTCCACTTTTATGCATACCGGCGTCAACTCCTTGATGAATATGGTTTATAACCAGGCAACCGGAACGGTTTTGATTCTTGACAATCACACAACCGGAATGACGGGACACCAGGACCACGCAGGAACGGGCCGGACGCTTAGAGGCGATATTGTCGCCGCGATTGACGTAGTCGGCCTTTGCAAGGCGATGGGCGTGCCAAACGTTGTTGTCGTAAACGCTATGCAGCAGGACGAATTGTGCAAAGTGCTGAAGGAAGAAACCGCAAAGGACGAGCTGAGCGTGATTATCGCGCAATATCCGTGCGCACTTCTTGGCAAAAAGAAGGTGACGCAGGTGTGCCGTATTGTTCCGGATAAATGCAAGCAGTGCGGAATGTGCATGAAACCGGGCTGCCCTGCCATCACAAGGAAAACGGACGGCAGCATACGGATTGACGATACGATGTGCAACGGCTGCGGGCTTTGCGAACAGCTTTGCAAATTTGGCGCTATACAAAAGGAGGAGCGTTAGGCATGGAAACGAAAAATATCATGATCGTGGGCGTTGGCGGACAGGGGACGCTTTTAACGAGTCGGATTCTTGGCGGTCTTATGCTGGACGCCGGTTACGACGTAAAGCTTTCCGAGGTGCATGGAATGGCACAGCGCGGAGGCAGCGTTGTTACGTTTGTACGATACGGAGAAGCGGTAGCGGAGCCAATTGTCGAAGAAGGACAGGCCGATTTATTGATTGCCTTTGAGCGCTTGGAAGCGCTTCGCTACGCGCATTTTTTGAAGCCAGACGGCGTTTTGGTTGTTAATGACCAGCGGATTGACCCGATGCCGGTTGTTATTGGCGCCGCCGTTTATCCGGAACAGATTTTGGAGACGCTTTCTAAGGAACACCAAGTTGTAGCGGTAGATGCGATGCGCGTGGCACGTGAACTTGGGAACGTAAGAGCGTTTAATACCGTTGTGCTTGGCGTTGCCGCAAGACATATGGATTTTGCAAAGGAGGACTGGCTTCGCGTTATAGAGCGTACTGTTCCTCAAAAAACGGTTGCGCTTAACAAAGAAGCGTTCCTTGCAGGATATCGGGAGGAAGACGAAAGGACAGCCTGATGAAATATAAAGTGGAGACCCATCTGCACACGAAGCAGGGCAGCGCCTGCGCGCGCATTTCCGGAGCAGAGCAGGCAAGAGCGAGAAAAGCAGAAGGGTATGACTGTATTATTGTGACAGATCATTTTTATCGCGGAAATACTAGGCCGGAGCGGAGTCTTGCTTGGCAGGAATACGTAAAGGAATTTTGTGCCGGCTACCGCGAAGCGAAAGCGGAAGGCGAGCGGATCGGTCTTCGCGTTTTGTTTGGCTGGGAAGATAATTACAAGGGTGCGGAATTTCTTTGCTACGGACCAGACGAAGCATGGCTTGCAGCGCATCCGCAAATGCGCGACTGGACGCCGCGCCAGCTTTACGAAGAAGTAAAGGCGGCCGGGGGAATGGTGATTCAGGCGCATCCGTTTCGCCAAAGGACGTATCTGTCGCGCATTGCCCTTTATCCGGACGACTGCGACGGTGCGGAAGTATATAACCTCAGCCAGCCGATGGAGCAAAATAAGCGCGCGGTCTGGTATGCGAGGGAGTTTGGGCTACGCATGACGGCAGGATCGGACATCCATGGGATGGAAGGCAT
Organism: uncultured Lachnospiraceae bacterium; assembly: GCA_944384025.1. Lineage (GTDB taxonomy): Bacteria > Bacillota > Clostridia > Lachnospirales > Lachnospiraceae > ISDg. Next base: position 25,114 of record CALWRS010000005.1, read on the forward strand.
TGGCGGGGGAATGGTATTTTCTCGTCCGATTTTGACGATACAGGATTATATTCAGGCTGTTCTTGCAGGCGAGCCCTGCGAACTGCTTTGTGGAGTTGCTTCGGGGAAGGACGCAGAGTCGTCGGGTGAGGAGAATGGATGACAGAATTGTAGAAATTCAGACCGGAGAAAATGTTCGCGCAAATTTGATATCGCTTGTGGCGCAGATAAAAGAAGACAAACAGTTTCCGAAAGAGACGAAGGAGGCGCTTGAAGCGCTTTTGCCGGAATTGTTAGAAAGCGAAGATGCAAAAATCCGGAAAAATACGGCAAAGTTAATGGGATATTGCCAAAACGAGGAATTTGCGCGTCTTTTGGTGGAAGCGTATTTGCGCGAGAAAACACTTTTTGTTCGCTCTACGTATTTGGAAGCGCTTACAAAATACCCGCTCGCGCCTTTTGCAGCGCGGCTCTCGGAAGAAAAAAAACGGCTTTTAGAACTTCCGGAGACACCGGAGAATCGGAAGCACCGCAACGAAGAGTTAAACGCTTTGACGATTCTGCTAAAAGAGCAAACGCCGGGCTCACACGAATTTACGCGAGAGCCGGTTTTGGTTCATGCACTTTTGCTTGCGGACGACGGTGCAAGGGAACTTTTGTATCAGACTTTGCAAGTGCCAAAAAAGCGCATGTTAGCGCCGGGCGTTATGGTTCAGACGCAGCAGCCGTGGGAGTTGTTTTCTTCCCGCTTGTTTAAAGAGATCTTGTTCTTCATTCCCGGAATTTCCGAACTGCCAAGCGATCCGGTTCAGGCCGCCAGAGCCGCCAGTGCGTCCGGACTTTTGAAATTTCTTGATCGGCTGCATACCGGAAGCGGCGCATATGCTTACCGCGTTTCGCTGCGCGGCGTGCCAGAAGAAAAAAAGAGAGCCTTTTTAGTGAACTTTAGCGGAGAGCTTTTGCGCTGCACACAAATGCGCCTTATCAATCTTCCCGGAAATTACGAAGTGGAGCTTCGGTTGATTGCAAAAAAAGAAGGCGGATTTCGGGTGCTTTTAAAATGTATGCGGCTTGTGGATAGCCGGTTTGCTTACCGCAAAGAGACGATAGCGGCAAGCATTCATCCGGTAGACGCTGCCGTTTGCATGGAGCTGGCCGCGCCTTACCTAAAAGAAGGAGCGCAGGTTCTGGAGCCGTTTTGCGGCGTTGGAACGATGCTTGTAGAGCGAAGCAAACGTGTCCCTATGGGAACGGCTTACGCGGTAGATACGTTTGGTGAAGCGATTGAAAAAGCGAGAGGGAATCTTAGACGTGCGGGTGTGCGTTGCAATTTGATTCACCGAAATTTCTTGGATTTTCGCCACGATTACCTGTTTGATGAAGTGATTACCAATCTGCCTTACGCTGTACGTGTGGAAGATATGGCGCATATCGAGCACCTCTACCGCGCTTTTTTTCCGAAAGCGGCAGGACATTTAAAAGAAAACGGCATCCTGGCAATTTACACGAGAGATGCCGAGCTGTGCGCTAGCCTAGCGCAGGCAAGCGGATTTTCCATTTGCTTAAAAAAACGCATCCAAGAAAGAGACGCGGCGGACTGGATGATTTTTCGGAAAACACGAAAGGAAGACGAGAAACGATGAAACTTGGCTGTCACGTTGGAATGAGCGGAAAAGATATGTTTCTGGGGTCGGTAAAAGAGGCGATTGGTTACGGCTGCGATACATTTATGGTTTATACGGGAGCGCCGCAAAACACGCGCAGAAAGTCGATTTCGGAGCTAAATATCGAAGAAGGGCATCGCTTGATGGAACAGGCTGGAATAACGGAGTTTGTTGTTCATGCCCCGTATATTATTAATTTAGCAAACACAGTAAACCCGGAAACCTACCGGCTGGCGGTAGACTTTTTAAAACTGGAGATGGAGCGAACAGCGGCAATGGGCGCACGTACGCTTGTGCTGCACCCGGGCTCTCACGTAGGAGCAGGGGAAGAAGCAGGACTTGCGCAGATTATAAACGGGCTAAACGAGGTGCTTGCAGCGGTTCCGGCAGATCAAAATCCTTGCTGTATCGCGCTTGAGACGATGGCGGGGAAAGGATCGGAGCTTGGAAAAAGCTTTGAAGAGCTGTCGCGAATTTACGAGGGGGTTCATGAGCGAGACCGCCTTCGGATTTGTATGGATACGTGTCATTTAAGCGACGCAGGATATCCGGTGCGGGATGACTTTGATAAGGTTCTTTCTGAATTTAAAAAATATTTCTCTTTGGAGGAAATTGCCTGTATTCACCTAAACGACAGCAAAAACGCGCAGGGAGCAGCAAAAGACCGGCACGAAAATCTCGGCTTTGGGACGCTTGGCTTTGATGCGCTTTGCGCTATCGTGCGGCGTCCGGAGTTTTGCGACGTGCCGATTATTCTGGAGACGCCGTATTTGCCAAAGCCGGGAGAAAAAGTCAGAGAGTTTCCGCCATATAAGCAGGAACTTTCAATGCTTCGGGATGGAAAGTTTCGGAAAGACTTGCTGGAATGGATTTGGACAGACGCAGGCGTCTTAGGTTTGGAGGGTGCGAAATGCAGCAAATCGAATGGGGAAATGTAACGGTTTTTCTGGAAGAACGTTCGAAAGTAGAACTTTGCCCCATAGAACTTCTGGAAACCGTGCGCCAGAAAAAGATTTTATACGCGCGCAGTGACGAGCAAAGAAAGCAGCAGCACGAAAACGGCTCTTTTTTGCGCCATGCGCTAGAGGAATATTTTGGAAGTCTTCCGCAAGAGCCGCTGCAGCTTTGTTACAACTGTTACGGGAAGCCATATCTGGAAGGAGATGCCGGTTATTTCAGCTTGTCGCACAGCGGAGAACTGCTTGTGTGCGCAGTTTCCGGCGAGGAAGTTGGCGCAGACGTTGAAGTCTTTCGGACTTTGCGGCAGGATATTTCCCGAAAGATTTTATCGGAAGAGGAACAGGAAATATTTCAGGCTTTGCCGCAGAAAGAAAAAAACGACTGGCTGATTCGTGTCTGGACAGAAAAAGAGAGCATCGGAAAGCTGTTAGGGACAGGGATTCGAACGCCAAAGGAGCTTAAGAAGACAGATTACGTTACAAAAACGTGGGAGCGAAACGGCGCATGCCTGACCGCAGCAAAGCGATTATAAAAAAAGCCGCACAGTAGGCGATTTCGTCTTTTCTGTGCGGCTTTTTGAATTTTTTTACTTCTTGCTTCCTTCTACTTCAGCCATTTTCATAGCGCGAACTTTTAGTGGAAGACCAAAGAGATTGATAAATCCTTCGGCGTCCTTATGGTCGTACAAGTCTCCCGTTGTAAACGAAGCAATGCTTTCGTTGTACAAAGAGTAAGGAGCTGTCGTTCCCTGCTTGATGATGTTGCCTTTATAAAGCATCAGCTTTACTTCGCCGGTCACGTATTGCTGCGTAGATTCTACGAAAGCCTGAAGCGCTTCCCGAAGCGGAGTGAACCACGTGCCTTCGTAAACGACATTTGCGAAGCGGTTAGCGATTTCTTTCTTGCAAGAGAGCGTCGCGCGGTCAAGAATCAGTTCTTCTAACTGCGTATGTGCCTCCATCAGGATAGTTCCGCCGGGAGTTTCATAAACGCCGCGGGATTTCATGCCGACAACGCGGTTTTCTACGATGTCTACAATTCCGATGCCGTGCTTTCCGCCCAGAACGTTTAACTTGCGGATAATGTCCGCCACTTTCATCTTCTCGCCGTTAAGCGCAACCGGCGTTCCTTTTTCAAAGGTCAGAGAGAGCGTCTCTGCTTCGTCGGGAGCTTTTTGCGGAGAAACGGAGAGTACAAGCAGATGGTCGTAATTCGGTGCGTTCGCCGGATCCTCCAGTTCCAGACCTTCGTGGCTGATGTGCCAGAGGTTGCGGTCGCGCGAGTAGCTGTTGTCTGCCGAGAACGGAAGGTCGATGCCGTGCTTTTGGCAATATTCGATTTCTGCTTCGCGGGAGTCCATCGTCCAGTAAGGGCTTCTCCATGCGGCAATAATCTTTAAATCCGGTGCAAGAGCTTTGATGCCAAGCTCAAAGCGCACCTGGTCATTTCCTTTTCCGGTTGCTCCGTGGCAAACGGCGGTTGCGCCTTCCTTGCGGGCAATTTCCACAAGCTTCTTTGCAATCAGCGGACGCGCCATGGAAGTACCAAGCAGATATTTGTTTTCATAAACAGCGCCTGCCTTTACAACCGGCATAATGTATTCGTCTGCAAATTCGTCGTTTACGTCCAGAATGTACAGCTTAGATGCGCCGCAGTACTTTGCGCGCTCTTCCAGACCGTCTAATTCGTTTCCCTGTCCGCAGTCGATGCAGACACAGATTACTTCGTAATCATAATTTTCCTTTAACCACGGAATAATTGCCGTAGTATCCAGACCGCCGGAATAAGCAAGAATTACTTTTTCTTTCATATGGAACCTCCTACGTAGTCAGATCTTTTTAGCAGGGGCTAGTTCCCCTTGACTTGATTCTTCATAAATATACACCCGGTCGCATAGAAATTCAAGAGGGAATTGGAAAAAAAGAAAAATATATTTGCGTATTGGAAGGGGCTTATATATAATCAGATGGGAAGCAAACCGAAAAAAGGAAAGAAATACGAATATGGAGCAAATCATTTTAGCAAGCGCGTCTCCAAGAAGGAGAGAGCTTTTGCACATGTTGGGCGTTTCGTTTACCGTTTTGCCGTCCGGCGCGGACGAGACCGTTACAAAAATGGCGCCGCGGGAAATGGTAGAAATTTTGGCAAAGCGAAAGGCAGAGGACATTTTCTTTGGAACAAAAGAGGACGTTGTCGTTATTGGAGCGGATACGGTTGTTTCTACGCAGGACGGGACGATTTTAGGAAAGCCGAAGGATGTGCAGGATGCCGCTAGGATGCTTCGCTGTCTTTCGGGAAGCGTGCACTTTGTTAGCACGGGCGTGGTCGTTTGCGTTCGAAAAAACGGTGAAGAGAAAATGGAGAGCTTTGTAAGCGAAGCTACGGTCTGGATGGACGAACTGTCGGAAGCGGAAATTGCCGCATATCTGGCCACGGGGGAGCCCATGGATAAGGCCGGGGCGTACGGTATTCAGGGGCTTGGCGCACGGTTTATTCGCGCTGTAAAAGGAGACTATTATACCGTTGTTGGTCTGCCCGTTCATGAATTGTACAAAAAGCTGAAGGAACTGCATGTAATTTCTGTGTAGAATTGCGCTTGCATTTTCAAATACAGGGGTGTATAATTATGTAAAAGCCCTTGAAAAAATGAATAAATATTCAAACGAGTTCGCTCGGAAAGAGGTAAATTATGAGGAAATACAAAGGAAATGTAACGACTCCGGTTGGATTTTTTGCATCGGGAATTTATGCCGGAATTCGAAAAGAAAAAAAGGATATTGCGATTGTTTACAGCCAAGCGCCTTGTGTGGCGGGCGGCACGTTTACGACCAACCGTGTGAAGGCAGCTCCGGTTGTATGGGATATGGAAATTTTGCATAACGGACAGCCCAAACATGCCGTTGTGTTAAACAGCGGAATTGCAAACGCTTGCATGGGCGAGCAGGGAAAAGAAGACAATTATCGTATGGCTGCAAAGACAGCGGGGGCGCTGCTTATTTCTCCGGAGCAAGTCTTCACCGCATCGACGGGAATTATTGGCCAGCCTCTTCCTATGGATGTGATTGAGAAAGGAATCGCAGCAGCGGCAGACCAGTTAAAGTCCGAGGAAGAAGCCGGAAAAGACGCTGCACAGGCCATTATGACGACCGATACGTTTTGCAAGACGGTAGCCTGCTCTTTTATGGACATGGACGACGAAGTGGAAATTCACCTTGGCGGCATGTGCAAAGGATCCGGCATGATTCACCCGAACATGGCGACGATGCTTGCCGTTGTGACGACTGACATTGCAATTGACGAAGCGCTTTTGCAAGAGGCGGTCTCTGCGGTTGTAGCGGATACTTTCAATATGATTTCCGTTGACAGAGACACATCGACAAACGATACGTTCCTTGTTTTGGCAAACGGAATGGCCGGCAACAAGAAAATCGAAAAGAAAAACAAGGTGTATGACGACTTTGTTCGCGCGCTGTTTGTTGTTTGCAAAGACCTTGCAAAGAAAATTGCAAGAGACGGCGAGGGAGCAACGAAGCTTCTTGAAGTAAAGGTTCGCCACGCAAAGACGAAAAAAGATGCAGTGCTTGCTTCTAAGGCGGTTGTTTCGTCGAACCTAGTGAAGGCAGCCTTTTTTGGAAACGACGCGAACTGGGGACGGGTTTTGTGCGCTATGGGCTATTCCGGTGCGCAGTTCCAGCCGGAGAAAGTAGATATTTCGCTTGTCCACGAGGACGACGAAGTAGAGCTTGTAAGCAAGGGAATGGCGCTTGCTTTCTCCGAGAAGGAAGCGACAGAAATGCTTTCGCACGAAAAGGTTACTTTTGTAATTAACTTAAACGACGGGTACGAAAAAGCAACCGCATGGGGCTGTGATTTGACGTACGATTACGTAAAAATCAATGGAGATTACCGCTCTTAACAGCGGATGGAGAGGGAGATTCGCAATGAGTGACGAAATGAATGCAGTGGTTTCAAAAGCACAGGTGTTGATAGAGGCACTTCCATATATTCAACAGTTTAATAATAAAATCGTTGTTGTGAAATACGGCGGCAGCGCAATGCTGGACGAGTCGTTAAAAAAGAGCGTAATTCAGGACGTAGCGCTTTTAAAGCTTGTTGGAATGCATCCGGTGATTGTGCACGGCGGCGGGAAGGAAATCAGCAAGTGGGTAAAGCTTCTTGGAAAAGAGCCCCAGTTTGTGGAAGGACTTCGCGTTACAGATGCGGAAACGATGGAAGTTGCGGAGATGGTTCTTAACAAAGTTAACAAAAATCTTGTGCAGATGCTGGAAGAAAACGGTATCAACGCCGTTGGGCTTTCCGGAAAAGACGGCGGAATGCTTTGCGTAGAGAAAAAGCTTGTGAACGGGCAGGACATTGGCTTTGTTGGAACGCTAAAGAGCGTGAACACAAACATCATCGACACGCTGATTGCCGATGGCTATGTTCCGGTAATTGCGCCGATTGGCCTTGACGAGCATTACCAGTCTTACAACATTAACGCGGACGACGCGGCCTGTGCGATCGCTGCGGCGCTTGGCGCGGAGAAGCTGGCATTTCTTACCGATATTGACGGCGTATGCAAAGACCCTAAAGATCCGAGCACGCTTTTGTCCTTCCTGACGCTTTCGGATGCGGAGGCGCTGATTCGCGACGGTTACGTGGGAGGAGGCATGATACCAAAGCTCAAAAACTGCATCGACGCCGTGAAAGCCGGTGTTTCCCGCGTGCACATATTGGACGGAAGAAAAGCGCATTGCCTGCTGCTGGAGTTTTACACGCCAAAGGGTGTCGGTACTGCGATTATTGAGGACGGCGAAATCGCCTGAGAGGAGAAACAATGGAGAAACAAGCATGGATGGCGCAGGCCGACCGCGTGTTGATGCATACGTACAATCGTTATCCTGTGGTGCTTGACCACGGAGAAGGGATGTATCTGTACGAAACGGACGGCACAAAGTATTTGGATTTTGCCGCCGGCATTGCCGTATTTGCCCTGGGCTATGGGAACGAAGAATACAACGCTTCGCTAAAGGAACAGGTAGATAAGCTGCTTCACACATCGAACTATTACTACAATGTCCCGGCTTATGACGCTGCGAAGGCGCTGTGCGATGCTTCCGGAATGGATCGTGTGTTTTTTACAAACAGCGGTACCGAGGCGATGGAAGGCGCGTTAAAGCTGGCGCGGAAGTATTACTACAACAGGCACGGCGAGGCTGACAGCGAGATTATTGCGATGGAGCACTCGTTTCATGGACGCAGTATGGGCGCGTTAGCCGTAACGGGAACAAAGAAATACAGAGAAGCGTTTGGGCCGTTAATCGGAGAAGTTCGCTTTGCAAAATTTAACGACCTAGAGAGTGTGCGCCTGCTTGTAAACGAAAAGACAGCTGCGATTGTATTAGAAGCCGTGCAGGGCGAAGGCGGCATCTATCCGGCGGAGCCAGAGTTTTTAAAAGGAATTCGCAAGCTCTGCGACGAAAAAGATATTCTTTTGATTCTGGATGAAGTGCAATGCGGCATGGGCCGTACCGGAACGATGTTTGCTTACCAGCAATACGGAATTGAGCCGGACATTTTAACAAGCGCGAAGGCGCTTGGCTGCGGCGTCCCAGTTGGCGCGTTTGCCGCAAAAGAAGACGTGGCGGCGGCGATGGTTCCGGGAGACCATGGCAGCACATACGGCGGAAATCCGTTTGCGTGCAACGCCGTGCGGACGGTATTTCGTCTTTATGAGAAGCTTAATTTGTGCACACATGTAAAAGAAATGGGCGTATATTTGTGGGACGTGCTTGAGCAAATTTGCAAAGAATTTCCGGTTGTGACGGCGCATCGCGGCCTTGGACTCATGCAGGGATTAGAGCTTTCCATTCCTGTTGGTACGGTAGTTTCTGCGTGCATGCAAAAAGGCTGCATCTTAATTACCGCAGGCAGCAACGTGATTCGCTTTGTTCCGCCGCTTGTAGTGGAACGCTGCCACGTTGACGAGATGGCAAAAATACTGCGCGAGACGCTTTCGGAAATTTCCGGGAAATAACAGGAATACTTCAAATCCCCACGGAGAGACTAATGCCAAAACGGAGGTGTCTCTTATGTGGGGATTTTTGATTGCCATTTTATCCGGTGCGCTTATGAGCGTGCAGGGCGTATTTAACAGCGGGGTTACAAAGCAGACAAGCGTATGGACGGCGGCAGGTTTTGTCCAGCTGACCGGTTTTTTGACGTGTTTGCTTTTTTGGCTTTTTACCGATCGCAGTCACGTAGCAGAACTGTTTCGGGTCTCTGATAAATATATGCTTTCTGGAGGCGTTATCGGCGCCCTGATTACTTATACGGTCATTCGGAGCGTTGGAGAGATGGGACCGGCAAAAGCAGTGCTGTTTATTGTTGTCAGCCAGATTATCGTCGCTTATCTAATCGAGGTATTCGGCATGTTCGGCGTAGAAAAAACGGCTTTTGAATGGAAAAAATTGATTGGTGCGCTGATTGCGGTTGCCGGCATTGTAACGTTTCACTGGGGCTCGTAGTCAACGGGAAAAAGGGAAAAAATTATTCTTGTATCAATGGCAGAAATCCGTTACAATAAAGCAGTGAGGATATGCAGCAGAAGTCAGAAATGAGGGATGTATGCATAAAAAAGTAATGTGGCTTCTTTTGGGAGCTGTGTTTGTTGTAGGGATGCTGAGTTATGGCTGTGAAACAGGCGAAGTCAAAAAAATCGAAAAAAAAGAAGAAGCACCCGCTACTTCGATTTCTCCGCTTGGTTGTGAAACTGGTGGGAATCGCGATGACGGTTTGGAAGCTGTGGAGCTTTGTGTCTTCGTTTGCGGAGAAGTTCAAGCGCCGGGAGTCTACCGAGTCGCCAAAGACGCAAGAATCGTAGATGCTATTGAAGCGGCGGGCGGTTTTACCGAAAATGCGGCGAAAGAGTACTGGAATCTTGCGCAGCCGCTAACAGACGGCCAGAAAATATGGGTGCCTGATTTAACGGAAGTGTCTGCGCTGCCGCCGGAGGAAGGAAATCTTTCCGGAGCCTGGCGCGAGGACGGGCGCTTAAACATTAATCTGGCCGGAAAAGAAGAGCTTATGGAACTGCCCGGAATCGGAGAGAAACGCGCGGAGGACATCCTTTCGTTTCGTGAAGAAAACGGTGCGTTTTCCAGTACGGAGCAGATCAAGGAAGTTTCTGGAATTAAAGATTCTATATACGAAGAAATTAAAGATAAGATAACAGTGAACTAATGGGGAGTGGGGATATGTCGAAGCGGATTCTGGTTGTGGACGATGAAAAGCTCATTGTAAAAGGTATACGGTTTAGCTTAGAGCAAGACGGCATGCAGGTAGACTGCGCATACGACGGCGAAGAGGCAATGGAAAAGTTCTCTCTTTACACTTACGACCTGATTCTGCTCGATTTGATGCTTCCAAAGCTTTCCGGATACGAAGTCTGCTCGCGGATTCGAGAGACGTCTCAGGTTCCCATTATTATGCTAACGGCAAAAGGCGAAGACATTGATAAAATTATGGGGCTTGACTGCGGCGCAGACGACTACGTAACCAAGCCGTTTAACATTCTGGAAGTAAAAGCGCGTATGAAAGCGATTCTGCGCAGGAGCGGCGCACCCAGAGGCAAAGAAGAGAAAACGCTTCGCACAAGAGATTTGTTTTTGGACGCCGAAAATCACCGCGTATTTCAAAATGAGCGGGAGATTCGCTTGACTTCCAAAGAATTTGACCTGCTTTGGCTGCTTGCTGCTAACCCTAAAAAAGTTTACGGACGGGATGTTCTTTTGAACCTGATTTGGGGGTATGACTTTCCGGGAGATGCCAGAACCGTGGACGTACATATTCGCAGGCTGAGAGAAAAAATTGAAGAGACTCCCGGAGAACCGCGGTATATTATGACCAAGTGGGGAACGGGATATTATTTCAACGAAAATGAATAAAATTCGAAACTGCATTAGTATAAAAATATATATATTTTTTGCCATAAGTATTCTTGGAGCCGCCATCTGCTTTTTTCTAACAAGCAGCATTGTCGACTCTTCTCGTGCTACGTTTCTAGAAGAAACTTTCTCTAACTTTCGCGATTACGGGTCTTTAATTTCCAACCAGATGGAAATTACCGGTTATTTAAACGCTACCAACTCCAATGTGGATAACGAACTAAATACGATCGCGGAACTGTACGGGGGACGCGTACTTGTTACAAACGCGTATCATGTGATTGTCTATGACAGCTACCAGACCGAAACCGGGAAGACGCTTGTGTCGCAAAATATCGTTGCCTGTTTGGCGGGAGAAGAGATTTTCGAAATTAACGAGCAAAACGAGCAAGCAAAAATTTTGCTTCCTCTTTGCCCAACCGGCGCGCAGGACGTAACGGGAGCGCTGATTGTCCAGTTTGGGATTGCAGACGAAATGCAAAATTATTATACTTTCCGCGAATGGGCGATTGCTTACGGGCTAATTACGTGGCTGATTCTTTTGCCGCTTGCGTGGCTTTCGGCGATTTGGATTGTGCATCCTTTGCGTACGCTTATGAAGGCTATACAGCATACGGCGTCGGGATTTTTAAACGAGGAAATCAAGGCAAACGGAAACCGGGAAGTAGCTTCTATCGCAAGCGCTACAAACGCGCTGCTAAGACGGAGCAAGCAGCTAGAGCAGTCCCGGCAGGAGTTTGTCTCCAACGTCTCGCATGAGTTAAAGACGCCGATGACTTCCATGAAGGTTTTGTCGGAATCGCTTTTGTCGCAGCCGGACGCTCCGGTAGAGATGTACCGGGAATTTCTGTCGGACATTAACGAAGAAATTACGCGGGAGAACGAAATTATTAACGATTTGCTGACGCTTGTATCGCTCGGAAAATCCTCGGACTTCCTAAATCCTGCCCGCACCAATATGAACGCGCTTATAGAGACAATTTTAAAACGCGTGAAGCCGTTAGCGGAACAGCGTGGGATTGAAGTAGTTTTGGAGAGCTACCGCGAGGTCATTGCCCAAGTTGACGAAGCGAAGCTGATGATGGCGCTTAGCAACATTGTGGAAAACGCCATCAAGTACAACCGTGAGTTCGGATATGTTCACGTAACGTTAAACGCTGACCTCAGCTTTGTCTATATTACTATCGAGGATACGGGGATTGGCATTCCTGAAGAAGAAATTCCGCTCGTTTTCGAACGCTTTTACCGGGTGGACAAGACAAGATCGCGGGAAACCGGAGGAAACGGCCTTGGACTTGCCATCGCGAAGGAAATTATACAGATGCACAAAGGGACGATCCGGGTTTCCAGCAGGGAAATGGAAGGGACGACGTTTACTGTCCGGATTCCGCTAAATACGCATTTGCTTTAAAACACTTGGTAATCCGATACGCGGATTGGAAAGGGAGACGAAACGATGAAGCTTCCCGTTATAAAAAATCGACTTTTCGCTTTGCTGCTTGTTTTTGCATTGCTTTTTAGCGGCTGCAGCAAGCAGACGCAAAAGACGAGTGGGGACTGCTATATTTATTTGCTGAACGCGCAAAAAACCTCGTTGTACCCTTTGGCGTACAACTACCGCTACGAAAGCACGGACGAGCGCATTAACGAACTGTTTACGATGCTGATGCAGTCGGGCGAGGCTGGAGAATACGCAGCCTCGTTTTCCTCCAGCGTAAATCTTGTCAACTGGTCGCTTTCGGAGAGCGGCGTCTTAACGTGCGTATTTAGTTCTTCTTACTACGATATGTCCACGTCCGAAGAAGTACTGATGCGTGCGGCAATTGTCAAGACGCTAACGCAGCTGGAGGCAGTGACCGCTCTTGAATTTTACGTTATGGAAGAACCTTTGACGTTAAACCGCACGGTAATTGGCACAATGACGGCGGAACAGTTTTTGGAAGATGTGGGCGTCTCGGTCAGCACTATCAAATGTACGCTCTACTTCGCAAATAAAAGGAAAACAAAGCTCGTTCCTGTTATGGTCGAAGTAGAAGGGGACAATTACTACACTTCGGAGCAGCTGATTTTGGCAACGTTAATCGAAGGGCCGAAGACGGATGAATACTGCGCGACGATTCCGGCGGGTACAAAGATTAACCAGATTGTTACGAAAGATTCTATCTGCTACGTAGATTTAAGCAGCGAATTTATGAATTATCAGGAGGGAATGCCTGCGGAGCTTACGATTTATAGTATTGTAAATTCGTTAGCAGAGCTTACGAACGTCTCCAAGGTCGTATTCACGGTAGAAGGCAGCACGCGTAACCTTTATATCGATTTGGATTTGACGCAGATTTTTGAGCATTCTCTCGAATTAATACAAGAATAATATGCATTTCTAGAAAGGAAGACCCATGAAACGACCGCTTTTGTGGGTCGGCATTGCCTTTTTTTGCGGCACATTATGTGCGCTTTCGTTTTCTGTCCGGTACGGCCTTCGCTTGACCTTTGCCGGTGTTCTTTTTTCTTTCCTTTGGCCAAGAAAGGATGCTTTTCCCTTGGGCAGAGGTCTGCTTTTTTCTTTTTGTTTCCTTGCAGGAATTCTTTGCACAAATCAGTATCTGGAAAAAGAAGAAAACGCTGCCGCGTGGCTTCTAAGCCGGCAGCAGCTAACGGGCAGCGTCAGTTTTGTCGGGGAAGGGAGCTTTCGCCTGCGGATAAGAGCTCCGCAGGGAGGAAGCTTTTACTGCCAGGTTTTTTGGGACGGCGAAGCAAAGCCGGAGCCCGGGATGAAGCTTACGGTAAGGGGAGAAGTACAGGAACTTTCTGCAGCGACCAACCCCGGTCAATTTCACTGGAAGAGTTACGGCAGAAACCACGGAATTTTGGCGCAGTGCAATGCCGATTCCATTACAATTCATAAAAATCCGTCGCTTATGTTTGCATGGAGCAATCGTCTGGGACAATGGATTTGCATGCGCGCGGAAGAATTGTTCTCAAAAGATACCGCCGGGATTGTTGTTGCTATGCTTACCGGGAATAAGCAAGGGCTGCCGGAAGATTTTTACGAAGATCTTTGCGAGTTGGGCGGCTCGCACATTTTGGCGGTAAGCGGAACGCACGTTTCCATTTTGTCCGGAATTGTTCTTCTGCTTTTTTGCCGGCTGCTTGGGCGCAGGTACGCGTATGCCGTTGGATTCGTCCTTCTTTTTTTCTTTGGCTTCTTAACCGGTTTTCCCGTTTCGTGCGTTCGTGCGCTTGGCGCGTATATGCTTGCAGCCGCCGGAAGGCTGCTTGGAAGAAGAGCTGACCCGCTAACAAGTCTTTCCGTGATTTTAATCTTTTGCGTCTTGCTTCGGCCGGTACAGCTTTTGGATTTTGGAAGCCAGCTTTCTTTTGGCGCTGTCTTTGTGCTAACCGGTGTTTTGCCCTGTTTTCAAAAAAAGGAAGAAAAAAAGAAGCCGCGTTTTCTAAGGCGGCTTCTTAATGTCGCAAAATCGAGCTTTTTGCTGCAGCTTTGCCTGCTTCCGCTGCTTTTGTATCGCAATTATCGCTTTTCGCCCTACTGCGTTTTTGTAAACTGCGTGCTTTTGCTTGGCGCAACCGCGTTTTTTTTACTTTGCATCGCCCTGTTTGTCCTGTCTGTTTTTTTCCCGAATGCCGCCGCTTTTTTTGCCTTAACAGCGGAATTTCTCGTCCTTTTGGTTCGAATGCTTTGCCGCTTTTTGCTGCAATGTCCATTTTCCGTTGTTGTAACCGGAAGACCGGAATTTTGGGGCGTTTTGCTGTTTTATCTATGTTTTGCGGCAATTGCTTTTCGATGCCGGAAATCGGCGCTTTCGCCTGCGCGCGTTGGCATTTTAGTTCTCTCGATTAGCCTTTTGTTTCACTGCCAAAGAGAAAAGGAGCTTGTTTTTTTGGATGTTGGGCAGGGAGACTGCGCGGTTATTTTGTACGAGACGACGGCTTGCGTTATCGACTGCGGCAGCAGCTCCAAAAAAGACGTCGGAACCGATATTTTGCTGCAGTTTCTTCGCCGCTATGGCCACGCGGAGATCGATTTTGCGGTTTTATCGCACCTGGATACGGACCACACGAGCGGTCTGGCGCAGATTTTGCAGGAGGGGGTTTTCGTTCGAGAAGTTCTTTTGCTGGATTATCAGGATGGGAGCGCAGAAAAATGGCTGGAAGAAAATGGCTATTCAGGCGTTTGGCAAGTACCAAAGGCCGGTGCGGCATACGCCGTGAAGGAATTGGCTTTTTACGTCGTCTTTCCGTACGAACAGCCGGAAACTACGCAAAACGAAGCTTCGCTTACCGTTTTGCTGCAGGCGGGCAAGTCGCGCGTACTTTTTCCGGGCGATTTAAACGCACAGGTGCTTTTAGAAGTTGCTAAAGAGACAGGGCCGATTGATTTACTGAAAGTTCCGCACCATGGCTCGCGATTTTCTGCCGATGAAGAAGCGATTTCGCTATTACGGCCGGCATCGGCGGTCATATCGTGCGGCAAAGACAATCGGTACGGCCATCCGCATGCGGAAACACTCGCAGTCTACGAGAAGCTTGGCGTTTCGATATATCGAACCGATACCGGGGGATGCTATTTTTACCCGCTAAAAGAGGAAGGCGATCGGTAGTTTTGGTGGATTGCAGGTTTGACAAAAGAAAGGGGGTAGAGTATAATTTTGTTGTCGCCGGACAATCCGGCGCTAGGATGAGGGGTGCAAAGGATACGATGAAAGAGAAACGTTTTGTAGGCTTTTATAATAAATCGGTAATTTTAACTTATCTTAGCTTAGCTTCGGCGTTTGCATGTATGTTTATGGCTTTGCAGCAGGAGTTTCGCGCGGCGGTTTTCTTTTTGCTGCTTTCTGGCTTTTGCGACATGTTTGACGGGGCGGTTGCCCGAAAATTAGTGAGAACGGATATGGAAAAGGGGTTCGGAATACAGATTGATTCCTTGTGCGATTTGGTATCGTTTGGTGTAGCCCCTGCGATTATTACTGTTTCGCTCTACAACGGAAGCCGTTTGCAAATTCTTGGCTATGTGGCCGGATTTTTGCTGACGCTTGGCGGCGTAATCCGTTTGGCTTATTTTAACGTAACGGAGCAGAACCGGCAAAGCCAGACAAACGAACGGCGCAAAGCCTACCAAGGACTTCCGATCACCAATTCCGCTCTTGCCGTACCGTTTGCTTATGTGATTGGCAAGCTTTTGCCAGAACAAGTCACGCCGTTTTTTTTCAGCGGATTTATGGTATTTGTCGCCTTTTTGTTTGTCTTTAATTTCCCTGTTCCAAAGCTGCACGGAAAGGCAAACATTCCCATCATTATCGGAGCCTTTTTGCTTTTGCTTGGTGTGCTATTTCTTTAAACAGGGGAAATAAGGGGGAAACATGACGACAAAATATTATCTTGATCGAAGCGGGAAAAAGATTCCTATTCCGGTTTCTAATAATCGTCTGCTAGAGCAGTTGTTTTCCTGCGCGTGGGGCAGGTGCATACTTCGCATCGCTTCCTCGCGGGCCGTTTCCTGCTTGCAGCGCATCGGGCTAAATACGCACGTCTCCGCCTTGTTTATTTCCGGCTTTGTTCGAAAAAATCGCATCCCTCTTAGAGAATATGAGCGAAAGAGGTATCGCTCCTTTCACGAGTTTTTTATGCGGCAAATTCGCCCTAAGGCGCGTCCGCTTTGCCTTGGAGAAGACATCCTTATGTCGCCTTGCGACTGTAAGGCAAGCGTTTACGCGATTGACCGTGACGCTGCATTTTTTGTAAAAGGCGTTTCGTATACGGTTTCGGAAATCTTAAAAGATGAGCGCCTTGCCTTAGAATACTTGGGCGGCTGGTTCTTTTTGCTTCGTCTATGCGTGGAAGATTATCACCACTACGCATATCCGGTTTCCGGGGAAAAGTCAAAAGACGTGTGCATAGAAGGCAAACTTTACACGGTTCACCCGCTGATTCACAAATACGAAAAAGTGTATCGGGAAAACACGCGCCGGTATTGTACCATTACCACCGAAAAAAACACGAAGGTGTTGATGATGGAAGTGGGAGCTTTGGGCGTTGGGAAGATTGTAAACGATTGCCCTGCGAGTGCAAGCGTGTGTCAGGGAGAGGAAAAAGGACATTTTGAGTTCGGAGGAAGCACGATACTTTTGCTTGTCCCGCCGCATGCTTATGTGCCATGCAAGGAATTGCTTGCGCATACGGAGGTGGGCTTTGAGACTATAGTAAAGCTTGGGGAGAGCATTGCGTATGAAGAACATACGTGAACATATTAAATCCGAACAGTTTGCCTCGTATTATCTTTTGTACGGGCGGGATGGATATTTAAAAAATCTCTACCGCGACAAGCTGGTTAATGCTTTGTGCGGCGGAAGAGAATCGATGAATTTTTCCCGTTACGAAGGAGAAGCGACGGACGTACAAGAAGTTGCGGAACTAGCAAAGACGCCGCCGTTTTTAGAAGAGAGGCGTGTGCTTTTGTTAGAAAATACCGGATTGTTTCGGAACGCAAACCAACTTACTGAAATGCTTTCGCAGCGAGCGGAGAGTTCTTTTTTGATTTTTGTAGAAGACACGGTAGACAAAAGGAACGCGCTTTTTCGCCTCGTTAAGGAGCAGGGCTACGTTACCGAGCTAAACGGTTTAGAAGAGCGGGAGCTGAAGCTGTTTGTTGCCGGAAGGCTTAAACAGGCCGGTCTTTTGGTAACGGAATCGACGGTTTTATATTTTCTTGATATGTGCGGCTCGGATCTGCTGACGCTTTCGAACGAATTGGAAAAGCTATCCGCATATTGTATGGGAAATGAGCAGGTAAGAAAAGAGGACATTGACGAAATATGCGTTCCGGCAACGGAAGGCAGAATCTTTTGGATGCTAGACGCTATGTTTGAGAAGAATTCAGCCAAGGTGTGGAAACTGTATGCCGACTTGCTTGCGCTTCATGAAAAGCCGATGCACATTTTGTATTTGCTAAATAAAAGTTTTTTGCAGTTTTCTCAAGTGACGGCGCTTTTGGAATCCGGCGTAAGCGCACAAGACGCTGCAAAGCTGCTTTCGGTAGCTCCGTTTGTAGTGACCAAATACCAGCGCCTCCAAAAAGGCTTTTCCGGCAGCAGAGCAGAGCAGGCGCTTTTATACGGGACGATGCTCGAACAAAAAGTGAAAACCGGCGACTTGGAAGAGTCGGCAGCAGTAGAATTGTTTTTAACGCGTTACAGCGAATAAATAAGAAATGGAGAGTGTGTTATGTTGAATACGGAAATTCCAGAAGCTTCTGGAAGATTCGTTTTCTTTTACCGGATTTTCCTTGGATATGACTTATTTTGAAGCGGCCGGGAAATCCTATGTGATATGGGCGCAGCACAACGAAATTAAAATTTCCTGCCTGTACATTGGCGAAGTGAAAAAGGAGGAGCCTTGGAAGTTGATTTCTCTTCCGATGCTTTTGACAAAGCCGGAGTACGACTGGGAAAAAGTGCGCTACGCCGTAAATGAAGGGCCGGCAGTTTTGCAGCGCGACGGACGGATTTTTGTTTGCTTTTCCGCATCGGGAACGGGGCCGGAGTATTGCGTCGGACTTTTGGAAGCAAAGGCAGGAAGCGACTTGCTTACGCCGCAGGCGTGGAAAAAAATACGAAACACCGCGTCTTACATCGGCAGATTTAACGGATGAGTATGGGCCGGGACATAATTCCTTTACAAAGGACGAGTTTGGAAACGACGTGTTTGTTTATCATGCCCGCAGCAAAGCCTGGTTGGAAGGGCGGTGCGGCTATTCCATGAACGACCCGCTCTATGCCCCGTGCCGTCATGCAAGACTTCACGCTGTTCGATGGGACGATGCCGGACTGCCTGTACTAAACTGAATACACAAAGGAAAAAAAGGGATTGCTTTTTTTGCCCGGTTAGGATATAATGGCAACGTTGTCATGGAGGAATACCCAAGTGGCTGAAGGGTCTGGCTTCGAACACCAGTAGGTCGGTAACACCGGCGCAAGGGTTCAAATCCCTTTTCCTCCGGAACATAAAGCTACGCAAAAAGCCCGGTTTCCGGGCTTTTTTGCTACCCGAAAGGGGGAACCTACTTGAAAAAAACGTACACTACCCGAATGCCCGATCAAATTGGCGCTTTTTTGTCGGCAAGCGAAATTATCTCTTCGCTTGGCCTTAATATAACGCGCGTCAGTTATAATAAAGCGATTGACTTAAATACGCTTTTTCTGGAAGTAGAAGGCGAAGAAGATGCCATCGAGCAGGCGACAAAGCTGCTTACCGAAAAGGGCTATATTTTAGATATGGCAGAAATTGGAAATGTTATTTTGGTAGAGTTTCTTCTGCCTGATGTGCCGGGAGCCGTGCTACCGGTGCTGCGGCTGATTCACAGCTATCGTTTTAACATTTCTTACATGAGTTCGCAGGCAGACGGGAGCGGCGAGCAGCATTTTCGTATGGGACTGTTTGTGGAAAACAACGCAAAAGTCTCCGAATTTTTACAAAAGGCGACGATTCTTTGCAAAGTGCAAGTGCTTGAATATACGCAGGGCGAGAGGCTTTTGGACAATACGGTGTTTTATGTTTCGTTTGCAAACCGCATTGCGCAGCTGCGTAGTCTAAACCAGCAGCAGAAAGCGGATTTGATTGTGCATTCAAACCAGATTATGGAAAATTTGCGAGATCGGCCCAAGGCGCAGTTTAAAACGTTTGAATATTTGCGCCGTTTTGCCGAACAGCTTTCGCTTTATCACGGCGAAGATTTTCAGCCGCGAACGACCCGTTACGTGCTGCCGGACGGCGCTACAGCTTTTTTGCTTGAGCCGCCTTGCGGGAGCAACGTGTGCGTCCTGCAAAAAAACGAAATGCTTGTTGTTGTGGACGGCGGGCTGTACAGCTATCAGGCGGAAACTTTAGCCGCGCTGCAAAAGGAATATCCGGATTTTCTTAAGCGGGAACGGGGCTTGCTTTTGACGCATGCAGATGTGGATCATTGCGCATTGAACGATTTTTTTAAAACTATTTACGTAAGCCGCGAAAGTGCGCAAAATTTTCAAAGCGAGCTGCGGGGCGAAGAGAGTTTGAGAGAAAAAAATCCGGTACACGCGCCATACGCGCGTATAAGCAAAGTGCTCTCGGGCTATCATCCGCCGCAGGACTGCAATCTTTTCGTTATCGGAGAACGTAAGACAGACGACGAAGAGCTGCTTTCTTTTTTGGGTGACTTAAAGCTTGGCGGATTTGTGTTTGAAGTCTACGAAGGAGCCGGAGGGCATGTGCCGGGAGAACTTGTCTTTGTAGAGCGGATGTGCCGAGTTTTATTTACGGGGGATATTTTTGTCAACGTTAAAGACCAAATTCCTACGCAGCAAAAATTTAATAAGCTGGCGCCGTATTTGATGATTTCTGTGGATACGAATCCGGAACTTGCGAGAAAAGAAAGAGAAGCGATTTTTTCTCTTTTGGAGCCGGGAGAGTGGCTGCTTTTTGGCGGTCACGGAGCAGGGAAGAGAATTACGGTATGAGAAAAATAAAAGGCTGTGCCAAACGGCACAGCCTTTTCGTATGCTTAAGCAATTTTGTTTACTGCAATGGTCAGTTTGGAAACTTTTCTTGCAGCGTTGTTTTTGTGGATGATTCCCTTTGCAGCGGCTTTGTCGATTGCAACAACCGCATTCTTCAAACAGGAAGCAGCCAAAGTTTTGTCGCCGGCAGCCACGGCAGCATCAACTTTCTTTATCAACGTTTTCAGCTTAGACTTGATAATACGATTTCTTAACGTCTTTGTCTGAGTTACTAAAATTCTTTTCTTAGCGGACTTAATGTTTGCCATTTTCACACCTCCTGATCGCGTACTGGTTTTTTATTTCGCATGAGCTGTGAACAAAGATCCGGACACGGACGTTCCTTGCACACATACGATGGTATTTTAGTACAGCCTTTGGGAGATGTCAATTCTTTTTTTCGATTTTCTCGTTAATTTTCTCGTTTCAGCCAATACTATTATAAATTTACGCAAAAAAACGGGGGACTTTTATGAATACGCATACCGACCTTGCCATAGAATTGAAGGAGGAACTTGACGAAGCCGCGCTTCGTGCGGGCGGATTTACGTTTGAAGAGCACGAAGAGGCGGGAGGACAAATTCGAGTATCCCGCGTACAAATAACGAACGAGGAGGGAGAGCGGCAATTTGGGAGAAGACGGGGCACTTATATTACGATAGAAGTGCCGCAAATGCATCAGGCAGGCGTCGCGCTTCACAGGCGGGTTGTGTCCTGCGTGGCAAAGCAGATTCAAAGTACGACAATCTGGAACCGCTCGGAGGTGCTGCTCGTAGGCATCGGAAATCGCGATATTACGTCAGACGCTCTTGGTCCCTGCACTGTTTCCGCCACTTGTGTTAACCGACACAAAAATTTGCTTTTAAGCCGTCCCGCGCCGTACAGCGTAAGCGCGCTGACGCCGGGCGTGATGTCGCAAACGGGGATGGAGACGCTTGCTATTATAAAAGGCGTAATCTCGCAGACGCATCCGAAGCTTTTAATCGTTGTAGACGCGCTTGCTTCCCGCAGCATGCACCGCGTTAACCGCACGATACAAATTAGCGATACCGGCATTTCGCCGGGGTCGGGACTAAAAAATTATCGCTTGCGCATAGATAAGGAGTCGCTTGGCATTCCGGTTTTGGCAATCGGCGTACCGACCGTTGTAAGTACGCGGACGATTCTCATGGACATGTTGGAAGGCGTAGCAGACGGCAAATGGAGGAATGCGGTTTTGTCGCAGATGTCGCAGGAGTTCAGCGAGGAAAGCGCTAATATGTTCGTGACAACAAAAAATATTGATGAGGAAATTCAATGCTTAAGCCTTATTCTTTCGCACGCTATCGAAGAGTGCTACGGACTCACAGGAAGCTTCTAAAGTGGACAGGGAAACTGGCTTTGTGTCTGGGGGCGCTTAGACTGGCGCTCCTTTTTGCAGCGCCTGCGTGCCGGATTCTTTCGACGCTTTGTATGACACAAAACGGTCTGTTTTGCTACGCGGGAGAAACGATGTGGCAGACATGCTGGATGATTGTTATGGAAGATTCGTTTCGCGAAGGCGTTGTGAAAAATACGATTGCGGCGGATGCGGCGCCGGACGATGAGGATCCGCAAAACGAAGCGCTCCTGCTTTATGACGGAAAGAAAAGCGTGCTGTATCTTCTTGCCAAAGAGGAGGATTCTGCCGGGGAAAGCGAGGAGCTTTCGCAAAACGAAGGGCTTGCCACGGTTCTTGCCGGGGAGCTGACTTTTTCGCAAATCCGCTCCCAATATTTTATTGTTGACCCGTCTACGAGCTTCCCGGAAGGAATTGTCGATACGAAGACGCTTTTAACAACGGATTTTCGTCTGGAGAAGGGCAAAGAACCGCAGATTTTGATTTTCCATACACATTCTTCCGAAGGGTATTCGGACAGCCGCCCGGGCGAATCGGCAGATACCGTCGTTGGCGTCGGTACGTATTTGACCGAGCTTTTGGAGGAAAAGGGCTATTGCGTAATTCACGATACAACGCGCTACGATGTGAAAGATGGAGAGGTTAACCGAAACGTCTCCTACACGCAGGCGTTAGCCGGACTGGAAAAAATGCTTGCTAAGTATCCGAGCATCGAAGTTGTTATCGACTTGCATCGCGACAGCGGCGAGGCAAGAGTGGCGACGGTGAACGGGAAGAAGGCGGCGCAAATTATGCTTTTTAACGGACTAAGTCGGACCGACGAGGGCCCGATTGCCCATCTTCCAAACGAGAACCTGCCCTATAACCTTGCTTTTAGCTTCCAGTGCAAGCTTATCGGTGATGCGAAATATCCGGGTTTTTTAAAGCGAAACTATTTGAAAAGCTACCGCTACAACATGCATCTGCGCGCCAGAGACTTGCTGATTGAAGTGGGGACGGGAAAAAATACCGTCGCGCAGGCATATGCGGCAATGGAGCCATTTTCAGAAATTTTGGACGCCGTCTTAAGCGGCTCGTGGCAGTGAGCAGGAAAAAAGAGAAGGAAATTCGATTGCAAAGGAAGAATTTGTGATTTATAATAACGTTTGCGGAAGAGCAGAGTATGCAAATGGTACCGTCGGAAGAAAGCAAACGGAGGAAGCACATGGCAGGTTTTGACCAGACAAAGATCAGAAATTTTTGTATTATTGCGCATATCGATCACGGAAAGTCTACGTTAGCGGATCGGATTATAGAAAAAACTGGACTGCTAACGAGCCGGGAAATGCAGGCGCAGGTACTTGACAATATGGAACTCGAGCGGGAGCGCGGAATTACGATTAAGGCGCAGACGGTGCGCACCGTTTATAAGGCGCAGGACGGAGAAGAATACGTCTTTAACCTGATTGACACGCCCGGTCATGTGGACTTTAACTACGAAGTTTCCCGCAGCCTTGCTGCTTGCGAAGGAGCGATTTTGGTTGTGGATGCGGCGCAGGGCATCGAGGCGCAGACGTTAGCAAACGTTTATTTGGCGCTTGACCATAATCTGGAAATTATGCCGGTTCTAAATAAAATAGATTTGCCAAGCGCAGATCCGGAACGGGTAATGAACGAAATAGAAGATGTAATTGGGCTGGAGGCGCACGACGCTCCGCGTATTTCCGCGAAGATGGGATTAAATATTGACGAAGTGCTCGAGCAGATTGTCCGAAAAATTCCTGCGCCAAAAGGCGATCCCAAAAGTCCGCTGCAGGCGCTCATTTTTGACAGCGTTTACGATTCTTACAAGGGCGTAATTATTTTTTGCCGAATCAAGGAAGGGACGATTACGACCAACACACGCATTCGTATGATGGCTACCGGCGCAGAGGCCGACGTTGTGGAAATTGGGACGTTAGTTCCGGGGAAATTTATGCCTTGCGAAGAGCTTTCCGCCGGAATGGTAGGATATATTACGGCAAGCCTTAAAAATGTCAAGGAAACGCAAGTTGGCGACACGGTAACAGACGCGCGTTTCCCGGCGTCGGAGCCGCTGCAAGGGTACAAAAAAGTGCACTCGATGGTATTTTGTGGAATGTATCCGTCGGATGGAGCCAAATATCCGGACCTTCGCGACGCATTGGAAAAATTGCAATTAAACGACGCATCGCTTCAATTTGAACCGGAGACCTCCATTGCGCTTGGGTTCGGTTTCCGCTGCGGCTTTTTAGGGCTTTTGCATTTGGAAATTATACAGGAACGTCTGGAAAGAGAATACGGGCTTGATTTGGTAACGACAGCGCCGGGCGTTGTTTACCGCGTTTATAAAACCGACGGTACGATGCTAGAGATCACCAATCCTTCTAATTTGCCGGATCCGTCGGAAATTGAACATATGGAAGAGCCGGTTGTGAGCGCAGAGATTATGGTAACGACCGAGTTTGTAGGCGCTATTATGAAGCTTTGTCAGGAGCGGCGCGGCGTTTATTTAGGGATGGAGTACATGGAGCAGACAAGAGCGCTTCTTAAGTACGAGCTCCCGCTTGGCGAAATTATATATGACTTTTTTGACGCACTAAAATCACGCTCCAAAGGGTATGCGTCCTTTGACTACGACTTAAAAGGGTACCAGCGTTCCGAGCTTGTAAAACTGGACATCCTTATCAACAAAGAAGAAGTGGACGCGCTGTCGTTTATTGTACATGCGCAAAGCGCTTATGAGCGCGGGCGGAAAATGTGCGAACGGCTAAAGGAGGAAATTCCAAGACAGCTGTTTGAAATTCCGATTCAGGCTGCCATTGGAAGCAAGATTATTGCAAGAGAAACTGTCAAGGCAATGCGCAAAGATGTTCTTGCGAAGTGTTATGGCGGTGATATAACAAGAAAGAAGAAGCTTTTGGAAAAGCAAAAGGAAGGCAAGAAGCGGATGCGCCAGGTCGGAAACGTAGAAATCCCGCAAAAAGCATTTATGAGCGTTTTAAAGCTGGATAGCGACGATTAGAGCAGGGAGGAGCAGCGTGGAACTGTATTTGCACATTCCCTTTTGTGTAAAAAAATGCAATTACTGTGATTTCCTTTCGTTCCCAATGGATGAAGCAGGGAAGAAGGCGTACCACCGCGCACTTTTAAGAGATATTCGGGAAGCTTCCGCCGTGTATAAGAACCAAGAGATTTCCAGCATTTTCTTTGGGGGCGGCACCCCTTCGCTTCTTGAAGGGGAAAAAGTTTCAGAGCTGTTAGAAGCGATTTGCCGCGCTTTTTTGGTGCGGGAGGACTGCGAGATTACTATGGAGTGCAATCCCGGAACTGTAACACAGGAAAAGCTTTGCGCGTACAAGCGAGCAGGCGTTAATCGCTTAAGTATTGGCATACAGTCCGCGTGTGACCGCGCACTTTCGCTGCTTGGAAGAGTGCATACGTGGCGGGACGCTAAAGAAGCGTTCTTAATGGCGCGGCAGGCCGGATTTTCCAATCTGGGCGTAGATGTGATGATGGCGCTTCCCGGGCAGTCACTAGAAGAATACGAAGAGACGCTTAAGCAGGTGCTTTCGCTTAAGCCGGAGCATATTTCCGCTTACGATTTAATTGTAGAGGAAGGAACCCACTTCGCGAGGTGGTATGAAAAAGAGCCGGAAGCGTTTCCGGACGAGGAGACGTCCTGTCGGATGTACAAAAAAACGGTGGAAATGCTTACAAAGGCGGGTTACCGGCAATACGAAATTTCCAACTACGCCAAGCCAGGCTTTGTTTGCAGGCACAATTATGGTTATTGGAGCAACGAACCGTATTTGGGGATTGGACTGGGCGCCGGTTCGTACGTTGGGCTTCGCAGATTTCGGAATACGACGGACTGGACGAGCTATCTTGCGAAAAATACGACAGAAGAAACGGCGGTTTTAACAAACGAGGAGCAGCAGGAGGAATTTTTCTTCCTTGGAATGCGCCGGGTGGAAGGAATTTCCCAAAAGGAATTTGCGGCGCGGTTTCCGGAGACGGATTTTGCCCCTTATAAAAATACGCTGCTGCATTTTTTAACGCAGGGGCTTGTTCGCGAAGAGAACGGGCGATTTTCGCTTACGGTGGACGGAATGCTTGTCTCTAACGTAATTTTTACGGAACTGGGGCTTACCGCTGAGCGGATACAAAAAGGAGGGAAAACTTAAATTGAACGCGGTTTTGTGTTCGACAGGCTGTCTGATTGGACGCCCGAACGGAAGAAATTTCCGACTGTTGGAGACGTGTATTGACCGACTTATATGCGACGGATTTGAATTTATGGTTTACGAGGATTGGTACGCATGTATGCCGGAGCTTGCCGACTACTTAAAGAGGCTGCCTGCGGCGTTTCCAACCCTTCACTGCGAAAAAAAGATTGGTGAGAAGCTTAGCAGCGAACAGTACGAAGAACGGGAAGAGGGATTTGCCTGCTTTCTTAAAAATTGCGAGCTGGCGGAGGCGATTGGAAGCCTGCGGCTGGTTTTGCATCTTTGGAACGGGATGGTGTCCGATTCTCATATCGAGCGAAATTTGGAAGCGTTTGGACGGCTTTTTGAGACGGCAAGGGCGCACGGACTGGAACTTACGGTGGAAAATGTTGTCTGTAACCACGCCGACCCGTGGTCGCACTGGAACGCGCTTTTAAAAGAGTATCCGGATGCCTCGTTTACGTTTGATACAAAGATGGCGGCTTTTCACGGACAACTGGAACTTTTGTATGAGCCAGAGAACGAACCAGTGCTGCAGCACATCCATCATTTTCATGTAAACGATTATGGCGGCGGCTACAAAGATTGGAGCCATTTGAAAACTTTGCATATCGGAAGCGGAAACGTGGAATTCGCCCCGTTTTTTTCGTATCTGGGAGAGCAGGGGTATAAAGGCTATCTGACTTTAGAAGAGACTTCTTTCGCAGCGGACGGCACAATCGATTTTGAAACGCTAAATCAAAGCATTCGCACAGTTCGCAGCTATTTGGAGCAGGCATAAGAAAACGTACCGTGCAAAATAAAAAAAATAGCGCTCTTTTTTGTAAAAACGGTGTTGACAAACGCAAAAAAGGGTGCTATTTTATGTACAGATGTTAGCACTCGGTGAGTTTGAGTGCTAATAAAACAGGAGGGAGACCGTTGGATTTAAGCGATCGAAAACTGAAAATTCTTCAGGCCATCATCCGGAACTACTTAGAGACGGGAGAGCCGGTAGGTTCCAGAACGATTTCAAAGTTTACGGATCTAAACCTTAGTTCCGCGACCATTCGCAACGAAATGTCGGATCTGGAAGAACTGGGACTGATTGTTCAGCCGCATACTTCCGCAGGACGGATTCCTTCTGATCGGGGATATCGCCTTTATGTGGATATGCTGATGCGGGAAAAGCAGGAGGAAATGGAGCAGCTTCAGGTGGAGCTGAACGCAAAATCGCAAAAGCTTGACACCATCTTAAAAGAAGCGGCAAAGCTTTTGGCAAACAACACCAACTACGCTTCCTTGATAACGACGCCGCAATACCGTACGCGGCGGCTGAAGTTTCTTCAAATCACACAGGTAGATCCGGAAAATCTGCTCGCCATTATTGTTCTTGAGGGCAACATCGTAAAGAACAAAATGGTTGCCATTTCCACCCCGGTGGACGCAGACGTAGTGCTTCGGCTGAATTTGCTTTTGAATTCTTCCCTTCAGGGGCTTGACCTTAAAGAAATTAATCTGGGGATCATTCAAAAGATTAAAGCGGATTCTTCAGGTTACGGACTGCTTGTCGGTGAAATTTTGGATGCGGTTGCAGAAACTCTTGGCGAAGAAGAGATGCAAACGTACACAAGCGGTGCGACGAACATCTTTAAGTATCCAGAGCTAAACGATTCCGAAAAAGCAAGCCATTTGCTTTATGCGCTGGAAGAAAAAAAACAGCTGACGGAGCTTATGTACAGCGAAGGAGACAACGAGCGGGGCATACAGGTTTACATCGGAAACGAATCGCCGCTGGAAGCTACGAAAGACTGCTCGATGGTAACGGCAACGTACCATTTGGAAGACGGCGTATATGGCAAGATTGGCATCATCGGACCTAGACGAATGGATTACGAAAAGGTCGTACAGGCGCTGCAAAACCTGATGCAGGAACTGGATGAAATTCTAAAAAAATAAATGGGAAAGAAAGGGAGGAAGAACATGGAGTCAAACAATCCCGAAGTAAAGTGCGAAGAGCAGGAGCTTTGCGAGACCGCAGAAGGGACGGTGCAGGAACAAAAACCAGAGAAAGTTTCTGAAGAAGCGGTAGACGAATCCGAAAAAGACACCTGCGACACACCGGAGGCGGAGCCGGACAAAAAAGAGAAAAAGAAAAAAGAAAAGAAAGAAAAGAAGGACAAACGGGACGAACAGATTGCAAATCTTGAGGACCGTGTTCTCCGGCAGCAGGCGGAATTTATTAATTTCCGAAACCGAACGGAGAAAGAAAAAACGCAGATGTTCGAGGTTGGAGCAAAGAGCGTTTTGGAAAAAATCCTTCCGGTTGTAGACAACTTGGAGCGAGGGCTTGCGATGCTGACGGATGAGCAGCGGGAAGAGCCGTTTGCACAGGGAATGGATAAAATATATAAGCAGTTAATGCAAACCCTAAGCGATTTGGGTGTGTCGCCGCTTGAGGCAGCAGGCAAGGAGTTTAATCCGGAATTCCACAACGCGGTTATGCATGTGGAAGACGAATCGCTTGGCGAAAACGTCGTTGCGGAAGAACTGCAAAAAGGCTACCTATATCGTGACAGTGTGCTGCGGCACAGCATGGTCAAGGTAGCAAATTAAAGCGCATCTCAGATGTAAATCAGGATGATAGATTAAAAGGTGATATGGAGGTAATGATTATGAGCAAGATTATTGGAATTGACCTTGGAACGACAAACAGCTGCGTTGCCGTAATGGAAGGCGGTCAGCCGACCGTAATTGCAAACGCAGAAGGCGCAAGAACGACACCGTCGGTAGTCGCTTTCACGAAAAATGGAGAGCGTATTGTCGGAGAGCCTGCAAAGCGTCAGGCAGTTACGAACGCGGATAAGACGATCTCTTCCATCAAGAGACATATGGGAACGGATTATCGCGTAACGATCGACGACAAGAAATACACGCCGCAGGAAATTTCGGCAATGATTCTTCAGAAGCTGAAAGCAGACGCAGAAGGATACCTTGGCGAAAAGGTAACGGAAGCGGTAATTACCGTTCCCGCGTACTTTAATGACGCACAGCGTCAGGCAACGAAGGACGCCGGAAAAATTGCCGGTCTTGACGTAAAGCGTATTATTAACGAGCCGACGGCCGCTGCGCTTGCATACGGACTGGACAACGAAAAAGAGCAGAAGATTATGGTTTACGACCTTGGCGGCGGTACGTTCGACGTTTCGATTATCGAAATTGGCGACGGCGTTATCGAAGTTTTGGCAACTTCCGGCGACAATCGGCTTGGCGGCGACGACTTCGACGAGCGGATTACCCGCTACATGATCGATGAATTTAAAAAGGCAGAGGGCGTTGATCTCTCCAGAGACAAGATGAGTCTTCAGAGATTAAAGGAAGCTGCGGAGAAGGCGAAGAAAGAGCTGTCTTCCGCAACGACAACCAACATCAACCTTCCGTTCATTACGGCTACGGCGGACGGTCCGAAGCACTTTGACATGAATTTGACGCGTGCAAAGTTTGACGAGCTGACGCACGATTTGGTAGAACGGACGACTACGCCGGTACAAAACGCGCTTCGTGACGCAGGGCTTACGGCGTCGGATTTGAGCAAGGTGCTTTTGGTTGGCGGTTCCACAAGAATTCCTGCCGTACAGGAAAAAGTAAAAATGCTGACCGGACACGAGCCGAGCAAGACGTTAAACCCGGACGAGTGCGTAGCTATTGGCGCATCGATTCAGGGTGGCAAACTGGCGGGCGACGCCGGTGCAGGCGACATTCTCCTTCTGGACGTTACGCCTCTTTCCCTGTCGATTGAAACGATGGGCGGTGTGGCAACACGCTTGATTGAAAGAAATACGACGATCCCGACGAAGAAGAGCCAAGTCTTCTCTACGGCTGCGGACAATCAAACGGCAGTGGACATTAACGTAGTACAGGGCGAGCGTCAGTTTGCAAGAGACAACAAGAGCCTTGGTCAGTTCCGTCTTGACGGTATTCCGCCGGCAAGAAGAGGCGTTCCGCAGATTGAGGTAACGTTTGATATCGATGCAAACGGTATTGTAAACGTATCCGCGAAGGATTTGGGAACGGGACGCGAACAGCATATTACCATTACCGCAGGCTCGAATCTTTCCGATGCGGACATCGAAAAGGCGGTAAAAGAAGCCGCTGAGTACGAGGCGCAGGACAAGAAGAGAAAAGAAGCGATTGAGACTCGCAACGACGCGGACTCCATGGTATTCCAGACAGAGAAGGCAATGCAGGAGGTTGGCGATAAGCTGGATCCGGCTTTGAAGAGTCAGGTGGAAGCCGATTTGAAAGAGCTTAAGGATTTGATTGCAAAGACCAATCCCGAAGTGATGAGCGACGGCGAGGTAGAGGACATTAAGGCAGCTAAGGAACGTTTGATGAACTCTGCACAGCAGCTCTTCCAGAAGATGTATGAGCAGTCTCAGGCAGGCGCGCAGAGCGCAGGTCCGGACATGGGCGGCTATCAGCAAAGCACATCCGGCGACGACGATGTTGTGGACGGCGAGTACAGAGAGGTTTAAGCATAATACGAACATCTTGGGGCTGGCTCTTGGGTCAGCTCCTTTCGTGGTTTTCCCCAATCATTGCACAGGAATGGAGAGTATAAACAGTTATGGACGAAAAAAGAGATTATTATGAGGTCTTGGGAGTCGGTAAAAACGCAACGGAAGATGAGCTGAAAAAAGCTTATCGGAAGCTTGCAAAAAAGTACCATCCGGACACGAATCCCGGGGATAAAAACGCGGAAATGAAGTTTAAAGAAGCAAGCGAGGCATACTCTGTGCTAAGCGATGCGAATAAGCGCGCGCAGTACGATCGTTTTGGACACGCGGCGTTTGAGCAGGGAGGCGGAGGAGCGGGCGGCGGCTTTGACTTCAGCGGAGATATTAACGACATTTTCGATATGTTTGGTTTTGGCGACATGTTTGGCGGAAGCAGAAGCCGCAGCAGCAACGGCCCAAGAAGCGGAGCAAGCGTGCGTACTTCCATCCGGGTTACGTTTGAAGAGGCCGTATTTGGCTGCGAGAAGGATCTGGAAGTAAATGTAAAAGAAACGTGCAAAACTTGTAAGGGAAGCGGCGCAAAGCCGGGAACGAGTCCGGAAACTTGTCCGAAATGTAAGGGAAGCGGTACAATTTTGTATACGCAGCAGTCTTTCCTTGGCACGATTCAAAGCCAGAAGACTTGTCCGGAATGCCGCGGCGCCGGAAAAATTATTAAAGAGAAGTGCCGCGATTGTTACGGCTCCGGCTATGTGGCAAATCGGAAGTCGATTAAAGTTTCGGTTCCAGCGGGAATTGAAGACGGACAAAAAGTCCGGATTCGGGACATGGGCGAGCCCGGAATCAACGGCGGCGAGCGCGGCAGCCTTTTGGTGGAAGTGCGCATAGCGCGGCATCCTTTCCTGCAAAGAAATGGATACGACCTGTATTCGTCGGCGCCAATTTCCTTTGCGCAGGCGGCTCTTGGCGGCGATGTCCGAATTTCTACGATTGACGGCGACGTTATGTATACGCTAAAGCCCGGAACACAGACAGATACGAAAGTGCGTCTGCGCGGCAAAGGCGTGCCATACCTAGAGCGTCCAAGCGTACGCGGCGACCATTACGTAACGCTTGTCGTGCAAGTTCCTACGCATATGACAAGCGAGCAAAAGGATCTTTTGCGCCGGTACGACGACGCTATGAACGACAGGACGCCTGCGGAGCCGGAAAAAGAGAAGAAAAAAGGCAAGCTGTTTGGAAAATAAAGGAGAGGCCGGATGAAGTGGAAAAGTATCTGCATCCATACAACAAGAGAAGCGGAAGATATTTTATGCAGCATTCTTTGTGATTTAGGTTTTGAGGGCGCACAGATTCAGGATTCCGAGCAATTGTCCGAGGAAGACAGAAAGAAAATGTTTATCGACATTTTGCCGGAAGTAGATGAGGGCGACCAAAGCGCCCTCGTAACCTGCTATTTGGATGAAGGCCGGTCTGTAGAAGAGGCTGTTTTAGCAATATGCAAAGAAAAAGATGCGTATGCGGACGCTGTTGATTTCGGCGATTTTTCCATTACGGTCTCCGAGACAGAAGATACGGACTGGGTCAACAACTGGAAAAAATATTTCCACGCGTTTCGAATTGACGATGCGATCGTCATTAAGCCGACGTGGGAGCAGACGGATGCGTTTTCGGACGCAGACATGGTGATTACGATTGACCCGGGGACGGCTTTTGGAACCGGCGCGCACGAAACGACACGCCTTTGCATTTTAAATCTGAAGAAATATTTAAAGCCCGGAGATTCCTTGCTGGATATCGGCTGTGGAAGCGGTATCCTTTCCATTGTTGGAAGAAAGCTTGGCGCAGGCCTTTGCAATGCGGTTGATATCGATCCGGTTGCCGTAGCGGTTGCAAAGGAAAATACGCAAATCAATGAAATTCCGCTTTCGGATTCGAACTGTCCATGCCGGGACGGGGAAGGCGTTACGTATGTATGCGGCGATTTGATTAGCGACAAAGCGTTTCGGGAGAGCTTCTTTACAGAGCATTACGCGGTCGTTGTAGCCAATATTCTGGCGGATATTATTCTTCCGCTTTCGGAAGTCGTCGGAGAGCTGCTGCGTCCGGGCGGTATATTTATTAGCTCCGGCATCCTGAATACGCGCGAAGAGCAGGTGTGTCAGAAGCTGGAACAGGAAGGGTTTTCCATTTTGGAAGTGACGCGCCAAAACGACTGGGTGAGCGTTGTAGCGAAAAAGCCGGAATAAAACAGCAGGAGGCGGTCGTGTCAAGATTTTTTGTAAACCGGGAGCAGGTGTTAGAAGACACCGTTATTTTGGAAGGCGGCGATGTGAGCCATATCCGCAGCGTTCTTCGTATGCGGAAGGGCGATAAAATCGAAATTTGTGATGGACAGGGCACGGATTATGATTGTATAATAGATGTGTTTGAGGATCGCCGCGCTGTTTTGAAAATTCTTTCCAAACACCCTTCGCAAGTGGAGCTTTCGGTGCGTTTAACGCTTTACCAAGGGCTTCCTAAGGGCGATAAAATGGAGCTTGTTATTCAAAAAGCGGTAGAACTTGGCGCCACCGCCGTTGTGCCGGTGCTTTGCAAGCGCTCGGTTGCGCGGATTACCGATCCGAAAAAGGCCCAAAAGAAGCAGGAACGCTGGCAGGCGATTGCACAAAGTGCCGCCAAACAGTGCGGAAGAGGAATTGTCCCCCGCGTTTGTCCGGCGATTTCTTTTGCCGAAGCAGTGAAGCAGGCAAAGGCGGAAGGGCAGATTTTATTCCCCTACGAAAACGCGACAGGGATGCAGGCGACGAAGGAAGCCTTTTTGGAGGTTGTAAAAAGCAAAGCCGCAGCTATCTTCATCGGCCCGGAGGGCGGGTTTGACGCAGAAGAGGTTGCCCTTGCCGTGCAGGCGGGAGCAAAAGTCATTCGCCTTGGAAGGCGAATTTTGCGCACGGAGACGGCGGGGCTTACGGTCTTGTCCGCGTTAATGCTGCTAAGCGAGTGCGCCGAAGAAAATACAGCGAAGGAAACGTAAGATATGGAGGTTTATCTGGACAACGCTGCGACAACGCGTGCGGCAGAATCCGTTTTGCACGTTATGGGGCAGGTTCTGCGGGAGGATTACGGGAACCCTTCTTCCTTGCACCAAAAAGGAATGGATGCGGAGCGCTATGTGCGTCAAGCAAAGAAAACTGTTGCCGAAGCGTTAAAATGTCAGGAAAACGAAATTATTTTTACGTCTGGCGGTACGGAATCCAACAACATGGCGCTGCTTGGAATCGCGCAGGCGAATGGCCGCGCCGGGAAGCACATTATTAGCTCCTGCATTGAACATGCTTCCGTTTACCAGCCGCTGCTCTTTTTAAAAGAACTCGGATACGAAATCACATTCCTTCCGGTTGACCGAAACGGTCTTGTAGATTTGCAACAGCTTCGCGATGCGATGCGCCCCGATACGATTCTCGTTTCCATAATGACGGTAAACAACGAAATCGGCGCGCTGGAACCGATTTCGCAGCTTGCAAAAATCGTGCACGACGCGAATCCGCATACGCTTTTTCACACAGACGCCATTCAGGCTTTTGGAAAGATACCAATTCATCCAAAGCGTATTGGCGTTGACGCGCTGTCTGCAAGTGGGCACAAGCTGTTTGGACCAAAAGGCTCCGGCTTTTTGTTTGTGCGGAGCGGCGTAAAAATCCGGCCGTATTTGCTTGGCGGCGGGCAGCAAAAAGGAATGCGCTCCGGAACGGAAAATGTGCCGGCGATTGCCGGACTTGAAAGAGCGGTTTCTCTTTTCCTTCAGGAAGGGGAGGTACGGCGGGAAAAGCTGTATGCACTGAAAGAACGGTGGATTCAAAAAGTCAGCGAACTGCCGGGGACGAGAGTCTTTGGCATCTTTTCGGAAGACGAGAGCACGCCGCTTTCCGAGCGGATTCGAAAGACCGCTCCGCACATTGTAAGCGTTGGCTTTTCCGACGTTCGAAGCGAAGTTCTTTTGCACGCGCTGGAAGCAAAAGGCATTTATGTTTCTTCCGGATCTGCATGTTCTTCCAATCATCCGGCAATCAGCGGAACGCTTTCGGGAATCGGCGTTCCAAAGCCGTATTTGGACACGACGCTTCGCTTTAGCTTTTCGCATGAAAATACGTTTGAACAGATAGATTATGTTATTTCCTGCCTTTCGGAACTGCTGCCGGTGCTTAGTCGTTTTCGTCGCGGATAGGAAAACAGGGAGGTTTTTACTGGCTTGAAGGAGAATAAATATCGGGCTTTTTTAATTAAATACGCTGAGATAGGACTAAAAGGAAAAAATCGCCGTTTTTTTGAAGACTGCCTTGTTACACAGATTCGCACCAGACTGGAGCTTTTGGGCGAGTATTTGGTGACGAAGGAGCAGGGGCGCGTTTTTGTAGAGTGCCCGGAAGACTTTGATTACGAGGATACGGTTGCGGCTTTAAAAACCGTGTTTGGCATTGCGTCGTTTAGCCCGGTAGTAATTATCGATACAATCGCATGGGACACGCTTTTGCCTGTGGTAGGAAACTATGTAGACACGTTTTTTCCCGAGAAAAACTTCAGCTTCAAGGTGGAATGCAAGCGGGGAAATAAAGACTATTTTATGACTTCGCCGCAAATTTGCGTCGAGGTAGGAGCGTATCTTTTAAAACGTTTCCCTGAACTGCGCGTGGACGTGCATTGCCCGCAACACTACATTACTGTTGAGGTGCGCAACCGGGCGTATGTATATTCCGAAGTTATTGCAGGACCCGGCGGTATGCCGGTGGGCTCCAGCGGAAAGGCGATGCTGCTTTTGTCGGGCGGAATCGACAGTCCGGTGGCAGGGTATATGATTTCCAAACGAGGCGTGTCCTTAGATGCTGTCTATTTCCATGCGCCGCCTTATACAAGCGAGCGCGCGAAGCAAAAGGTTGTGGATTTAGCGGAAATTATAAGCGCTTATACCGGCCCTATACGCTTGCATGTTGTAAACTTTACGGACATCCAGATGTATATTTACGAAACCTGCCCGCATGAAGAACTGACGATTCTTATGCGCCGCTATATGATGCGCATTGCGGAAACAATCGCAAAAGAAACGGCATGCCTGGCGTTAGTTACCGGAGAGAGCATAGGACAGGTAGCAAGTCAGACGATGCAAAGCCTTCAGGCGACAAATGCGGTTTGTACGATGCCGGTTTTCCGGCCGTTAATCGGGTTTGACAAACAGGAGATTGTAGAAATTTCCGAGAAAATCGGGACATACGAAACGAGTATTCTTCCGTACGAGGACTGCTGCACGATATTCGTTGCAAAGCATCCCGTTACGAAGCCGAGCATACGGGTAATCGAGCGCTCGGAGAAGCTGCTTTTTGGGAAAATAGAGGAAATGGTAGATAAAGCGCTTCAGACAAGAGAAGTAATTTCCGTAGGAAACAAAACCCCGGAGTAATTACCCCGGGGAAATGCTTTTCTTAGTCCATATAAGGAGACAGTGTTTCCAGAATCTTGTCCATTTCTTTATCGTTGTGGATATTCAGCGTGATCGGTTTTGACAGGTCAAGGCTGAAGATACCCATAATGGATTTTGCGTCGATGACGTATCGGCCGGATACCAGATCAAAATCGGAATTAAATTTCGTGATATCGTTTACGAAATTCTTTACTTTATCAATGGAATTCAGTGTGATAGATACGGTTTTCATGTGAAATCCTCCCCGGAAAGTATTCTAATTCTTATACTAGCCCGATAAAAAATAAAAGTCAATAATCAAAATTCTTTTTTTTCCTTTTGGGAGGAAAAAAGTGAAGATTGAGGTCGGAATATGCAAAATTATATAGAAAATCTGAGAATTGCCTATCTCTCCCTTGGCTGCAAAGTGAACGCCTGCGAGACTGCTTCGATACGCAGCCAGTTGGAAGCTTGCAAAAGCAGAACGGTCGGATTTCGGGAAATTGCGGATGTTTACCTAGTAAATACCTGCACAGTAACGAATATTGCAGACAGAAAATCCAGACAGATGCTTCGCCAGGCAAAAAAACGCAATCCTTCCGCCATTGTCGTAGCAACCGGCTGTTATGTACAGGAGTTTTACGAGAACCACCAAGACGACGATACGATTGATTTACTTATTGGCAATCGCCGCAAACACGAAGTCGCCGCACTTTTACAGGGGCTTTTAGAGGCAAGAGCGTGTAAAAAGGAATTTCCGCGTGTCTTTGTTACGGATGAGCGCTCTTTGTGCGAATACGAGTCTATGGAGCACGCCGCTGCTACAGAAAAGACGCGCGCGTACATTAAAGTGCAAGACGGCTGCGATCAGTTTTGCAGCTATTGTATGATTCCTTATGCAAGGGGAAGAATTTCCAGTAGGACGCCGGAAGATGTGCAAAGCGAAGTGGAAGCGCTTGCAAAGAAAGGCTTTCAGGAATTTGTTCTGACAGGAATTCATCTCTCGTCGTATGGATTGGAGGACGCGTCGCCAAAAGAGCGGCAGTCGCTGTGCCGACAAGACGGCAAAGCGCCGCTGCTTGCCTTAATTTCTGCCATCGCAAGCATACCGGGCGTGCGGCGGATTCGCTTAGGGTCGCTTGAGCCGCGAATCGTAACGGAAAGCTTTGTTCAAGCGCTTTTTATGCAGCCGAAAGTCTGCCCGCACTTTCATCTTTCTTTGCAAAGCGGATGCGACGAAGTGCTGCGCGCCATGAACCGCAAATACACAACGGAGCAATACTTGCAAAGCTGCCGCCTGTTAAGAAAGTACTACAAGCAGCCGGCAATTACAACAGACTTGATTGTCGGCTTTCCCGGCGAAACGAAGGAGCAGTTTCAAGAGACGGAAGCGTTTGTGCGTCGTTGCGCGTTTTCACAAATGCACGTATTTCCTTATTCGCGAAGAAGAGGGACCGCAGCCGACAAAATGGACGGGCAGGTAAGCGAAGAAGAAAAGCAGCGTCGGGAACACCGGATGCTTATTGTCGCGCAGGAGCTTTCGGATTTGTACCGCCGGGAGAATGCGTTTAGGCAAACGGAACTTCTAACGGAAGAAAAGGCGGTTGTAGAAGGAAGAACATATTGGACAGGGCATACGTTAGAGTATTTAAACGCGGCGGTTTTGGCAGAGGAGGGAATTGCGGAAAACCGGCTGCTTGCCGTGGAGATTACGGAAGAAAATGTGGGGAAGTACATTTTGGCGCGCAGGGTAAGGCAGTAGAAAATCCGCCTGTCGGAAGGGAATTCTATTGCTATTTTCCAAAAGATGCGATAAAATTACTACGATGGATTTAGAGGAGGAGCTTTCGATGCAGGAAAATCAAGGAACACAATACTTCAAAGTTGAGAATCGACCGGAACAGTTTGTTCGAAATGTCATTGACACCGTTTACGTAGCGCTTGCGGAAAAAGGCTATAACCCGGTCAGTCAGATGGTAGGGTACATTATGTCGGGAGATCCGACGTACATTACCAGCCATATGAACGCCAGAAGCCTGATTGCAAAAGTGGAGCGGGACGAAATCATTGAGGAACTTCTGCGTGATTACATCGACCTGCATTTGAAGTAAACCCGGAGGAGCGTATGAAGCTGATGGGACTGGACTACGGTTCCGCAACCGTAGGAACGGCAGTGAGCGACGATTTGTTTTTGACTGCACAGGCCGTAGAAGTGATTCGAAGAAAACATGCGAATAAGCTTCGGCAGACGTATCAGCGGATTGAACAGCTGATTGCGCAGCGAAACGTAGATGCGCTTGTAGTAGGATATCCAAAGCATTTGGACAACTCCATTGGAGAACGTGCAAAGCTCTCCGAAGAGTTTGCCGATGCGCTGCGCCGAAGAACAGGTCTTCCCGTGATTTTGTGGGACGAACGTCTGACGACGGTAATGGCGCACCGCTTTTTGGACGCTGCCGACACCGGTTGGAAGAAAAAACGCGAAGTAGTTGACCAAGTTGCTGCCGCAATCATTTTGCAGTCGTATATGGACTACTTGCGCGAACACGAAGAAGCAAGAAAGGAATTGGAGGAAGAGATCCGTGAGCGAAAAGGAACCGACAATTCGTTTTGTAACTGAAGACAACGAAGTTGTCTTGTTTAACGTAATTTCAGAGACACGCGTGGGAGGTGTGAACTATCTGCTTGTTACGGAAAACGAGGAAGACGAAGAAACGTACATTTTAAAAGAAATTTCCGAAGAAGGTTCGGATATTGTATACGAAATGGTATCGGATGAGAAGGAGTTGCGAATTATCGCTGACGTATTTGAGGAGCTGCTGGAAGACGTCCAGATTGAGTGAAAAAAAGAAAGGATTTATATGAAACAAAAAAGTACAAGTCGAACACTAAAGATTATCCCGTTGGGAGGCTTGGAACAAATAGGAATGAATATCACTGCATTTGAGTATGGGGATTCGATTGTAGTGGTAGACTGCGGACTAGCGTTTCCCGGAGAGGATATGCTGGGGATTGACCTTGTGATCCCGGATGTGACGTATTTAAGGGACAATTTAAGCCGCGTGAAGGCGTTTATTATTACG
Organism: uncultured Lachnospiraceae bacterium; assembly: GCA_944384025.1. GTDB lineage: Bacteria > Bacillota > Clostridia > Lachnospirales > Lachnospiraceae > ISDg. Next base: position 63,846 of record CALWRS010000005.1, read on the forward strand.
CACGGGCATGAGGATCACATCGGCGCACTGCCGTATGTATTAAAGCAAATTCCGGTTCCCGTTTACGGAACCCGCTTGACAATTGCGATTATCGAAAATAAGCTTAGCGAACATGTGATGCCAACGAAGACAGAGCTTTGCGTGGCAAATTACGGAGATGTTGTAAACTTCGGAGAGCTTAGCGTGGAATTTATCCGCACGAATCACAGCATTGCGGATGCAAGTGCGCTTGCGATTTCCTGTCCGGCGGGGACAGTGATTCACACCGGAGACTTTAAAGTGGATTTTACGCCGGTGTACGGCGAAACTATTGACTTGCAGCGCCTTGGCGAGCTGGGCAGCAAAGGCGTTTTGGCGCTCTTGTGCGACAGCACGAACGCTATTAAGCCGGGGCTGACGATGTCGGAAAAGACGGTTGGAAAAACTTTTGACAATATTTTTATGGAAAATCCGAACCATCGGATTATTGTAGCGACGTTTGCTTCCAACGTAGACCGGGTTCAGCAGATTATCAATTCTGCGGAAAAATACCACCGGAAAGTTGCTATTGAAGGCCGGAGCATGATCAACATTGTCTCTACGGCTTCGGAGCTGGGATATATCCGTATTCCGGACGGACTTCTTATTTCGCTGGAAGAAATAAAAAATTATCCCGATGAGCAAATTGTTTTGATTATGACTGGAAGCCAAGGAGAGCCGATGGCGGCGCTTTCGCGTATTGCCGCGTCTTCGCACCGAAAAGTATCCATTATGCCCGGAGACGTTGTGATTATCAGTTCGACGCCGATTCCTGGAAATGAAAAGAGCGTTTCTAAGTTAATTAACGATTTGTCGATGCTTGGCGCTACGGTAATCTTTCAGGATACGCACGTGAGCGGCCACGCAAATCAGGAAGATATAAAACTGATTTACCGAATTGTAAAACCGCAATTCTCGCTTCCGATTCACGGCGAGTACCGGCACCGGATTGCGCAAAAGGAACTGGCTTGTCAGCTTGGAATGAATCCGGAGAACGTTGTAATTATGAAATCCGGCGACGTGGTGGAACTGAATAGAAAGAAAGCGGTGATTACCGGCAGCGTTCCTGCAAGAAGCGTTCTTGTAGACGGCCTTGGCGTTGGAGACGTGGGCAACGTCGTACTAAAGGAACGCCAGTATCTTTCGGAAAACGGAATCGTCGTTGTCACTATTGCAATGGACACAACGGAGCATTTGGTATTAAGCGAGCCGGAAATTTTAACGCGCGGCTTCGTCTTTGCAAAAGAAGCGGAGGATTTGCTGGAAAACGCAAAGACAGTGATTGAGGAAACGCTAAATCGCTACGTAAGCGACAGCCACTTTGACATTGGTCGCGTGAAAAACGAAATCCGCAACAACTTGATGGACTATTTCTGGAAGACAATCAAGCGTCGTCCGATGATTGTTCCGGCTGTAATTGATATCGGATAAAACGGCAGAAAAGGGGAGAGTATGAAAAAAAAGGCATCGGAATCCGGCAAATTTATTCTGAAAATGTCAAACGGCATGATTCGGTTATTTTTTGATTTGCTGCTGTACGTAACGGTCAGTATCGTTGTAGTGCAGTCCTGTCGGTATGCGTACGATTTCTGCTATCAGATATTCGGCCCTGTTTCGGTTGCCGAGCAGGAGGACGGGGAAGAGATTGAATTTTATATCGCCTCCGGAGACTCCACGCGCGAAATTGCAAAGAAAATGGAGCGAAGCGGTTTGGTTCAAAACGAGCTGGCGTTTTTCATTAAGGCGCAGTTAAACGATGCGAACATCCAACCGGGGACATATGTGCTGAACTCCTCGATGACGTACGGAGAGATTTTAGACGCAATCTCAAGCCTGCCTTCGGTTCCTTTGGAGGATATGCTGCAATGATTGCTACAATGCTTCAAAACCCGCGGATTTCCGACTACCTGCTCTCTTTTGAGCCCAATTTATCGGACGAGATGGAAGCGTTTCGAAAGGATGCAGAGGAAAGAGAAGTTCCGATTATCCGCAGGGAAGCGCAGGCGCCGCTTCGCTTTTTGGCGGTTTTGCGTCAGCCAAAAGAAATTTTGGAAGTCGGCACGGCAGTTGGGTTTTCCGCGTGTTTTTTAAGCGATCTTCTTCCAGAAGCAAACATTACGACAATCGAAAAAGTTCCGGCAAGAATTGCAGAAGCGAAAAAGAATTTTTCGCGGCTTGGAAAAGAGCAAATTCAACTGTTAGAGGGCGACGCGGCGGACGTTTTGCGCCTGCTCTTTGAAGAAAAAAAGAGGTATGATTTTATTTTCTTAGACGCTGCAAAAGCGCAATACGGAGTTTATCTGCCGTACCTTTTTTCCATGCTTTCAAAAGGCGGGCTGCTTGTTACAGATAATGTATTTCAGGAGAGCAGCCTAGCGGACTCCAAATTTACCGTTACACGCAGAAACCGAACGATTCACATGCGTATGCGTGAATACGTGGAAAGTCTGTTTGCATGGGACGGCTTAACAACGGTTTTGCTTCCGATTGGAGACGGCATGGCAGTATCGGTGAAACAGACAGAGCATACGCATACACAGGAATGAGGAAGAGCATGAGGACGGAGAAAAAACCGGAGCTGCTAATTCCGGCGGGCAGTTTGGAAGTTTTAAAAGTCGCCGTTATTTACGGAGCCGACGCGGTTTACGTCGGCGGAGAACTGTATGGTCTGCGTGCAAAGGCCAAAAACTTTTCAACGCAGGATTTGCGCGAAGGGATTGCCTTTGCGCATGCACACGGAAAGAAGCTTTATGTAACTGCGAACATTACGGCGCACAACGAGGATATTCCCGGGATTCGGGAATATTTTGCTACATTGGCAAACGAAAAGCCCGACGCGCTTATTATATCCGACCCCGGCGTGTTTTTGCTTGCGCGGGAACTTTGCCCGGAAATTCCGGTGCATATCAGTACGCAGGCTAACAACGTAAATTATATGACGTATCGCTTCTGGCACCGTCAGGGAGCCGTGCGCGTCGTAAGCGGCAGAGAACTTTCTTTAGCGGAAATTGCTAAATTGCGGGAGAAGATTCCGCCGGAGCTGGAAATTGAAACGTTTGTGCACGGCGCAATGTGCATCTCTTACAGCGGACGCTGCTTGCTTTCCAACTACATGACCGGGCGGGACGCAAATCAGGGAGCCTGCACGCATCCTTGCCGCTGGAAATACTACCTGATGGAAGAAAAACGCCCCGGTGAATATTTTCCGGTAGAGGAAAACGAGAGAGGGACATACATTTTCAACTCCAAGGATTTGTGTATGGTATCGCACATTCCGGATCTTGTAAATGCCGGTATCGATAGTTTTAAAATCGAAGGACGGATGAAGACGGCGCTCTACGTTGCCGTCGTAACAAGAACTTACCGCAAGGCGATTGACGACTTTTTGGAAGACCCGAAACGCTATGCGCAAAATCTTTCGTGGTATCAGGAAGAAATTAGCAAATGCACTTACCGAAGCTACACGACCGGCTTCTTCTACGGAAAACCGGGGACGGACGCGCAAGTGTACGAAGATAACTTTTACAACAGAGAATACGTTTATTTAGGACTTGTATCCGGATGGGAAGACGGTTTTGTCCGGATCGAACAAAGAAATAAGTTCTCGGTTGGCGAAGAGATTGAAATTATGCGGCCGGACGGCGGCAACTGCACAGCGCAGGTTCTGGAAATGCGCGATGCAAACGGGACGCCGATGCAGTCCTGCCCGCACCCTAAGCAGACAGTGTTTGTCCGTTTGTCCGAGCCGGCAGCCGAATACGATATTCTGAGAAAAAAAGGCTCTTGATGGAAAAGCAATTTTTGCGTCCGCTTCGCATAATCTGTTACATCTTGGAATCCGGAGTCTTGTGTGAAAGCATTTCCAAAACCTCTGGCCGCCGAAGAAGAGGCGAAAGCGGTAGCTGCTCTTCAAAACGGAGACCGGCAGGCACGGGACGTCCTGATACGGCATAACTTGCGCCTTGTTGCGCACATTGCAAAGAAATACGGTTTCCCTGAAAGGGATATGGATGATTATCTTTCCATTGGAATTATTGGGCTGATTAAAGCGATTGACACCTTTGACAATACAAAGGGAATTCGTCTTGCAACCTATGCCTCCCGATGCATTGAAAACGAAATACTGATGGCAATCCGGGGGAATAAAAAACAGAACCGGGAAGTGTACCTAAACGACTCCATAAACAGCGACAAAGAAGGAAAAGAAATTCATTTGCTTGACATTATGGAGGAACCGCAAGAAGACTTGAGCGAACGGCTTGTAATGGAAGACGATGTCCGGGCGCTTCGCAAAGCGATGAAAGAACAGCTTTCGCCAAGGGAATACGAGATTTTACAGCTTAGGTACGGATTTACAACCGGAAGAGAATATACGCAAAGAGAAGTGGCCGGCAAATTTGGCATTAGCAGAAGCTATGTCAGCCGGATTGAAAAAAAAGCGATCGCAAAATTGCGCAGCGCGCTAGAAGAGAGGAATCGGAGAACATGAGAGGACTTATCAAAACAGGGAGTTGTATTTTGCTGATCCTTGTTCTGGTCGTTGGATGTCAAAAAACAGGAAGCAGCCAAAGCGTTACGCAGCCACAGGGCATTACCATTCTGCCGACGTATACCCCGACGCCCTGGGCGACGAAGGACCCGGTAGTTCATCCGGTATCTGCAGAGTCGTATCGTCTCGCGCCGATGCTGTCCGGGGGCTACGAACCGATATGGGATAGCTGCGAGTCTATACCTATAGAGACGGTTGTTCGGGGAAAAGGAAGCACGGAAGCGTCCTATAAGTTTATATGGTCGGAAGACAGGATTTATGTCCAGGTGCATGTAACAGATACAACGCCCGACGTTTCCGGCTCCGATTATCTGAAAAAAGATTCCGTTGTCTTTTATTTGAATGAAAACGGACAGAAAAACGAACGCTACGGAATTGGCGACTCTTACTGTGCGGTAGACCGCGAGGGCATCTTATACAGAGGCACCGGCTGCGATGAAGAAGGTTTTCGCGCGGTTTGTTACGAAGAAGTGGACGAAAACGGCGAATGCATCGGCTATTACGCGGAAGCGTCGATTCCGCTTTTGACGATTCGGGCGGAGCAAGGTGTAACGATTGGTTTTGACGTGCGCGTAAACGACGCGCAGGATGCGAGACTGCGCTACGCCCTGCAATGGTCCGACGGAAGTTCGCACACCGATGTGAACTTGCACGGCGTAGGTCTTTTGACACTTGGAGACGTGAAGGAGGAAGGAGAGAGCAATGAAACCGATGAATAAAAAATCTCATGCCGGCTTTTTCTTGTTTGCAGCGGCTGGTTTTTTGCTGTTTGTCTCCTTTCTCTTTCTTTGTGCCAGGCAGGTTTTTGCCGAACAGGAAGAAAATGCAGATGCGCCGACTGCTGAACCTACGCAGGACGTGGCTGCTCCCGTAACGCCGGAAGATACGCCCACGCCGGAGCCGACGGATACGCCGACCGATACGGCGACGCCTACGATCGAAGTTTCGCCGACCGATGCGCCCTCGCCTACGCCCGTTCCGACGCCTACGCCGGAAGCTACGCCGGAGCCGACGCCTCCGGAAGTTTCTCTAACGCCCAGCGCATCGCCTACGCCGTCTTGCACGGCGACGCCTACGCCTACGCCGTATGCTACGGTCATACCGCCGGATGAGGAGACGCATTACAATGTTCCTGAAACCGACAAGTCGGCCAGCGTTTCCGAAATTCTGCGAATCGACGTAGATGCAAGTGTGGAAGAAGCGTGGAACTGGTATAGCCAGATTCCTATCGAAAACGTTTCTTGGGGAGAGAACGGAGCGACCGGGTCGTTTCAGGTGATTTGGACGGATGATGCGCTCTACGTTTTGGTACGCGTAGTCGATGCAACGTACGACGTTTCTTCCGAGCTGTTTTCTCGAAAAGACTGCGTGGAAGTGTTTCTGAACGAGGCAGGGAATCTGCCATCTGCATACGGCGCCGGTGACCAGCATTATCTAGTGTCGCGTGCCGGTGAAGTAAAGTACGGCAGCGGTGCAAACGAAGAGAGCTTTCTTGCGGCAGCAGCAGAGACGGAAGACGGTTATATTGTGGAAATGAAGATTCCTTTTCAGATCATTCGCCCGTCGAAAGAGACAACGATTGGCTTTGACGTAAGAATTAACGATTCGCATGGACAGGGAAATCGGGATTATATGATACAGTGGAGCGACACATCTATGTATACGCATGTGGATTTGTCGAAGATTGGTACGATTTTGCTAAAAGAGTAGGACGATTGTTCACCGGAAATGAGGAGTAGTATGATCAGTTTAATGAGTCCGGACAGACCGCTTTCGTACGAGGAAGTTGCAAAGCTTGTAAAGCCAGATTTTATGGAAGATCTGAGTTTGGATTACGTAATTTCCAACGTGATGGCTGTACGGGAGGAGCAGGAGCTGCGACCGTATTTTTACTGGACTTCGCCGGATTTTGAGACGAGCCGTTACCGGCAGGAAGTTAGCCGGGATCTGCGCGACCCTGCGATTCGCGCGACCGTAACCGACTTTATTGCAGGCGTGACGACGGCGGTTCGCTATTTGCAGTTTTCCGAGGCGGTATCGATTTCTGCGCAGAAGTGGAAATGGCGGCTGGACGGTATTTTGACGTATTATCAGGCGCTTGAGGATCTTTGCACCCGCTTTAACGAAGTGCAGCCAAGAGCGAAAGCGTTTTACGCCGCGCACCAGAGGTTTTTTGAAATTTTAAGCTCGCAGGAAGTGCAGAAGCTGCGCGGGAAATCGCAAAATCTAAACCGTGAATTCCTTGCGATGCGCTATCACCTTACGATTAACAAAGACCGGGCGACGCTTACGTTTCAATACGACGATACAGATTATTGCTTTCCGATTCGCGATGCGTTTGCGCATGGAAACGCCGACCCGTCTCCGGTATATTTTGAGGGAAGTCCTTTTTCTTCCGGAATGGAACTTTCTCCCCTGGAAGAATTTATCCTAAACCAGTTTTACAAAAACAACCGAGTTCTCTTTCGCGATTTGGAAACTTTTTGCGGAATACGCAGAGAGATTGTCACGCAGGAGACGCTTGATTTTATACGGGAAATCCGGTTTTATCTGATGGTGCTTGAATTTGAAGAGAAGCTAGAGGAAAAAGGGTTCCCGTTTACTGTTCCGCTTATTGTAAAGGACAAGGAGCTTTATCTGGATGACTGCTACGATATGGCGCTTGCCATACACCACGCGGAAATTAAAAAAGAAGTCGTGTTTAACGACATTATGAAAGCCAATTTCGAAAAAGCGATTATCGTAACGGGACCGAACCAAGGCGGCAAAACAACGCTTGCAAAAGCGTTTGGACAAGCGTTTTATCTAGGCATGATGGGCTTTCGCGTTCCGGGCCGTCTTGCGAAACTTCCTTTTGTCAATCAAATTTATACGTTGTTTTCCTGCAAAAATGCCGGAATTAACGTCGAAAGCCGCCTGCATACGGAGTTGCGGCGCGTTCAGGCAATGCTTGAGACAATTGGAAACCGCAGCATTGTAATTATGAACGAGCTTTTCACATCCGCGCCAACGATGGATGCGCTGGCGATGAGCCGCGCGCTTATGCAAACGCTTTTAAAGAACGTGCACGCTATTTGCTTTTGCGTGACGCATACGTATGAGCTGGCCGGCGATTCCGACGATTACGTCAGCCTAGTAGCAACGGTTGTGGAAGACGGAACGTTTCGGCGGACGTTTCGCATTGTTCGTAAGGAGGCAAACGGAATTGCGTTTGCGAATTCCATAGCAGACAAGTACAAGCTTGACTACAGCCATATTAACTATCGGATTCAAAAGAACGGGTAGCGAGGAACTGCATGAAGGTACATTTGTTACAACCAAAAGATAGAAACGTCTACGAAACCGTTGCGCCGTTTCCAAACGACTTATTCGAGGATTTGCAGCTCGATTCTATTTTACAGATTATGGCAAAGCAGGATCGGTACGTTTATCAGTCGTGCCGGAGGATTTTACTGGATCCGCTTACGGACCTTTCGGTTATCCAATATCGCCAAAAGGCGATTGAAGACGTTTTGCAAAATAAAAAGAGCATTCTGGAACTTTACGTAACGGTAGCGGAAGTTGTTACGGATTTGAGTAATTACAAGGACCGCTTAAAAAAGCGCGGAAATCCGTCCGCTGCCATCCGTGTGATTGATTCGATTGAGATGCTTGATATTTTGGCGGTGGGGCTTGAAAAACTAAAAGCGGAGATTACGAACACGTACGGACACTTTCACTCAGAAAATTTCCGCGAGTTTTACGATACGTTTTTGCAGGAATTCGATTCGAATTTCATGCAAATGATCCATCAAAAGCGTCAGACGCTGCAGGCGCTGCAAGTAGGCGGAGAAATCCAAATCAGCGCGCAGCTTGGCGCCGGACTAAAAAGCGAGCGATTTCTTGTAAATTCGGTTGCGGAGTATCAAAGCAAGCACAAATTTGACAAGATTGAGTCGCTGTTTTCGACCCTGATAAAAAAAGACGAAATCCGAATCAACTACGATGATCTGCGTCTTTCTGCGGACTGCAAAGACCTAGAAAATGCAGGGCTTCTTCATATTGCCAATTACTTTGACTCTTTTTCCAGAGAAATTCAGCGTCTGTTTGAGAGCCTTCGTTCGCAGCTTGCCTTTCTTTACGGCTGCGCGAATTTGCATACGCATATGTCCGGCATGACGTTTCCGGTTTGCTTTCCGGAATTTGACGTTGAGCAGCAAAGCCCGATGGCACTTGACTTGTATGACTTAAGTCTTGCAATCAAGACGCTTCGCACACCGGTGACGAACCGTTTGTCGGACGGAGAAGTGCTGCTTTATCTTGTTACAGGAACGAACCAAGGCGGAAAGACTTCTTTTTTACGCAGCGTAGGCACGGCGCAATTAATGGCGCAAAGCGGCTTGTTTGTACCGGCGGGCACGTTTCGGACGTGCATTTACCGCGGCATTTATACGCACTTTATCCGAAACGAAGACATTACGATGACAAGCGGGAAGCTCGAAGAAGAACTCTCAAGGCTTAGTAAGATTATTGACCGCGTAAAGACCGGCTCGCTTATTTTACTAAACGAGTCGTTTGCCACGACATCGGAGCGGGAAGGGGCGAATATTGCCGAGGAAATTGTCCGGGCGTTTTACGATAACGGCATTACCTGCTTTTTTGTCACGCATATTTATGCGTTTGTAAAAAAAGCGTACGAGGAAGCGTGGGAGCGCACGCAGTTTTTGCAGGCGCAGCGGCTCGATGACGGGACTAGAACGTTTCGGATTTTGCCCGGAGAACCAAGCAGCACCGGCTACGGAATGGAACTGTACCGGCAAATTATCGGCGAAGCGGGCGCGGGGACAGATAGAGAAGCGTAAATTTGCAAAAAAAAAGGGAAGTCCAAACGACTTCCCAATGCGGATGGCGGGACTTGAACCCGCACGAGCGTGAACTCGGCAGATTTTGAGTCTGCTGCGTCTGCCATTCCGCCACATCCGCTAACGAATGGCATTTTACCATAGGACTTTTCATTTTGCAATACCCAAAAAAAATTTTTGGAGAGGATAGCTGTGGATTGTAAGGAAGCAAAATCACTGATAGAGGCTTATATTGAGCATAAAATCCCTGCCGGAAAGCTGCCGCAGTTTTTGGATCACATGCAGCAGTGCAAAACTTGTCTGGACGATTTGCAGGTGCAGTACGCGATTTGCACGGCCATTGAGCAATTAAACCGTGGGGAAGACTTTTCGGACGACTACAACTCCGAAGTGCAGCGCGATTTAGCAAAAAACAGGCAGCAGCTTATGCGCCATGCCAGAAAAATCCGCTTTCTTCGCGTAGTTACGCTGCTTTTGTTTGTCGTATCCGGGTTTGCGATTGGTCTAACGAATACAAAAAATGTTTTCCGCACGTATCTGCCTTCTACGCAGGAGTCTCGGTTTTCTCTTGACTACTACGGGATTGACCGTTCGCGCGACCCAGTTTACCAGGCAATTCAAAAGTATAACGAAGAAGTGATTGCAAAACTTCGCGAGCTTGAGGCCGAGCAAAACAAAGAGCTTCCGGACGAAGAGAGGATGGGACAGGAATGAGCAAGGATTACCTTTTGATTATTGATGGTTCGAGTTTATTGTCAACGCAGTTTTACGGCAACCTTCCAAGAGAGGTGCTAATGGCAAAGACGCCCGAAGAACGCGAGCGGTTTTATCATAAAATCATGAAAACGTCTACCGGTGTTTTTACAAACGGCATTTATGGGTTTTTGCGGGCGCTGTTTAAGATTATGCAGCAGCAGCCACCGGCCTATCTTGCCGTTACATGGGATTTAACGAGAGATACGTTTCGGCGGAAGCTGTATGCGGACTACAAGGCGAATCGTTCCGAGACGATGCCTCCGCTTGCCGAACAGTTTGCGAAAATGCAGGAAATTCTTGGGCGCATGGGCATTCGGCAATTTATGGACATGCGTTACGAAGCGGACGATTTTAGCGGAACGCTGGCGCGGAAGTTTGAAGCCGAAGTTCCGGTTTGCATTTTGACAAAAGATCACGACTACCTGCAGCTGGCGTCAGAGAATACGACCATCTGGATGCTTTTGTCCGCGCAAAAAAAAGCCGACGAATTGTTTGAAAAATATCACATGACAAAAGAAGAGGCAAACTGTCCGGAGAAAGTATTTCCTTTAACGCCGGAGCTTGTGAAAAAAGAATACGGCGTGCCGCCGGCCTCTATTGCCGCCCTTAAAGGACTTATGGGCGACAATGCGGACAACATCAAAGGAGTTCCCGGCGTTGGCCCGGCGACCGCAGTGGCGCTTATTGCGCACTACGGTTCAATTGAAGCGCTGTACGAGGCGATTGACGCGGACGCGCAATCCGGCTATGCGCACATCACGGCGCAGTGGAAACAGGAGCTTTCCATAAAACGTAATCCGCTCTCTTTTTTGTTAAAGGAAAACGACAAAGAGCTTGTTGGCAGAAAGGCAGCGAATTTAAGCAGGCAGCTTGCGACAATTTGTACCGACTTGCCGGTATCCGAATCGCTTGCAGACTTGAAGCTGGCGCCCAATTGGCAGGAAGCCGACCGAATTTTGCGGGAACTGGAAATTACAAGCTTGCATCTTCCTGCGGGCTGCGACGCCGGTGCGGCAGAGGAGAAAGGCTTTAAAAAGCCGGAGCATATAGAGCGTATCGCGGATTTGGCGCGGGCAGAGCAGGTGCTTTGCGGGGAAGCATGGGAAGGCGAATGGATTGGCATCTTCCGCGAGGTTACAAACGAAAATACGGTTTGGTGGCTGGCAAACGGACATACGGCGTACGGCGTAGAAATTGGCAATTTCCTTTCCGAAGAGCTGCTTTCGCAGCGTTTGGAAGCCTTGGCAAAAAGAGGTATGCGCTATGCGGTCTGGGACTTTAAGGCCCACTTGCCGGTTCTTCCAAAGGACAGCCGGAGCGTATTTGACTTGTGCCTTGCCGATTATTTGCTTCGCCCGCTCACAACGGAGCATGGCCCGTTAGAGGTGGCTGCCGTTTGGTTTGAGAATCGTTTTGAGCAGCTTAGCGGCGCACAACTTGCCCTGTTTTCGCTTTCGGCACGGGAAAAGCTTGACGAGGAGCTTGCAAGCAAAGGACTTACAACGCTTTACGAGACGATTGAACTGCCGCTTGTTCCGGTGCTTTATGAAATGGAGAAAAACGGAATTGGCGCGGATTATGAAGCGCTTGTTGCCTACGGGGAGGCGATGGTTTCCGCTATTGAAGAAGAACAAGCGGAAATATATCGCCTTGCCGGAGAGACATTTAACATTAACTCCCCTAAGCAGCTGGGAGAAATTTTATTTGTAAAGCTGAAGCTTCCGTACGGGAAAAAGACAAAAAGCGGGTATTCGACCGCGTCGGATATTTTGGAGAAGCTTCAGGAGGAATACGAAATTGTGCGCCGCGTCCTTCATTACCGGCAGCTGACGAAGCTAAAATCCACTTACGTGGACGGAATGAAGGATTGCATCCGGGAGGACGGAAGAATTCACAGCAGCTTCAACCAGATGATTACGGCTACGGGGCGGTTAAGTTCCACGGAACCGAACTTGCAAAATATTCCTATCCGTTTTGCTCTTGGAAGAGCGCTTCGAAAGGTGTTTGTTCCGGAAGAGGGCTTTGTGTTTCTGGATGCAGACTATTCGCAGATTGAGCTGCGGCTGATGGCGCACATGTCGGGAGACGAATCGCTGATTGCAGCCTTCCAAAATCAGGAAGATATTCATCGTTCGACCGCGTCGCAGGTTTTTGGCGTGCCTTACGAACAAGTGACGAACCAGCAGCGAAGCGCCGCTAAGGCCGTGAATTTTGGAATCATTTACGGAATCAGTTCCTTTTCGTTGGGACAGGATTTGAATATCCCGCGCAAACAGGCTGAGGAATATATTCAAAATTACTTCACGCGTTATAAAAAGGTAAAGCAGTATCTGGATCAGCTTGTTGCGGATGCCAGACAAAATGGAGAGGCAAAAACGTTATATGGTCGAATTCGCCCCATTCCGGAGCTTTCGTCCTCCAATTTTATGCAGCGCGCCTTTGGAGAGCGGGTTGCTATGAATATGCCAATTCAAGGAACGGCGGCGGATATTATTAAAATTGCCATGCTGCGCGTTTTTCGTGCGCTAAAGGAGCAGGGACTTCGCTCGCGTCTTTTGCTTCAGGTGCACGACGAGCTTTTGATTGAGACGGTAAAAGAAGAAGTGGAACAAGTAAAGAAGCTGCTTGCAGAAGCAATGACCCATGCGGCGGATCTTTTGGTGTCGCTTGAGGTGGATATTCACGAAGGAAACAACTGGTATGAGGCGAAATAGGAGGAAGCTTGCATGAAAGTCGTTGGAATTACCGGCGGCGCCGGAAGCGGAAAGAGCTACGTGTGCCACTTGCTTGCGCAAAATTTCGGCTATCCGGTGATTGACTCCGATTCGGTGGCAAAATCGTTAATGCACGCAGGCTCGCCGATTCTCTCCAAGATTGCGGCGACGTTTGGCGCGGAATATTTAAAAGAAGACGGGACGTTAGACCGCGTTAAGATGGCGAAGCTTGTTTTCTCTAACGAGCAAGCATTAAAAAAGCTGAACGGGCTTGTGCATCCGGCGACCATACAAAAGATTCGGGAGCTTTTGGATGCGTACGAGCGGGACGGCTGCGTGGTTGCGGTTGTGGAATCGGCAATTGCAGACAAAGCCGAATACCGGAACTTTTGCGACGAACTCTGGCACGTAACCGCGTCCCAAAATACGCGAAAAGAGCGGCTTGCGGCGCGCGGATATTCGAGGGAGCGTATTTCGCAGGTAATGCAAAGCCAGTCCGATCCCGTGCAGTTTGCGTCTGTTTGTCAAAGAACTATTTATAATGAAAAGGATACGGACGATGCACAGCTGCTTTGCCAGCTGAAACATCTGTTTCATGAAATGGATTCCAATCTTTCGTTGTGATGCCGGAAAAGTTGTGTTATAATACACAGGTATGGCAATTTGCAAAAGACAGAGCAGGAGGAAGATGAGTGGAGTTTTTTAGCATTGCAAGCGGCAGCAGCGGAAACTGCGTCTGTATTGGTGCAAAGGCAGGAAAGTTTTTAGTGGATGCGGGAATTAGCACAAAGCGCATTCTTGCCGGACTACAAACGCAGTGGATTCAAGGAGAAGACCTGCGGGCCGTCTTCGTTACGCACGAGCACAGCGACCATATCAAAGGCTTGCCCGTGCTTGTGAAGAAATATAACATCCCTGTATACGCAACCGTGGAAACGCTGCGCAAAATACGCGAAAGCGCACAGGGCGCATCCCTGCCGACACAGCTTCTTCATCCTGTTTGTCCGGGAGAAACTTTGTGCTTTGACTGCCTGAAGGTAAAAGCATTTTCGGTTCCTCACGACGCTGCAAATCCGGTCGCTTATACGTTTTGCGAAGACGAAACGAAAATTGCTATGGCGACGGATTTGGGGTACGTAGACGAAAGCGTTGCAAAACAGCTTCGGGATGCAAACCTGCTTTACATAGAGTCCAACTACGACCGGAACATGCTTTTGGTCGGCGTTTATCCTTATCCGTTAAAGCAGCGGATTTTAGGCGAGTATGGGCATTTGTCCAACGACGATTCCGCTACCGTTGTGCGCAGCCTTTTGCACGAAAGATTAAAAGCCGTTGTGCTGGCGCACCTGAGTAAGGAAAATAATTACCCAGAGCTCGCTTATCAGACGATGGAAAACGAATTGCGGGAAGCGTGGCATTACAAAAGTGAACGGCCGCATCTTATGGTAGCGAAAAGAGACGAGCCGACGGAGCTCATAAGAGTATAGGCAGCAGGAGGAGAACAGATGAAAAAAGCAATTATAACCGTAATCGGACAGGACCGCGTGGGAATTATCGCAAAGGTTTGTACTTATCTGGCAGAAAAGCGGGTAAACGTTTTGGATATTTCTCAGACGATTGTTTCGGGATACTTTAACATGATGATGATTGTAGACGTGGCGCAGGCTGAAGTATCGTACGACATGTTGGCGGAACAACTGGAAGAAATTGGAAGTCAAATTGGCTGTGTCATAAAAATCCAGTTGGAGGATATCTTTAATATGATGCACCGTATTTGATGACTGCATGGAGGAAGAGGTAGTATGCTGAACCGAAGCGAAATTATAGAAACGAACCAGATGATTGAGAAGGAAAACCTAGACGTACGCACGATTACGCTGGGCATTTCCCTGTTAGACTGCATCGACAGCGATTTGGGCAGGCTGAACGAAAAAATATACCAAAAGATTACAACGGTTGCAAAAGAGTTGGTTTCTACCGGCGAGGAGATTAGCAAAGAGTACGGTATTCCGATTGTCAACAAGCGTATTTCCGTAACGCCCGTTGCGCTCGTTGGAGCTTGTGCCTGCCGGAGCAAGGAGGATTTTGTTTCCATTGCGAAAACGCTGGATCGCGCGGCACGGCAGGTCGGCGTCAACTTTATCGGCGGATATTCTGCGCTTGTTGCAAAAGGAATGACGGCGGCGGACCGGCTGCTTATGGAATCTATTCCGGAGGCGCTTGCGGCAACGGAGCGGATTTGCAGCTCCGTAAACCTTGGCTCTACGCGCACCGGAATTAATATGGACGCTGTACGGCTTATGGGAAGCATTATTTGCGAGACTGCAAAGCGAACCGGAGACCGGGATTCCTGCGGCTGCGCAAAACTCGTTGTATTTTGCAACGCGCCGGACGACAATCCGTTTATGGCGGGAGCGTTTCATGGAGTTACGGAAGCCGACGCTGTGATTAACGTTGGCGTAAGCGGCCCCGGCGTTGTGAAAAAAGCGCTCGAAAAAGCGCGTGGACAGAGCTTTGAAGTTTTGTGCGAAACCATCAAAAAGACAGCGTTTAAAATCACGCGTGTTGGACAGCTGGTTGCAAAGCGCGCGTCGGAAATGCTGGGCGTTCCTTTTGGCATCGTGGACTTGTCTTTGGCGCCTACGCCTGCGGTAGGCGACAGCGTAGCGGAAATCCTTCAGGAAATCGGGCTGGAATATCCGGGAGCTCCGGGAACGACCGCCGCGCTTGCGCTCTTAAACGATCAAGTAAAAAAAGGCGGCGTTATGGCATCTTCTTATGTGGGAGGACTAAGCGGCGCGTTTATTCCTGTGAGCGAAGATCAGGGAATGATTGACGCAGTTAACATTGGCTGTTTGACACTGGAGAAACTGGAGGCAATGACTTGCGTATGCTCCGTCGGGCTTGATATGATAGCGGTACCGGGCGATACGAAAGATACGACGATTGCCGGAATTATCGCAGACGAAATGGCGATCGGAATGGTGAACCAAAAGACAACGGCGGTTCGGCTGATTCCTGTGTTCGGAAAAGGCGTGGGCGATACCGCAGAATTTGGCGGGCTGCTTGGCTATGCGCCGATTATGCCGGTCAATTCGTTCTCCTGCGACACGTTTGTAAACCGCACAGGAAGGATTCCTGCACCGATTCATAGCTTTAAGAACTAATTATGACGGAAAATAAATACGAAGAAATACAAAAGAAAAAACGTCCGATGAGACGGCTGTTCTTTTTGCTGCTGCTTTCCTCCCTGTTTTGCATTGGGACGATGCTTTATGTGACCGATTACTGGAAAGTTTTGCTCTCGAAATTTGCTGGTGGTTTTTTATCGGACAATATGAACCGCTTTACCGAGGAGGAGTTGCAAGCGACGTTTGAAAAGCCGGAAGTGGTTCCCGAAGGCTGGCAATACGACGCGTCGGTTGTCAATGTATTGCTTGTTGGCGTGGAAGGAATTGGAAGCAGCGACGCACATGCGGGGCGCTCGGATTCGATGATCCTTGTTTCCCTTCAGCTGAAAACGGGGCGGATAACGCTTGTGTCTTTGCTTCGCGATACGTACGTTGAAATTCCTGCGCACGGCGGCTGCAAGCTCAACGCCGCGTACGCTTACGGCGGGCTGGATTTGTTAATTGAGACGATACAAAACACGTGGAAAATTTACATTAACGGCGTTGTGCGCGTAAATTTTGACGAATTTGAATCGGTGATTGACACGCTTGGAGGCGTTAGCATTTCTCTGACGCAGGAGGAAGCGGATTATTTAAATCGAACCAATTACATTTCGGACAAGAAAAATCGGACGATGGTTGCGGGAGAAAACCGCATGAACGGAAATCAGGCGCTTGGCTATTGCCGCGTGCGAAAAGTCGCTACGATGGACGGCGATCAGCTCGTTTCCAACGATTACGGCAGAACGGCGCGGCAGCGCAAGGTGCTCTCCGCCATTTTCCAAAGCTATAAGGATTACGATAAAACAAAATTGTTGTCCGTTACAAAAGAAATCCTTGGAATTTTGACTTGCAGCATGAGCGAGGAGCAGATTACGGAGTGCATTAACGCATATCTTACGCACCCGACCGATCGGCTTTTGCAGCAGCAAATTCCGGCGAAGGGCTATTTTACCGGAGAAACAAAAGAGTGCGGAGACTGTTTGGTGCCGGATTATGCGGCCAATGTAGCGATTTTGCACCATTGGCTGTACGATACGCCGCTGCCGGATGGCGTCGCGCTGACCGAGTAAGAATCAGGAGTTGGGGTTATTATGGAAATACAATTATGGCGGGAAATTTTGGAGCCATATTCCTTGGCAGTTGACGAACTGCTTATAAAATTTAATCACGTCCAGCGCGCTTTCCAAAAAGCGAACGATTACTGCCCGATAGAACTCGTTCAAGGGCGGGTAAAGACAATTGCCAGCATTTTGGAAAAAGCAGGGAGAAAACAGATTCCGCTGGACAAACTGGAAGAGCAAATGGGTGACATTGCGGGAATTCGGCTGATTTGTCCTTTTGTGGAGGACTGCTATGCGGTTGCGGATTTGATTCGCAAAAGAACAGACATGGAAATAGTGTCGGAGGACGACTATATAGCAAATCCAAAGGAGAGCGGATACCGAAGTTTTCATATGCAAATTCGCTACACGGTCCAGACGCTTCAAATGCCAAAGACGATTTATGCGGAAATTCAGATTCGCACGCTTGGGATGAATTGCTGGTGTACGATTGAACATTCCCTGCAATACAAATACCGAGGCAATGTGCCGGAGGAATTGAGCCGCCGCCTGCAGCATACGGCGGACGGCATGATTGCGACCGATAAGGAACTCTCGTCCATTCGAGACGAAATTCAGGCCGCAAAAATTATGCAGCAGGAAGAAGACCGCATTGTGAGCGATATTCTCGTGACGATTCAAAATCTTTACAAGCTGGCAAGCCGCCGGGAGGCGGTGCGGATGCAGGAAGAATTTTTCCGCATTTATCAGGAACAGGATTTAAGCAGGCTGAAGCATTTTGCGACAGAGCTTGACATTTTAGCGGAAGGGTATCGAGCGCAGAGTCTTTATTAGCCGAAGAAAGGAACCTTATGGGACAACTGCCGGAACAATTTGAAGAGCGCATGAAGATTCTTCTAAAAGAAGAAGCCGCAGATTTTTTTGCAAGTTACGAAAAAAAACCAAGCGCCGGTTTAAGGGTGAATACGCTCAAGCTCTCGCCGGAGGAGTTTTCAAAAAAAGTAGACTGGCAAATGCGCCCCATCCCGTGGATTAAAAACGGCTATTTTTACCCGGATGAGGTGACGCCCTCAAAGCATCCGTGGTATTACGCAGGATTGTATTACTTGCAAGAGCCAAGTGCAATGACTCCGGCAAACTTGCTTTTCGTAAAGCCAGGAATGCGCGTGCTTGATTTGTGCGCTGCACCCGGCGGCAAGAGTACGGAGCTCGCTGCAAAACTAAAGGGCGAGGGCGTGCTTGTTGCAAACGATATCAGCAGTACGCGGGCAAGAGCGCTTCTTAAAAATCTGGAGCTGTTTGGCGTTCGAAACGCACTTGTAACAAGCGAAACACCGGCGGCGCTTGCCGCCCGCTTCCCGCAATACTTTGACGCAATTCTTGTAGATGCGCCCTGTTCTGGAGAGGGGATGTTTCGCAAGCAGCCGGCCATAAGAAAAAACTGGGAACAGTATGGAACCGGCTATTACGCAAAGCTGCAAAGAGACATTCTCCCGCACGCCGTCGCCATGCTTCGCCCCGGCGGTTTTTTGATGTATGCGACTTGTACGTTTTCGCCGGAAGAAGACGAGGAGACGATTGACTGGCTACTGCGGCGCGAGCCGTCTATGCGCCTTGCAAAAATGATTCCAAGCGAAAGGGAAGCTGCGTACGAAGAAATGGGTTTTGCAAGCGGAAGACCGGAGTGGATGCGGTTTCCGCGAGAAGAAATAAAAAAAACGGTGCGCCTGTTTCCGCATCGGCTGGAAGGAGAAGGACACTTTCTGGCGCTTTTGCAAAAATCTCCCGAAGAAGAAGCAAGCCTGCCGGAGAGAAGCCATTCTTTTTCAAAGCAAAAGCTTCCCAAAGAGCTGACCGAATTTTTTGCGGACTGCAAGCTGCCGATGGACTTCTCCCGCGTTGTTTGCAAAGGTGAAAAGTACTTCCTTTTGCCGGAAGGACTTCCCGAACTTTCTGGTCTGCGGGTTTTGCGAAGCGGACTATTGCTTGGAGAATGTAAGGCAGGACGGTTTGAACCGGCCCAAGCGCTTGCGTGCGCCTTAAAGGCGCAGGAATATCCGAATTGCTGCTCTCTTTCGGTAGACGACGAACGAGTAATCCGCTATTTAAAATGCGAGACGATTGCGCTTCCGGAGAGTGTATCGGACGGTTTTGTACTTTTGTGCGCGGATCGCTTTCCGCTTGGCTTTGTGAAGAAAAAGGGCGGAAGCGTTAAAAACAGATATTTGCCCGGCTGGCGTTTATTGTAGCCGGAACGAGGTTGTTATGTGGATTCGATTGGATAAGTGTCTGGCGCAGTGCGGTGGTATGACGCGCAGTCAGGCAAAAGAAGCTTTGAAAAAGAGACAGGTTGCTGTAAATGGACAGATCGTAACCGACGGAGAAAAAAAGGTTGACCCCGAACAGGCGGTCATATCTTTTTGCGGAGAGTTGCTTAACGCAGAAGCGGAAGAGTATTACCTTTTACATAAACCGGCGGGATGCGTGACCGCTGCCAGTGATGCGCTTTATAAAACGGTAATGGAGCTGCTTCCGGAATCCGCCAGGCGGCGCTGCCGCCCGGTAGGAAGGCTTGACAAAGACACAACGGGGCTTCTTATTGTTACAAGCGACGGGGAACTTGCGCACGAGCTCATTTCTCCAAAGAAGCACGTGGAAAAAACGTACCGCGTTGTGGCGAATGGGTACGTCAGCAGGGAAGGAGAGGAGCGTTTGCAATCCGGAATTGAATTTTCGGATTTTAAGTCGGCTCCGGCGCTTTACAAACAGCTGTCTTACGATCCCGTTAAAAACGAGACGACGGCGCTTCTTACGATTTCGGAAGGCAAATACCATCAGGTAAAACGGATGTTTCACGCAATTGGAAACGACGTACGGGAGCTCTCCCGCATTTGTATCGGGGGACTACAGCTGCCCGAGGATTTGCAGGAGGGCGCTTACCTTAAAGTGACAAAGAAATGGCTTCTTGACCGTATTTACCCATCTATGCGGCCGCTTTGGGAGAATCGCAAGGGAATTCTTTTTGATCTGGACGGAACGCTTGTCGATTCGATGTGGATGTGGCGGAGAATTGACGAAGAATATTTGGGAAGATTTGGACTTGCTTTGCCGGAAAACCTTCAAACGTGCATTGAAGGCATGAGCTTTCATGAAACTTCCGTTTACTTCAAGGAGCGGTTTCAGATTCCGGATTCGTTAGAGAAAATTAAAGCGGATTGGAACCGTATGGCGTTTGAACATTACAAAAACGACGTTCGCTTAAAAGACGGTGCGCTTTTGTTTTTGCAAGAGCTTCGCGAGCGCGGGATAAAAACAGGGATTGCAACGAGTAATTCCAGAGAGCTGCTCGATACCGTTTTGGACGCGCTTTCGGTGCGGGAGTATTTTACAAGCACGCATACGTCCTGCGAAGTTTTGCGCGGAAAACCCGCGCCGGATATTTATCTTCACGCGGCGCAGGCGATTGGCTGCAAGCCGGAGGAGTGCCTCGTTTTTGAAGACATTCTGCCCGGCGTACAGGCGGGAAAAGCGGCGGGCATGGCCGTATGCGGCGTAGCGGATTTGTATTCCGAAAAGGTGCGCTGGCGCATTCGGCAGGAAACCGACGAATTTATTTATTCTTATCGCGCGCTGCTGCGGTAACGGGAGGAACGCATTTGAAACAATTGCAGGTGACAAAAGCGGAGCAGGGACAGCGCCTGAACAAGTACTTGGCGCGCATACTAAAATCGGCTCCGCAGAGCTTTCTTTACAAGATGATGAGAAAGAAAAACATCACCTTAAACGGCGCCAGAGCCGAAGGCTCGGAAATTTTAAAATCCGGAGACGTCGTCTGTTTTTTTCTCTCTGATGAGACTTTTGCAAAATTTGCAGGAGAGGCGCAGGAAAGAGAAGAGCTTTTCTTTTGCGAGACAGCGCTAAAAAAAGAAGCTATCCGTTACGAAGACGCGCAAATTCTGATTGCCTACAAACCGGCAGGTCTTCTTTCACAGCGCGATAAAAGTGAAGAAGCGTCTATCAACGAAAAAATCCTGCAATACCTTGCAGATGGCGGAGAGCTGACACCGGATATGCTTCGCACCTTCCGGCCGTCCGTGTGCAACCGGCTTGACCGTAATACAGGCGGGTTGATTTTATTTGCCAAAACGCTGGGCGCGCAGCAGCAAATAAGCAGGGCGCTGCACGACCGTACGATAGAGAAATATTATCTTTGCATCGTACACGGAACCGTAACCGCCCCTTTTGTACACAAAGGATATTTACAAAAAGACGCAGCAAAAAACCGCGTTGTTATCGGGCAGGAAAATAAGGCGGGAGATAAGAAAATTCAAACCGAAGGCTGGCCGCTTGCGGCAAACGGAGAATTGACGCTTATGCGCATCAAACTGGATACCGGGAAACCGCACCAGATTCGCGCGGTCATGCAGGCGCTTGGACATCCTATTTTGGGAGATCCGAAATACGCGGGTTTGCCGGATGGCGAAAAAAACTTTCGCGCCGCAAGCAAGCGGTTACGGATTTCTTCGCAAATGCTTCTTTCTTATGAAATTGTAATGCCAAAGTTTGCAGGAAATCTTTCGCATTTATCCGGCAGACAATTTTTTTCACCGCTTTGCGGAGATTTTGGGCGCGTTCTTAAAGAGGAGTTTCCGGAGGCGGCGTCGCTTATGCAGCAAGGAGGCAGCAGATGAGCTGGAAATCAAGGGGGCTTCGCGGCTCTTTTTTTGAGGAACTTGTGAACCGCACAAACGAGCACTACCGGGAACGCGGCATTGCGCTTGTGCAAAAAATTCCTACGCCGATTACGCCGATTGAAATCGACAAAAGCAGCCGTCATATTACGCTTGCGTACTTTGACCAGAAAAGCACGGTGGATTATATCGGTCTGGCGCAGGGCGTTGCCATTTGCTTTGACTGCAAGGAGTGCGCCAGCGACACGTTTGCGTTGCAAAACGTCCACGAGCACCAGATTGCCTATATGAAGGATTTTGAGGCGCAGGGAGGAATCGCCTTTTTGCTCATCTATTACGGGAAGCGGGAACAAATCTATTACATGCGCTACAGGGAGCTGGCTCGCTTTTATGAGCGGGCTGTGCAAGGAGGAAGAAAAAGCGTCCGCCTTGAAGAACTGGATCCGAAATATCTTCATCCGGTTCACCAGTCGCTGTTTGTTAATTACTTGGCGTTTGTGAATCAGGATTTGGCGCAAAGAGATGCTTGACAGAGCGAAAAAGGTTTGTTATAATCTGTTGCGTTATCGAGTTACTGCTTTAATTCGGTAAAGTGAAAAAGGGACGAAAGGAACATCGGAATGATACAACTCTTACATACACCCGAAGGGGTTCGCGATATTTACGGGGCGGAGGGTCGCGAGATGGACGAGCTTCGCGGCGCAATTACATCCTGTATGCATCTTTACGGGTTTGAAGGCATCCAGACGCCTTCCTTCGAGTTTTTTGATATTTTCAACAAGGAACGCGGAACGGTTCCGTCGAAGGATATGTATAAATTTTTTGACCGCGACGGAAACACGCTTGTTCTGCGGCCGGATATGACGCCGTCGGTTGTTCGCTGCGCGGCAAAGTACTTCCGCGAAGCAACCGGCCCGCTGCGCCTTTGCTATTGCGGCAATACGTTTGTAAATAACAGCAGCTACCAAGGGCGCCTAAAAGAGACGACGCAGATTGGAGCAGAGATGTTTTCCGACGCTTCGGTTCTTGCGGATGCGGATATGATTGCGCTTACCGTAGACTGTTTGCGTGCGTCCGGCTTGTCTGAGTTTCAGATTGAAATCGGAAACGCAGATTTTTTTAAGGGGCTGATTGAAGAAACAGAGCTTACAGAGGAAGAGCAGGAAGAACTTCGCGTATTGATTAAAAATAAAAACATCTTTGGTGCGCAGACGTTTCTTTCCGGCAAAAGCATTCCGCAGACGCTTCGAAATCTTTTTGTGAAACTGCCGGAAATGTTTGGCTCTGTAGAAATTTTGCGCGATGCAAAAGCGCAGACGAAAAATCCGCGCGCTCTAAAGGCGCTGGAGCGTCTAGAGCAGCTTTATTCGCTTTTGTGTGCGTACCAATGCGAAAAATACATTTCATTCGACCTTGGAATGCTTAGCAAATACAAGTACTACACCGGAATCATCTTCCGCGCAATTACGTACGGAACAGGCGAGGCGGTTGCTTCGGGCGGCCGCTACAATCAGCTTGCTGGTCAGTTTGGATTTGACACGCCGGCGATTGGCATGTCGATTGTGTTAGATTACCTGATGATTGCTCTGGAAAGACAAAACCGCCTGGCGGACCATCCCGCGCCGGTTGCCTGTGTATCGTATACCGAAAAGACGATGGAAGAGGCGGCAGGAGAAATCGCCGCTTTGCGGAAAAAAGGAATTGCGGCGGCGCTTTGCGTGAAAGAAGACGGGAAGGAATAAGACAGAATATGAGAGATATTACGATAGCCCTTGCCAAAGGGAGGTTAGCCAAAAAAGCAATGGAAATCCTTGCGCAGGCCGGAATTTGCTGCGAGGAAATGAACGAGAAAAACACTCGGAAGCTTATTTTCCGAAACGACGAGCTTGGAATACGGTTTTTTCTTGCGAAGGCAAACGACGTGCCGACTTATGTGGAATACGGCGCGGCAGACATTGGCATTGTCGGCAAGGATACCATCTTAGAGGAAAACAGACGTCTGTACGAAGTCATCGATATGAACATTGGAAGGTGTCGGATGTGCGTAGCCGGACCGCCGGACGCTCGGTCGCTTCTTGGCAGCGGCAAGCTGATTCGTGTGGCAACAAAGTATCCGAAAATTGCCAAAGACTATTTTTATAACCAGAAGCACCAGACAGTGGAGATTATTAAATTAAACGGTTCGATTGAACTGGCGCCGCTTGTCGGACTTTCGGAAGTGATTGTAGACATCGTAGAGACGGGCTCGACGCTTCGTGAAAACGGCCTGGAGGTTTTGGAAGAAATCGTACCGCTTTCCGCGCGGATGGTTGTAAACCAGGTGAGCATGAAGATGGAAAAGGAGCGGATTGGCGGATTGATTGCCGCTATTCGGGCCGAGCTTGAGAAACAGGCAAAGGAGGAAGAGTGACGGAAATGAGAATTGTGGAGCTGAACGAAAAAACTAGACAGGATCTTCTTGCAAAGCTTCTTCGCAGAAGCCCGAACCAATATCCGGAGCAGGAAAAAACGGTTGCGCAGATTCTTTCCGACGTACGGCTTCGAAAGGACGAGGCTGTGTTTGATTATACGGAGCGCTTTGACGGAATCCGTTTAACGCCGGATACGCTTCGCGTAACAAAAGAAGAGTTTGCGGAAGCTTACAAACAAATTGATGAGGCGTTTATTAGCGTACTGCGAAAAGCCATTGCAAACATTGAAAGCTACCACGCTATGCAAAAAAAGACGAGCTGGTTTACGACGCAGGAAGGTATTTTGCTTGGACAAAAGCTGACGCCGATTGCTTCCGTAGGCGTTTATGTCCCCGGCGGCAAGGCTGCGCTTTCTTCCTCCGTTTTAATGAACGTAATTCCTGCGAAGGTAGCGGGCGTTTCGGACATTCGAATTATGACGCCGTGCAGAAAAGACGGGACGATAGCGCCGGCGATTCTTGTAGCCGCAAAGGAAGTAGGCGTAGAGACGGTGTATAAGGTAGGAGGCGCGCAGGCAATTGCCGCGCTTGCTTACGGCACGGAGTCCATTCCTAAAGTGGATAAAATTGTAGGCCCCGGAAACATTTACGTAGCGCTTGCGAAAAAGGCTGTTTACGGAAACGTTGGAATCGATTCCATCGCGGGCCCAAGCGAAATTTTAGTGCTGGCGGACGAAACAGCAAATCCGCGCTACGTGGCAGCGGACTTGCTTTCGCAGGCAGAGCACGACGCGCTTGCCTCTGCTATCTTAATTACGACAAGCGAGGAACTCGCAAAGCAGGTTACGGAAGAAGTAGAGCGCTTTGCCGATACGCTCTCGCGCAGAGATACCATTCTTGCTTCTTTAGAAAACTACGGCTATGTGCTTGTGGCAAAATCCATGGAGGATGCGATTGCGGCGACGAACGAGATTGCGTCCGAGCACTTGGAGATTTTAACAGAGAATCCGATGGAGACGATGACGCATATAAAAAACGCGGGCGCGATTTTCCTTGGCGCGTATGCAAGCGAGCCGTTAGGAGATTATTTGGCGGGGCCAAACCACATTTTGCCAACCAACGGCACTGCAAAGTTCTTCTCACCGCTTAGCGTAGACGACTTTGTAAAAAAAAGCAGCGTCATTTCCTACAGCAAAGACGCGCTTGCGGCCTGCGGCAGAGACGTTATCCGCTTTGCGCAGGAGGAAGGGCTGACGGCACATGCGAATTCCATTGCCGTACGGTTAGACGATATGCAGAGTACAAAATAAAGGAGGCGCACATGCGAACTTATACGGTAGAACGAACCACAAAGGAAACTAAGATTACGCTTACTTTGAATCTGGACGGCAAGGGAGAGGCCGATATTCAAACGGGGATCGGATTTTTCGACCATATGCTGCACGGATTTGCCCGCCACGGGCTGTTTGATTTGACGCTTCGGGCGCAGGGCGATTTGCAAGTAGATTCGCATCATACGGTGGAAGACGTTGGCATTGTGCTTGGCAGCGCAATCCGCGAGGCGCTTGGAAACAAAGAAGGCATCCGCCGCTACGGAAGCTTTTTGCTGCCAATGGACGAGGCGCTTATTTTGTGCGCGATCGATTTGTCGGGGAGACCGTATTTCGTCTACGACGCTGCGACTACGGTAGATCGTTTAGGCGAAATGGATGTAGAGCTTGCCAGAGAATTTTTCTACGCTGTTTCTTATTCGGCGGGCATGAATTTGCACATCCGGATGCTTTCGGGCGAGAACAATCACCACATTTTGGAAGCTATGTTTAAGGCGTTTGGCAAGGCGCTAGATTTGGCGACGCAAATCGACGAGCGGATTGAAGGCGTGCTCTCAACGAAAGGAACAATTGCATGAAAAAAATAATTGCTTACATTAACGCGGAAACAGAATACGCCTCCAACGTGCTTGAGCTTGCGCAGCAGTACGAATACGACGGAGCGGACGGGCTGTATATTTATAATTTCGATGAAAACGAAACGGCGCAAACCGAATTTTTGCAAACTGTGAAATTGATTTTAAAGCGCGTGGACATTCCGTTGTATCTGGGTTGCTTTGTGCGCCGCTTTGAGGATGTGAAAAAGGCGCTTTATACCGGGGCTTCTCACGTGGTTGTTCCTTACAATGCGCGGTATCCGGAAAAAGAAGTGCAGCTTGCGATTGACCGCTTTGGCAAAAATAAAATTATGGTGGAGTTCAATGCGGACACTTACGCGCCGAGCCATCCGTATCGGGACGCGGCTCTTTTAGAGCGTTTAAAAGACAGCGGAATTGCCGGATTCTTTTTTAAGCATGTGACGCTTACCGAGCAAAACCGGCGGATTTTTGCGGATTCGCCGCTGCCGGTTGTTATCCGCGACAGTCTTGTGCGAAACGACATCGAAGCGCTGCTTTCGTTAGAAGGCGTTGAAGGCGTAGCGACGAACTACTACAAGGGAAAGAATCTGCTCTCTGTGAAAAAGTCGCTTGCGATGTCCGGTCTTGAGACAAAATGCCTAAAGAGCAGTATGCCTTTTTCTGAATTTAAAACCGGTTCGGACGGATTGATTCCGGTTGTCGTGCAGGATTATCGTACGCTTGCCGTTTTGATGGTTGCATACATGAACGAAGAAGCGTATAACCAGACAATTGAAACCGGAAAGATGACGTATTACTCCAGAAGCAGGCAGGAGCTGTGGATTAAAGGAGAGACTTCCGGGCACTACCAGTACTTAAAAGAGATTTCCGTAGACTGCGACCGCGACACGCTGCTTGCAAAAGTTCGACAGCTGGGCGCCGCCTGTCATACTGGAAATACGTCGTGCTTTTATACAACGCTTGCAGCCAAGGAGTACGATACTACAAATCCGCTGTCGGTATTGACGGAGGATTACAATATTATCATGGATCGAAAGGTGCATGCGAAGCCGGGGTCTTATACAAACTATTTGTTCGACAAGGGAATCGATAAGATTTTGAAAAAGTGCGGGGAGGAAGCGACGGAGATTGTAATTGCCGCGAAAAACCCGGACGCAGAAGAGTTAAAGTACGAAATTGCCGATTACTTGTACCACCTGATGGTTCTGATGGTAGAGTGCGACGTCGACTGGAACGACATTGTAAAGGAATTAGCAAATCGCAGGCAAAAATAATGCTTGCATTTTCTTGAAAATTATGTTACTTTCTTAGGGTAACGTATCGTATTAGTAAGGAGTGGGCAGCGGTCCACTCCTTATTAAATGCTGGAAATCGAGTTTTTTTGTCGTGGAGAGGGACGAATGGCAAAGCGAGAAATTTACGAAGCGCGCGCAGAAGCGCTTGTGCAGCCGATTTTATCGGAGCACGGTTTTGAACTGGTGGACGTTGAGTATGTAAAGGAGGCGGGAAATTGGTACCTTCGCGCATACATTGACAAGGAAGGCGGCATTACCATTAACGACTGCGAGACAGTCAGCCGCGCTTTTAGCGATGAGCTTGACAAGGCGGACTTTATTGAGGACGCTTACATTTTGGAAGTCAGCTCTCCGGGGCTGACAAGACCGTTAAAAAAAGAGAAAGATTACGAACGCAATCTTGGGAAAATGGTTGAGTTTCGGCTGTTTCAGCCGGTTTGCGGAAGCCGTGAGCACCAAGCGGAGCTGCTTTCTTACACCCCGACGGAAATTACGGTTTTGATTGAGAAAAAGCCGGTGACGGTAGAGCGGACGAATCTGGCCATGATCCGTCAGGCATTTGTAGAATAAAAACAAAAGAAAACAAAAGGAGGATATCAATTGTGGAAAAAGAAAACAGGGAATTAATCGAGGCGCTGGACCTTATAGAAAAGGAGAAGGAAATCAGCAAAGAAGTAATGCTGGAAGCAATTGAAAACTCGCTGCTTGCCGCTTGCAAAAACGAGTTTGGCAAAGCCGACAACATTTCCGTTTCCATCAACCGGGAAACCGGCGCTGTCAGCGTTACCGCAGCCTACGAAATTGTAGAAGAAGTGGAGGATGAAACCTGCCAGCTGACTTTGGAGCAGGCAAAGGTGAAGTTCCCGCACAACAGCGTGGCGCTTGGCGATACCGTTCGGGCGGAAGTGACGCCGAAAAACTTCGGGCGGATTGCGGCGCAGAAAGCAAAACAGGTCGTTGTGCAAAAAATCCGCGAAGAAGAGCGCAAGGTTATTTACGGACAGTTTTGCAACAAAGAAAAGGAAGTTGTAACTGGTATTGTTCAAAGATACATTGGAAATAACGTCAGCATTAACCTTGGCAAGACCGACGCAATTCTTACGGAGAGCGAGCAGATTCGGGGAGAAGTTTTCCGCCCGACAGAGCGCGTAAAAGTTTACGTGCTGGAAGTAAAGGATACGACAAAGGGACCAAGAATTACGGTATCAAGAACGCATCCGGAGCTTGTTAAGCGGCTGTTTGAAAACGAAGTTGCCGAGGTTGCGGACGGAACGGTTGTTATTAAGAGTATCAGCCGGGAGGCCGGACAGAGAACGAAAATGGCAGTTTGGTCGAATAATCCAAACGTCGATCCGATCGGCGCGTGCGTTGGCGTAAACGGTTCCCGCGTAAACGTAATTGTTGAGGAGCTTAAGGGGGAGAAAATCGACATCATTAACTGGAGTGACGATCCGGAAATTCTGATTAAAAACGCGCTGTCTCCGGCGCAGGTTGTTTCGGTTTCGGTCGATCCGGAAGAAAAGAGCGCGCGTGTTATTGTGCCGGATTATCAGCTGTCTTTGGCAA
Source organism: uncultured Lachnospiraceae bacterium (assembly GCA_944384025.1). Taxonomy (GTDB): domain Bacteria; phylum Bacillota; class Clostridia; order Lachnospirales; family Lachnospiraceae; genus ISDg. Next base: position 92,829 of record CALWRS010000005.1, read on the forward strand.
TCGGCAAAGAAGGGCAAAACGCTCGTCTGGCAGCCAGACTGACCGGGTATAAGATTGACATAAAGAGCGAGACGCAGGCACAGCAGATGTGGGAATAGGCAAAGGTTTACGAAAAGAGGTGCCTTATGACGCAACAAAAACCCGGAAGCAAACGAAAAATCCCTATGAGAAAGTGCTGCGGCTGCGGAGAAATGATGCCGAAAAAAGAACTGCTGCGCGTAATCCGTACGCCGGAAAATGAGATTGTACTGGATCTGACTGGGAAAAAGAACGGACGCGGCGCATATTTGTGCAAAAGCACGCAGTGCTTTTTGAAGGCGAAAAAGAGCAAGGTGCTGGAACGCTCTTTAGAAGTAGCGATTCCGGATTCCGTTTATTCTTCCCTTTCTGAACAGCTGGAGCAGGAAACGGCAGAAAAAACCTGAGGAATAAAAAATGGTAAATCGAATTTACTCGATGCTTGGAATCGGACGAAAAGCCGGAAAAGTTTTCGGCGGAGAATTTAAAACCGAGGAGAGCATTAAAACAGGCAGGGCGCGGCTGGTTATTCTTGCACAGGATGCGTCTAACAATACGAAAAAGAAGTTTCAAAATATGTGTTCTTATTATCAGGTTCCCTGTTGTGTTTATGGAACCAAAGAGGAAATCGGTCATGCAATCGGACTTGAGTTCCGGGCATCCGTAGTAGTTAACGATGCGGGAATTGCAGACAAGATTGCGGACTATTTGAATATGGAGGTAACTTGAATGGCAAAAATGAAAGTCCATGAATTGGCAAAGGAGCTGGATGTTCCGAGCAAAGATCTGGTATCCTATCTTCGTGAAAAGGGAGTGGACGTAAAGACCCATTTCAGTTTTCTTGAAGATCGGGAAATCAAGATTGCCGAAGATTTTTTTGGAAGACCGAAAAAGTCTGCGGCATCGGAAAAAAAGGCTGCTCCGGAAGGCAAACAGCGCAAGCAGCTGTTTGACGCAAACGGAAATCCGATTAGGCGCAAGTTTGACAAAGACGGAAAGCCGTTGCCAATTACCGAGCCGGTATTTGACGCGGACGGAAAGCCTGTGCAGGTGCGTAAACAGCTCTTTGACGCAAACGGCAATCCGATTCGGCGAAAATTTGATAAAGACGGGAAACCGCTCCCAATTACGGGCCCTGTGTTTGATGCGGAAGGAAGACCTGTGCAGTTAAAACGCAGAGGAATGGAAGCCGGAGCTGCGCCGGCAGAAGAAAAGAAAACCGAAAATAAGCAGGCAGACACTGCCCTTGCACCCGAGAAAAAACCAGAGCCTGCCGCGGTGGAAGAGACGAAAAAGGCAGAGTCTGCAGAAAAAGGCAGCGCAGGCTTCTCTGCCGGAAGAGACCGCCGTCCGAGCGGACAAAATGTCGGAGGTGAACGCCGGTTTAGAGACGGGAAAAATGCCGGAGGGGAAAGACGCCCGGCAGGACAGGGACAAGGATTTGGAGAAAGACGCCCGGCGGGACAATCCGGATTTGGCGAGAGGCGCCCGGCAGGCGGCTTTTCTGGAAATCGGTTCCCTGGCGGAGGCGGCATGCGCAAACCCGCAGGGCAGGGAGGCTTCCATCGCAATGCAGGCGGCGCCGGCTTTGACAAAGACAAAGACGAAGAAAAGAAGCCGTTTACACGCAGAAACGATCACAGAAGCGGCCAAGGCGGCATGAAGTCCGATTTGGGAATCGACATGTCCAAAGAGCAAAGAGCAGCTGCCTACAGCGACCGCAACCGGGACAAAAACCGCAACTCCCGCGACTTTGACTCGGAAGACAAAAACCGTCGCTCAAAGAAAAAAGACCCGAACCGCAAAGGCGCATTTATTATGCCAAAGCCGGTTCCGGCGAAAAAAGAAGATCCAAACGAAATCCGTACAATCACAATCGGCGAGACCATTACCTTAAAAGAACTTGCTGATAAGATTAAGCAAAACGCGGCGGCAATTGTAAAGAAGCTGTTCCTTGCCGGAAAAGTTGTCAATATTAACTCGGATTTGACATTTGAAGAGGCGGAAGAAATTGCGCTGGAATACAACTGCATCGTGGAAAAAGAGGAAATTGAAGACGTTGTGGAAACGCTGACGATGGACACGGAGGATCCGGAGGAATCGCTTGTGAAGCGGCCGCCGATCGTGTGCGTTATGGGACACGTTGACCACGGAAAAACTTCGATTCTGGATGCGATTCGCTCCACAAACGTTACTTCCCGCGAGGCAGGCGGAATTACACAGCACATCGGCGCGTATATGGTTGAAATTAACGGCGAGAAAATTACGTTTCTAGATACGCCGGGACATGAAGCGTTTACGACGATGCGAATGCGCGGTGCAAAATCTACGGATATCGCGATTCTTGTCGTAGCGGCGGACGACGGCGTGATGCCGCAGACGATTGAGGCGATTAACCACGCAAAAGCCGCGGAAGTGCAGATTGTCGTTGCCATGAACAAAATGGATAAAGAAGGCGCGAATCCAGACCGCGTTATGACCGAGCTTTCCGAGCAAGGACTTGTTGCGGAAGCTTGGGGCGGCGATACGGTTGTCGTTCCGGTATCGGCAAAGACCGGTGAAGGAATCGAGCAGCTTTTGGAAATGATTCTTCTGACGGCGGAAGTTTGCGAATTGAAGGCGAATCCGAACCGGCGCGCGCGCGGTATTGTTATTGAGTCGAAGCTGGACAAAGGCAGAGGCCCGGTAGCTACGGTCCTGATTCAAAAAGGAACGCTGCACGTCGGCGATAACGTTGCGATTGGCTCTTGCCACGGCAAGGTGCGCGCAATGATTAACGATCAGGGAATGCGCGTAACGGTGGCAACGCCTTCGACACCGGTTGAGCTGCTTGGCTTAGACGGCGTTCCCGGCGCAGGCGACACGATGCTTGCAACAGAGACCGAGAAAGAAGCCAGAAACATCGCGGAAGCGTTTATTGCCCAGAGCAAGGAACGGCTGCTTGCGGAAACAAAAGCGAAGCTCTCGCTTGAAGGACTGTTTGACCAGATTCAGTCCGGCAATATAAAAGAGCTTAACATTATCGTAAAAGCGGACGTTATGGGTTCGGTTGAGGCGGTAAAGCAGAGCCTTTTGAAGCTTTCAAACGAAGAAGTTGCGGTGCGCTGTATTCACGGCGGCGTTGGAAATATCAACGAGTCGGACGTAATTTTGGCAAGCGCGTCCAATGCGATTATTATCGGCTTTAACGTAAAGCCGGACAATAACGCAAAAGATACGGCGGAGCGCGAGAACGTTGACGTTCGTCTCTACAGCGTCATTTACAACGCCATCGAGGATATCGAAGCCGCTATGAAGGGTATGTTAGATCCGATTTACGAAGAGCGTGTCATCGGTCATGCAGAAGTTCGCCAGCTGTTTAAGGCAAGCGGGCTTGGCGTTATTGCAGGTTCGTATATTCTGGACGGCAAGGTTGTAAGAAACTGCAAGGCGCGGATTACGCGTGACGGCGAGCAGATTTTTGACGGAAATTTAGCGTCTCTTAAGCGTTTTAAAGACGATGCAAAGGAAGTGGCGGCAGGCTACGAATGCGGTCTTGTGTTTGAAAAATTCGACGCAATTATGGAACAGGATTTGATTGAGTTTTATATTATGCAGGAGGTTCCGCGAAAGTAATCGAATTATGAAAAAGAACAGTATAAAAAATACGAGAATTAACCAAGAAGTGCAGAGGGAACTCAGTTCCCTTCTGCAAAGGGAGGTAAAAGATCCCCGCATTGCGCCGATGACTTCCATTTCTGCGGTGGAAGTTACGCCAGATTTAAAAAACGCGAAAGTGTATGTCAGCGTGTTCGGCTCCGAAGAAGCGAAGGAAGCGACAATGAAAGGCATTAAAAGCGCCGCGCCGTTTTTGCGGTCGCAGCTTGCGAAAAATTTGAATCTGCGCAATACGCCGGAGCTTCGCTTTTTGGCGGACGATTCCATTGCCTACGGCGTTCGAATGACCGGTTTGATTGAATCAATGCAGACTTCGGAAAAAGAGGAGAGCGAAGAATGAACGTTTTAATGAAAGCGCTTTTAGAATCTGCGGACATTGCGCTTTTTGGACACGTAAACCCGGACGGAGACTGCGTAGGCTCTTGTCTGGCTTTGCGGCAGTATTTGCAGGATAACGAGCCGGAAAAGCGGGTGCGCGTTTATCTGGAGTCGGTTGGGCGAAACCTTTTGTTTCTTTCCGGGGCAGATCAGGTTTTGCCGTTAGAAGAAGCGTCTAACTTTGACGGAGATTTGTGCATTTCGCTTGACGCCGGAAGCCTAGATCGCTTGGGAGAGGCGGGAGAAGTATTTCGCAAGGCAAAGAAAACGCTTGTAATTGACCATCACATCACGAATACGCATTTTGGGATGGAAAATTGGGTGGACGGCGCGGCAAGCAGCTGCTGCCAAGTGCTTTACGAGCTTTTGGACGACGAAAAAATATCCAAGCCGTGCGCGGAAGCGCTTTATACGGGCATTGTCCACGATACCGGCGTTTTTCGCTTTAGCAATACGAGCGAGCGAACCATGCAAATTGCAGGACGGCTGATGAGCCGGGGACTTGCTACAAACGAAATCATTGACCGCAGCTTTTATCAAAAGACGTTTTTGCAAACAAAAGTAATGGCAAAGGTGGTCGGGGAGGCCCGCATGATGGCGGATTCTAAAGTGCTGCTTGGCGTTTTAACGAACGAGCAAATGCACGTTATGGGAGCGACGTCGGAGGATACGGACGGGATTATCGACCAGCTTCGGCTTGTAAAAGGCGTTGAAGTCGCTATTTTTGCCAGAGAGGACGCTCCCCACGTTTTCAAATTCAGCCTTCGCTCTAACGGAAAGGTGGACGTTTCGGCCGTCAGCACGTATTTTGGAGGAGGCGGCCATCGGCTGGCTGCCGGTTTCACTGCAAAAGGGGAACTAGAGGACATTTTAAACGAGCTTATGGCGATGATTTTATCAGATAAGGGAAAGTATGGATGGAATCCTATTAATCAATAAAGAGGCAGGCTATACGTCGCACGACGTTGTAGCAAAGCTGCGCGGTATTTTGCGCCAGAAAAAAATCGGACATACCGGGACGCTTGACCCGCAGGCTACCGGACTGCTGCCAATTTGCCTTGGAAACGCGACGCGTGTGTGTGAACTTCTGACTGGCAAAGAAAAAGAATACGTTGCAGGAATCCGCTTTGGCGTCGTTACGGATACGCAGGACCAATTCGGAGAAGTATTGCAAGAACAGCCTTCTTTTGTAGACAAAGAAGCGTTTCTTCGCGCACTTGCCAAAATGAACGGCGAGCAGCAGCAGCTTACGCCAATGTATTCGGCGCGCAAAGTTGGCGGGAAAAAGCTGTGCGATCTCGCAAGACAGGGCGTAAGCGTCGCGCGCGAGACAAAGACGATTTTTATACACGAAACGGAGCTTCTTGAATTTAGCAAACAGACACAGGAAGCAAAGTTTCGCGTTGTTTGCAGCTCGGGCACATACGTTCGGACGCTTTGTCATGACCTTGGGCAAAAGCTTTTGTGCGGCGCTTGCATGACGTCTTTAAAAAGAACGCGCGTAGGAAGCTTTTCCCTAGCGGACGCTTTTTTATTGTCCGAAATAGAAGCCCGTATGAAAAACGGAACAGTTTCCGAAGTCATTTCGCAAGTGGACGCGCTTTTTGCGGACACTAAAAGAGCGGAAGTTTGTTCGGAAGAAGGCAGGCGGCTTCTTTTAAACGGAAATCTCCTGCGAAGGGACATGCTTTCGCAGTCGGTGCAGGGACGCGTGCTTGTGTACGACAGAGGAGAATTTCGGGCGATTTATGAAAGTGTGGACGGAATAGTTTATCGCCCAGTAAAAATGTTTTTACCGGATAAAAAGGAATCGACTTCATGAAATTATACGAATATACGGAAGCTCTGCGGACACCGCCAAGCGCCGTTATGCTAGGAAAGTTTGACGGAATGCACACCGGACACCAAGGATTGCTTCGCTGCATGAAAGAAGAGGCCTTGCCTTACCAAAGAGGACTGCTGACCTTTGATTTTTCCTGCGCGGCAGACAGCTTTTTGGATCACGGGCAGCTTTTTACGAAAAAGGAGCGGGAAAAGATTGCAGCGGCATACGGTTTTAATTGGATGATTCGCCTGCCGTTTACAGACAAAATCCGAACGATGCTTCCGGAAGTTTTTTTTCGGAAAATTCTAATGCAGCAGTGCAGCGCATCGGCCGTTTACGTAGGAGAGGATTATCGCTTTGGCTATATGCGGCAAGGAGACGCTGCAATGCTGCAGCGCCTTTGTCAGGCGGAAGGCGTTCACTTTCGCGCCATTCCGGAAATTCAATACGAAAACGAGAAAATCAGCAGTTCCCGCCTTCGCGCGCTTGTTCTTAAAGGAAAGCTCGACGAAACGAGGGCGATGCTTGGCTATCCGTTTTTTGTAAACGGGACGATTGTCCACGGGAAGCACATCGGACGCACGATTTCGTTCCCAACAGCCAATCTCCTCTGGGAAGAAGGCAAGCTGCTTCCGCCGATTGGCGTTTACGATACGTACTCTTTGCTAAAAGGAAAAGGGTATTTCGGGATTACGAACATCGGCAATAACCCTACCGTGCGTACCGACAAGGAAAATCCGCTGTCGGTAGAGACGCACCTGCTCGATTTTTCGGAAACGGTTTACGGAGAAGAAATGCAAACGTTTTTCCTAAGAAAGACAAGAGAGCAGAAAACGTTTTCCGGGCTTCCCGCGCTTCGAGGGCAGCTTGAAGAAGATAAGAGCAACTTAAAAGAGAATTGTGAAAAGTATAATATAAGCGATATAAGCCGCTTTGAAATGGAAGAGAAAAGATGAATGAAAAACAAAAATATCTAGTCGTTGCAGTGGTAATTCCCGCTGTTTTATGTGTAGTGCTGTTTGTTTTATTGTTAAAAAAGGATGACGGGGCAATAAGCGGACAAAACCCTACAGGGCAGTCGCCTTCCCGTGTTGTGCAGACACAGACCACTTATGAGCTTCCGAACAATATGACGTATCGGCTTGATGAAGAAGCCGGGACGGTTACTTTGATGAGCGAGCAGTTTATTAATGCGCCGGACAATACACTGGCGATTCAGTACAGCATCCAGCTGAAATCAGACGGAAGCGCATTATACGAATCAGAAAAACTTTTGCCAGGAGAATCTATCCCAGAAATCACCTTCCCGTTTGACGTACCATCCGGTGAATACGAAATCTACCTTGTGTGCGCGTCGCTTGACGCGGCCACCGGCGAGGAAAGAAGCTCCATTCTAACACCGTTAACAATCCTTGTTCCGTGAAGATATCGAATCTTCACTTTTTGGCGTTTTACTTGCAGAATTTACTATTGCTATTCTTGCGGGACGCTGTTATAATAACTCTACTACAAAATGAAAGTGTGCTATGGAGGAGAGGCGATCGGTATGAAAGAAAAAGCAAAGCGGCTGCTTGCCTTATTTTTAAGCGTTTTGCTTGTTTTGACAAGCGTCGGACTTAATAATCGGAGTAGTGCCGCCAGTGATGGACTGACAATCTCGGACATTTCTATCGTTGTTGACGGAAAACCGCTGGAAAACGGGCAGACGGTGAACAACGGATCTGAGGTAAATATTAACTTTGAGTGGTCTATCGCGAATGACGCTATCAATCCTGCGTCCAAGTTTTCGGTAGATCTGCGCGCAGAAGGGATGGAACTTCAAAATTACCCGGAAGCGGATCTGCTGGACGAGGGACGTCGTACTGTCGGAAAATACAGTATTACGGACGGAGTTTTGACGATCACTCTTGACGACGACTATTTGGACGAGAGTGAGTTAAATGGCTTTGCGCACACCAGCGGTTACATTGACATGGACGAAAGCCAGAGCGAGGCAGGAACAGGAGAAACTGTCTCTTTTGGCGACAAGTCTTATATTGTCAACATTGACTTTAACAAGCCGGCCAGCTACCTGAGTGTTGATAAAAACGCAATTGGCAGCGCTGTGCGAAACGGGAATACGCTGACGCAGGAGTTCTCCGTTACGCTTGGCGCACACAACGGACAAGTTTCCGGCTTAAAAGCTACGGATATTCCGGGAGAGCTTTTGAGCGATCCTTACGGGATTGTCTGGAATGGTGCTACATATAACAGCATTGACGAGTTAAACGCTGCACTTGCAAACGTTACACTTTCGGCAGGGGAAAGTACGTCCTTTACCTACAAGGCGGACGTTAGTTTGGATGCGTACGCGCAGGGAAATTCTGGAAAATATTACAACGGAATTTCGGTTAATTATAAAGACAGTGAGAGCGGAGACAGAACTTCGACCGACCACAGCAGTGCCATTTTAAGCCGCCCGGAAGTTAGTAAATCCGGCAGTTTGGACGAAGCGAACCGCCAGATTACGTGGACAGTTACGCTGAAGCTTGGAGATTATAGTCTTGACGACGTTATTAATCTTAAAGACCAGCTGGGAGATTACTTGCAATACGCAGGCGGCACACAAGCGGGACAAACTTCCGTAACGGCTGCTACGATTGATGATTTCTGCGCACAGCTTGGAGCAACGTATACTTACGACATAAGTTCAAAAACGGTGAAAATTACCTATGTGACGAGTGTCGATGAAAGCGGGTTTGGCAATATAGGCGACACGAAGGTTACTAACAACTTCTCGGTTGACTTTGACGATGAGCCAAACGACTATACTTATTCGACAAATCAGAGCGTCTCTCTTCCAAAAGCACCGCCTTTCTTGGAGAAGACTTTGCAGGATGTAAAATTTTCCGAGGATGATTCAACCGCATATTTGACATATCAGATAGAAATCAATATACCGGATAATCTTGAAAGGTTAAGTTTTACGGATGGTTTTGATACGGATCCTTATCAAGGAAATCAGATTTTCTTCTTCACGGGCGATCTGTATATGGATGGCACTGCTCTTGTTTCAGACCATGAATTGACAGATGCTGGAAACCGTGTACTGAGCAATTACCAGCTAAACACTTATTATCCGCGTGCTTTTGAGCTTACCTTCGATAGTGACTTTATCGCGGCAAACCGCGGAAAAACAGTTACTTTGACGTATACGATGTACACGCAGGGAGAACGTGACAATATCACCTTCGAGAACCGGATTCAAAATTGTAGATACACGATCGTTGGCGAATCGGAGTCCAGTTACCCAGAGCAGGAAGTTTCCTGGCTGGATGATCGTGTTATTCAAAAAGAAGGTGAAGATCAGAACAACGGAACCATCCAGTACGATATCGTTGTTGACTTAGGAAAAGTTTCGACTCTGGACGTCGGATCGGTTATTGAACTTACGGACACGCTTCCGGAGGGACTTGTAATGGCCGGTGATGTGTCGTTTGATACGTACGAGTTCTGGACAATTTATAACAATGTGCGTCGAACAAATCTTGATCCGGAGCTTGTTTCCAGCGATTACGAAGGCGGAGTTGCAAAGTTTGCTTTTGTTGTCACAGAAGCGATGAAAGAGTATCAGGATAACTGTACGGATAGCACTTTGCAGGTTCACGTTATTTATACGATGAAGCCGGAAAATTATAAGGAGTTTCTGGAATCGGACGGCGCAACGTATGTGAACGTTGTTACGGGACATTGCGGTGCGGAATCGCTTGGAGGCAATACATGCAGTAACGAGCTGAAACCGGCTCCGCTTGTTGATAAGAGCTTGTTATACGAGGAGACACACCCCAATTATGTCTCTTATACGGTTGATGTAAATGCAGGCGCATATCAGCTTTCGGACGAGGGCTGGATTTATGCAGAGGACAGCATGGGCAGTGCGCTTGTTTTGGATATTTCTACAGTTCAGGTGCAAAAAGAGTTGTCTGACGGAAATTGGATTTCCTTAACGGCAGGAACAGACTATCAATTCACCTACGACCCAGAGGCGAACCAGACGTCGTTCGTGCTTCCGGATGCGGCGCATTTGAAGATTACCTATAATGCTCTTGTTAACCTGAAGGAGGATCCGAGAAATCCGAGCGCGAACGAGGAATTCACTCAGGCAAATTCTACGAATAGCTTTAAAATTACCGGGTTCACCTCCAGCACTACGCAGGATTCGATTAGCCTGAGTGGTAAGAGATATTCGGTTGCCGTCGGCGCATACAGTGAACTTGGCAGCATTACGCTGTTTAAGTACTGGAACAATGCGGATTCGCAGATGGTAGCCCTCCCGGGCGCTGTCTTTAAGCTGGTCGAAAATACTTTTGATCAGACGACAGGCACCTTAACAGAAGGAGATACAGTTCGAGAGAATATTCGTATAGAAGAAGACGCATCGATTGTTATTGATGAACTGAAATTGGATACCATCTATACTTTGTACGAAACGCAGGCGCCGAACGGTTTTGCAATTGCAACCGAGCCGTACTATTTTGTAATTACTGGTTCTGCAGGCGTTGATTTGGATTTACTTGCTAGTAAGGGAATCGAAGTACGCGAATTCCGTACTTCTGCTATGCCTGTTTACTATGAGAACTCTCCTGAAGAGACACCGACGGAAACACCTACGCCTTCAATTTCGGAAACGCCGGTGAACACACCGACAAACTCACCAGTGCCTACCAACTCGCCGATACCGGCGCTTGGCACGATTCAGGTGCAGAAGAACAACGCTGCCAAAGAAGGCTTGGACGGAGTAGAGTTTACACTTTACAGCGACTATGGTTTGGGTGATGTAGTTTCGGTCAAGGAAACGGCAAACGGCGGTAAGGTAGAGTTTACAAATCTGGAACCGGGCGAATACTGGCTGAAGGAAACGAAGACGCTTGCGAACTACGCACTTCCGGAGACGGTTTACCATGTAGTGATTGCTCGAAATGAAGCGAACGTAGTTACGATAACGATTAATTATGACAATGTTACAATTACGGATGAGACGCTTGAGGTAGTAAACCTGACGGTAACGCCTACGAATACACCGACACCTACGAATTCGCCGACACCTACGAATTCGCCGACACCTACGAATACACCGACACCTACGAATTCACCAGTACCTACGAATACACCGACACCTACGAATTCACCGGTACCTACAAATTCGCCAGTACCTACGAACTCACCAGTACCTACGAACTCACCAGTACCTACGAATTCACCGGTACCGACGAATACACCGACACCTACGAATTCACCGATACCGGCGCTTGGCACGATTCAGGTGCAGAAGAACAACGCTGCCAAAGAAGGCCTAGACGGAGTAGAGTTTACACTTTACAGCGACTATGACTTGGGTACTGTAGTTTCGGTCAAGGAAACGGCAAACGGCGGTAAGGTAGAGTTTACAAATCTGGAACCGGGCGAATACTGGCTGAAGGAAACGAAGACGCTTGCGAACTACGCACTTCCGGAGACGATTTACCATGTAGTGATTGCTCGAAATGAAGCGAACGTAGTTACGATAACGATTGATTACGATAATGTTACAATTACGGATGAGACGCTTGAGGTAGTAAACCTGACGGTAACGCCTACGAATTCACCAGTACCTACGAATTCGCCAGTACCTACGAATTCACCGATACCTACGAATTCACCGATACCTACGAATTCACCGATGCCTACGAATTCGCCAGTACCTACGAACTCACCGGTACCTACGAATTCACCGACACCTACGAATTCACCAGTACCTACGAATTCACCGACACCTACGAATTCACCAGTACCTACGAATTCGCCGACACCTACGAATTCACCGACACCTACCAACTCACCGATACCGGCGCTTGGCACGATTCAGGTGCAGAAGAACAACGCTGCCAAAGAAGGCCTAGACGGAGTAGAGTTTACACTTTACAGCGACTATGACTTGGGTACTGTAGTTTCGGTCAAGGAAACGGCAAACGGCGGTAAGGTAGAGTTTACAAATCTGGAACCGGGCGAATACTGGCTGAAGGAAACGAAGACGCTTGCGAACTACGCACTTCCGGAGACGATTTACCATGTAGTGATTGCTCGAAATGAAGCGAACGTAGTTACGATAACGATTGATTACGATAATGTTACAATTACGGATGAGACGCTTGAGGTAGTAAACCTGACGGTAACGCCTACGAATTCACCAGTACCGACGAATTCACCGACACCTACGAATTCACCAGTACCTACGAATTCACCGACACCTACGAATTCGCCAGTACCTACGAATTCACCGATACCTACGAACTCACCAGTACCGACGAATTCACCGACACCTACGAACTCACCAGTACCGACGAATTCACCGACACCTACGAATTCACCAGTACCGACGAATTCACCGACACCTACGAATTCGCCAGTACCTACGAATTCACCGATACCTACGAACTCACCAGTACCGACGAATTCACCGACACCTACGAATTCACCAGTACCTACGAATTCACCAGTACCTACGAATTCACCGACACCTACGAATTCACCAGTACCTACGAATTCGCCAGTACCTACGAATTCACCGATGCCTACGAATTCACCGATGCCTACGAATTCACCGATGCCTACGAATTCGCCAGTACCTACGAATTCACCGATACCTACCAACTCGCCGATACCGGCGCTTGGCACGATTCAGGTGCAGAAGAACAACGCTGCCAAAGAAGGCCTAGACGGAGTAGAGTTTACACTTTACAGCGACTATGACTTGGGTACTGTAGTTTCGGTCAAGGAAACGGCAAACGGCGGTAAGGTAGAGTTTACAAATCTGGAACCGGGAGAATACTGGCTGAAGGAAACGAAGACGCTTGAGAACTACGTACTTCCGGAGACGGTTTACCATGTAGTGATTGCTCGAAATGAAGCAAACGTAGTTACGATAACGATTGATTACGATAATGTTACAATTACGGATGAGACGCTTGAGGTAGTAAACCTGACAGTAACGCCGACGAATACGGTAACGCCAACAGAAACACCAACAGCTACGGTAACACCAACGGCAACGGCCACGCCTAGCCCTACGGCAACGGCAACACCTAGCCCTACGCCTACGCCGGGACCTCAGCCGCAGACAGGAGACGATTCCAACGTTACAATGTATGCGATTTTGCTGCTGATTTCGTTCGCATGTTTCGCAATGATTCTTTATAAGAAACGCGTGGAAGACCGCTAAAAACCGCTTTACAAAGTGAGAATGTTGTGTTATAGTCTCAAATGTTGAGCCGCTTCTCAGTTCTTGGACTCTCCAGCCGGAGCTTAGAAGATGGTGATTTAAGAAAATGGAGGAATTTGCGATGATTAGCAAAGAAAAGAAGGCTGCCATTATTGCAGAATATGGCAAGACCCCGACCGATACCGGTTCGACAGAAGTACAGATTGCGATTCTTACTGCAAGAATTGAGGAATTGACGGAGCACTTGAAGAAAAATCATGCGGACAATCATTCCAGAAGAGGTCTTTTCATGATGGTAGGACAGAGACGTGGACTTTTGGACTACCTGAAGAAGAAAGACATCGAAGCATATCGTGCTTTGATTGCGAAACTTGGAATCCGTAAGTAAGAGCAAAAATCCCACAACAGTTTTGTTGTGGGATTTTTTTTTGGAGCTATACGGTTTTGCTTGAATTTAAAGAGCCGGTATGGTATTCTGTGTGCAGATACTCGCAGAGTAGAATTGCGTGCGTTAAGTGCCGAAGGAACGGGGAGTTGTCCTTCGGACGAAAAGAGAAATCTTGCGGTACGCAGTTCGCATCCCGCTGCTACCCTTGGAAGAATTTCCTTTCGTAGCTCTAAAACGGGAAGAAAGGAGATTTTTTTATGAAAAAAGAAAAAAAGTTTGATCCTCGCACGTCTACGCTTTTGCTGGCGTGTATGGGGCTGTTTGTTGCTCTGGAACTGGTGTTTGAGCGCGTATTGGTCATTAACATTGGCAGTACAACGAGGTTTTCGCTGACGTTTGTTCCGCGCGCCATTACCGGGCTTTGTCTTGGCATTCTTCCGGCGTCGATTGTCGGCGTAGTTGCGGACTTTATCGGAGCGTTTTTGTGGTATGGCAGTGTGAATCCGGGAATTACGCTTGCCGCCGGTCTTCGCGGTGTTTTGTACGGAACTGCATTCCACAAAAAATGTTCGGTTCCGCGCGCAGTGACGGCCGCTTTTATTAACCAGTTTTTGATTGGCTGGGGGATTGTTTCTTTGTCCTTATGCCTGTTTGGCGGCGTGCCTGTTAGCTGGGCGTTCTTTCTAGGACGGCTTCCGCAGTGCGTGAGCATGTTTGTTGTAGAGAGTATTCTTCTTAGCCTGCTAAGCCAAGGCTTCTTCCCGCAGTTTAAGAAGATGACGGACGCTTACCTTGGCGGCAGAAGAGTTGCGCAAAAGGCGGAAAAATAAGCGGATGAAATCAATAGACTTCGAACAGGCTGTAGAATTGCTTTGTAATGAGCGCACGCGGGTGTCCAAACCGGGAATTTCCCGCGTGCGGGAGTTGCTTCATCGCTTAAAAGATCCGCAGAAGGACTGTCCAATCGCACATATTGTCGGAACGAACGGAAAAGGTTCGGTAACAACGATGCTTTCTGCCATATTTACGGCGGCAGGGTATCGCGTTGGAGCGATGCTTTCGCCATTTCAGGAAAGCGTTTACGACTACTACCGGATTAATACAGCGCTTGTAAATAAGCAGGAGTTTTGCCGCGCGGCAGAGCTTGTGACAAAGGAAGCGGAGCAGATGGCGGACGCGCCGACCGAGTTTGAACGCTGTGTTGTCGTGGGATTGCTTTTGTTTGCTTCCGCAGGCTGCGAAATTGTTTTTTTGGAAGCCGGTATGGGCGGCGGAAACGACGCTACGCACGTAGCCGAGCACGCGCTGCTTACGGTTGTTACGCATATTGCCCTTGATCATACGCAGTGGCTTGGGGATTCGCTTAAAAGCATTCTTCAGGAAAAAATGAGCATTGCCGGAGAGGGTGACTCGGTTCTTCTTTCGCCAAATTCGCCGCAGGTACAAGCACTAGCAAAAGAAATTGCCGCGCAAAAAAATCAAAAGCTGTACTTTTGTGAAAGGCAGGCGCTTTCGGAAGCGGATGGGACAGTTTCTTACGGAGATTTTAAAAAGCTGCGCCTTGGTATGGCGGGGCGCTATCAGCATCGAAACTTAGCGGCTGTTCTGGAAGCTCTGCCGCATCTAAAAAAGAGCGGATTTGTTGTTTCCAAGCAGGCTGTGCGCGAGGGACTAATGCGGGCGGGACTTGCATATCGTTTCCAGATTTGCAGAGAAAACCCTTATTTAATCTTAGACGGCGGACATAATCCCGACGGCGTAGAAGCGCTTTGCGAATCGCTTGCGCTGCTGCCGGCAAAAGAGCCGTTTTGCGTTGTGACCGGAGTTATGAAAGACAAAGCGTACGAGCAAATGTACGCGTGTCTTGACGCTTTTTCTGCAGAGTATCTTACGATTTCGCCGGAAAATCCAAGAGCCTTTGACGCTAAGGAGCTTGCCGCTTATTTAAAGCGTTATAAAAAGCCTGTTGGCGCGGCTGCAGATTACAAGGAAGCGGCGAAATGGATTCGGTCGCGGCTTAACGAGAATCGTCCGGTTTTGGTTACCGGAACATTATATATGATGCAGGCACTTATGACTGCATTAAAAGAGGAGCATGTACTTTGAACTACGAGGAAATGGTTTGCCGCTTGACATCGAAAAGTTTTTTTTCGCCGTTTGCCGGGCTTTACCGCATGAAAAAGATGATGGATCACTTTGGCAATCCGGAAGAAAAGCTTTCCTTTGTTCACGTGGCAGGGACGAATGGAAAAGGCTCTGTCTGCGCGATGCTGCACGCTATTTTAAAAGAAGCGGGGTATCGGGTCGGTTTGTTTACTTCTCCGTATTTGCGAGATATCCGGGAGAGGATTCAAATATCCGGCGAGTATATTCCAAAAGAAGAGCTTCACGCGATTGGCGAAGAAGTTCTTGGATACGCGGAAAAGCTGTACGAGCCGCCAAACCAATTCGAGGTATTAACGGCGATTGCACTCATCTATTTTTACAGACAGCAGTGTGACGTCGTTGTATTGGAAACCGGACTTGGCGGTACGTACGATGCGACAAACATCATCCCCGGTTCGCTTGTCAGCATCATTACCAACATCGGCCTTGACCACTGCGCGGTACTAGGCGATACGATTTCGCAAATTGCATCGGCCAAAGCAGGGATTATAAAACCGCATGGAAATGTTATTTTGTATCCTTCAAAAAAAGAAGCCCTCGACGTTATAACGACGGTTGCAATGAAGCAGAACGCCCGCCTAATCTACGTAGAGAAAAACGATGTTCGCCGCCATCCGACTCCGGAAGACGGTGAAGAGTTTGAATACAAAGGGATGCGCGTTCGCATTCCCTTGTCCGGAGAGCACCAATGTTATAATTGCGCGGTTGCGCTGGAAGCCGTGCATGTGCTAAATCGCGGCGCGTTTTTCATTAGCGATTCCGACATGGTGAATGCGCTTTTAGGCGTTTGTTGGCCGGGCCGGCTGCAGCTTGTCCGGCAAAAGCCGCGCATTTACGTAGACGGCGGGCATAATCCGCAGGGCGTTCGGGCGGCAGTACAATTTTTTCAGGAACGGTTTCCTGACCGGAAGCACTATTATCTGGTTGGGATTTTAAAAGACAAGGATTATCGCCGGATGCTCCGGACGCTTAAAGAGGATGCCGAAGAGATTTATTTTTTGCGCACCAATCTGTCTCGCGGTTTTTCTGAGGAAGAATGGGAAGCGCTGTGCGACGAATTCGGTATGCAACCGGTGACGGATTTGTCGAAGCTGTTTCCGGAACTTTTAGCGAAGGTGCCGGAAGATTCTGTGATATGCTGCATTGGGTCGCTGTATTTGGCAGATACGTTTATCAAATGGGGGATGACCCCCGCAGCTATAGACGGTGCGTGAAACTAACTTGTATCAGCGGTGAAAGTCGGGAGGTTTTTACATGGACGAACAAAAAACAGAAAAAATCGACGAGAGCAACGTAGAAAACGTAGAAAATGTAGAAGAAGCAGCGACGCCCGAGCAGCCGAAAAAAAAGGAAAGAGTCTGCCTGGCTGTACCGGTTTTTCTCGTTATTTTGTTTCTTTGCATTACGGGAGGCTGGCTGATTGGCCGTCAGATTGAACGCAGCAAAGAGACAGAAGGAATCGTGCAAGGCGTAGTTACGGAAGGCCCCACGGGTACGCTTACGCCTACGAATACGCCGGAAGGGACGCTTAAGCCAACGAATGCGCCGGAAGGTACGCTTACGCCAACGAATGCGCCGGAAGGTACGCTTACGCCAACGAATGCGCCGGAAGGTACGCTTACGCCAACGGATACGCCGGAGGGGACGCTTACGCCTACACAAGGGCAGACGGGGACACTTTTGCCTACGAAAAAACCGACGAGCACGCCAAAGCCTACAAGCAAGCCGGAGAATACGCCGACACCCGGCAGCGACAGCGCGGAGACTCCAGTGGCGCAGCACGGCGCACTCTCTGTTAAGGGCGCTAAGCTCGTAGATAAAAACGGGGATGTTTATCAGCTTCGCGGCGTTAGCACGCACGGTTTGCAATGGTTTCCGCAGTATGTAAATAAAGCGGCGTTTCAGACGCTTCGCGACGAGTGGAACTGCAACGTTGTACGTCTTGCCATGTACACAGCGGAGAGCGGCTATTGCGAAGGCGCAGACAAAACCGAGATGAAAAAGCTCGTGAAAAACGGCGTGAATTACGCAACTGAGCTTGGCTTGTATGTCATTATCGACTGGCACGTTTTAAACGACAGAGACCCAAACAAGTACAAATCCGAAGCCATTGCCTTTTTTGAAGAGATGGCAAAGGAATACAAAAATCATGTCAATGTCATTTACGAAATTTGCAACGAACCAAATAGCGGCGTTGGCTGGAGTTCAATCAAAAGCTACGCGGAGGATGTAATTTCGGCAATCCGCGCTATTGATACGGACGCTGTGATTATTGTCGGAACGCCTAACTGGAGCCAGCAGGTGGACGAAGCTGCGGCGGATCCGATTACCGGAGAGAAGAACATTATGTATGCGCTGCATTTTTATGCGGGAACGCACAAAGACGACTTGCGCAACAAGATGATTCGCGCCGCAAAAGCGGGACTTCCTATTTTCTGCTCAGAGTTTGGAATCAGCGACGCATCTGGAAACGGCAGCTTAGATATCGAATCCGGCAATAAGTGGATTGCGATTATGGACGAGCTAGATATCAGCTACGTTTGCTGGAACCTTGCAAACAAAAGCGAGTCTTCGTCACTTTTAAAGAGCAGCTGCAAAAAAACGGCCGGTTGGGCGGAAAACGAAATTTCCGAGCAGGGAAAATGGCTGATTCAAGTATTAAAAGGGACGCTTGAAGGCCTTGGAAATATTGACGGAGAAGAGCTTGTAGAAAATGCGGAAAACGGCGGCACAGGCCAAGCCGCAGATGTTCCGGAAGCCATTTCCTACGAGAAGACGTCCGGCGGATTTCGGATTCAGATTGATGCAAGCAATACTTGGAGCAGTGCGGACGGATGTTTTTATCAGCTGGCTCCCGTTCTTTTCAATCAAAAGGGAAGCGCTGTTTCCGACTGGAAACTAACCGTCGTCTTTGATCAGGAAATTTCGGTTACGGAATGCTGGGGCTGTGAAACGTCTGTTTCCGGGAAAACGCTTACGATCACGCCGCTTTCGTATACGGCAAATATAGAAAACGGTACGACCATGAATAACTTAGGACTTATTATTTCGGCGAAGCAGGAAGTCACTATTCGGCAGGCTTCTTGTGAATAAGAATACTTAAGATTGATTCAAAAAGAAAAAAAGCTGGATATTGTCCGCAGCCTGTGCTATAATTCAAGTTGGTGCTTCTTGTGCCAACTTGAATGCTTTATTCTTTAGCAGAAGCAGTTTCCGTAACTTCTGAAAAGGGCATATGCGACGGTATGTGCATTTTTCAGTTGTTGCGGCAGCTTCGCTAAAGTCGGTACGGGAAGCAAAATGAGAGGGCGGATGCAGGAGTGTCCGCAGAATGGAGGATTTATGTACAAAAGTTTTTCAATGGAACTTGCAGGAAGAACGCTGACCGTTGACATTGACCGCGTAGCTAAGCAGGCGAACGGTGCCGCGTTTATGCATTACGGAGATACGACGGTGCTTTCTACCGCTACGGCGTCGGAAAAGCCCAGAGACGGGATTGACTTCTTCCCGCTTAGCGTAGAGTACGAAGAAAAACTGTATGCTGCCGGAAAAATTCCCGGCGGATTTAACAAAAGAGAAGGAAAAGCAAGCGAAAACGCGATTTTGACATCCCGCGTTATTGACCGTCCTATGCGTCCGCTGTTCCCGAAGGATTACAGAAACGACGTAACGTTAAATAACATGGTTATGAGCGTAGACCCGCAATGTGCGCCGGAAATTACGGCTATGCTTGGCTCTGCGATTGCTGTAGCCGTATCGGACATCCCGTTTGACGGTCCGTGCGCGATGACGCAGATGGGCATTGTAGACGGCGAGTTTGTCGTTAACCCCACTACGGAGCAGAAAAACGTATCGACGCTTGCGCTTACGGTTGCATCGACAAGAGAAAAAGTAATCATGATTGAAGCCGGCGCAAAGGAAATTTCGGACGAAGTTATGATCGAAGCCATTTACAAGGCGCACGAAGTGAACCAGACGATTATCGCTTTTATTGACCGAATTGTAGCGGAGTGCGGAAAGCCGAAGCATAGTTATACAAGCTGCGCAATTCCAGAAGAATTGTTTGCGGCTATTAAAGAAATTGTTCCGCCGGAGCAGATGGAAGAGGCTGTATTTACCGACGTAAAGCAGGTTCGAGAAGAAAATATCCGCGTGATTAAGGAAAAACTTGCGGAAGCTTTTGCAGAAAACGAAGAGTGGCTTGCGCTTATCGACGAGGCCGTATACCAATATCAGAAAAAGACGGTTCGTAAGATGATCCTTAAAGATCACAAGAGACCGGACGGACGTGCCATTACGCAGATTCGTCCGCTTGCCGCGGAAGTGGATATTATCCCCAGAGTGCATGGTTCCGCTATGTTTACGAGAGGACAAACACAGATTTGTACCGTAACTACGCTTGCTCCGCTTAGCGAAGCGCAGCGCTTAGACGGACTGGATACAACGGAAGTCAGCAAGCGCTACATGCATCACTACAACTTCCCGTCCTACTCTGTAGGAGAGACGAAAGTTTCTCGTGGCCCGGGAAGAAGAGAAATCGGGCACGGCGCATTAGCGGAAAGAGCGCTGATTCCGGTACTGCCAAGCGAGGAGGAATTCCCGTACGCAATTCGTACCGTTTCCGAGACGTTTGAATCCAACGGTTCCACTTCGCAGGCTTCCGTTTGCGCATCGACGATGTCGCTTATGGCTGCCGGTGTTCCGATCAAAAAACCGGTTGCAGGAATTAGCTGCGGTTTGGTAACCGGAGAAACCGACGACGATTACATCGTACTTACCGACATTCAGGGGTTGGAAGATTTCTTTGGCGATATGGACTTTAAAGTTGCGGGAACAAGGGACGGCATTACCGCAATCCAGATGGACATTAAAATTCACGGTCTGACAAGACAAATCGTAGAGGAAGCGATTCGCCGCACGCACGAAGCTCGTCTTTTCATTATGGACGGCGTTATGAAGGATGCGATCGCTGCGCCAAGACCTTCCGTAAACGCTTACGCGCCGAAGATTATTCAGATTCAGATTGACCCTGCGAAGATCGGCGAAGTAGTTGGACAAAGAGGAAAGACCATCAACGCGATTATTGAGCAGACTGGTGTGAAGATTGACATTACCGACGACGGTGCGGTTTCGATTTGCGGAACCGACGCTGAGGCGATGGCAAAGGCGCAGAAATTAATCGAGATTATCGTTACGGATTTCGAAGAGGGAATGGTGCTTGAAGGCAAGGTTGTCAGCATCAAAGACTTCGGCGCATTTTTGGAATTTGCACCGGGCAAGGAAGCGATGGTTCATATTTCTAAAATTGCGAAAGAGCGCATTAACCGCGTAGAAGACGTTTTGACGCTTGGCGATGTCGTTCGCGCAGTTTGTCTTGGAAAAGACAAGATGGGAAGAATTAGTTTCTCTATCAAAGATGTAAAGTAAAGAAACTACTGTTGTAAGAAAAGAAGGCATCATAGCCATGGAAATACTTCCGGATATGATGCCTTTCTTACCATACAGTACCTATGGGGGAGGTAGCAGATGAAAAAGACAATGACGTACCACGAAAACGCCGCCGTACTGCATGTCAATACGGAAGCGGACCACAACTATTTTATCCCTTTTGCAAAGGAGCAGGATCCGTTTTTGCAAAGAGAGGAATCGAAGCGTTTTCAGCTGTTAAACGGAGAATGGGATTTTGCTTATTACGAAAGCTTCTTCGATATGGATGAGAACTTTCTGAACCGTCCCTTCGAAGAGAAAATACCGGTGCCCTCCTGCATTCAGCTGCAGGGCTACGACCAGCTGCAATACGTAAACGTGCGCTATCCGATTCCTTACCAGCCGCCGTTTGTCCCGTCGGACAATCCGGTTGCCGTGTATCACCGCACGGTGGAATACGAGCCGGACGGCGATGAGATTTACTTGGTATTTGAAGGGGTTGACAGCTGCTTTTATTTGTTTGTAAACGGCCGCCTTCACGGCTACAGTCAAGTTTCGCACGGAACGAGCGAATTTCGGATGAACGACGCGCTGATTCCCGGAACGAACCATATTACGGTAGCTGTGTTAAAGTGGTGTGACGGAACGTATTTAGAGGATCAGGATAAGTTTCGTTATACCGGCATTTTCCGTGACGTCTATCTTTTAAAGCGCGAGCCGGAACATATTACCGGGTATCAAGTGCAGTGCTCGCTTTCTTTAGAGGAGCAAAAGGCAGGTATCCATGTGCAGATTTTTGGAACGTCTTGCGCAAGCATTTCTCTTTATGACCC
>CALWRS010000006.1 GCA_944384025.1 uncultured Lachnospiraceae bacterium
TTGGAGGTGGAAGCACGGCAACGTGTGTAGCTGACCAATACTAATCGGTCGAGGGCTTAACCAAAGTTTCTTACAGACGGTTTCGGTATGATATTTTCAGGGTGCAACTACACAGCTCCTGTTCTTGTGCATAAAACCTCCGGTTTTGGCATACCATAAGAAAGAATGGGATGCAGCAAAGCGTATTTATCCTGCCATTTTCCTCGATAGCTCAGTCGGTAGAGCATTCGGCTGTTAACCGAAGTGTCGTAGGTTCGAGTCCTACTCGGGGAGTTTTATTTTTGCGAAGAGGGGAGCGCATCCTCGCGGAGCATATATCAGATGGGGATTGACACCCGCCACTGATACAAATTTGTTATCCACCCCCTATAGATGGGGGTCATCTCTCATATGATATATGGCGACATAGCCAAGTGGTAAGGCATGGGTCTGCAACACCCTGATCACCAGTTCAAATCTGGTTGTCGCCTTAAAGGAAAACATCACCGCATTTGTAACGATGCAGTGGTGTTTTTTTCATGGCACGTAGACAAAACGGAATGGCTGTGATAAGATTTTCAGGAATACGCACCGGAGGACTTAGAAAATGAAGAGCAGTGATGTGGAAATTATGAGATGCTTCTTGAGCATGATGGACGGCGCTTTGCCCCTCCCAAGCTATAACGAAGTAAAGATTGACGAAGAGGACGCTATCTATCCTTACATACAAAAATTGGTAGTCTCTTCGTTGCAAAATACTGCCGCAATGCAGGCAAAATACGAAGAGAATTCTTATCTGGACAAGGTTGTTTCCGACGACCCGAAAGACATGGAAATGCTTGTGCAGCTTGTGACGGATACGGTTCATGAGCTTATTAGAGGAAATGCAGAGCTTGCTTCCGGAAGCGGAATTTTTGTGTTTTTCGTCTTGGAAGAACAGCCGTATGTGGGATTTTTTAAGATGAAGTTTCAGGAGCGGTTTGTTTGCAAGGTTGCGGAGGACGGCGCGGTTTCGTGGGTTAATAACTCCAAAATTATGCCTCGGTGCACGCAAAAAGAGTACGATTTTTTCCTGATTAATCTTCTGGAGCAAACGGTTCGCCTCTCTGACGTGGAGCATTACATTGATGACTGCAAGACAAATTATCTTGCCGATTATGTGCTGAAATTAAAGCCGGATCCATCGGAGAAGGAAAAGGTGCAGACGATTAAGGAGACAACGTTAGAGACTATTCGCGAGTGTTATCCGGAAAAGGAAGTTCCGCAAAAGATTCTTGCGTATCGAACGGAAGTCGCCGAGCACGTGGAGCAAACCGGCAGAGTAAGTGTTGCGCAGATTGAGCAAAAAGTTTTCTCTGATAACGAAAAGGCGGCAGGCAGGTACCGGGAACGCCTAGAGGAAGAGCGGATCGCGCGGGAGCCTATGCCGGTTAGCAAAAAGACGGAGCGTCAGTTTACAAAGAAGCAGAAAATCGTAACCGATAACGGAATCGAGCTTCTTGTGCCGGTGGAATACCTGAAAAATTCCGACTACGTGGAATATGTTCAGGACGAAGAAGGCAATATCTCGATTATTATCAAATCTATACATGCTATTCAGGCGTGAGAAAGTGACGAAGGAAAACCAATGAAATCTTTTATGACTTTTCTAAACGAGGCGGTAACGCCGTATCACAGCGTACTTTTGGCAAAGGAAATGCTAAAATCGGCTGGATTTGAAGAGCTTTCCATGGGAGAGCCTTGGAGCTTTGTCGCCCCAAAAAGCCAAGCGTATTTTACGTCTCCAACGGATGGGACGCTCTTTGCGTGGGTTATCCCTGCGGGATATCAGGCGGGAGATGCATTTCGCCTTGCGGCGGCGCATACGGATTATCCGTGCCTTCATATTAAACCAAGCGCGGAAGTTAACGGGGAGTATTGCCTGTTAAATACGGAAGTTTACGGCGGACCGATTTTAAATACGTGGCTGGATCGGCCGCTTGGAATTGCCGGCCGCGTTATGATTGAAAACGCAGACGGAGGAATTCGTACAGAATTTATAAAAAGCGACCGCTCGCTCGTAACAATCCCCAACCTGCCGATTCATTTTAACCGAGAAGTGAATAAAGGGATTGAGCTTTCACGTCAAGTGGATATGCGGCCTCTTGCGGGAACGAAACTGAGCGAAGGATGGCTGCAAGCATACCTTGCAAAAGAATGCGGCGTAATGCCGGAACAGATTTTAGAGAGCGACCTCTACCTGTTTCAGACTGAACCAGCCTGCGTAACCGGTTGGGATGCAGAGTTGATTTCCTCGCCCAGACTTGACAATCAAACGTCTTGCTACGCTTTAATTCGCGCTGTAATCGAAAGAGCGAAGCAGCAAAAAGAGGGCGGACTTTGCGTGATTTCCCTGTACGACAACGAAGAAGTGGGAAGCAAAACAAGGCAGGGCGCCGATTCCGCGCTTGCGCAAATGCTTCTGGAAAAGCTTTACGATGCGTTTGGCTTTTGCACGGTACGCCTTCATGAGGCGGTAATGAAGAGCCGGTGCCTTTCGTTAGACGTAGCGCACGCGCTGCACCCCAACCACCCGGAGCGATACGATGCAAAAAACACCGCAAAGCTGTCGGATGGCGTTGTGCTAAAGTTAAGCAGCACACAAAAATATGCTTACGAGCCGCTTGCCGTTGCGGAGGCGCTGCGCCTTTGCAAGGCGAAAGGCATTCCGGTATGCAGACATATCAATCATTCCGACCAGCCGGGCGGCAGCACGATGGGGCCGCTGATGGCCTCGTGGCTTCCGATGCCGACGATTGACGCAGGCGTGCCGATTATGGCTATGCATTCGGCACGCGAGCTGATGAGCTGGAAGGACGAGGAAGCCATGATTTCGTTTGCGCAGGCGTTTTTAGAAGCGTAGCCCTACTGAGCTTTTAGCTGTTCGGCGATCTTAGGCATCCGCTGCACAGTAATTACGTAGTCGTGGTTGTAGACCGTGTTCAAATATTCGTCTTCGTTTTGGTCAAGCCATTCGGAGTGCCAGGTCATAAACCAGCTCCAAGGAACTTTGTCCTCAACAAGCTTGTCTGGATCGGGAATCGGACCGTTTTCGTGCAAGCAGATGGGCTTCCGGTCGCCAACAACTTCGTAGCAGTAGTCGTACAGCGCTTTTTGCGAATTGTTGGTGGAAGCGTAAATGTCCGCGCCGAAAATATCTACGTATTCATCGCCGGGATACCAGTCTGTATGCTTGTGGATTTGGTCGGAAAAGCCGCAGACCCAAATCAGGTTGTTTAAACCGCACTCGTTTGTGTAGTAGTCATACATCAGCTGCCACAGCTTTATAAACGAGTCTTTGCCGCCTTTGGACCACCAAAACCAGCCGCCGTCGCTTTCATGAAACGGCCTCCAAAGAACCGGAACGCCGGCGTCTTGCAGTTCCTTAAGGTAGGGAACCGCTTTGTCAAACTCGGCGATCAGGTATTCGTATTCCTTTGTGCCTTCCGTCAGCGAGGCTGTCAGGTCAATGCTTCCTTTGCTGGATTCGTAGCCAATGCCGTCCGGCGGGGTTCCCATATGCCAGCAAATGCTCACCAGACCGCCCAGCTCCCACCAGGTAATAGCGCGGCGGGTAACGCCCTCAAAGTCGTCGTTAATAAAGTCCAGTCCTTTAAGAGCCGCCGTTTTTCCGGTCGCCGAAAAAATCTCGTTCATCTCCGTGGCATTGGAGGAAGGAGATTCCTGCTGCCCGGAGATAATGTATTTGCCGGACATGTCGCGGATAAAGTTATAAACGGCAATCGCCTCTTTGGTGGCGTTCGGGTTGCTCAGGTTGTTTTCCAGATGGATTTTATATTCTTCCGGTGTGGTAACCGCCGTCTCTTCCGGTTTTTCTTCTTCCTTTTCGCACGAAGCCGCGCAAAGGGCAAGAAGCAGACAAAGCGTTAAGGAAAATAACTTTTTCAATGAGAGTGTCTCCTTTCATCGTAAGGGATTATTTGAGGCAAGTGTAACACAGTTTTCGTTCGGATTCCAGTCCTTTGCGGAAATATCGCGGAGGGGAAGTACCAAAAACTAAGGAGGAAGAAAAATGATTGAACGCAGTCAGCTGCTTTCGCTGTCGTTTTACGAAAAGGAAAAATTTAAGGGGAGCTACTGCGGTATGTGCTACTTAATTGAAGCTCGGCGGCAGGAAAAGAAAGAAGAAAACGCGAAGGCTCTTTGGAGCTTTTGTGTGACACTTTGGCCGGGGCCGCTTTGCTTTGAGAAGACGCCAAAGGAGCTTAAACAGACAAAAGAATATCCTCCGCGGGAAAAGCTCTCCGAGGAGGATTTGTTGGCGATTACAGCGTATCTTAACGAGCAATACAAAGAGCAGAAAGCTCTGTGGGATACGGCGCGGTATTATTGAAATTGCGAGTGGTACATCGTGTAATACAGTCCCTTCTTTGCAAGAAGTTCGTCGTGCGTGCCCTGTTCCGCAATGGCGCCGCCGTCAATAACAAGAATGCAGTCGGCATGTTGGATCGTAGAGAGCCGGTGCGCAATAACAAAGCAGGTCTTTCCCTGCATAAGCGTGCGTATCGCTTTTTGAATCTGCCGCTCGGTCTGGGTATCTACGTTGGAGGTCGCCTCGTCGAGGATGAGCATAGGCGACTGGTACAGCATCGCGCGCGCGATTGTCATTAGCTGCTTTTGCCCTTTGGAAATATTGCCGCCGTCCTCGGTAATAATCGTATCGTATCCTTTGGGCAGGCACATGATGTACTTGTGAATCCGCGCGGCCTTTGCGGCTGCAACGACCTCTTCGCGGGAAGCCCCCTCGCGTCCGTACGCAATATTGTCGTAAACCGTTCCGTGAAACAGCCAGGTATCCTGCAAAACCATTGCGTAAGCGCGGCGCACCGAAGAGCGCGTATAATCCAGATGATCCGTCCCGTCAAGAAGGATGCGCCCCTGCTGCGGGTCGTAAAAGCGCATTAAAAGATTGATAATCGTCGTCTTTCCGGCGCCGGTTGGCCCGACAATAGCAATGAGCTGACCAGGTTTTGCAAGCAGGTTCACACCGGAGAGAATGATTTTTTCCTTCGTGTAGCCAAAGGTAATATCCTTAAGCGCTACGCTGCCGCGGATTTCTTCCGGCAGACGCGCGTCTTCTTTATCCGGCGTTTCTTCCGGTTCGTCAAGCAGCCGAAAAACGCGTTCGGCGGCGGCAAGCGCAGAGAGGAACTCGTGGAAGATATTCGCGATCTCGTTGATTGGCCCGGAGAACTTGCGGGAATAAAGCACAAAGGAGCTGATATCTCCAAGCCGGACAACTTTGTACATATACAAAACGGAGCCGAGGATGGCTACTAACGACAGAGAAAGATTATTGATAAAGTTGACGGAAGGTCCAATCATCGTCCCGTAATATTCGGTGTCGTAAAAAGCGTCGCACGCTTCGTCGTTGATGCGGTCAAAATCGCGGATGGAGCGCTCCTCGTGAACGTAAGCCTGCAGTGTGCGCTGACCCGAAAACATCTCTTCTGAAAAACCGTTTAGATTGCCATAGCAGGCAGAGCGTCTCGCAAACATGGGGCGCGTTTTTTTTGTCATATGGCGGGTATAAAAAATAGAAAGCGGGATCGTAACGCAGGCGGCAAGCACAAGCGGCGGGCAGACGACAAGCATCATAATAAACGCGCCGATAACGGTTATCAGGCTGGAAAACAGCTGCACTACATCTGTAGAAAGAGAGCTGTTAATAACGTCGATGTCGTAAGAGACCCGGCTGATAATATCGCCCGTTTGGTTGCGGTCAAAAAAACTTACCGGAAGCTTCATCAGTTTCTCAAACACGTCGTTTCGCATGTTCCGCGCGATGGCGCGTCCGATTTTCATCATCAAAACCGACAGCAAATAGTTCATCAGCGAGGAGAGAACGTAAAAGAGAATCATAAGCCGGACGTAGTGGAAAACGCGGGAAAAGTCTACATTGCCCGGGCCTTGAATCGCGTTGATGGCGCTGCCGGAAAGCTTTGGCCCTACAAGCGCAAGCAAGTTTGCGCCAACGGAAAACAGCAGGGCAAGAAGCAGTCCGACGCGGTAGCGCAGAAGATAAACGGCAAGGCGCCGCATCGTTTTTTTGGTATCCTTTGGTTTTTCTGTTTTTGTACTAAGCGGAGGCATAGCAAATCCTTTCTTTGTATCCGGGGAATTGTCCTTTAAGCCGTTCCCATCTGGGATTCGTAAATTTCGCGATAGATCGGGCAGCTCTTTAAAAGCTCGTCGTGCGTTCCGTAGCCGATGCACTGCCCGGCGTCAAGGACAAGAATATGGCTCATATCTTTAATCGAGCTGACGCGCTGCGCAATCACGATGGTTGTAAGCGACGGATATTCTTTGCGCAGCGTAGCCCGAAGCTTCGCGTCTGTTCGGTAATCAAGCGCGCTGGACGCGTCGTCCAAAATGAGCAGCGACGGTTGTTTGGCTAAGGCTCTGGCAATTAAAATGCGCTGTTTTTGTCCGCCGCTTAAGTTCGCGCCCGCCTTTGCCGCCATGTAAGAAAAGCCTTCGGGCAGTCCGCGGATAAAGTCGCCGATGCCCGCGTGGTCGGCGGCGGTTTGCAGCTGCTCTTTGCTAAGCGCTTGCCCAAAGGCGATATTTTCTTCTAACGTATCGGCAAAAATGGTATCGTTTTGGAAAACAACGCCCATCTGGGAGCGAAGCTTCTTTAGAGGCAGCGTGCGGATATCGGCTCCGTTTACATAAATTGCACCTTCCGACACGTCGTAAAAGCGCATCAGCAAATGAATCAGCGTAGATTTTCCGCTGCCGGTCGCGCCGATAATGCCAAGCGATTCGCCGGCCTTTAAAGAAAAGCTAATGTTGCTGACGCAGTTCTCGCGGTCGGCGGCCAGCTCGTCGTAGTGCTGTTCGGATACCGGATAAGAGAACGAAACGTTGTCAAAGGTAATGTAGTCGGTTGTAGCAGCCGGCGGATAAAGCGCCGGTTCTTTTGGCGCCAGTTCGTCCTCCGGCAAATCCAAAAGCACGCCGATTCGCCCTGCGGATGCGCCGGCTTTCGTGTATTGCATGGAAATTCGGTTGATGCCCATAACCGCCTGCAAAATCATATTAAAGTACGTCAGGAAAGCAAGAATTACGCCGGGCTGCATTGCGCCGCTGTTTACGCGGTAAGCGCCCATAAGAACAACAAACGAAAGCCCCAAATTTAAAAACAGGTTCAAAACCGGGTTGGGAAGCGCCATCGTAATGCCCGCTTTTAAGTCCGCGTGCGTTAAGACGTCGTTTTGCTTTTGGTAGCGCCGCGTTTCGTAATCGGTTTTGGAAAGCGCTTTTACTACGCGAACGCCGGTGATGTTTTCGCGCAAAATGCGCGTTAGCCGGTCAAGCTGTTCTTGTACAAGGTAAAACAGCGGAATTCCCTTTCGGGAGACAAAAAGAATAATAAAAGCAAGAACCGGAACCATGCAAAGAAGCAAAAGCGCAAGGTACGGGTCGAGCATGGAGCTTACGAAAATGCCGCCGATAAGCAAAATCGGAGCGCGTACGCCCATGCGCTGAATCATGCCGATAAACGTCTGGACGACGTAAGTATCGGCGGTCATACGTGAAATCAGCGAAGGAAGCGTAATTTCGTCAAAGCGCGTTCCGGTCAGACAAATCGTCTTTTGAAACAGGTCGTGACGCAGACACCGGATGGAGTCTCTGGCGACGGAACCGGCGATTCGGTTCGCGTAAATGTTTAAAAACATGACAAGCAGCGCAGTGCCAATCATAATCGCGCCCCAGAGCAAGACGAGGGAGAGGCGTTCTTCAAGGACAACGTCGTCGATCATATATTCGAGGATATAAGGAATCATCAGTTCCAAAACCGCCGCGAAAAATTTGACGGTTATGCCGCCGGCAGCGCGCCAGCGAAAAGGCTTCATGTATCGGGCAATGTAGTGCATCGTTTTTTCCTGTTCCTTAGAATTATGGTTTTAGCGCAAGGATTTCTTCCTCTGTCATGCCAAGGTTTTTCGCAAGCATGTTCACAATTTCGTCCGGGCGTTTCCTTGCAAACGAACGGATTTGCTCCAGCGAATCGCTTGTGGACCACTCGTTTGTCCAGCAATTGTACGTTTTCTGGAGGTAGCTCATGTAAATGCTAAGCTCTGGTTTTTGCAGTTTCGTCATTGTGTTTAGCATCGCGTTTACGCTGCTGTAGGAAAGCGCGCCGCCGGAAAGCTCCAGAATCTTTTTTACAAAGTATTCCCTGCAGTCCTTGCGTTTCATTAGAGAAGCAAACAGCTTCAGCGACTTGACCGCGTTTTGTCTTGACGCGCCGCCGTAAACCCGTGCGCCCGCATATTGGCTAATTACGGGCGAACCGTTTTTGTTAAAAACTTCAAGGTAGATGGCGCGTTCGCTTTGTCTGCCGCGCTGTTCGTAATTCGTGCCATACAAAATTCCGTTGGGGGCGCCCGTCAGGTCGGCGGGGTTTCCCGAAATGCAAAACACAAGCGTCGTAAAGAGGGAGGCTACGTTGCTTCCAACAAAATAGGTATGTACGACGGTGGGCGACTCAGAGCCGTCGGTTGTGTAATAGATAGTCCCTTTTTTCTCTGCGGAAATGGAAACGCTGATAGCAGAAGAATAAAAGTGATCCGGATGCGAGAGCTTCGGCGCGCTTCCTAAAACCGTTCCCGGCGCATACGTAGGAAGCGGCGTCGGGGTAGCCGTTGGTTTTTGCGGCTTCTTTGTGGCTGTAACCGCAGCGGTATCGGTTGCGGTCGGATCCTCCGGTTCCTCCGTTACGGTTACGCTTGCTTGTGGTTTTGGGGAAGGTTCTGCGCCTGTGGAGGGCGTAGGAAACGGCTGCGATAAGGAAGGGGTCTTCGTCACAGTTGCAGACGGTGTTTCCGACACTTGCGGAAGGGGCGTGGCAGAAGAAGCGGGTGTCGGAATAGAAACGTCCGTGCTTTCTGCTTTTTGGCTTTTCCCGCAGCCGGACAAAAAGCAGGATGCAAGAAACAGCAGGAAAATAACAAATTTGTAGCTTTTCATAAGAGCCTCCTTTTCGCAGTTTACAGACAGTATAACAAAAGCAATTGAAAAAATCCATACGTTGACGCAGGGAAAAAACAATGATAGAATGAACCGCAGAGATGGTTGGAGGGAATTCACCGCAGACTGTGCTGCGGAACACAAAGTTTTAATCAATGTCTTACCCGAGGAAAAAGCTAGATTTAAATTTACTTATATTAGAGCGCCGTTCCTGCGAAGCTATGGAATACGCGGCAAAGCGCAAAAACCCCGCTTGGGATTTTGGCAAATTTGAGGCGCTGCATTTTGGAACGATGGAACATCCGGAATTTTCAGAAGAATACGACGCGTTTCGCGTGCTCTCGCAGGCGGAAGAATATTTGGATGAACTGGATCGGCAGATTCCCTTTTTGCTGCCGCTAGAAAGAGGGCAGCATTACGCATGGGAGCTGTTTGTGGAGCTTCCGCGCGTTGGCGGGAGCCGTTCTACGCGCCAGTTTTGGAACCGCTTGGCGCGCGCTATGTCGGACGTGGCGCTTCCTATGGAAACGGACGAATTTGTCGCATCATATTCAGACTGCCTGCAGCAGCTGCTTTCGAATGCAACCGATATGGGCGACCGGTTTTATCTTGCAGATTTGGATTACGGCGGCTGGAACGGCGGAATCGTATCGAAAGATTTTTTAGTGGATGGGCTGGAAATGCTTGCGGCAAAGCTGAAAAGTCCGGTGTTTGACCGCAAAGAAGACACTAGGGCAGAAGGCGAAGAAGAGCAAAAAGAAAACAAATAGACTTTAGCAGGGGGGGAATGGAAATGTTTGAAAATCAGAAATCAGAACGTGTGTGTCAGGGAATGTATTACGGCGGAATCGGAGCCGGAGCAGTTTATCTGCTTTTGATTTTGGCTGTGCTTTTCGGCGGAAAGGCCAGCGGTCTAGAGAGCCTTTTGCGGGCGCTTTCTTACCTTATTACTGGAGGCGCCTGCGGTATTTTTGCATGGATTGGCTATCTGGGCGTGCGTAGAGTCACGCAAAAGCGCTATTTGCTGGGGTGCTTTGTGCTCTCGGCAGGACTTTTGCTGCACTTTTTTTCTTCGGCCTTTTTGTATATGCATGTAACCGGAGCGGTGGCAAGCGCTTATCTGCTTGGCAGCATGCTCTTTTCGCTTTTGGGATTTGTCTTCCTGCTTTACGTAGGCGTTGACGCAAAAGAAGGCTTTTATCAAAGACGTAACGATGCAAAACTTTTGCTGTTCCTTCTTGGCGTATCGGTTGTGCTTGCTCTCCTAGTTTTGGGAATGTTTGGAGCCGCCAGCCCCTTTGTCTGGCCGGAAGTTTTGGGTTTGTTTGTCACAAATCTGGTGCGGCTTGCCCTGCCTACCGGGTATATATGCTTAGTAGACCGGATTCGCGATCCGTATACAGATGAGGAAGTAGCCGCAGACTTAGAGCGAAGAAGAGAGCTTCGTCTTGCTGCGCAGGAAGAAAAGCGGCAGAAAAAGCTCGCCAAAGAGGAAGCAAAGCGGCAGGCAATCGAAGCGGAGCGGCAGAAAAAACTTGCCGAAGAAGAAGCGAAGCGGCAGGCAATCGAAGAAGAGCGCAGAAAGGCGGAAGAAGCCAGACTTGCAGAAGAAGCAAGGCAAAAGGCAGAACAGGAGCGTCTGGCGGCGGAAGCTTTGCAAAAAGAGCAGGAAAAAGCTGAAGAAGACGCAAAGACAAAAGCCAAACGGCTTGCTGCGGCAGAAGCAAGGCGTCTGGCTCCGGAAATTTTTGGCTGCTCTCTTGAAGAATTTGGAAACGAAAAAAGAGCATAGCGGCTTAGGAAAGAAGAAGCGGCAGATGAACGGCGAGAGCGCCTAGGGCATACACCAAAATCGTCAGCGCTAAGCGAAAGGAAAGCAAAGGCAGATCGTCCTTTGTTCGGCGCTGCAGTACCCGTTTCTTCTTCCAGACGAATTGGTTAATGAAAAAGACAACCAAAAAAATCAGCGTAGCATATTGCACGCCAAGTACACGCCAGAAAATGCCGTCGCGGGCGTATAAACCAAGGATAAAGCAAAACGCCTGCCGCATAAAACGGCCGGTTATTAGACCAAGAATGAAATTTAAAATCAGAATCACGCGCATCCTGACCTCACGAAAATAACGCATGGGACCTCCCTAAAAAGGTGGTACGGCGAAAAGTGCCGTTCGGGAAATATTGTAGTGAGAATTTTCGGATTTCGCAAGGCTTTCACGGCGATTTTAATAAAATTTTCTCACAATGCGAAGGAGCAGGGAGGTAATTATGCCGTACGAATGGAAAAATAGGGTACGCTTTAGCGAAACCGGAGCAGACCTTTGTCTGACGCTT
Source organism: uncultured Lachnospiraceae bacterium (assembly GCA_944384025.1). Classification (GTDB taxonomy): domain Bacteria; phylum Bacillota; class Clostridia; order Lachnospirales; family Lachnospiraceae; genus ISDg. The sequence goes on from CALWRS010000006.1 coordinate 11,347, forward strand.
CCGGGATTGCTGGATTATTTTCAGGACATTGCAACGTTTCATGCGGAAGAACTGGGAATTGGCGTTCAGTACCTTCATCCAAAGGGTATGGCATGGTTTTTGGCTGCGTGGCAGATTACGGTGCACCGCTATCCGGAGTACTTCGAGCCGATTGTTATTGGCACGATGCCGTATCGGTTTCGGGGAAGCATCGGGTGCCGGAATTTTTACTTAAAGACGGAAGAGGGAGAACTGCTTGCGGTGGCGGATTCCACTTGGACGCTTATGGATGTGGCGCAGGGACATATGGTTGCGCTGCCGGAGCGGGCGGTAAGCGGCTTTGCTACGGAGCCGCGGCTGGAGATGGATTACAAAGGCAGACGCATTGCGCTTCCAGAGCAGATGCAGGAGAGAGAGCCGTTTTATGTCCGTCGGGATCACTTAGATTCCAACGGACATGTAAACAACGGACAGTTTGTTCGAATGGCAATGGAATATTTACCGCCAAACGTCCGGGTTTTGGAACTGCGCGTAGAATATAAGCAGCAGCTTAGGCCGAATCAGCTTGTTTTCCCGCACGTAGCAGACGAGCCGGACGGCGGCGTGGTTACGCTTGAAACAAAGGAAAGCGGCGTTTGTGCGGTTGTAGCGTTTTCGCTGGAAAAATTCGCTTAGACCGGAAAGCAGACCGAGATGGTAGTGCCTTCTTCCGGAACGCTTTGCAGGCGAATTTCTGCGTTGTGCAGCTTTGCAGCATGCTTAACGATGGACAGTCCAAGCCCTGTGCCGCCGACTTCCTTGGAACGGCTTTTATCGACCCGGTAGAAGCGTTCGAAAATACGTTCCTGGTGCATCTTTGGAATTCCAATCCCGGTATCGGTAACCGTAAGGCAGACCGTGCCGGGATTTTTGCTTACGTCTACCGTTACGCGGCCGTGGCGGCGATTGTATTTTACCGCATTGTCGCAAAGATTATGAACAATGCTTTGCATCAGCTGCGGGATACCGGTGACATACGCCGATTCTCCCGTAAGCTCTAACGTAACTTCGGCCTTCGCCGCTTTTTCGGACAAGTCGGCAAGCGTTTCTTTTGCCAGTTCGTATAAATCCACCGGCTCGTGCTTTCCGCCGGGATTTCCTTCGTCCAGCTCGGAAATGCGCAGGATATCGGAAATCAGAGCGATCATGCGCTGGGCTTCCGCGTAAATCTGCGTAGAAAAACGCGCGACGTCTTCGGGCTTTACAAGACCGTCCGAAAGCAGCTCAGCACAGCCGGAAATTGTATGCAAAGGCGTTTTTAATTCGTGCGAGACGTTTGCGGAGAATTCGCGCCGAAGCTGCTCCGCCTTATCCTTTTGCGTAACGTTTAATAAAAGCAAAACAATTCCGGAAACTTCGCCGTGCGCAATAACCGGTCCGGCGTTTAGCTGGTATTTTTCTTCGCCAAGTGTCACATGCGTTTCCGCGCTGTTTCCTTTTGCGGCGTCGTTTAAAAGCTCCTGCAGCTCCTGGTTGCGGCAAACGGAGAGAATATGTCCGCCAACGCACGTAGCGTCCGTTCCGAACAGGCGCGCGGCGGCGGGATTGATGCTTAAGATTGTAAGGTGGGCGTTAAGCAGCACAATCCCTTCCGACATTTCTTGCGTTACCGTTTCAAATTCGCGCTGCTTTTGGCGAAGCTCCTCGCTTTGGCGACGGATTTGGCGCTGTTGGGCGTCGATGCGCCGCAAAAGCGGCGAAAGCTCGTCGTACTCCTCGTTTTTTAACGGCTCTTCCAGATTCAGCTCATTTAACGGCTTTACAATACGCTTAGAGAGCCGCGAAGCAAGAAAGAACGCAAAAACAACGGATGCAAGGAAAATGACGAGAATGGGTTGCGTCATGCCAAGAATCAGCGTCAGCAGCGTGTTTTGCGAAACGGCAAGCCGCAAAAACGTTCCGTCTGGCAAAAGCTTTGCACAGTATAAAGAGCGTTCCATCAAGGTGACCGAATAGCGGGAGCTTTCGCCCATGCCGCTTACGCTTGCCTCCTGAATTTCTTCGCGCTTTAGATGATTTTCCATCTGCGACGAATCCGACGAAGTGTCAAAAAGCACCGTGCCGTCGGCGGCAATCCACGTAATTCGGCAGTCGCTAACGTCAAGCCCTTCAAAATACGCGCTGCCGTTTTCGCTTACGCCTTGTGCGGCAAGCGCGGTCTGCGTACGCAGCTGTCTTTTTTGCACATCCGAAAAATAGTCGAACAGCACGATCATCAGCAGAAAAATCGACACGAGAAAGATGCTAATCGCCACAAGACAGATGGAGCGAAAAATGCGTTTGGTCATGTTGCCTCCTCGTTCTGGGCTTTGGCTTCCATGCGGTAGCCGACGCCTCGAATCGTTTCAATATAGTCCCCGCATTCTCCGATTTTGGAGCGCAGCGTGCCAATGTGCACGTCAACGGTGCGGGTTTCTCCCAGATAGTCCGCGCCCCAAACGCAATGCATCAGCTGTTCGCGGCTAAAGACTCTGCCGGGATTACTCATAAACAGGTACAAAAGCTCGTATTCCTTTAAAGTTAAGACAACGCGTGTCCCGTTTGCAAGCACTTGATGTTTCGCAGGGTGCAGCTCCAGCAATCCGGCGCGAAGCACCGCGCCGTCTTCTTTCGGGCGGCTTCGCCTAAGCACCGCTTTTACGCGGGCAAGCATTTCCATCATGCCAAACGGCTTGGCAAGATAGTCGTCCGCGCCAAGATCAAGTCCCAGCACTTTGTCGTATTCCGAGCCTCTGGCGGTTGCCATAATAACCGGAATATCCGCATGCGCGGCGCTTTGACGAAGACGCTTTAACAAAGCAAGACCGTCTTCGCCGGGCAGCATAATATCGAGCAAAATCAGATCCGGGCGTTCCTGCTTGACAGCGTCTAAAAGCGAGCTTCCGTCGGAAAAGCCCTTCGCCTCAAAGCCTGCGGCCTGCAAGGCATAAATCATAAGCTCGCGAATCGCCTCGTCGTCTTCTACACAGTAAATCATAATCGATACCGTCCTCCTTCCCCTTTTTATAGAATACCGCGAAAAGCGCCAATTGAACAGGGGAGAATTAAAAATTATGCGCGCGGTTTGTGACCGGTGACGGAAAAGTGCACCCATCCCGCAATATTAACAGCGTGGTCGCCAATACGCTCAAAATACTTTGCAATCATCAAAAGATCCAAAGCGTCCCCGCCGTTTTCGGGATTTTCTGCGATAATCCGAATCAGGCTGTCCCGAACCTTCAAGAAACATTCGTCTACAATATCGTCGTAAGCAATGACCGCGTCCGCAAGCGCAGCGTCCTGCTTAACGTAAGCGTCCACGCTGTCTGTAACCATTTTGCACGCGGCGGTCGCCATCTCGCGCACCTGCACGTGCTCCGCGTGCGTGCGGCCGTTTAAAAGCAGGATAATTTCCGCAATGTTTTCCGCCTGATCGCCGATGCGCTGCAAATCCGTCACCATTTTAAGCGCGGCGGAAATCTGGCGCCAGTCGCGCGCAACCGGCTGCTGCTGAAGCAAAAGCTTCAGGCAAAGCGCCTCGATGCTTCGTTCCTTTTGGTCAATTTCCTGATCCAGCGGCGAAACGCGGGAAGCCGATTTTGGGTTGCCTTCGCTTAAAGCGGAAGAGACAAGCGCAATCGCCTCCTCGCAAAGCGCCCCCATGGCAATCAGCTCCTGATTTAAAAAAGCAAGCTGTTCGTGGAACTGTTCTCTCATTATCCAAACCTCCCTGTGATATAGTCTTCCGTCCGTTTATCGTTCGGCTGTGAAAACATTTGCTCGGTGTCGCCGGTTTCCACAAGTTCGCCAAGCAAAAAGAACGCCGTCTTATCGGAAATTCTTACTGCCTGCTGCATATTGTGCGTCACAATAACAATCGTATATTTTTCTTTTAGCTGCATAGCAAGCTCTTCGATTTTCGAAGTCGAGATAGGGTCAAGAGCGCTTGTCGGTTCGTCCATCAGCAGGACGCGGGGCTCTACGGCAAGCGCGCGGGCAATGCAGAGCCTTTGCTGCTGTCCGCCGGAAAGACCAAGCGCATTTTTCTTTAGGCGGTCTTTTACTTCGTCCCAAATCGCGGCGTCGCGAAGCGCCCGTTCCACAATATCGTCAAGACGCGCCCTTCCGGAAATGCCGTGCGTGCGCGGTCCGTAGGCGACGTTGTCGTAAATGCTCATCGGAAATGGATTCGGCTTCTGGAACACCATGCCGATTTCCTTTCGCAGCATATTAACGTCTATGGAAGGAGCGTAGATGTTTTTCCCTTCGTAGCAGATTCTTCCGGAAATTTTCACGTCGGGAATCAGATCGTTCATACGGTTGATGGATTTTAAAAACGTAGATTTCCCGCATCCGGAAGGCCCAATCAGGGCGGTAATGGTGTTTTCGGGAATGTTTAGGTTAATATTTCGCAGTGCCTGCGAGCTTGCGTACCACAGACACAGGTTATTGGCAGTAATGATATCGCTCATTGCGACCTCCTTTTCTGAAAATAGCGGCGGGTAAGAGCGGCCAGCAGGTCAACAAGGAGCGTCAAAAGCATAAGGATTGCCGCAATCGCAAAGCCGACCTGAAATTCTCCCTGCTCCTTTACGTAAATGTACAGCGCTACCGTAAGCGACGCTCCCGCGCTTCCCAGTCCGTCGAAAAATCCGTTGAGCGCGTGGGCAAAACCGGCGGTAAACAAAAGAGCAGCAGACTCGCCCAAAATTCGCCCGACCGAAAGAATACAGCCGGTAATTACGCCGTCGATGCAGCCTGGCAGCACAACGGTTCGAATAACGCGCCACTTGCCCGCGCCAAGGCCGAACGCGCCTTCTCGGTAGCTTTGCGGCACCGTCTTCAGACTTTCTTGCGTCGTTCGCATGACCGTTGGCAAATTCATAATAACAAGTGTGAGCGCTCCTGCCAAAAGGGAAGTGGACAGCCCGAAAAACTGGCAGAAAAAGAGCATTCCAATTAATCCATACAGGATGGAAGGAATTCCGGAGAGCGTCTCCGCCGCGTATTCAATGACGGAGACAAGTTTTTTGTTTTGCGCGTACTCCGTCAGATAAACGGCCGCGCCCGCGCCAAGCGGGATGACAATCACAAGCGTTGCCAAAATAATATAGACCGTATTTAGAATATCGGGCAGGATGCCGATATTTCCGGTCAGATAACTGGGCTTTGTGGACAACAAATTCCAAGTGATGTTGGGCAGCCCCTTAGCGAGTACGTAAATAAGCAAAAACAGGGCAAGCCCGCAGGTAAAGGCGGTGGACAGCGCCATAAGGGCGCGCATGGCGCCGATGTAGACTTTTCTCTTTTTCAATGGTTCAGCCTTTCTCTTTGTCTCGTTTTAGGAAGAAGTTAAGCGCTGCGTTAATCAGCATGATGAACAAAAACAGCACAAGGGCGATGGAAAACAGCGCTTGCCGCTGCAATCCTCTGGAGTAGGACATTTCGCTTGCAACAGCTGTCGTTAAAAAGCGGACGCTTTCAAACAGCGACGGCATGTTCGGCGCGTTTCCGGATACCATCATGACCGCCATTGCCTCTCCGATGGCTCTGCCTACGCCAAGCACAACGGCGGCGGCAATTCCGCTTTTGGCAGCGGGAACCGATACCCGAAAATACGTCTCTACCGGCGTAGCGCCAAGCGCCAGGGAAGCGTCCTCGTATTCTTTTGGAACAGCGTCCAAAGAGGTGATGGATACCTTGATAATGGACGGCAGAATCATCACAGCAAGCACAATCGTCGCGGCAAGCATACTCGCGCCGTCCGGGACGTCGAAAACGTTTCGGATGCCCGGCACCAAAACAAGCATTCCGACCAGACCGTAGACAACCGAAGGGATTCCCGCAAGCAGACTGACAGCAGAAGAGACGGCGGTTTTTACCGCCGCCGGAGCAAGCTTAGAAAGATATACTGCTGTGAAGAAACCAATCGGAACGCCAAGCAGGATTGCGCCCGCCGTACTGTAGATGCTTGTTAGGATAAACGGAAGAATTCCAAACGAAGGTTCTGCCGCCGTAGATTTCCACGTCTTTCCGAACAGGAAATCTACCAGACCGATTTCCCTAATCGCCGGAAGCCCGGAGATTACCAGATAAATGGTAATCAGCAAAACGCAGCCTACGGTTATTAATCCTAACAGGAGGAACACCCCGTGTACGAGGCGTTCCACAAATTGTTTCTTGCTTTTCATTGCATTCCCCTTTTTACTTTGCAGCTACTACGCCCGCGCCGGAGATAAGCTCTACAGCGTCTGCGGAAGTAATGAAGTCAAAGAACTCTTGTGCTGTTTCCGAAAGTTCCGTATCCGATTTTGTAACAAGTACAAACGGACGCTGTACGGCGTAGCTGCCGTCCTTCACTGTTGCCTCGCTTGGCGTAACGCCGTCAACGGCAAGCACTTTGATGCTGTCCTTTACAGAGGCGAGGGAAGCGTAGCCAATGGCATCCGGATTCGAGCCTACGGTTGTGATAACGTCGCCGGTGGAAGTAAGCTCCTGACGGTACTTGCAAACGTCCTCGGTATCGGTTACGCTCTCAAAACCATCGCGGGTACCGCTTCCAGCTTCGCGGCCAATCAGGACGATTTCGGCATCGTTGCCGCCAACTTCGCTCCAGTTCGTAATTTCTCCCTTATAAATAGCGGCAATCTGCTCCAAAGACAGGTCGGTCACCGGATTTTCAGGATTTACGATAATGGCAATTCCGTCGTACGCTAAAATCGTCTCCGTCAAACCGCTGGCCTTTTCTTCTTCGGAAAGAGCGCGGCTGGAAAGGCCGATGTCGCAGCGTCCTTCGGAAACTGCCTGAATACCGGAGCTGGAACCGGTAGGATTGTACGTAAAGGTTACGTCGGAGTGCTCCGCTTCAAACGCCTCGCCAAGAGCGCCGATGACTGACGCCATAGAAGTAGAGCCGTCCGTTGATACGGTTTTTGCATCCTCGGATTTGCATCCTGCAAAAAGGGAAGCCGCAAGCAGCGCAGAAGCTGCAAGAGCAAACATTTTCTTAGTTCTTTTCATGATTGTACTCCTTTTTTTCGTTTTATAATCGCTTGGGTTACAACGAAAGAGTACCGCAGCAAGGTTAAATCCGTTATCCGGGAAATGTAAAATCTATGTAAAACACTTTACAGAGATTCCTTTTCGGGAAGTTTACAGATTTTGAAAAAAATTTAGCACTCGCCTCTTGACAGTGCTAACAGATTGTGCTATAACATCCCATGTAGGCGGACGCGAAGAAAATCGCGGAGCCAATTTCAAAAAGAAGGAAGGAACGAATTATGACACTGAAACCGTTAGGCGACAAAGTCGTATTACAACAGAAAAAAGCAGAAGAAACAACGAAGTCCGGTATTATTTTAACGACCGCTTCGCAGGAAAAGCCGCAGGAGGCTATTGTAATTGCCGTTGGTCCGGGAGGCGTTGTAGACGGAAAAGAAGTTACGATGCAAGTGAAAGTCGGCGACTGCGTTATTTATTCGAAGTACGCAGGCACGAACGTAAAGCTTGGCGAGGAAGAATACATTGTTGTAAAACAGAGCGATATTATTGCGCTTGTGGAAGAGTAAGTTTGCTTTGAGGTAAGGAGGAATCGAAAATGGCAAAAGAATTGAAATATGACGTAGACGCCAGAAAGGCGCTTGAGAGCGGTGTGAATCAGTTGGCAGACACCGTAAAAGTAACGCTTGGACCAAAAGGACGCAACGTTGTTCTTGACAAAGGCTTTGGAAGCCCACTTATTACAAACGACGGCGTGACGATTGCCAAGGAAATTGAGCTGGATGATCCATTTGAAAACATGGGCGCACAGCTTGTAAAGGAAGTTGCCACCAAGACCAACGACGTGGCCGGTGACGGTACTACAACAGCTACCGTGCTTGCGCAGGCGATGGTAAACGAAGGAATGAAAAACTTGGCGGCAGGCGCAAACCCGATTGTGCTTAGAAAAGGTATGAAGAAGGCGACCGAGTGCTCCGTAGCCGCGCTTAAGGAAATGAGCGCTCCGGTAACCGGCAAGAGCCACATTGCAAAAGTAGCTACCATCTCTTCTGGCAGCGAGGAAGTTGGCGAAATGGTTGCCGACGCTATGGAAAAAGTAAGCGATAATGGCGTAATTTCCATCGAAGAGTCCAGAACGATGCACACCGAGCTTGACGTTGTACAGGGTATGCAGTTTGACCGTGGATACGTTTCTTCCTATATGGTAACCGACACCGACAAAATGGAAGCGCGTCTTACCGACCCGTTCATTTTGCTGACTGATAAGAAGATTTCGAACATTCAAGATATTCTTCCGATTCTTGAGGAAATCGTTAAGAGCGGAAAGCAGCTTTTGATTGTTGCGGAAGATGTAGAGGGAGAAGCGCTCTCCACCTTGATTCTGAACAAGCTGCGCGGCACCTTCAACGTAGTTGCCGTAAAGGCGCCGGGCTATGGCGATCGCAGAAAAGAAATGCTTCAGGATATTGCCGTTTTGACCGGCGGTACCGTAATTTCCGAGGAAATCGGCTTAACGCTTAAAGATGCGACGCTTGATATGCTTGGACAGGCAAAATCCGTAACAGTTCAGAAAGAAACGACGACGATTGTGGACGGACTTGGCGACAAACAGCAGCTTGCAGACCGTGTTGCACAGATTAAAAAGCAGTACGAAACCTCCACTTCCTCCTTTGACAAGGAAAAGCTTCAGGAGCGTCTTGCAAAGCTCTCCGGCGGCGTAGCAGTTGTTCGCGTAGGCGCTGCAACCGAGACCGAAATGAAGGAAGCAAAGCTTCGTATGGAAGATGCAATTGCTGCAACGAAAGCAGCGGTAGAAGAAGGCATTATCGCCGGAGGCGGCTCTGCATATTTGCATACGATGAATCAGGTAAAGGCGCTTGCCGATACGCTTGAGGGCGACGAGAAGACCGGTGCGAACATTATCTTAAAGGCATTGCAGGCTCCGCTTTTGACGATTGCAAAGAACGCAGGCTACGAAGGCACAGTAATTGTCGATAAAGTTATGAATCTGCCGGTTGGTCACGGCTTTAACGCATACACGGGCGAGTACGTGGATATGGTAGAGAACGGAATCATTGACCCGGTAAAGGTTACCCGCTGTGCGCTTGAGAACGCAACAAGCGTTGCGGCAACCCTGTTGACGACAGAAGCAGTTGTGGCTACGAAGAAAGAGCCGAAGGCAGCTGCAGTTCCGCAGATGCCGGAGTATTAAAAAAAGAAACAAGAGCGAAACACTCGGAAGGACTTAAACGGGGGCAGGAATGCCCCCGTTTTGTTGTCTTGCAAAATTTATCGTTTTAAAGTCTTGAATTTTGTCACGAGTTACGATATACTTCAAGCGTAATCACTATTTTCTATTTAGCAAAAAGGAGGAAGCCATGACCGAATCCGTGAAAAAATTAGTTTCTATTCTTCGGGACAGCTCCCGGATTGTATTTTTTGGAGGCGCCGGCATTAGCACGGCAAGCGGGATCCCGGATTTTCGAAGCGCAAACGGAATCTTCAGCCAAAAGCTTAGAAGAAATGTAACGCCGGAACAAGCGGTATCGCACTCCTTCTTTGCATACAATACCGAAGAGTTTTACGATTTTTATAAAAAGCATCTGGTTTATCCGCAGGCGAAGCCAAACGACTGTCACACCGCGCTTGTAAAGTTAGAACAGATGGGCAAGCTTTCGGCTGTTGTAACGCAAAACATCGACGGCTTGCATCAGGCAGCGGGTTCGCAAGTAGTTTACGAGCTGCACGGCTCGGTGCATCGGAACTATTGCCAGCGCTGTCACGCGTTTTACGACGCCGACTATGTGCTAAAAGAGGAAGGAATCCCTTTGTGCGAGAAATGCGGCGGCATAATCAAGCCGGACGTAGTGCTTTACGAGGAAGGACTCTCGGACGCGGTTGTCTCCGGCGCAATTGGTGCAATTTCCACGGCAGACACAATGATTGTGGGCGGCACGTCGCTCGTCGTTTATCCGGCGGCAGGCCTTTTGCAGTATTTTCGCGGAAAGCATCTAGTGCTCATTAATAAAAGCGAAACGCAGGCGGATTCGCAGGCGGAGCTTGTGATTCACGAGGATATTTCCCAAATAATGAAAGAAGCGGTGGACGCTTTGGAAGAAGAGAGAAATGAAGAGTAAGAAGAGAAATGCATATGATTGTGCTGCTGCTTTTGTCCGCCGCAACGGCAAACGCGTTAAAAAACGCAGCAGGGGATCTGACGGCCTCGCTTGAATTATCGGGAATAAGCTCCTTAATTGGAGCGGTTAATAATGCGTCGTTTATTCTTGTTGCCAGCATTTTTACGACCATTACGGTATGCGAGGATTATGAGCAGCAAATTGTGAAAAATATCTTCTCTAGAGGCTACACAAGAAGACAGGTATATTTTGGCAAGCTGGCGGCCGTTTTGTTTGGTGCGACGGTGCTGTTTGTTGTTGTGGAAGCTGCCGCTTTCCTTCTTGGGAGCGCGTTTTTTGGCATGGGGGACGTTGGAAATTTAAAAGCGTACGCAGTCGTAGGAGTGCGGTACGTTATTTGTATGGCCAATATCGTCATGTGCTACGCAATTAGCGCGGTACTTCGCAAAAACGGCTCGTCGATTGCGGCGTGCATTGTTGTTCCGATGCTTGTTAATGTCGCTCTTGGAATGGCGGACACCTTCCTTCGGTTAAAGGATTATTCTGTTACGCAGCTGTGGATTTCTTCCTTTTTGGAAGACGTTACAAGCTTGGCGGTAAAAACAAGCCGGATGCTTACGTGCTTAGGCGCATCCATTCTCTACATCCCTGTATTTTTATTTGCAGGCTGGGTTATTTTCCGGAAACTGGAGTTATAAATCAGCTGAAAATTGCAATCTCCCCCTTTTTTGGAAGGACGAAATCTGCTATACTTTCAAAAAAGGGTAAGGAGGTGCGCCGTGCGAATTTTACTGGCGGAAGACGAGCGCGATTTAAATCGAATTATTACGCAAAAACTTACTTCCGATGGTTACTCCGTAGACAGCTGTTTTGACGGAGAGGAGGCCATTGATTTTTTAGACGCCACCGACTACGATGCGGTCATTTTGGACATTATGATGCCGCGCGTGGACGGCTTTGGCGTCTTGCGTCATATGCGCGAAAAAAAGAAGACGGCGCCCGTTTTGTTTTTAACAGCGCGCGATACGGTTGCGGACCGTGTGCGCGGCTTAGATGCAGGCGCGGACGATTACCTTGTGAAGCCGTTTTCGTTTGAAGAGCTTGCCGCACGCCTGCGTGCGATGACGCGGAAGAAATTCGGTATGAAGGACAATGTGCTTTGCGTAGGCGATTTGGTTCTTGATACGGCGGCGCACACCGTTCAAAGAGGGGGCGTAGAAATTCGCCTCTCGACCAGAGAATTTCAGATTTTAGAATACCTGATGCGAAATCAGGGCATTGTGCTTTCCAGAGAAAAACTGGAAAATCATATTTGGAACTTTGCGTACGAAGGCGGGACAAACGTCATCGACGTATACATCAGCTATCTTCGGAAAAAAATTGACGGCGGACATTCCGAAAAGCTTATACAGACCGTGCGGGGACGCGGATACGTAATCCGGCAGACATCGACGTAAGCCTTTTTATGGAGGAGCGCATGAAGAACTTATCCTTTCGGGCAAAAATTACGATTTGGTTTTCCGGAATTATGGCGTTTTTGGTCGCTGTAACGTTTGCGATTGTTTTCTGGGTCAGCAACGCTGTCGTGCAAAAAGACATACAGGACAACCTTGTAGAGATGACGGAAGCAAACGCAGACGAGCTTACGTACTACGAGCAAATGCCTGAGCTTCAGGAGCTGTACAAGTCGCAGTACATTATCTGGGGAGACGGGTATTTAGAAATCGACGACGATTTTCTGGATGTGGTAAACGGTATTTATACGTTTTTATGCGACGAATCGGGTTCGCTTCTCTACGGGGAAAACCCGCTTGCCAGAGCGGAGATGGAGATTCCGTTTCAAAACGGCACGGTGCAGCGGCTAAAATGGAACAAAACCGTTTATTATGTTTACGACCGGCTGCTTGTGGAAGACGGCGTGGAAGGGCTTTGGCTTCGGGGAATTGTTTCGGAACATCAGGGAACGCAGCAGCTTTCGTGGCTTGTGCGCCTTTGTACAATCGCTTTGCCGGCGCTTCTTGTGCTGGCGGTGCTTGGCGGCTATTGGATAGCGGGCAATGCCCTAAAGCCTGTGAAGCAGATTACGCAGGCGGCGGCGCAAATCAGCCAAGGGCACGACCTGAACCGGCGAATCGGGCTTGGCGAGGGAACGGATGAGCTGCATCGGCTCGCCGCAGTGCTTGACGATATGATTGCGCGCCTTTATCATTCTTTTCAGGCGGAGCAGCAGTTTACGTCGGACGTATCGCACGAGCTTAGAACGCCGATGTCTGTTATTATGGCGCAGTGCGAGTACATTCTGGAAGAAAAACGAACGCCCGAAGAGTATGAGGAAGCGCTTGAGAGCATTCGGCGGCAGGGCAAAAAAATGTCGCGCCTGATTGAGGATATGCTTTGCTTTGCAAGGCTTGAGCAGGAAGGCGAGAGTTACCCAAAAGAGCAGCTTCCGCTAAGCGAACTTGTAAAAGACGTTTGCCTTGATTTGTCTCTTTATAAAAGAAAAAATATAAGCCTTGCCTGGGAGATTGAACCCGAAATTTTCTTTTATGGAAACGCTACGCTTCTTGCGCGAATGCTCTCCAACCTGATTGTCAACGCGTACCAATACGGAAAGACGGACGGGTCGATTCGTGTTACTTTGTCGCGCGGGGAGAAAACCGTGCTTCTTAGCGTTTTAGACGACGGAATCGGCATTGCAAAAGAGCAGCAGGAAAAAATCTTCGAGCGCTTTTACCGCGCGGAAGCGGCGCGTTCGGGCGAAGGCACCGGCTTAGGGCTTGCGATGGTAAAAGACATCGCCAAATATCACGGCGGAACGGTTGCGGTAATTTCGGAAGAGGGCAAGGGAAGCGAATTTCGCTTGATTTTTCCTTTCGAAAACGATGTTTTCTAATATTTCTTTCATCTTTCCCTGTTATACTAAGCGCACCAACAGGGAAAGTGAGGTAAAAAGATATGAAGAAATTATTCAGTACAACCAAAAGAGCAGTTCTCTCTATTATAGGGATTGTCGTTTTAGCAATTGTAGCCGCAGCGCTTCTGGGAGGGCTTGTGCTTTCAAGATCGCTGATTGGCAAAGAACGGGCGGGAGAAATTGCGTTAGCGGACGCCGGACTTACTGAAGAAGAAGTTTCCGCATTCCGCGTGAAGCTCGATTACGACGACGGCCGTTTCTGCTACGAAATTGATTTCTACCACGACGGTGCAGAATACGAATATGCGATTCAGGCAAAGGACGGAGACATTTTTGCAAGAGACATTAGCGAGGGAGGCCGTCGGCCGGCGAATTCGCAGACGGCATCGGGCGATACGAAAGATCCTGCGCCGGAAGTAACGACCCCGCCGCAGGCAACGACGACGCCGGAGACGACACCGGAAATTACGACGACGCCGGAGACGACACCGGAAATTACAACGACACCGGAGCTTACGCCGGAGGTTACAACGACACCGGAAACCCCGCCGCAGGCAACGACAAAACCGCAGTACATTACCGTAGAGGAAGCAAAAGCGGCAGCGCTTGCAGACGCAGGGCTTACGGCAGCGGAAGTAACCTTTACCGAAGCGAAGCTGGATACCGACGACGGAATCCGCGTGTACGACATTTCGTTTTACACGGCGAAGGCCGAGTACGATTATGAAATCAAAGCTTTAGACGGCACTGTGCACGAAAAGGAAATTGAGTCTTTTAAAAATCCTAGCCCGACGCCGACGGAAAACCGGAATTATATCGGTGTTGACCGTGCAAAAGAGCTGGCGCTTTTGCAGGCGGGACTTACGGCAGCGGACGTTCGCTTTACGAAAGCAAAGCTGGAAAACGACGACGGAGTTTTAGAATACGAGATCGAATTCTACCACGGTAGAACTGAGTACGAATACGAGATTGACGCAATTACCGGCGAGATTCTTCAGTGGGATATCGACTGGGATTAAAATAAAAAGCAAGGGAGGAAAAGCGTTATGGCGGCCTGGCTTGATAAAGCCATCTTCTACGAAATTTACCCGCAGTCTTTTCAGGACACAAACGGGGACGGAATCGGGGATATTCCCGGAATTGTGCAGCGGCTCCCCTACATTCAGGAGCTTGGCTGCAACGCAATATGGCTGAATCCGTGTTTTGCCTCTGCGTTTGGCGACGCGGGTTACGATGTGTCCGACTACTATCAAGTGGCTCCCAGATACGGGACCAACGAGGATTTGAAGCATTTGTTTGAGGAAGCGCACCGGCGCGGGATGCACGTGCTTTTGGATCTGGTGCCGGGGCACACCTCCACCGCGCACAAGTGGTTTCAGGAGTCTATGAAAGCAGAGAAAAATCCGTATACGGACCGCTACGTCTGGACGGACAGCATCTGGGAGGAACCGGAAGGCATGGGAAGCCTGCGCGGCATTTCCGACCGCGACGGCTCTTGCGCAGTAAATTTCTTTTCGCACCAACCGGCGCTAAACTACGGCTTTTATCGACCTGACCCGAGCAAAAAGTGGCAGCAGCCAATGGACGCTCCGGGGCCAAGGGCGACGCTTGCGGCAATGAAAGACGTTATGCGTTTTTGGCTGACGCTTGGCTGCGACGGCTTTCGGGTCGATATGGCGGGCTCGCTTGTGAAAAACGACGAGGACAGCCGCGGAACGATTCGCCTGTGGCAAAACGTAAGAGATTTTCTAGACCGCGAGTTTCCACACGCCGCTATGGTTTCGGAATGGGGAGAGCCGGATAAGTCCCTGCAGGGCGGCTTCCACATGGATTTTCTTTTGCACTTTGGACCGTCGCATTACAACGATTTGTTCCGGTGCGAAGAGCCGTACTTTTCTTCCAGAGGTCGTGGCGACGCTTCCGCCTTTGTGAAAAAATACGTTGAAAATTACGAAAAAGCCGCGCGCAAAGGGATGATTTGCATCCCTTCCGGCAATCACGATATGGATCGGTTAGCGCGAAGCCTTAGCGGAGCTGAAAGGAAGATTGCGTTTGCGTTTCTTTTGTCGATGCCGGGAGCGCCGTTTATTTATTACGGAGACGAAATCGGCATGAATTACGTCGAAAACCTTGTCTCGGTCGAGGGCGGCTACGGCAGAACCGGGTCGCGTTCCCCAATGCAATGGGACAACGGCGCAAACGCCGGTTTTAGCTCTGCGCCGCCGGAAAAACTGTACATTCCTTTGGACGCGTCAAAAAACCGCCCGACAGTGAGCGCACAGATGGCAGACAAGACTTCGCTCTATCACGAAGTACGGCGGTTAATTGCCATCCGGCAGGAAAACGCAGCGCTGCAAAATAAAGGAGACATTGCGTTTGTTTCGGACGGCAAGGATGCGGCGCCGCTTGCTTATATTCGAAGCGCACAGGGCGAGCAGGTGCTTGTTGTTTTAAATCCTTCCGGACGCGAAGCCACGATTGCGGGCGCGTACATGCCCAAAAAGACGCTGTATTCGTTTGGAGAAGAAATTTCGTTTGCGAACGAAACGGTAACGGCGCCGCCTTGTTCGGCAGGATTTTTCCGATTGTAATTTTTAGGAGGACGTATGAAAAAAACAGTCGTAAGAGGAGCTTCGCTTGCCATTGCCCTGCTGTTAGGGATCACAAGTGTGGCATGCAGCGGCAGCGAGAAAGAACCGGAAGAGGAGAAGCCCGCCGTTTCGGCAACCGGCACGCCGTCCGCTACGCCTACGGGCGTGCCGGGCGATGCGCAGGACGGGCAGACGCCGGATGAGAGCGCAAAGTGGACTTTTGGACAGGTCGCTATGGGCGGCGGCGGTTTTGTAACCGGAGTTTTTTCCACTTCCGAACAAAATCTCTTTTACGCGCGTACCGACGTTGGCGGCGCGTACCGCTACGATGCAGGACAGCAGCAATGGGTTTGCTTAAGCTACGGAATTAGCGCGCAGGACAAAGGATTGTACGGAATTGAAGGACTGGCGGTAGATCCGAACGCGCCAAACCGCATCTTTTTGCTTGCGGGGACGGAGTACTTTAGCGACGGAAAAACGGCGATTATGTATTCGGAAGACTACGGGGAGACGTTTCGGACCGTTGACGTATCGGATTTGATTCGCGTTCACGGAAACGGCTACGGGCGTCAAAACGGAGAACGCATAGCGGTAGACCCGAACAACGGGGACGTGATTTTTGCGGGCGGAAGAACAGGCGGTCTGATTAAGAGCACGGACGGCGGCGAAACGTGGACGCACGTAGAGAGCTTCCCGGTACAGACGACGGAAAACGGAAACGGAATTAACGGAATCGTATTTGACGCGGCGTCGCAGGGGATTTACGTTTCGGTATCGCGAAAAGACGCCGAAAACGTTTACTACTCTGCGGATGCGGGAGAGAGCTGGGAGGCAGTGCAGGGGCTTCCAACCGAATACATGCCGCAGAGAATGAAGATGGACGCGCAAGGAAACCTGTACATAACTTACGCGGCTGCGGAAGGCCCGAACGCATCGGGCGGCGGCGGAATTTACCGCATTAACGCTTCCGACGGAAGCATTAGCGACATTTCACCGGCGGATAAGTGCTTTGGAGATATTGTTGCAGACGCAAACGACCCGAACCGGCTTGTATGCTGTACGGTAAGCGTGTGGAGCAGCCAGCCAAACGGCTCTTGGGGAGACGAGTTTTACACTTCCACGGACGGCGGCGAAACGTGGAACTGCATCAATTCGCACATGAAAATGAACAACGGCGGCGTGGAATGGGTAAGCGGCTACGCCATTCATTGGTGCGGCTCTATGGCGATGGATCCGTTTAACGCAGACACGGTCATGGTCGTTTCCGGAAACGGTATTTTCCGGTGCGACAACATCTGGGCGGCGTCTCCGGAATTTACATTTTTTGTACGCGGGCTTGAAGAGACCGTCCCGCTTGACTGCATCAGCATTCCGGGCGGCACGCTCTTTACCGCTATCGGCGATTACGACGGATTTGACAACACGGACGTAGACGCTTACGGCAGGCTGCACACAACGGCGATAGGAACGACGACGTCGATTGCCGTTGCGGCGCTGAATCCGAACGTCCGCGTAAAAGTTGGCGGAAACGAAAGCTCGCAAAAAATCCTGTACTCGGAAGACGGCGGAGAGACGTGGACGTACATGAATACGCGCCCCGACCCGCAAGTTGCCGCATATGCAGGATGCGTAACGGTTACGGCGGACGGAGCGAACATTATTTGGAGTACGTCCAATTACATGGGCGCCTACATAACGACCGACCGCGGACAGACGTGGGAAGCGGTGGAAGGACTGCGCGGCGGCTACTATCTGGCGGCGGATCCGGTCAATCCGAACTACGTCTACGCAAGCGGCGCAAACGGCTTGCTTGTCAGCAGCGACGGCGGAAAGAGCTTTTCTGCGACGATGATGCGAACGGAGCTGACGAGAAAAATTACGGTTTCTTTTGGAAACGAAGGAACGATTTATATCCCCTGCGGAAAAGCGGGACTGTTTCTTACAGACGACCACGCACAGACGTATGCGCGGCTGGATACGGTATATTCCTGCGAGGCGGTCGGCCTTGGCAAGGGAAGGACGGACGACGCGCCGTATGTAATTTACATCTGGGGAAGCCCGCAGGAAGGCGATGCGGAAGGCATTTATCTTTCCGAGGACGAGGGAGCTACGTGGGTTCGCGTAAATAACGATGCGCATCAGTTCGGCGGTCCGGGCAACGGAAACTTCCTTGTAGGCGATTACAATGTTTACGGCCGCTGCTATTTGGCGACGACCGGACTTGGTCTTGTGTATTGCGACAAGACGGAAAAGTAAAACACAGGAGGAGCTTTTCATGAATCGTAGAAGTCGGGTTTTTGCGGCGTTACTTTTTGGCGTCCTGCTTCTTGCCGCAGGCTGTAAGGATACGCAAAAAGACGCAAAAGACAGCGAAACACAGACGCCGCAGGCGCAGTATACGCCGACCACGCAGCCACAGCAGGAGGAAAACAAAGTGTACACGTTAACAGAGGAGAACGTTCGTCGGATTGGGCGAACCACATACGAAGACGGACTTTGGTGCGCTTTTTCGGGCACGGGCGCGGAATTTTCGTTTCACGGCACGAAGCTTACGGTAAAAGTGCAAGGAGACAGCGCGTCGCAAAACCCGTATAACGAAGGCAACTACGCCCGCATTGCCATTTACGTAAACGGCGTTCGCGTTGTGGACGATATGCTTAACGAGCAAAACAGGGAGTATACGGTAATCGACGTAGAGCAGCCTACAGACGCGGTTGTCCGGATCGTTAAGCTCTCGGAAACGGCAATGTCTACGTTTCGGATTGCGGCGCTTTTAACGGACGCACAGGCGACGGTAGCGCCGACCGAAGAAAAAGAGACGCTGATTGAGTTTGTCGGCGACTCCATTACGTGCGGCTACGGCGTAGACGACGAAGACCGCGACCACCATTTTTCCACTGCCACGGAAGACGCAACCAAAGCGTACGCTATAAAAACCGCGCAGCTTTTGGACGCTGACTACAGTTTGGTTTCCATTAGCGGGTACGGAATTATTACCGGCTACAGCGCAGACGGAGAGACGAAGTCGGAATCGCAAATTATCCCGAAGTATTATACGAAACTGGGATTTTCTTACGCAAATCCGCAAATGGCAAAGACGGAGTGGGATTTTAGCCAAAACCGTCAGCCGGACATCGTTGTCATTAATCTGGGAACAAACGACGACAGTTATTGCAAAAACGTTCCTGAGCGACAGGAAGAATATATTGTCGCCTATGTCAATTTTTTAAAGACGGTTCGTGAGAAAAACCCCGACGCGGTAATCGTGTGCGCGCTTGGGATTATGGGCGATAACCTTTTCCCGTGCGTGGAAGAGGCCGTCTCCAGATTCGTTTCGCAAACAGGAGATACGCGCATCGATACTTTGCGCTTTACGCCGCAGTTAGCGTCGGACGGCTACGCAGCGGACTGGCATCCGACCGAAGCAACGCACGAAAAAGCGGCGGCGAAGCTTGCGGAAAAGCTGGCGGAAATTTTAAAATAACTTTTTCGATTTCCTTGCTATTTTCCCGGAAATAGGGTACAATAGCGGTGAATATAGGAAGGTCTATTCGGCGTAAAGGTGTGCTAAAGGCACACCTTTACTGTTTTTTAAGGGAAAAGGTTTTTGGCAGAATGAAATTGTAAAAAATTATTGACAAGGGTGCCGGTTACGTCTAAAATTTGACGGTAATAAGAGAAAAAATTGTAGGAAAAAACAGATTCCAACCCTATGGAAAACAAATGTAAAGAGGTTGACAGTTATGCGCAAGGCAAAAGGAATTACCATAGTTTGTATATTAATGTTCGTCTTCTGTGTAAGCGGATGCTCGAAGGAAGAGGAAAAAGGAGGTCCGTCTACTTGGGGATACGAATGCGTTGTCAACTACGACACGCTGGGTGGAATGATTAACAGCCGCGAAGTAAGAACTACGTACTATCTGCCGAATTCGTATTTGTACGAACCGGGCGGAGCGAACGGTATGCTTGTAGAGCCGAAAAAAGACGGATATATTCTTGCAGGCTGGTACACGGCAAAGACCGACGTAACAGACAGCGAAGGAAACGTTATTGGCTACGAGTTTCAGGCAGAAGACCGGTGGGACTTTCAGTTAGACCGTGTCCAGGAAAATATGACCTTATATGCGCGCTGGATTCCGCAGGGCGTCGTAAATTATATTAACGCCGAAACGGGCGAAGTTTTGTTTACGAAAAACATTACGGCGGATTCGCCGGTGCAGCGCCTCTCCGACGCAGTACTTTCGATGTACATGCCTTCCGGCTCTTCGCTTGCAGGCTATTACGTGGACAGCGAATGCACGTCCCTTTACGATTTCTCCGGTTATCAGCACGTAGATTTGATTACGGACGACGTCGTTGTATACGAGCAGCTTGCAAAGGAGTTTCCGGAAGTTGTCGTTTCGTATACCGCTGAAGAATCGCAGGAAGAAGATCACAGCGTTTATCGCTTCCTTCACGAAAAAGGGTACGACATCGCGACCGACGACGAGGCGGTGCTTGCGGAGCTGTATGCGCGTTACGACGAAATTATCGAAACGACAATCGACATCTACCAGAACAATACGGCAAACCAGAACTTGTATTTGAAATTTACCGATACAAGCACGGTTACGATTCATTCCGTAGAAGACTTTAAAGACGGAAACAGCTACGTGCTTTCGGGCGACGTAGAAACTTACGTGTTGGCAGCGGATTTGGATTTTGACGGTCTTACGCTGACGGTTGGAGAGAATTTCTCCGGAAAAATCGAAGGAAACGGACATACGATTTCCAACTTAACACTTACGTATGCAAGCTCCAAAAGAGAAAAGCCCGGCCAGAAGCTCTACGGCTTGTTTGGCAGTATGACGGACGCTGAAATTAACGATTTGCACTTTGAGAACATTCAAATAAGCGTAAATCCCCGCATGGGCATTGAGCTTTACGCGGGACTGCTTGCAGGAAGCGCGAAAAATTGCACGTTAACGAACTGCAGCTTCCGTTCGGTTGTTGTAACGGTTGCGGAGAGCTACGCAGCGGGAACGACGAACATTTACTTGGGCGACTTGTTTGGAAGCTACGAGAACTGTACGCTTGTTGACTGTACGTTTGAGGATATTACGGTAAACTCGGAGAAAGCGACAGAAGAAGCGCTTCTTCTGATTGCCGAATAGTGCGGCGCTTCTGCGTCCATGCTATTGCTTGTAAGCGGAAACGCTTATAATAAATTTTAAGGAGGATATGTTTATGAAGAAGTTTTCACGACTTCTCGCATTGCTGCTTTGTGCGCTTATGGTTGTTTCCATAACTGCCTGCGGCAAGAAGGACGAGACGGACAGCGAAGTATCGACAACTCCCGGTGCGACTCCGTCGGGCACTGTTTCAACAGAAGTAAAGCCTGACGTTCCTGTGGATCGTTACGACGCTACGCAGACACCGAGAACCGGCGCAAATGAGACGAACCCGCTCGTTATTTCGACTCTGACTCTTGACGGAAAGTTCAGTCCGTTCTTTGCTACATCCGCGTACGACACCGATGTAGTTGGAATGACCCAGATTGGCTTGCTTGGCTATGACAAGGACGGCACTCCGGTGGCAGGCATTGACGAATTCTGTCTTGCTTATTCGTTCACGCAGGAGATTAAGAATCAGGGAGAAGAGAACGAAACTTCAGAATACACATTTGTTCTGAAAAACGGGATCACGTTTAGCGACGGCACCCCGATTACGGTTAAGGATGTATTGTTCAACTTCTATACATTCCTTGATCCGCTGTATGACGGTTCTTCGACACTCTACACTCTGGATATTCAGGGCTTGAGCGAGTATCGTACGCAGACGACTGCGGACGTTAACGCAAAGTACACGGAAATGGCGGAAAAGATTCTGGCAGCCGGTCTGGATGCACAGGGAAATCCGAACCCGGTAGACGGCGTTGACGAGGCGATGGTAGAAGCCTATTGGAGCTACCTTCCGGAAGCCGGCGCTAAGTTTGCGCAGGAAATCATCGACTACGTTTCGGCAAGCTATAATTCCACTGCGTATGTACAGGCTTATTTCTGCCCGGATTTAACATGGGAAGAAATTAACGCGGACGAAAATCTGAAGGCTGCATATCCTTTGGGTATGTGGGGCTATGGTTCCTACGACGCTGCAACGAACACCTTTACCGACGTACTTGGCGGCACGTACGACCTGAACTCCCAGACGATTACCGCAGACGACTTCTGGAAGCTGATTGTTACGATGCGCGAGTATGATGTTACGTCTGCTGAAGGCGTAAATTACGATTCGGCAGGCTCCACTATTGGCGACTTGATCACAGATGCTTTCGTTTTGAACGAAGGTTCCAAGGAAGTAGAAGGCGGTATTCCGAACATCTCCGGTATTACGACTGGCAAAGTTACTTGTGACGACGGTGTTGAACGCGACTACGTTAAAGTTGTTCTTAACGGCGTTGACCCTGTAGCTATTTTCCAGCTTGGTATTACGGTTGCTCCGTTCCACTACTACACCGAGGGCTACACCGGAACACTGGATGAGCACGGTGTAGACCTGAACAGCAAAGAGTTTATCGCGCATTTAAAGACGAAAAACAGCGCGCCTCTTGGCGCAGGTCCGTATGTATTTGTAAGCTATCAGGACAACGTAGTTACGTATGTTGCCAACGACAGCTTCCTGCTCGGATCTCCGAAGATTAAAAACCTGAGATATCAGGTAATTTCGCAGGGCTCTGAAATCGATTCCCTGAAGACCGGAACGGTACATTATTCCGATCCGTCTGCAACGACACAGATTGTTAATGACATTACCGAGGGCAGCGGCGACTACGCAAAGCTTGGTTACACGCTTGTTGACAACGACGGTTATGGCTACATCGGCATTAACGCGCAGTTCTTCCCGGAGATGGAAGTACGTAAAGCGATTGCCCACTCTATGAACATTCAGCTTTGCATCGACAACTACTACGAAGAACTTGCAAGCGTAAACTACCGTACGATGTCCAAAGTATGCTGGGCGTATCCGGAAAATCCGGAAGGCCTCTTCCCGTA
Organism: uncultured Lachnospiraceae bacterium; assembly: GCA_944384025.1. Taxonomy (GTDB): domain Bacteria; phylum Bacillota; class Clostridia; order Lachnospirales; family Lachnospiraceae; genus ISDg. The sequence goes on from CALWRS010000006.1 coordinate 34,016, forward strand.
CGACGAAACTGGCGCGACCTCAAAGGAGCTGTTCCTGTCCGCAGGCTACATCTACGATGAAGCAACCAATACGATGACTTACCCGGCAGACCACGAAAAAGCAGGTCAGCAGGTAACGATTAAATACACGATTCCTTCGGACGCTTCGGATCATCCGGCGGGCTCCGTATTCCTTGATTCCAAGGAAGTTCTTGAGAGCATCGGCTGCAAGGTAGATATCGAGACCGACGAAAACGTACTGGATAAGCTTTCTACCGCTTACGAAAACGGCATTCAGGTATGGTGTGCTGCATGGGGCAGCGGCGGAATCGATCCGGATATGTTCCAGGTTTGGTATTCCGATCCGGATGTAAACCAGAGTACGTCTCCTGCTGCAAAGGGTCTGTACTGGCTGTATGAGAACGGAAGCGACGAGCAGAAAGAGATGCTGACAAAGCTGAACGAGCTGATTATTGCCGGCCGCAGCACTTTGGATCAGGAAGAGCGTAAGGCAATCTACAAAGAAGCACTTGATCTTTCCACGGGTCTTGCCTGCGAAATTCCTACGTACCAGAGAAAGAACATGTTCGTATACAACAAAGACGTCATCAAAGAGTCTACTCTGTTAAGCGGCGACGAAGTAACGCCGTTCCAGAGCCCTCTTGGTGAAATCTGGAATGTAGAACTGAACTAATGGGGAAAACCCAAAAATAAAGGAATGGTTTTTGGCGACGAGGCTGTGGGAAAACCCATAGCCTCGCGCCGGATTTTCGATTAACATGTTCTTGCAATATTACAGCGAGGAGTATTACTATGGTCAAATACGTTTTAAAAAGACTAGGACTGGCGGTCATTATCTTACTTGGTGTCTCCATCCTAATTTATATGTTAGCCATGTTGATGCCGGCCGATTATATTGACAGACAGACTGCTGCCGCTTTGCAAAACGGATCCATGACGCAGGAGGATGTACAGCATCTGAAGGAGTTATATGGCCTGGCTGACAAGAGCTTTACCGGAATTATTAAAAGTTACGCCTCGTGGCTTGGAAACGTAGCCAAGGGCGATTTTGGTTTTTCTTTTCTTTACGGAGCGCCGGTAACGGAAGTGATCGGACAGTATATGTGGATTTCATTTATCCTGGCGTTTCTCTCGTATTTTTTGGAAATTATTATTGCGATTCCTCTCGGAATCAAGTCCGCAGTCAAGCAGTACGGTGTGTACGACTACTCCGTAACGGTTCTTGCTATGATGGGCATCAGTCTGCCGTCCTTCTTCTTGTCTGCGTTAATGATGAACGTCTTTTCCATCAAGCTTGGATGGTTTCCGCTGCAGGGCCTGACTTCTGCGACAATTATCTTCGAAGAAGGCGACTGGCTTGGTATCTTTTTGGACAAGGCATGGCATTTGGTGCTTCCGCTTACCGTTTGCATTTTATTAGGCGTTGGCGGAACGATGCGCTACACCCGCACCAATATGCTAGAAGTTTTAAATTCGGACTATATCCGTACCGCTCGCGCAAAAGGTCTTTCCGAGCATACGGTTGTATATAAACACGCGTTTCGCAATACGCTCATTCCTATCGTGACGACGGTTGCCGGAATGATTCCCGGACTGTTTGGCGGTATGATGATTCTGGAATCGGTATTTTCCATTCCTGGAATCGGTATGATGGCATACCGAGCCACGACGCAGGGCGATATCCCCTTTATTATGGGATACAACATGTTCCTGTCCGTGCTGTCGGTGCTTGGCATCTTAATATCCGACCTGTTGTATGTTGTCGTTGACCCGCGTGTCAAACTGAAGTAAAGGAGGTAAGCGTAGTTATGGCAGAAAATGAAAAAAAACAGGCTGCAACCGAAACGTATCGCGTGATCTCTCCTTCCCGAATGGTGGCAAAGCGGTTTTTCCGAAGCAAGCTGTCAATTGTAGGCTTATGTATGCTGCTGTTTGTCTTTTTGTTTTCCTTTGTGGGTCCGATCATTGTTAAATATACTTGGGGCTACGGGCAAACCGAAGTATTTTACATCCCCCGCGTCTCAACGATGTATTCCGTTCAGAGCTTTGATGCGCCCGACGGAAACACATACGAGTTTTACGACGAATCGCTTTCTACAGTAAACTTTAAAGCGCCGCCTTCGGCGGAGCACTGGCTTGGCACCGATACAAGCGGAATGGACATCTTTGTCCGGCTGATGTACGGCGGTCGAATCAGCTTGCTGCTTTCCTTTTTAGTTATTGTTATGGAAACCTTGCTTGGCGTATTTTTCGGCGGTCTTGCAGGGTACTTTGGCAAATGGGTCGATCAGATTATTATGCGTGTGGTAGACGTTTTCTACTGCCTGCCGGGTCTGCCGATTTTGCTCATTTTGTCGGCGACGATTTCCTCGATTGAATCGATTCCGGCCGAGCACCGCATTTACTACGTTATGGCGTTTTTGACGCTCATTGGCTGGGCGGGCACGGCGCGCTTGGTGCGCGGACAGATTTTGATGCTTCGCGAGCAGGAATACATGATGGCGGCGGAGGCAACTGGTCTTCCTGCGTGGAGAAAAATTTTCAAGCACCTCATTCCGAACGTTATGCCGCAGCTTATTGTCAGCATGACGCTTGGTCTGGGCGGTATTATCCTGTACGAATCCACGCTGTCCTACCTTGGGCTTGGCGTTCCGTTTCCAAACGCCGCATGGGGATCGATGATTGCTCTTGCAGACCCCTCAAAAGGACAGGAAATCCTTGCAAATTATCCGAACATGTGGGTTCCTGCCGGTATTTTGATTATTATTGCCGTTTTGGGCTTCAACTTTGTCGGAGACGGTCTGCGGGATGCGTTTGACCCGAAAGCAAGAAAGTAGGTGAACCGGATGGCTTTATTCAAAAAGAAAAAAATACAGTCCATTGGCGACAGCCAATATCTGACCTTACGGGAAGAACGCAAGATTGCAAAAGAAAACGCCAAAATTACAAAGGCGTATGAGAAGCGCAAAAATCGTACGAAGGTTCCGGAAAGCGAATACCTGACGGAAATGCGCGACCCGAAAAACGTTGTGGAATTTGATAACCTGCACACGTATTTTTACACGGACGTAGGCGTTTCCAAGGCGGTAAACGGCGTTTCGTTTGACATTCCAGAAGGCTCGATTGTCGGCGTCGTAGGAGAATCCGGATGCGGCAAAAGCGTTACTTCGCTTTCGCTTATGCAGCTTGTGCAAGCGCCGCAGGGGCAGATTGTGGAAGGGCAGATTCGTTATAAAGCGACGAACGGCAAGTGCTACGATATCGCGAAAATGCCGCGAAACGAAATGCTTCACATTCGCGGCAAGGAAATCTCTATGATTTTCCAAGAGCCGATGACGTCGCTTAATCCGGTATTTACGATTGGCGCGCAGCTAGACGAAGTCGTTTTGCTGCATGAGCCGGGAACGACAAAGGAGCAGGCAAAAGCGCGTTCGCTGGAAATGCTGAAGCTGGTTGGAATCGCCATGTGCGAAAAGGTGTACGACAGTTACCCGCATGAGCTCTCCGGCGGTATGCGCCAAAGAGTTATGATTGCGATGTCGCTTTCGTGCAATCCGCGCCTGATTATAGCGGACGAGCCGACGACAGCGCTTGACGTAACTATCCAAGCGCAGATTCTGGATTTGCTTCGCGATTTGCGCCACAAAATCCAAGGAAGTATTATGCTGATTACCCACGACCTTGGCGTGATTGCGGAAATGGCGGACTACGTTGTAGTTATGTATGCCGGACGGATTGTGGAAAAAGGAACGGTAAGAGAGATTTTCCACACGCCCAAGCACCCGTATACGATTGGCCTTATGAAGAGCAAGCCAAGCGTAAACAAGCTTGTAGAACGGCTCTACAGCATTCCCGGACAAGTTCCGAACCCGATCAATATGCCTAAGCACTGTTATTACAAAAACCGCTGTGAAATGTGTCAGGAGTGCTGCGAAGGGGATTTCCCGGAGCTGATGCAGTTTTCCGAAACGCATTTTGCCGCCTGTCATCTGTACCGTGACAACAAAGATTTGGTCATTTATGACAGTCTGACGACAGGTGCGGAGTCGGAGAAAGCAGAGGTGGCACATGAGTGACGAAAACATTCTGGTTGTTGAAGACCTGAAGAAATATTACCCCATCAACAAAAGCCTGTTCGGCAAACCGCAAAGCTTTGTAAAGGCCGTGGACGGCGTTTCCTTCTCCATCAAAAAAGGAACGACCATGGGACTTGTAGGCGAGTCCGGCTGCGGAAAGACGACGGTTGGAAGAACGATTTTGCGCCTGCACGAAGTGACCGGCGGAACAGTGCTCTTTGAAGGGAAGGATTTGTCGAAAATCAGTTCCGGAAAATTGCGCAAAATGCGCCCGCAGCTGCAAATGATTTTTCAGGACCCGTACTCGAGCCTTTCTCCGCGTATGCCAATCGGCGAGATTATCGGCGAGGCAGTGAAGGTACACAAAATTGTCCCAAGGTCCGAATACCGCGAATATATTTTGCAGGTAATGCAGGACTGCGGACTGCAGCCGCAGTGGTATTCCCGCTATCCGCACGAGTTTTCCGGCGGACAGCGCCAGCGTATTTGCATCGCGCGTTCCGTAGCGCTAAAGCCGAAGCTCATTATTTGCGACGAGCCGGTTTCCGCGCTTGACGTATCGATTCAGGCGCAGATTATCAACTTGATGAAAGATTTGCAAACGCAGTTTGGATATACGTACCTTTTCATCTCGCACGATCTCTCGGTTGTCGAGCACATTTCCGACGAGGTAGGCGTAATGTACCTTGGGAATATGGTGGAGTACGGTTCAAAAACTTCCATCTTCAAAAACCCGCTGCATCCGTACACGAAAGCCTTGATGTCGGCAGTTCCAATGCCGGATCCGGATTACAAAATGAACCGGATTATCTTAAAGGGCGATATCCCAAGTCCGGCAAATCCGCCTTCGGGCTGTAAGTTTCGGACGCGCTGTGAGCATTGCATGGAGATTTGTGCAAACAAAGTTCCGGAATTCCGCGAGATTGAACCGGGACATCGCGTAGCATGTCATTTGTATAACGATAAGGAAAGCACGACGAAATGAAACAGGAAGAGTTTGAAGACGACGGCCGGACTATAGCGCCTATGGACGTGGACGGGATGCGAGAGAGCATGTTCCGTTTTCGAAGAAAGCGCTCCGGCGAACAAAAACAAGCGGGAAAAAAGGAAGAAACGCCCCTGACAAAGCGCGAAGCGCAGCTTATGAGCCGGGGAATCTGGCTTGCTTATGCGCTGACAGGGCTGATCTTTTTAGGCTTTTTTGCACTATTCCTTTTGTTTTGTCAATTTGTTTGGTTTTCGTAAAAAAAACCTGCGCGGTTTGCCTGCGCAGGTTTTTTATCAGATGTGGGAAGACTCCCGCCTCTATAGGCGGCGAGTATAGCAAATTCGTATCAGTGGCGGGAGTCAATCCCCCATCTGATAAACGCTCCGCTTAGGATGCGCAGGGATTCGGTAAGGAAAATGTCAGCTAAAGCTGACCCGAATCCCGCGCCAAGACCCGCGAGCGGGTCTTGAAAAATCTTCAATTTCTCAGCCTTCGCTGATTGCTCCTGTCGGGCAGGTAGACGCACAAGCGCCGCACTCCAGACATGTCTCGGCGTCAATTACATATTTGCCGTCGCCTTCAGAAATCGCACCTACGGGGCATGTATCCGCGCATGCGCCGCAGCTTACGCATTCATCACTAATAACATATGCCATAACAGTATCCTCCTTAAAAATAGTCTCCCGATTTTGTCGAAATAAAGTTTTTTTTACCTCGACTCGGGTACATTGTACCTCATCTTTTGCCGGAACACAAGGTTAATTTCTGGAATTGCCCTTATTTTGTCTTGACGGAATCCGTTGACGCCGATATAATACGATTGCGATGCGCAGACTGCGCGCGGCAATTCAAAAATGGAGGTTAGTTATGGTAACGAAAGATATGACGATTGGTGAAATCCTTCGCACGAATCAGGATATTGCACCTATTTTGATGGATGCAGGAATGCATTGCCTTGGCTGTCCTTCCGCACAGGGAGAGTCGCTTGAGATGGCGGCTATGGTTCACGGCATTGACGCAGATGAGTTGATGGAAAAGATTAATGCATTTCTTGAGACGAAGTAAAGATCAAAAAGCGAATCTTTGCTGAAAATTTGAGCCGGCTTACGCCGGCTCGAATTATTTTCGGATGAAACCTGGTTACAGCTTTGCAAGCTGACGGATCGTATTTTCTTCCAGAACTTTTTGATAATGCTCTTCGTAAAACGCTAAAGGCGCATTTTCAAGCATAACGCCGTACTCACAGGCTAAGTTGCACGCACGGTTAAAAGCGTCCGCGCTGACGCCTTCTGCGCTCAGGCAGAGAACATAAGAAGCGTCCGACGGGTTTTTGTAAAGCGTGCCTTCTCCGCTGTAAACGTGCCGCGCTGTCCGGGCGTAGCCAATCAGACTTGGCAGGCTGCGGAAGATGAAAGCGCGCAGGGGAGCGGGAGCGTCTTCTGCTTTTGGCGCGGCTGCCCCTTTATCCTCTCCGTGCTTTTTTTCTGCTGCTTTTGACCGCTTCTCCAAAAAGTCGCTGAGAATCGATTTATGAAGCTGATTTAGCTGCTCTAACACTTCGCCGGTAAAAGGAGTAAGACTTGTTTCTTCCTCTTCGTCTTCTTCCGGGTTTTGGTAAGGTGTGAAATTCGAAAAACGCGTATCCAGCTCTTCGGGATTTTCGATCTTGGTAATTAACAGGATGATGGATTCCGGGGAGGTCGGGATCGCTTCGATCATAAGCGGAATGTCGTCCGCCTCAAAGCCATACTCCTGAAAGGCTTCCTGCATCATATCACGGAACAGTTCTTTCGCCTTTTCGGAGCCATATGCAAGTTCACTCAGTTTCAATTCCCGCTCTCTAAGGTCCTGCGGGTTTAAGGTACAGCGAATCTGGTTTTCATTTAATTTTTCTATTTTCATGCCACGAGCTCCTTTCCAAGAATGAAGATGCTAGAAGTATAAGGGAAACTTGCACAGAAGTCAATTGCTTCACCTGTAAAAAATGCATAAAAAAAGTGGAAGCGCAGCCAAAATTTTCCGTGAAACCGAGAGAGTTCGCCGATTGGTTTGTCAAAAAGGCAAATGGAACGTTCGCTGCCGCCTAGTGTATAATCGGATTGTCAAAACCGCAAAGCGCCGTGTCGCTACCTTAGCTTTGCGGATGTCCCCGCAGATTTGGCGCATAAGCTCTGAACGCCGGCGGTTAATAAAAAACAGCCGTGCAACCGGAACATTGTCTGTTAGTTTATCACGAAAACCGACTGTCCTAAAGAAATCCTTCCTGTCCGCTGTTGTCGGGGCAGGAGAGAAAAAGCATCCGCGTCCGAAAGGAAAACCTCATGGAAAATAAACCGATTTCCTACATATCCTCACAAAGCGTCATGGGGTTTTCAAGCGGGGGAAAATATGATATGATGACTCCAATCCCTCAAACGGCACCGTCGCCTGCTGGGGATAAGGAGGTACGAATGAAAAAGATCACACGCTTTATTTTTATTTTATGCGCAAGCCTGCTGCTTGTGACGGCATGTGCGCAAACGCCGGAGCCGCTTGACACAGACGAAGAGCCGACGCCGTCAACAGAGAAGGCGGATGCAAAAGAGCATTACGGCTTACAAGACGGTGAACTGCTCCTAGTTACAAACGGCGAGGCGGAAAGCGTGCGGGGGAGTTTGATTTCCGGAAAAGCGTACGTTCCGTATTCGGTTGCGAAAAGCTGGGACGACCGCCTGTACTGGAGCGAAGCGGAAGAAGAGCTGCTTATTACGAACGCAGAAGGGCTTTACCGTTACTGGCCGGACGTAAACCGTGCGCAGGAAATTGACGAGTTTGTAGAATATGAGACGCCCTGCGTTGTTACGCAGGACGGGACAGTGTACGTAGCGTACGACCTAGTTACCCGCTTTTGCGATATTGCGTCCCGGCTTTTGGAAGACCCGGGGCGGATCGTAGCATTTACGGACGGCGCATCGCTTCCCTTTTACACAGTCGTACAGACGGATTGCGCGCAGCTTCGTACAAAGAACGATATCACAGAGCCGATTCTTGTAACCTTGCAGGAAGGCGAAAAGGTATATGCGCCGGAGGCTGTGGAAGGCGGAGGCTGGCTTAAGGTGACTACTTCGGACGGCTTTACCGGATACTTGCAGACAGAGGCGGTTGGAAACGAAGAAACTACAGTAGTAGAATCAGGATTTTCCGAGCTCCCTTACGAACGCAACCTCTTAGACGAGGAGGTGCGGCTTGTCTGGCATCAGGTCTTTTCTGAGCAAGGCGGAAGCGATTTGCGCGCTGCTATGACTGACGTAAGCGGCATAAACGTTATTTGCCCGACCTGGTTTAAAGTAACGTCGGTAGACGGAAGCTTGACGTCGCTTGCAAATGCCTCGTACGTAGAGGCAGCGCACGATATGGGGCTGCAGGTCTGGGGACTGGTGGACGACTTTACGCCGGGCGTTCCGGGCTACGAAGTTCTCTCAAACAGCGGAAACCGCGCAAATTTGATTGCGCAGCTGGTAGGAGAGATTAACCGGGTCGGCGCGGACGGAATCAATATCGACTTTGAATACATTACGCAGGAATCTGCGCCGCATTATATACAGTTTCTTCGGGAATTGTATCTGGTTTGCCGGGAGGAAGGGCTGGTTTTGTCTACCGACAATTATGTACCGACTTCCGGAAATTGGTTTTACCGGCTGGACAACCAAAAGGACGTTGTGGACTACGTAATTGTTATGACATACGACGAGCACCACGCAAACTCTACGCAAGCCGGCTCCACTGCCTCGATTGGCTTTGTGCAGCAAGGTGCCGCCGCCGTTTTGGAACAGGTCCCAAAGGAGCAGGTGCTGCTTGGCATTCCGTTTTTTTCGCGAAAGTGGATGACTAAGACGGAAGCGGACGGGGCGCTTAGCGTAACGAGTGAAGCGAGCGGTATGCAGGGACTTCGCGATTTCGCTGAGGAAAACGGCGCAGAGTGGGAGTGGGACGATACGTGCAAGCAGCATTACACGGAATTTACCGCAGACGGCGTTTTGTACCAGATTTGGCTGGAAGACGCTACGTCTGTTTCCTACAAGTACGAAGTTGCAAAAAGCGCTGCGCTGGCCGGTTTTGCCTGCTGGAAGCTGGGGCTTGAGTCGCCGGACGTCTGGGACGTTTTCGCTGGGAACACGCAAACGTCCGCAGAATAGGAAAAGCTGCTAAATCATAGGATAGTGAAAAAGAAGCGGAGAAGCGCAATGAAACGATGGCTGCCCTTTACGATTCTTTTCGCTGTCCTTTTTTTATGTTTCCTCGCACATTCCCTCTCCAATTACAGCGTCGCCGTTTTTTTGCAGCAAAAAAACGAGGTGCGGGTGACGTATTACGACGACGAGGGGAAGCCGTTTCCGCCGGTTTTGCTAAAAGATACGGTCGTTGTGCTGGACGCCGGGCATGGAGGCATTGACCCGGGGAAGGTAGGCGTCTCCGGCGTTTTGGAGCGGGAAATTAATCTGGAAATCGTCTTTCGCTTAGCACAGGCGCTCACAGGGCGCGGGTATACGGTTGTGCTTACGCGCACGGGAGAAGAAGGACTGTATCAGGAAGGGAGCGCAAACAAAAAAAGAGAGGATATGGCAAATCGCGTCCGGATTATTCAAAAGGCAAACGCAGCGCTAACGATCAGCATTCACCAAAACAGCTACCCGGACGCTTCGGTTTTCGGAGCGCAGGTGTTTTACCACGAAGGCTCTGCGGAGGGCAGACGGGCGGCGGAGTGCATTCAGCAGGGAATCCGGCAGGCGGCGGCAGAATCGGGCGAGCGAAGCGCTAAGGGAAATAAAACGTATTATCTGCTTACGCATACCGACTCGGTTGCCGTAATTGTCGAGTGCGGTTTTTTGACCAATCCGGCAGAAGAAAAGCTCCTGACGACGGCAGCCTATCAGGAGCAAATTGTTTCGGGAATTGTAAACGGGGTGGAAGCGTATTTTTCTTCCGCCAAGTGATTATGCCGGATCTTTTTCTGGCCAGCGCGTATAAAGCAGTTTTAAAAGCATCGGCGTAATGATGGAGGAGACGATAATTAACAAGATAACCGCCGTAAAATAATCCGCTTTCATCAGGCCGACCGAAAGTCCTTTCTGCGATATAATTAACGCAACTTCTCCGCGCGTCATCATACCAACGCCGATTTTTAAAGAGTCTGTAACGTTAAAGCGGCAAAGCTTAGCGCACAGTCCGCATCCAATAATTTTCGTTAACAGTGCTACAACGACAAAGCAGATGGAGAAAATTAACAGCGTCTTATTCATAGAATCCAGACTTGTCTTAATTCCGATGCTGGCAAAGAAGACGGGGCCGAACACCATGTAGGAGCTGATGTCCATTTTTTCTGCGATGTACTTGGAATCGCGCAGGTTGCAAAGGATAATGCCTGCGACAAATGCGCCTGTGATATCGGCAATGCCAAAGTACTTTTCAGCGACGTAAGCCATGAACAGGCAAAGCGCCAGCCCCGCGATAGGAATGCGGCGCGTGTGCGGATGCAGCTTGTCGTAGCGCTTCATCAGCTGGTAGACAAAGTAGCCAAACAAAAAGGCGCAGGCAAAGAACAGCACGGTATTTTTGATTGTTTCCAGAGGGCTGATGGATTTATCCCGCAGGCCAAGAACAAAGGTCAGTACAATAATGCCGATGACGTCGTCAATAATCGCCGCGCTTAGAATTGTCGTTCCTACCTTGCCTTTTAAGTAGCCCATTTCCCGAAGCGCTTCTACGGTAATGCCAACGCTTGTAGCAGTTAAGATGCAGCCGATAAAAATCGCTTCGTGAAAAGCGTCGCTCTTTAAGTCTCTTACGTTATAAATCAGCATGTAAGTAAGCGTTCCGCCAACCATTGGCACGGCTACGCCAAACATGGCAATCAAAGTGGCAACCGGGCCGGTTTTGGCAAGCTGCTTTAAGTCGGTCTCAAGACCGGCGGAAAACATCAAAAGCACAACGCCAAGTTCCGCCATAGTTACAAGAAAATCGGAGGATTCCACAAGCCCTAATACGCTTGGGCCAATTAACAAACCGGCTATAATTTCTCCGACGACTTGCGGCGCTTTTACTTTACGTGCGAGAATGCCAAAGACCTTGGCGGTAATCAAAATAATCGCTAGGTCAAGAAATAAATCGTAGTTCATTTTCTCCCTCGTTTGTACGTTCTTTATGATTTGGGATAGCCCCATTGCATTGTAATACAATCCGAAAAAAATGCAACCGTTTTTTTGCCTTGCACCCCTTTAGAGGACACATAATTTTCGAAAAAGCAAGAGAAAAATAATTGAATTTTCCTCCAAAATGTAGTAATCTGGAGGTAGATTTCAGAAGGTATATGTCAGCGAAGGCTGACTCGAATCCCGCGAAAGAATCGCGGGCGGATCTTGAAGGAGGAGCTTATGAATATCGGATTGATAGCGGATGACAACCGGAAAGCTCTGATGCAGAACCTTTGCATTGCTTATAAGGGGATTTTGTGTAAGCACGAACTGTATTCCACCGGCGTGACCGGACGTATGATTGAGGAGGCAACCAATCTTCATATCCATAAATTCCTGTCCGGTTCTTTGGGCGGGGAACAGCAGCTGGCTATGATGATCGAGCAAAACCAGATGGATATGGTTATTTTCCTGCGCGATTCCGCGAGTTTTGCCAACTACGACATGAAATTCCACAAAGTAATTCCTTTGTGTGACCAGTACAGTATCCCGCTAGCCACGAATATGGCGACGGCAGAAATGCTTCTAAAGGGAATGAATAACGGGGATCTGGAATGGAGAAGCCTGTATCACGAAGAGTAAGCAGGGGTTGAAAAGCGCCGAAAACTGTTGTATTATTCTTCTAAAACGCAGATGGAGTGCGGCCGCGCATTGTATACACGAGTACGAAAAAACGTGCGCGCGCAAAAAAGGCTGCGGATGCAGGAAAAGGGAGGAAACGAAATGAGCAAGTCGATGATGGATTTTAGCGATGAACTGAGAAAACACTTTGAATTTTTATTGAACGAATGTGTGAAGTCGGGTGTAATCGACCAAAATCTTTATGTAGAATACGACGTAAAAAGAGGGCTTCGCGACTCCAACGGCGCAGGTGTCTTAACCGGTCTTACGGAAATTTCGGACGTAAGCGCGTACGAGAAAGTGGACGGTAAGAAAGTCCCAAGCGAAGGAAAACTTTATTATCAGGGCTACAGCGTTCAGGATATGGTAAAGGGCTTTGAAGGAAGACGGTATGCGTTTGAAGAGACGACGTACCTGCTTTTGTTTGGTGAACTGCCAAACAAAAAACAGCTGGAAAACTTCCTTGCGGTAATTTCCAGCTGCCAAACGCTTTCCAATCAGTTTATCCGAGACGTTATTATGAAGGCTGCCAGCGGAAATATTATGAACAGCCTCCAAAAAAGTCTTTTGACGCTCTACAGCTACGACAGCGACGCGGAAAACATTTCCACAGCGAACGTATTGCGTCAGTCGATTAACTTAATTGCTAAGATTCCGGTAATTTCCATTTACGCGTACTGGTCTTATTTGCACTTTAAGATGGATGAGAGCCTCATTATCCGGAACCCGAAGCCAGAGTACTCAACGGCGGAAAATATTCTTGCCATGCTGCGTCCGGACGGGAAGTTCACGGAGCTGGAGGCGCGGGTTTTGGATATCTGCCTTGTTATTCACGCGGAACACGGCGGCGGAAATAATTCCACGTTTACTACACATGTAGTAACCTCTTCCGGAACGGATACCTACTCCGCGATTGCGGCGGCAATTGCGTCGCTTAAGGGCTTCCGTCATGGCGGCGCAAACTTGAAGGTGCGCCAGATGTTTGAAGATATCAAAGCGCATATTACGGACTGGAAGGACGAAGGACAGCTTCGCGAATACATAACCAAGATTGTAAATAAAGAAGCGTTTGACAAATCCGGTCTGGTGTACGGCATTGGTCATGCTGTTTACACGCTTTCTGACCCGAGAGAAGTAATTCTTCGCGATTACGCTGTGAAGCTGGCGGAGGAAAAGGGAAGAAACGACGAATTGCAGCTGTATATGGATGTGGAGCGGATTGCAAAAGAAGTTATTCAAAAGAGCCGTCACTTGTTCAAACCGCTGTGCGCAAACGTTGACTTCTACAGCGGATTCGTGTATGATATGCTTGGGATTCCGGAAGAACTTTATACGCCGATTTTTGCGATTTCGAGAATCAGCGGATGGTGTGCGCACCGCTTGGAAGAAATCATCAACAATGGAAAAATAATCCGCCCGGCATACAAATACGTAGGAACACACAAACCGTACTACGACTTGTCGGATCGGTATTGGGATTAGGCATATGAAAACAAAATTAACCGCGCTTGACAGAGCGCATCCCGCAGCTTCCGCAGTCGCGGAAGCTGCGGCGCTTCTTCAAGAGGGCGAGCTTGTAGCGTTTCCAACCGAGACCGTATATGGTCTGGGCGCAGACGCGCTTGACCCTCTCGCTGCAAAGAAAATTTACGCTGCGAAAGGGCGGCCGTCGGACAATCCTTTGATTGTACACATTGCAAATACGGACGCGCTTGCCGTGCTTGCAAGAGAAGTTCCCGCGTCGGCATACGCGCTTGCAAAGCGCTTCTGGCCGGGACCGCTTACGATGATCTTAAAAAAAAGCGCGGCGGTTCCTTTGGAGACGACCGGAGGACTGGATACGGTTGCGCTTCGTATGCCAAGCGACTTGATTGCCCGCGCTTTATTAGAGACGTCCGGCATTTATATTGCCGCGCCAAGCGCGAACGCATCGGGCAGGCCAAGTCCTACGAGAGCGGAGCACGTTTTGGAAGATCTTAACGGGAAGATCCCGCTTATTCTTGACGGCGGGCCGGTAGAGATCGGACTAGAGTCTACAATTGTAGACTTGACAGGTGAAACGCCGCTTATTCTGCGTCCCGGCTTTGTTACGCTTGCCATGCTTCGGGAGGTGCTTCCGGAGGCAGCGTACGACCCGGCGGTGCTTGCAAGAGAGCAAAAACAAAATCTGGTCGCAAAAGCGCCCGGCATGAAATATCGCCATTACGCGCCTAAAGGAAAGCTTCGGATTTTTGAAGGAAATTTGGAAGACGTTGTACAAAGAGTGCGGCAGGAAGCGTTCGCAAAACAAAGGGAAGGCTTTTGCGTTGCGGTGCTTGCTTCGGAAGAAACAAAAGACCGTTATTCGGAATTTTCGGTGCGCTCGGTCGGCGAGCGAAGCAAAGAAGAGACGATCGCCGCGAATTTGTTTCATACGTTGCGGGAATTTGACCACCTTGGCGCGGATTACATCTTTGGCGAGTGCTTTTATCAAGAAGGACTGGGCGAAGCCATTATGAATCGCCTTTTAAAGGCGGCGGGATATCAGGTGGAACCGGCGGTGCCGTCAGAGAGGAAATCATGAAGTACGATCGACTTTTCTTTTTGTGTCAGGACAACACCAACTTAAGCCTTATGGCGGAAAACCTGTTTATTGCCACATACACAGGGCCGCCGATTAACGTAACTTCGCGCGGGCTTATCGCGCCTTACAGCGCGCCTTGCAACCCAAAGACGGAGCTGATTTTGGAAAAGCACGGAATTTCCATGGTTCGAAGCGTTACAACGCAGCTTCGGGAAGAGGAGCTTACGCCGGGGGCGCTTGTCGTTGCGATGGACAAGGCAGTGCGCGACCGCTTTCACAGCCGCCACCCGCATGCCGCTGTTTGCACGCTGGCGGCGCTTGCGGGAGAAGAGCGCGACTTAACCGACCCATACGGCGGGAATTTAATGGATTACGAGCGTTGCTTTCAGGAGATTAGCCGTATGATAAAAAAAGCGGCGATTCGGCTGACGGAGGCGCTGGAATCGGCAGACGACATATGGAGCGGAACCGGTTTGTTTGAAGAGTAAAAAGCGCGGAAGCGCAAAATGATAGGGAGGACATTAAGATGATAGCACTTGGCTGTGACCACGGCGGTTTTGCATTGATGCAGGAAGTGAAGAAGCTTCTTGACAAGAAAGGGATGGCGTATCGGGACTTTGGAACGGACAGCGAAGCGTCCACCGACTACCCGATTTACGCAAAGCGCGTTGGCAAGGCGATTCAGTCGGGAGAGTGCGAGAACGGAATTTTAATTTGCGGAACCGGCATCGGCATCTCCATTACGGCAAACAAAATGAAAGGAATTCGCTGCGCACTGTGTCACGACGTATTTAGCGCGGAAGCGACCAGACTTCATAACGATTCCAACGTTTTGGCGATGGGCGGCCGCGTAGTCGGCGCTGGGCTGGCGCTAAAAATTGTTGAGACGTTTCTTTCCACGCCGTTTTCGGGCGAGGAGCGGCATCAGAGAAGAATTGCGCAAATGGAAAGCGAAGCAAATTAGAACAAAACTCTTAGAGGGGGGCGATTTTTGTGAAAGTTTTACTGGCTGGCGGCGCCGGCTACATCGGAACGCATACGGCGGTAGAAATGGCGGCTGCCGGAAACGAAGTTGTGATTGCGGATAATTTCAGCAACAGTAAGCCAGAGGCGGTGCGCCGCGTAGAGGCGCTTGTTGGGGAAAAGATTCCCTGCTACTATTTGGACGTAGCGGATAAGAAGCTTCTGACAGAGATTTTTGAGAAAGAAAAAATTGACGTTGTAGTTCATTTTGCGGGACTGAAGGCGGTTGCAGAGTCCACCAAGATTCCTGTGGAATATTACCGCAACAACATAGACACAACGCTTTCGCTGCTTGAAGTTATGCAGGAGCAAGGCTGTAGACGTCTGATTTTTAGTTCCTCCGCAACGGTTTACGGAGAGCCAAAGAAATTGCCGCTTGTGGAAGATATGCCGCCCGGCGTTTGCGCAAGTCCGTACGGATGGACAAAGTGGATGAACGAGCAGATTCTGCGGGATGCATGCTGTGCAAATCCGGAGCTTTCGGTTGTCCTTTTGCGCTACTTTAACCCGATTGGCGCGCACGAGAGCGGTACAATCGGCGAAGACCCGCAGGGAATTCCCAACAACCTGTTCCCTTATATCGCGCAGGTTGCCGTTGGAAAGCGTCCTTGCCTGAGCATTTTTGGAAACGACTATCCGACCAAGGACGGCACATGCGTGCGCGATTATATTCACGTTGTGGATTTGGCAAAAGGACACGTAAAGGCTTCTGCGTATGCGATGGAGCACGAGGGGCTCGCGACGTTTAACCTTGGCACCGGCGTAGGCTACAGCGTTTTGGAAATGGTCAAAGCGTTTGAGCGCGTTAACGAATTAAAGCTTTCGTATCAATTTGCGCCAAGGCGTCCCGGCGATGTCTCGGAGTGCTACGCGGATGCGAAAAAAGCAAAGGAAATCCTTGGCTGGGAAGCGGAGAAAACACTGGAGGATATGTGCCGCGATACGTATCGCTGGCAGTCGAAAAATCCGCAGGGATATCCGGAAGGCTAAGACAAAACGGAGAAAAGAAAAAAGTAAAGAAGAGCTTTGGAGAACGTCCAAAGCTCTTCTTTACTTTTTTAATATCATATGGGAGACGACCCCGCCTCTATAGGCGGTGGGTAACAAATTTGTATCAGTGGCGGGTGTCAATCCCCCATCTGATATACGCTCCGCGAGGATGCGCAGGGATTCCAGAATGATGCCCTCCGGTCTGTCGGAGATGTGCTCCTTAGCAGAAACGACTTTCACGCCGTTCTTCCGCAGACTTTGAGCCGGACATAATGAGCAAGTGATTTGTCCAGCTGATTTGTGTCACCAGTGGTGTCACAGATTCCTCGTCCTTATAAGTCTCGTAAAATTGCTTCATGCGGTAGAGCCCACGACGATTAAAGCCTTTGACACCGGGATTGGTTTCAGTAATATATGCCGCAATTTCATCAATGACTTTATCTCTAAATCCGAAATTAGCGCACAGCGAAGAAAGGTATTCACCAACGATGCAAAGGTAATATCCGCGCTTATGCTGGATAGGGCCAGCATTTCCCGGGTTAATGGATATAACGAAGAGGACGGCACGATCCGTCTCTACTTTACTCAGGGGCTTGGGAAGCCTATAAATTTTTCACTGGACAGAGTAGGTCACTATAGTGTATTCTATTTTAGACAACTGCCGGAGAACCATGCGGGGAACGGCTGTTTTCTAGAGAGAAGTATGGGAGGATAAAAGCGTGAGAAGAAAAAAGGCAGGATTTTGGAGGCTGACTGCTGCAATCGTCCTGCTGCTCTGTCTGGTGGCATGCTCGAAAGAAAAACAGGGAGGGGAAACCGAGAGCGTCCTCACGGAAGCTGTGACGTCTTCACCACAGCCAAGCGAAGAACCGACGCCAACCGCAACGCCCTCGCCCACAAAAGAACCAGAACTTACCGAAGAGGAAAAATATTGGAACGATGTGCTCGCTTCGTTTGCCGACAGCAAATACGATTTGACTGCCGCGCTTACGGGAGAGAGTTTGCAGTCGCTGTGCGAAGACTACTTTTTGCTTGGCGCTGCGATGACCGGAGCATCGTATCAAAATTTTGCCATTCACTCTGCGGAGTATATGGCGGTACTTGAGAAGCATTTTGGAAGCACGACGGCTACGAATCTGATGAAGCCGGTTCATTTGCTTGATCAGGCGCAGTCGCAGGACAATGCGCAGGCAGGCAATCCGGAGCCCGCAGTCGATTTTAGCGGTGTGGATGAAACGCTTGCATGGTGCGCGGAGCACGGTGTAAAAATGCGCGGACACACGCTTGTTTGGCACAATCAGGTTCCTGATTGGTTTTTCCGAGAAGGATATAAAAACGACGGCGAATACGTCAGCCGGGAGACGATGCTTGTCCGGCTGGAGAGCTACATACGACAGGTGCTTAGTTATTGTCAGGAAAATTATCCGGGCGTAGTGTACTGCTGGGACGTAGTAAACGAGGCGGTAGACCCGGAAAGCGGCGATCCGAGCACAGATTTTGCTTGCCGTACGCAAGGCGCAGACGGCCCGAATTTGTGGCATAAAATCATCGGAACGGACTACGTTGAAGAGGCATTCCGGTTTGCAAGAAAATACGCGGCGGAAGGCGTTTCCCTGTTTTACAACGATTACAGCGTTGTCGATACGGAGAAATGCCAGTACATCTACAACTTGTGCGCTTCGCTTAAGGAAGACGGACTGATTGACGGAATTGGTCTGCAAGGGTATTGGAATAACGGCTGGCCGTCGATGGGAACGTTAGATTACACCATCCGCAAGTTAGCGGAGCTGGAGCTGGAAATCCAGATTACCGAGCTGAGTATTGAAGCGGAAGAAGGGGACGAAAGACAGGCGAAGCGCTACGCAGAAATTTTCCAGAAGCTGCAGCGTCTGGATACGGACGGCGGCGGACCGGCGAATATTACGTGCGTTACGCTGTTTGGTTTGATGGATGGCTACGTATTTTACGAGAACGACGAATCGACCTCCCGGTGGTTTGACACAAATTTCCAGCCGAAGCCGGTAGTCGATCAGGTACGTGCAATATTTAAAATCTACTATTAAGAGGTGCAAAGCGTGACCGGAATTATCGGAGCAATGGAAGTAGAAATTGAGAAGCTTCGCGAGGCGATGCAGATTCGGCAGGTACAAAGCTTTGCCGGAATGACTTTTTATTCCGGAAGCCTGTACGCGCAGGACGTCGTACTCGTGAAATCCGGAATTGGCAAGGTGAACGCAGCGCTTTGCGTGCAAGTGCTGTGCGACCGGTTTGGCGTAGAGCGGGTGTGGAACACCGGTATTGCCGGTTCCTTAGATGCGAGAATTCGGATTGGGGATATCGTTATTTCTTCGGACGCGCTGCAGCACGATATGGATGCAGTCGCTTTCGGATATCCCAAAGGAACGATTCCGCAGATGGAGACGTCGGTTTTCCCTGCGGACTTACGGACGATCGCCCTTGCAAAGAGCGTCTGCGAGGAAGAACTGTCAGAGCTTTCCGCATTTTGCGGCCGCGTGTTAAGCGGCGACCAATTTGTAGCGGACCCGAAGAAAAAGCAGGAGCTTTCGGAGACGTTTCAAGGGCTGTGCACGGAAATGGAAGGCGCGGCAGTCGCGCAGGCAGCGTTTTTAAACAACGTGCCGTTTTGCATTATCCGCGCTATTTCGGACCAGGCGGACGACTCTGCGGATATGGATTACGAGACGTTTGAAAAGCTCGCGGTGGAGCACATGGTGCGTCTTGTTTGCGGAATGCTAAAGCGAATGCAGGAACTTGAACCAGTGTAATGGGAGGATTGTAAGATGGTATATAAGACAAAAGGGGTATGCTCCGTGCAGATTGAATTTGACGTAGAGGATTCCCCGGAAGGAAAGCTTGTGCATAACGTTCGCTATACCGGCGGCTGCAATGGAAACCTTCAAGGGGTTGGCAGACTGGTAGAAGGAATGCCGGTGGACGAAGTCATTCGCCGCTTGGAAGGAATCCGGTGCGGATTTAAAAATACGTCCTGCCCGGATCAGCTTGCGCAGGCGCTTAAGCAGTATCGGTGAGGTGGCAATGAAGAAAATTGTGTTTACCGGGGGCGGAACGGCAGGACATGTGACGCCGAATATCGCCCTGATTGACCGGCTGCAAAGCGAAGGCTGGGAAATTAGTTATATTGGATCGAAAAACGGAATCGAGAAGCAGCTGATTGAAGCTTTAGGGATTCCTTATTACGGCATCAGCTCTGGAAAGCTGCGCCGCTATTTCGATTGGAAAAATTTTACGGACCCTTTTCGGGTGCTGCGTGGCTGCCGCGAGGCAAAAAAGCTGATGAAGCAGCTTGCGCCGGACGTTTGCTTTTCTAAAGGAGGGTTTGTGACCGTCCCTGTTGTGCGTGCTGCGGCCAAATGCAAAGTTCCCGCCATTCTCCACGAATCGGACATGACGCCGGGACTTGCGAACCGGCTGAGTATGCGCTATGCGACAAAGATTTGCTGCAATTTCGAGGAAACGCTTCGTATGCTTGGCGACAAAGGCGTGCATACCGGAACGCCTATCCGCAAAGAATTGTTTGCGGGCAATCGTTTGCAAGGCTTGAAGCTTGCGGGCTTTTCTTCGGAAAAACCGGTGCTGCTTGTCGTTGGCGGAAGCACCGGCGCCGTCAGAGTGAATGAGGCGGTGCGCAGCTTGTTAGATAAGCTTTTGCCGAAGTATCAGATTTTGCACCTTTGCGGAAAAGGAAAGACCGACGAGGCGTATAAAGGGCGGGAAGGCTATGTGCAGCTAGAGTACGCCGACAAAGAAATGAAGGATTTCTTTGCAATGGCGGACGTAGTTTTGTCACGCGCAGGCGCAAACGCCATCTGTGAGCTGTTAGCGCTTCGAAAGCCGAATATTTTAATTCCGCTGTCTGCAAACGCAAGCCGGGGTGACCAGATTTTAAACGCCGCTTCGTTTGAAAAGCAGGGCTTTAGCTTTGTGCTTCCGGAAGAGGAGCTGACGCAGGAGACGCTTCTTGACGCGATTACGCAAGTTTATTCCAAGCGGCAGGAATACATGGACAGGATGCAGCAAAGTCCAGTTGGAGACGCTACGGAGAAAATTCTGACAATAATTCGAACGCTTGCGAATGTATAAGCAGACACGGGGGAGTGCAAATGATTACGTGTGAGGATATCTTAAATTTGCAACTGGACGGAGTGCAGCTGATTGCCGGAGAAAAAGGCCTGCAGCGAATGGTTTCCTGGACGTATATGGTGCAGACAAGGCCGTATGCCGACCATATGAATCAGGGCAACTTTGCGCTGATCGTCGTGGACTACATCCGGTTTGACTTTGCGGAAGTTGCGCGGACGATGGAGGAGCTAAACGAGCTGGAAATTTCGGGACTTGCCATTTCGGTTGTGGACGACCGCGAGAAAATCCCGCAAAATATTATCGACCGTGCGAATGAGCTGGAGCTTCCGCTGTTTTATATTCGCTGGGAAGGCGCGTCGTTTGTCGATATCGGACAAAGCATCGGCAATCTGATTGTCCAGACCGGAATGCAAAACAAGAAGACCGGCGATTACTTGTATAACCTGTTGTTTGGCTATGAAATCAACGACAAGTATGTAGAGAAGATATCCGGGCAGTTCGGGCTAGATTTTTCAAAGCCCTACCGTGTCGGAATTATTGTTATTGACAGAAAGTACGGGATGAATCTGGAACAGGATGAGCACACGTACGAGTATTATGCGGATTGCCTTAACCGCGAAGTAAACAACATGGAAGGCAGCCCGATGTTCATGCGGTTTTTAAACAAGTTTGTGCTTTTGTTTGAAGCAAGGCAGTCAAAGGAAATCGAGCATGCACTAGAGAGCGTGCTTCGCACGTTGGACGAAAGGCCGCAGTTTAAAGGGCTCATCAAAAGCACGTGCATTCTGGGAGGCGCTTACCACGACCCAAGAGATTTCCGCGAAAGTTATCAGGAAGCGAAAAACCTGATTCCCAAAAAAGACATTTTGCCAAATCCGAAAAACAAAAAGGTGCTAAGCGCCAGCTCGATGGGCGTTTATAAGTACATGTTTAACAGCGGCAACCAGACTGAAATTTTGGATTACTGCAACGACAGGCTTCGTAAGCTCGAAGAATACGATCATGCGAACGGAACCTTTTTGCAGGATACGCTGCTTGCGTATTACATGAACGGCTTTAGCGTGGGAAGGACGGCGGAGGCGCTTTATATCCATCGAAATTCCTTGCAGTACCGGATCAACAAGATTGAGGAGCTGCTGGAAATGGAGCTGGACGATTACATGGAATATTTGAATCTGATCAACTGCATTTTGATAAAACGGCTGATGTTTTCGTAACGACTGTGCAAAACGACAACCAGAACTGTGCATTTTGAACATTGCAAAAGAATAGGGCATTGATTACAATACACACAACAGCAAAGGCGCTGGAGGAAAAAACCTCCGGCGCTTTTTTGTTAATAATTATATGCCGCAGCTTTACGGCAGAAGGAGTGAATTATGTTAAGAAGGAGAGTATTAGCAGCTGCCATGGCAGGGATGATGGCACTCACAATGTTTACCGGATGCGGAGACAAGTCAGAAAAAGACGACAACGTTTTAAGAGTCGGCATGGAATGTGCTTACGCACCGTTTAACTGGACGCAGGATTCCGACACGACGCCGGATGGCAGCAAGGCGGTTAAGATTTACGGTTCCGACTACTATGCATACGGTTACGACGTTGCCGTAGCGCAGATGCTGGCCGACGAACTGGGCATGGAGCTTGAAATTCACAAAGTAGAGTGGTCCTCCATTGGTATTTCCATGGACGCGGGCGATTATGACTGCATCATTGCCGGTATGGGACGTACCGCAGAAAGAGAAATGTCTTACGCATTTACCGATCCTTACTACTACAGAGATAACTGCATCGTTGTAAAGAAGGGCGGAGCGTATGAAAACGTTACGAAGCTTTCCGATCTGGCAGGAACCGGCTGCAAAGTAACAACGCAGCTTGGCACAGGCTGGGTACCGCTTCTGGATCAGGTTGAAGGCGCGGAAACCGGAGCAAATTACGAGACTACGTCCGAGTGCTTCATGGCTATTTCCAACGGCACCGCAGATGTTTGTATCGTTGACCTGCCAACGGCACAGTCCGCAGCGCTTACAAACGACGATTTAGTAATAATTACGCTTGATGAGAGCGATACGTTTAGCGGCGACGACGAAATGGTTAACGTATGTATCGCAACGAGAAAAGACGATACGGAACTTCGCGATAAGATTCAGGGCGCTATGGATGCAATCGGCTGGAACGACAAGGAAAAAATGGATGACTTGATGAGCAAGGTTATTTCACAGCAGCCGGCAGCAAACTAATTCTGTTGGAACGGTTATTCTTTCTCATCCCCGTCATCAAGGCATGGTGGGGATGAGACGTTTTATGGGATAAGACCCTGACAATATGAGCCGGTAAGGATGGATAAAGAGAGGTAGCAGAATGTTAAATTTATTTTCGATTGAAAATCCGGAAAAATCATGGGAATGGATGATTTTTCTGGCAAAGAAATACTCTGATATGTTCTGGGAAGGAACCAAGCTCACGTTGTTTATTGCAATTTTGGGGACTCTTTTGGGATTTGTCTTAGGATATGTAGTTGGAATCATTCAGGACGCCAAGATCAACCAGGGCGACAACATCATCAAAAAGCTTTTCGTGAGACTGCTTAAAATTATAGCCTCCATTTACGTGGAAATCTTCCGAGACACGCCAATGATCGTTCAGGCGATGATCATTTACTTCGGTATTCGTATGCAGGCGCACATCGACATTACGCCGGTCAGCGCAGGTATTCTTGTTACCGTACTAAACACAGGCGCGTACATGGCGGAGACGGTCCGTGGCGGAATTGGCTCCATTGACCTAGGGCAAAGAGAAGGCGCTTGGGCAATGGGTATGTCGCCGATGAAAACAATGCTTTACATCGTGCTTCCGCAGGCTTTTAAAAATATTATCCCGGAAATGGCGAACACGTTCCTGACAAACTTGAAAATGACATCCGTGCTGAATGTAATTGCAGTGCAGGAGCTCTTTATGGCCGCCAAAACGGTAGGTGGTAATTACTACAAATACTTCGAGTCGTATCTTGTAATTGCGGTAATCTACTTTGTGCTCTGCTTTGCATTTAACAAGGTTTTCATCTATATAGAGAAGAAAATGCAAGGAAAGAACGATTACGCTTTGGCAGTTGAGTATATGGATAATCAGTGAGGTAAGTGGATATGAGCGAAACGATTATTTCTATTCAGGATCTGAGTAAGTCCTTTGGAGATCACGAGGTACTTAGAAAAATAGACATAGATGTTCATGTCGGAGAGATTATTTGCATCGTCGGCTCTTCGGGCTCCGGCAAATCGACCCTGCTGCGCTGCATCAACAAGCTGGAGCGTCAGACTTCCGGCAAGATCATGTTTTATGGGAAAGAAATCCGAGATGCACAAAAGGAAATCAACGAATATCGTTCCAAGGTAGGGATGGTGTTCCAGTCCTTTAACTTGTTTAACAATATGACGGTGTTAGAAAACTGTATGCTTTGCACCAGGAAGGTTTTGCACCTGCCAAAGGCGGAAGCGTTTGACCGTGCGATTACGCACCTAAAAGCCGTAGGAATGGCTCCGTTTATTAACGCGAAGCCGGCGCAGCTCTCCGGCGGACAAAAGCAGCGCGTTGCGATTGCAAGGTCGCTTTGCATGAACCCGGAAGTTTTGCTGTTTGACGAACCGACGTCCGCGCTTGACCCGGAGATGGTCGGCGAAGTATTAAACGTTATGAAGCAGCTCGCAACGACTGGTCTTACGATGGTAATTGTAACGCACGAGATGGCGTTTGCAAGGGACGTTTCCACAAGAACTATTTTTATGGATCGCGGATATGTGGCGGAGGATGCGCCTCCTTCGGAATTGTTTAGCAATCCGAAGAATCCTCGAACCAGAGAGTTCCTTAGCAGATATCTGGCAGGATAGCCCGGGAATGGGACCGGGGGAAATTGGAGGTTGAGATGAATAATTTTGTAGTGACATTTGCAAGAGGTTTTGGCTCCGGCGGCAAGGAGATTGCGTCGCGTTTGGCAAAGGAGCTTGGAATTCACTGTTATGAAAACCGAATTCTAACGCTTGCCAGCCAGATGAGCGGACTGGACGAAAAGCTGTTTCAGGAAGTAAACGAAAAGATTCGAAGCAACGGAGGCTTTTCCAACTTTATGAGAGGGCTTCCAAGAGCGCGCAATTACATTGCAAGAAACGAAAAGTTTGTCTCCGACGACAAGCTGTTTGAGTACCAAAGCCAGATTATCCGCAATCTTGCGGATCAAGAGTCCTGCGTAATCGTAGGAAAGTGCGCCGATTATGTACTGCGCGACAGACAAAACGTTGTCAGCATTTACATCGAAGCGCCAAGAGCGTTTTGCGTACAAAGAACGATGGACCATATGGGCGTTACGGAAGAAGTTGCGCATGCGACCATCAGCAAAACCGATAAGTACCGTGCGCAGTATTACCAGTACTACACACACGGGAATTACTGGACCAATCCGGTCAACTACGACATGACACTAAACAGCGAGAAAGCAGGCGTTTACAACTGCGTTAAGGTCATTGAGCAGTACCTGATTATTAAAGGCTTTATTACACCGGATCAGATTCGGCCGGTAATGGAGCCAAAGCTTGACGAACACGAAGCGGATCAAAAATAAAACAGCAGGAGGGCGATTACAATGAAACTCGCAGACACAGGACTTACCGCACAGGAGATTAAGGACAAGGCATCAAAGTATATGATTGAAACTTATGAGCGCTTTGATTTTCTGGCGGAAACGGCAAAGGACCAGTACATTTACGACGAAAAGGGAGAAAAGTATCTGGACTTTTACGCAGGAATTGCCGTAAACTCGGCCGGCAACTGCAACGAGAAAGTAGTCGAGGCGGTAGTAGAACAGGCAAAAACGTTGATGCATACGTTTAACTACCCTTACACAATTCCGCAGGCAGTTTTGGCGGAAAAAATCTGCACGACGATAGGGATGGACAAAATCTTTTTCCAGAACTCCGGTACGGAGGCAAACGAGGCCATGATCAAAATGGCGAGAAAATACGGAATCGAAAAATACGGTCCGAACCGTTACCAT
The DNA here is from genome assembly GCA_944384025.1 of uncultured Lachnospiraceae bacterium. GTDB lineage: Bacteria > Bacillota > Clostridia > Lachnospirales > Lachnospiraceae > ISDg. The sequence goes on from CALWRS010000006.1 coordinate 59,673, forward strand.
ATCGTAACTGCAAAGATGGGCTTCCACGGAAGAACTTTCGGCGCTATGTCCGCGACCGGACAGCCCGGAAACGGCTGCCAGATTGGCTTTGGCCCGATGACCTACGGCTTTTCGTATGCGCCTTACAACGACCTGCAGGCATTTAAAGACGCGTGCACGGAAAACACGATCGCTATTATGGTTGAGCCGGTACAGGGCGAGGGCGGCGTACATCCTGCAACGCAGGAATTTTTGCAGGGCCTTCGGGAGTTCTGTGACGAAAAGGGAATGCTTCTTTTGCTTGACGAAGTGCAGACCGGCTGGTGCAGAACCGGTAAGGTTATGAGCTACATGAACTACGGCGTAAAGCCGGATATCGTTTCCATGGCAAAGGCTCTTGGCGGCGGTATGCCAATCGGCGCAATCTGCGCAACAGAGGAAGTGGCAAAGGCATTTACCGCAGGATCGCACGGAACTACGTTCGGCGGAAATCCGGTTAGCTGCGCAGCTGCCTTAGCGGAGATTGATGAGCTGCTTGGACGCAACTTAGCGGACAACGCTGCGAAGATGGGCGCGTACTTTATGGAGAAGCTAAAGACGCTGCCGCACGTTAAGGAAGTTCGCGGGCAGGGCTTGCTTGTTGGCGTAGAGTTTGACGATACAATTAACGCGGTAGACGTTAAGCACGAATGCCTGCACAGACATCTTCTGCTTACGGCAATCGGCGCGCACGTTATCCGTATGGTACCTCCGCTTATTATTGAAGAAAAGGATTGTGACGAGGCATACGAAATTATTCGGGCGTCCGTAGAAGCGTTGAGTTAAGTTAAAGGCGGTAGAACTATGGATACGTTTTCTTTTTCAATTCCACAGAACATTATTTTCGGACCGGGAAGCCTAAAGCGGCTTCCCGAACTGGCGGCAAGGCTTCAAAAAAGGAAGGCGCTTATTATTTCCGGACCGCACCTAAACCGGATTGGCATGGTAGCAAGGTGTCAGGCGGCGCTTAGCGCGGCGGGAATGAAAAGCGATGCTTTTACGCAGACCGAAGGGAATCCAAGTACGGAAACCGTCGAGAAGGCTGCCGAGAAGTATAAAAGCTGCGGCGCAGATTTTATTGTAGCGTTTGGCGGCGGCTCGCCCTTAGACGTTGCAAAAGCGGTTGCGGTGCTCGTTACTTACGGCGGGAAAATTACCGAGTACGAGGGCGGCGGCAGAGTTCCCGGACCGGTAGTTCCGATGATTGCGATTCCTACTACGGCGGGAACCGGCTCGGAGGTTACGACTTTCTCCGTCATTACCGACCACAGCCGCAATTACAAGCTGACCGTTTCCAGCAGCTACCTGCTGCCCGCTTATGCGATTTTGGATCCGGATTTGATTGCCAGCGTCCCAACAGGCACGGCCGCCGCTTGCGGCGTAGACGCGCTTGTACATGCGCTGGAAGCATATATTTCCTTAGCAGCTTCGCCTTTTTCGGACATGTTTGCGCTAAAGGCGCTTCAGGTGATCGGAAAGAATTTGCGCGCTTACGTAGCGAATCGAAAGGACGAGGTGGCGGCGGAAGGCATGATGCTTGGCTCATTGTTTGCCGGCATTGCGTTTTCTCATGCAAGACTTGGCAATGTACATGCGATGAGTCATCCGGTCAGTGCGTACTTTGACGTAGCGCACGGCGTTGCCAACGCTATCCTTCTTCCTACGGTTGTAAGCTACAATGCGCTTGCGGATCAGGGAAAATATTACGATATTTATCGGTGCGTTGCAAAGAAGCCGGTTTCGGAAGGGATGTTCTCCGCCGAAATGCTTGCGGACGCTTTGCGGACGCTGAACCAAGAGCTTGGAATTCCCGCCCGTCTTCAAGACGTCGGTGTGAAAGAAGAGTATTTCGACGCGATGGCCGATGACGCAATGAAAAGCGGAAACATTGCGGTCAATCCAAGAAGCACGTCAAAAGCAGACATTGTTTCGCTCTACGAAGAAACGTTTTAAAAAAAGTCAGGTGCGGTTTTCGCACCTGACTTTTTTAGCAGATCTTTGCCTGTAACTTTTGCGCAAGCAGCGCAGCTTCGTCGCCCGCGTAACTGCCCTGTTCCCAAACAGGGAGAATTCCGTCCCCTTCGTAGCGGGGGATGACATGTACGTGCAGATGAAAGACGCTTTGGCCGGCTGCCGCACCGTTGTTTTGCAAAATATTAACGCCGTCACAGCCAAGTTCTTCCTGAAGAGCTTTGGCTATTTTTTTTGCAACCGGCAGGATGCGAGCAAGGATTTCGTCGTCTGCTTCCAGCAGATTTGCCGCGTGTTTTTTGGGAAGAATAATCGTGTGCCCTTTGTGCGCGGGCGCAATATCAAGGATTGCACGCAGATACTCGTCTTCGTATACCGTTGCCGACGGGATTTCCCCTGCTGCAATTTTACAGAAAATACAATCGTTCATTTTTGCCTCCGTTGCGGAATATTTTCACAGGCATTATAGTACATCTTGCGCAAATGTGCAAGGGAGGCGTTTTTCTTCTAGTAACCGTACCAGTATCTGGTTCTGCTGTTTTGGCTCTGCCGCCGCAAAACAATTTCGTTGGAAAACAGAATCTGAATCAGTGTAACAATGTACGGATTTCGCGGTTCTTTTGTAAAGGAAAGCAAGGGAGACGTCCGGGAAGGGAGCAGATCTTCATCCTGCGAAGGGGCGGCGCCCTGGTCATCTGCAAGCTCGTCGTAGATTTCCGCAGAAATTCGCAAAATGCGCTCCTTATCCGGATAGCGGTCGTAGACAAACGCACCGGGAGAATCGTAGCGGTCGCTTACTTCCCGAATGCGCCTTAACATAGGGTTAATAAAATCCGGATACAGAGAAATCAGGTATTTCATATCCTGCTCATAGCTTTTTGGGCTTTCGTAAAAAGAAAGGGGCGCAATCGGGAAAGGGTAGATTTGATCGTTTCGGGGGTCATAAGAAAAATTGCCGTTAGGATAAATCCATTCGGTCATGACAATACTCCATGCATGGCTTATGGTACGCTTTATTCTATGCGAAGCGTTAAAAAAAGGTGCCCCAGCGATACAACGCGTGGGCTGGTAAAAAAAGAAAAAGAATTGCACAAAAGCGAAAAAGAAGGTAAGATATACGAAAGGGAGTTCCCGACTGCGGAATAGGTTCGTTTTATGAGGAAAATATGAAAGTCAGATATCGAATTGTTATATTGAGTGTTGTCTTTTTGGCAGCGCTGTTTTACTTCTACCAAAAGGTGCCAGAGCACACGTATTTAGCGGAGCAAAAAACAGTTTCCGCTGCGTCTGCGACGCTGCCGGTCGTCTCTTTTTGCGTGGACGGCGCAGAGCTGAATCAAACGCTTGGGTATACGTTTCAGCCGGAAGAAGCGCTGCTTCGCCAAACGATTACGCCGGTGATGTCCGACCTGCGGTTTCAGGTGCTGATTGACCAAAAAGAAAGCATTGTAAAGCGCTTAGTTTGTACGGTTATGGAAGTCTCCAGCGGTTTTGTCGTGGAAGAGACGGAGATTATGGCGCTTAAAGCGCAGGACGACGGCAGAGTTCTCGCCTCGGTTATTTTGACCGGAAATTATGCCCGCAACGTAGAATATACGATGCGGATTACGCTTACGACAAACGAGGGACGAAGCATTTACTACTACACGCGGCTTTTGGTGACGGACGATTCTTCGCTTGCGCAAAAGCTCTCCTTTGCCATGCTCTTTCACAACAGCGTTCTTGATGAGGACGCGAAGTTTGCTATGGAGAAGTACTTAGAAACTTCGGCCACGAGCACCGGGCAGGATTATTCGCTTGTTACGCTCTCTGACAGCATCGAAGTAGTAGGCTACGGGGAGATGCGGCCGGTTCAGGTTGCGTGCGCGGTTCCATCGGTGACGGAGTACAACGAAAAGTATTTAAGCGTAACGCTTGATTTCTGGCTGGAAATCGTAACTGGCGACGCAAGAGAATCGTACTGGGCAAGAGAAGAGTACCGGTATTTTAGCGAGGGCGAAAAAAACATCCTCTATAACTACAAAAGAACGCTAAACGCCCGCTTTGACGGGACGCTTGTAAGCATTAACAAAAATCAGATCAAGCTTGGCCTTACGACCGAGACGAAGCTGAATTATTTGTTAAGCGAAAACGAAGATTACCTGCTTTTTGTGCGCGACGGCGCGCTTTGGCAGTACGATATGAACACCAATACAATGGTTCGCGTCTTTGGGTTTTACAAAGAGGGGATGGATTATGCGCGCTACGATAACCGCGAGCACGATTTCAAGCTGATTTCGCTTGACGACGAAGGAAACGCCGACTTCGTCTTTTACGGCTACATTACCCGCGGAGAGTACGAAGGCCGCGTAGGGATTTTGTATTACCGTTATTATGCGAAAGAGCACCGTTTGGAGGAAATGATGTTTGTCCCCGTCAGCGTGCCTTACGAAATTCTAAAAGAAGAATTCGGCGAGTTTGTTTATCGAAACGAGTACGACGAGTTTTATTTTTCACTCTACGATACGTTATATCTGTACCGGACGCTTGTGAACGACTTCTCCGTTGTGACGGATCAGTTTTCGGGCGAATGGGTGCATTTCCCGGAAGAGAGCTTGCTTGTATATCCGGAGACGTCGGAGGATGCTTCCAATTCGGCGCTTGTATTTTACGATTTGGAAAATCGCGCGGCAACGAAAAAAGAAGCGAAAGGCGCAGAGCGGATTCTTCTTCTTGGAACAATTGACAACCGGATTGTGTACGGACTGGCAAAAGAAGAAGACATTACGTTTTACGAGAACGGGACAGACTGCGTTCCCATGTACGCGCTGTTTATCGAGGAGCTAAGCGGAGAAATTGTAAAAGAGTATTCCAGCGAAGGGCAATACATTGCCTCTGCAGCGGTTGAGGGCAACGTTATATCCATTAAGCTTTGTAAAAAAACAGGAACCGCTCTCGTAACTGTTACGGAAGACGGCGCAGAGCGCAGCTGGGAGCGTCCGCTGTACGAAGAAGCCGGAGACGATATTATTTTAAATATTAAGGAAAATGCGACGGAGCATATTACAATTACAAGCCGGACGACGGATTTGATGCATAAGGAGTATTATCTGTCGCTTCCTTCCGGCTATCAGCTAGAGAGAATCCCTAAAAGCGCAGAAACCATTTTCACTGTTTTAACGGACAATACGGTTGTGCGGGTAGATAACTGGCTAAAGCCGCGCTATTACACGGTCGCATACGGGCATGTGCTGCTTGCAAGCGAGAGTCTGGGCGCTTGCATTGCGGCGGCGGACGCGGCGCTTGGAACTGTTTACAGTGGGAATGGAACGGTTGTATGGATGCGCGGAACGAAGGCAAACGCAGCTTCTCTTGTTAATTTTAAAAGGACATACGCGTCCGAAAATTTAAGTCCGGAGCAGGCGGTTTTGCAAATGTTTTTCGACTACAAAGGAGCGTCCGTTTCGGGAAGTGAATGCAACTTAAACGAAAAAGCGCTTCTTACGTGGCTTTTGGAAAAAACGTCGGGGACGCCGGTTTGCTTGTCCGGAGTAACGCTTGCGCAGGCATTGGCATTTGTCTCGGAACAAATTCCGGTGGCGGTTAGAAACGACGATTCTATTTTCGTTTTGACCGGCTATTCCTCCAGCTTAGTAACCTACGTAGATCCGGCGCGGGGAAAGACGTTTACGGTCTCTTTGGAAGAATTTGCCGCCGCGCTTGAGCGGGGCGCAGTTTATTACACCTACCTCAAATAGCGCGCGTGATTTGAGAAAAAACGCTTGACAGAAGAAATGGAAGGTGCTAGAATTACCCTTGCTTGCAGTCGTGGCGGAATTGGCATACGCGCATGATTCAGGTTCATGTCCATGTAGGTGGGTGTGGGTTCAAGTCCCATCGACTGCATTGCAAGGGGTTCTGATTTTTTTCAGAATCCCTTTTTTTGTAGAGGGAGCCAAAAGAGGCAGGGTACAAATGAAAAACAAAATTCTTTTTATTATATTTCCGCTTTCACAGGCGCTTATGGTTGCCGGATGCTGGATTGCAGTTGGACATTTAAATGTGCAAGGGTTTTTATGTATTGCCTTTGCACTCGCCTCGGATGCGATTGTATTTCGGATTATGAAAAGCGCGTCCCAAAAAGAGGAAGTAGATAAAAAAGTTCGGGAAATGCGCTACTTGTACGAGTTGGAAGAGCTGAATAACCGCCTTGTGAACGAAAAGCAGGAAGAGCTTTTGCAGATGCGAAATATGCTATCTGAGGAGTTTCGGCGCGTAGAGCAGCGGCTTCGCACGAAAGGAAGAGAAGGCGCAGACGGAGAAATTGCAAAGTTTCGCGAAATGCTTGAGCGCACAAGACCGGATTTGTACACGGCAAATCACGTCGTAAACGCGATTCTTGCGGAGAAGCAAAAGCTCTGCCAGGCGCAATACGGCTTTTCTCTGACGGTGGATATGCAAGTGCCGGTGGAAGTGGCGCTCGACCCGATGCATTTGTGCAGCATTTTTTCCAACATTATTGACAACGCCTGCGAAGCTGTGGCGGATTTTCCGAAAGAGGAACGTTATATTCGGCTGTTTGCACGGATGAAAGGAAATTATCTGGTCATAGAGGCGAAAAATCCCGCCCGCAAGGAACACGTTGTGCGGGAGAGACGCGGCGGAAGAGGTTACGGAACAAAAATCTTAAATGACATTGCAGAAAAGTACGACGGAGAACTGCGAAGCGAATACAGTGGGGGAATTTACGCAGTTTCGCTTGTAGTTAAAGCGCTGTAAGGGAGGATAACGATGCGGGTTGCGGTATGTGATGATCTTAAAGAGTCCTTAAAGGAGACAGAAAATCTTTTAAGGGAGTTGGACTACGTCTCGGAATACAAGCTTTATCATAACCTGGATACGTTTTTAGAAGCGGTTTCGGCGGGAGAGAGATACGACGTAGTTTTGATGGATATTTGCTGGAAGAGCAGCCAAACCGGAATTGACGCGGTGGAGAGGCTTAGCGAAAAAACAAAGGTTATTTTCGTTACTGCGTACCCGCTTACATACGTCGAATCGGTTTACGGCAAGGAATTTACGCCCAGCGGCTTTTTAATGAAGCCGGTCAAACGGGAGTCTTTTCAAGCGCAGATGGACAAAGTGTATCGGCAGCTTGCGCAAGGAAAACAAGCATTGTGCGTGTCAATTCATTCCAAAAGCGTGCAAATTCCATATCTGGATGTTTGCTATTTGGAATCGCAGCTGCATAAAGTCGATATCAACTTGTGCTCCGGAAAGAAGTATACGGTAACGTCAAGTATGCGGGAGATGAAGACGCGCCTGACGCAGGAATTTGTGACGATCCATCAGTCGTACGTTGTTAATCTGGCGCACGTTCGGGAAATCGGAAAGCGCGAATGCGTTATGGCAAGTGGGAAAACGCTTCCGCTTAGCAAAACATATGCGTCCTCTGCAAAGACCGCGTTTATGAATTTTTTGCGCAGGGAGGCGTAGCGAAAGGGAGGGCAGGAGATGAACATACTGCTTTCGCAAACGAGCGTTTTACTGGATACGCTTTTATTTACGAAAACGAGCGACATTTTGCTGGAGCGCAGGCTGGCAAAGCCGCAGGCGCGCATTGTCATTTTGCTGTTTTCGCTGTTTGCCCTTGTGAAAAATATGCTGACGTATAAGGTGGGTTTTCCGCTTACACGCCTTTTTATTGTGCTTGCGTGGCTGTTTACAGTGCTTTCGCTTGTTCTCGTATATAAAGGGACGCTGTTTCGGTACTTATTCGCCTTAGGCATGCACGCGACTTTTTCCGGATTGCTTTCGATGATTGCGGTATTTGCTACCGGTCTTCGCTATCCCAACTACGATATGCTTGACGTTAACAGTGAAGGGACGAGCTTTTCCTTCCTGCTCTTTCTTTTGCTCCGGGGCATAACGGTTATGGCAATTGTCAAAATTAACCAAAAGGTTCGGGGGCTTTTGGAAGAATACAGCGGCGAGGGGAAAGGAATCCTTATCTTGTTTATATCCAATGTCACATGTATTTTCCTCCTGATTGAGACGCAGGGAAAAGACAGCTTTTTCGGTCTATTGGGATGCGCGGCAGGAGTTGCAGGCGCTTTGTACGCCGTTTTTCTTTTTTGCAGGGATGCGGAACGTCTTCGGGAAGAAAAGCGTCTAAGAGAGTACCGCCTTATGTATGAAAACGAGCGAATCCGGTACGAGCAGATAAAAGAAAAAGGAAGGGAAGCAGCGCAGCTGCGGCACGATTTTGCGAATCAGATGCTTGCCCTGCAAAATTTATATGAGCAGGAGCGCATAAGCGCAGGGGAGGAGACATGCTAAAGGAAATTTATCCCATGGTTGGGATGTGGATGTTAGATATATACTTTTTGCTTCGAACGGCAGAAATCCTAGCGCAGCCGCAATCTTTTAAAGGGACAAAACCGAGGCTGCAAAGAATTTTTTTTGTTTTGCTTGTCGCCGCTGTAAAGCTTGCGACCTTGCAGTATATTACCAAGGAGTTTGTCGTGGCGGTAAGCATTTTGATGGTGTTTCTGACATATTTCCTTTTGGCGCTTTATCTAAAGAAAAAGTGGCTTTACGCGCTTTTTGCCCTTTTGTTTTATGCAGCAACGGCAGGCGCCGGTGAAAATCTGGCTTTGGTTGCCGCGCGTCTTGCAGACCCGCAGTTTGACCCTTACGTGCGTTCTTATCCTGAAGATTTGATTATTATCAGCATCTACCTTTGCCTTTTTTCCCTGCGCCAGCTTGTTACGATTGTGCTGTTTAAGAAGCTGCGCAGAAGGGGAGGCGTATCTTACGAATTGCAAGGCCTGCTCATTACCGTATATTTTCTGTCAAATCTGATTCTCCATTACAACTTTCTTAGCATTCAGCTTGTCGCACCGCCGATTACTTGTCTGGGCGGTTTGATTGGAGCGCTTGGGACGATGCTTTCGGGCTATTGGCTGTATCAAGACGGCGAGCGGAGAAAAACAGAGAAAGAGCTTTTGGAGTTGGAGCAAATGTACGCGCTGGAGCGCGAAAAGTACGAAAAGCTCAAAGAGAAGGAAGAACAGATGGCGCAAATCCGGCACGACTACGCAAACCAGATGCTTGTGCTGGAGCGAATGCAAAATACATAACCAAGTATGCAGAAACCGGGGCTGATTATGCGGCAGGGCTTTTTTATTTCGACAATGTGTGCTAGAGTAAGCGTCAGAGAGCTTACCGGACACAGAGAACAAAGGCAAGCGTCTCGCTTAGTTTTGTTGGTTATTTCGTTTCAATTTGTTCAGCAAAGCTCCGGGACATCGAGCATCCCTAAACGCTTTCACTCCCGGAAGTCTTTGCCTTGGATAGCTGCAAGAAGAGAGGCAGGTCTGTTGTTTTAGCAGATCTGCCTCTCTTCATTTTTGCAAAAAACAGGCGTATGCAAAAAGGTTTGCATACGCCTGTCAGGCTCGTTATTCGAAAATTACTTCTGCGGACCTGCTGCAACAAGCGCTTTTCCGGCTTCGTTAGTTTCGTACTTAGCAAAGTTCTTTACAAATCTGTCTGCAAGATCTTTTGCCTTTACTTCCCACTCGGAAGCGTCTGCGTAGGTGTCGCGAGGATCAAGAATCTTCGGATCTACGCCCGGAAGCTCGGTAGGAACTTCGAAGTTGAAGTAAGGAATCTTCTTGGTCGGAGCGCTTAAGATATCGCCGTTTAAGATAGCGTCGATAATGCCGCGGGTATCTTTAATGGAGATACGCTTGCCTGTTCCGTTCCAGCCGGTGTTTACAAGGTACGCCTTAGCACCGCTCTTTTCCATCTTCTTAACAAGTTCTTCTGCGTACTTGGTCGGATGCAGCTCAAGGAAAGCCTGTCCGAAGCATGCGGAGAAGGTAGGAGTCGGCTCGGTAATACCACGCTCTGTACCGGCAAGCTTAGCGGTAAAGCCGGACAGGAAGTAGTACTGGGTCTGCTCCGGAGTAAGAACGGATACCGGAGGAAGTACGCCAAATGCGTCTGCGGACAGGAAGATTACGTTCTTTGCTGCCGGTGCAGAGGAAACCGGACGTACAATGTTGTCGATGTGGTTAATCGGGTAAGATACGCGGGTGTTCTCGGTTACGCTCTTGTCAGCGAAATCGATCTTGCCGTTTTCGTCAAGCGTTACGTTTTCAAGCAAAGCGTCGCGCTTGATAGCGTTGTAAATATCCGGCTCGGATTCTTTGTCAAGGTTGATAACCTTTGCGTAGCAGCCGCCCTCGAAGTTGAAAACGCCGTTGTCGTCCCAGCCGTGCTCGTCGTCGCCAATCAAAAGACGCTTCGGATCGGTGGAAAGGGTTGTCTTACCGGTACCGGAAAGTCCGAAGAAGATAGCGGTGTTTTCGCCGTTCATGTCGGTGTTTGCGGAGCAGTGCATGGAAGCAATGCCCTTAAGCGGCAGGTAGTAGTTCATCATGGAGAACATACCCTTCTTCATTTCGCCGCCGTACCAAGTGTTAATAATAACCTGCTCACGGCTGGTGATGTTGAAGGCAACGCAGGTCTCAGAGTTCAGACCAAGCTCTTTGTAGTTTTCCACCTTTGCCTTAGATGCGTTGTATACGATGAAGTCCGGCTCGAAGCTCTCAAGCTCTTCTGCGGAAGGCGCGATGAACATGTTCTTAATAAAGTGTGCCTGCCAAGCTACTTCAACGATAAAACGAACTGCCATACGAGTGTCTTTGTTTGCGCCGCAGAAAGCGTCAACAACAAACAGTCTCTTATTGGAAAGCTCTTTCTTTGCGAGTTCCTTTACAACTTCCCAAGTCGCTTCGGTCATCGGGTGGTTGTCGTTCTTATAAGAATCGGAAGTCCACCATACCGTGTCCTTGGAGTTCTCGTCCATAACGATATACTTGTCTTTCGGGGAACGGCCCGTGTAAACGCCGGTCATTACGTTTACTGCGCCAAGCTCGCTGACCTGACCTTTTTCGTATCCTTCAAGGCCCGGCTTTGTCTCTTCTTCGAACAGCATCTCGTAAGAAGGGTTGCGAACAATCTCGGTAGTTCCGGTAATGCCATACTTGGTCAAATTAAGTTCTGCCATTTTGTTTTACCTCTTTCTTTATCAAAATATTCCCGGAAAGTGACATGTAAAAGCCCGCAAAATAAGGCTGCAATTTCTTTCCAGCTTTCAGTATCATAGCATATGCGCAAGACAAAAGCAATAAAAATCCTCTGAATTTTTCAGAGGTGCCTTGAGAAACAAAAAAGACTGCACGGCTTTTGCTGTGCAGTCTTTTTTGGTTTTTATGAAAACTGTCAAGTTGCAACCCAAACGGGGCAACGCTCAGCTCCCTATCGGACTTGAACCGATGACCTACGCATTACGAATGCGTTGCTCTACCAACTGAGCTAAGGAAGCAAAAGAGCTTTTTCGGAAGTTACCGAAAAAGCAAGTCGAGGCGACGGGACTCGAACCCACGACCTCTGCGTCCCGAACGCAGCGCTCTACCAAACTGAGCCACGCCTCGAAAAAAACGGACACGTTTTTTCCCGTGCTTGCCCATTATGCAACAACCCAGAGAAAAAGTCAAGAAGAAATTATAAAAATTCTTCCAAAAGAGATCCTCTTCTTCCATATCGGCTGTGAAGCAGGAGCCTTACAGTGTGCATTGCCCGGTTTGCAAATAGCGGATTGTATCCCGCACCGTATCCTTCATATCTCTTGGCGAGTAGCCAAAAGCCATGGTTGCCTTATCATGCGAGAACCGTCCGTTGGAATCCATCGTGTAAAGGGAATATCTCGTAAACAGCGGACGTTTCTTGGTAACCTTTCCTTTCCATTCGAAAAACGGCGCCATCAGCTTTGCCAGTCGGAGCGGAAAACAGATTTTCCGGTGTCCGTTGACGGCGACGCGCATGTATTCGAGCATATCCTTAATGGGGATGTAGCGGTTGGAGAGAATATAGCATTCCCCTTTCTTGCCGGTTTGCGCTGCGCGAATGCATCCAAGGGCGACGTCGCGCACATCGACAAAGTCGTAGCCTCCGGTAACGCCTCCGGGAAGACGTCCGGAAAGGTAGGCCTGAATAAACTGCGTAATGTGGTTATTGCCGTTGTCAAAGGGCCCAAGAATTCCGGAAGGGTGGACAATTACCGCGTCCAGCCCGTTTGCTACCGCGTCCATAACCGCCTGTGTTGCCTCGGCCTTTGTGCGGGCGTACGCTCCGGTTACGTGTTCGGGAGAAAAAGAGGAACGCTCTTTAATTACGCTTAGAGAATCGCCCTCGTCGATGGCGTGAACGGAGCTGACGTAGAGAAGGCGCCCCACCGCGTATTTTTTGCACATGGCAAGGATGTTTTTTGTGCCGTTTACATTCACATCGTACAGCGCCTTTGTCAATTCGTTTCCAATCGATACCAGTCCGGCGGCATGAATAACCGTTACGTCATAGCCTTGTATGTTTGCAAACAGGGGATGCAAAGAGTCCGGCTTTGTAACATCGCCGTGAAGGTAAACCGTGTTTTTTGTATCGTCCTTCTTTTCGGAAGGCAGCAAAAGCCCGCGAATCTCGCAGTCTGTCTGCTGCAAATAGCGGATAATCGTACCGGCCAGATGTCCGCCGGCTCCGGTAATAAGATACAGCTTCTTCATTTTTATGCAGCCCCTTTCTTTAAATTAGTAAGCAACAATCAGGCCGTGGCGCTCCGCGTAGAAACTGCACAGACCGCCCGTTGTAAGAATTTTGATTCGCGCCGTCTGCCACAGCTCGGTAATCCGCTCCTGAAGCTTTTTGGCAGTATCCTCGTTCTGGCAGTGGCTGATGACAACGTCGCCGCCGCGAAAATCGTTTTCTTTCATATCGTTTATAAACGCTTCCAAAATACGCTTAAGTCCCCTAGTCTTTTCCTTTACGGCAATCGTCCCTTCTTTTGTTGCGACGCCAATGCCCCAAATGCCAAGCTTACCGGCGATAAATCCTGCCAGCCGTCCGACCCGCCCGTTTTTTACCAGATTGTCAAAGGAAGCAAGTGCGAAAATCGTGTGGGTTTGCCGCGAAAAATCCTCCAGGCGGGAGACAACTGCGTCAAATCCCCAGCCCTCGCGGATTAGCTGCACCGCTTTTTCCGCGTACATAGCAAGCGCAGAGCCGGCGCTGCGGGAATCCAGCACGTAAATTTTCTTCTCCGGCGATTTCTCTAGAATCATCTTTCTTGCGGTAACGGCGCTGTTGTAGCTGCCGGACAAGTTGGAAGAAATGGTAATGGCAATCGTTTGGTCGGCCTGCTCTAGCTGCTCGCACCATGCGGCAGGAGACGGACAGGAAGACTGTCCGGCGGTTGCGCACTCCTCCATGTGCGTAAGCATTTGCGTAAGATCTAACGAAGCGTCGTCAACGTAATCCGTTTGGCCAATGCGAAGAGTAAAGGGAACTTTTGCAAAATTGATAGGCGGCTCTGTTTGAGGAAGAGAGCGCAAATCGCAGCTGGAATCGGTAATAATACTCCATTTCATACTAAAAACCTCCATAAGCAACATACTGCGAATTCGTCGGAATTCGATTGACAGGATTGGAATCCTTGCGCTATTATCTTACCAACAACCTGTTGTCGATTCAACAAACAGCATTCGCAAAGACGACGCGTTTCCAACAGAATGCCACAATTTGTTGGAACAATGCGGCGTCCGTTTCTTAAATTTCCATAAACGCTGCCAAGGAGGGGAAAAATGGAAAACAGAAGAGTAAAACTAACAAAAAAAATGATGAAAGAGGCGCTGCTTGAGCTACTGGAGAAAAAGCCTTTAGAAAAAATTACCGTAACGGAAATTTGTGAAAGTGCAGATGTCAACCGCTCCACTTTTTATTCTTATTACGAGGAAATCGGCGACGTTTTGCAGGAAATCGAGGCAGACCTTTTGGAAGCTCTCCCGCAGTTTCCGGGGACGACGGCATGGGAGTCTGAGGCAGGATTTCTTTCGGCGCTAGAAGACTTTTTTGAATACGTAAAGGAGCACGAGCGGCTTTTTCGAGTTTTGATTGTTTTGCGGGAGAGCAGCAGTTTTAATGAGCGGCTGATTTCCTGCGCCATGGATAAGTATAAGCTTTCAGAAAGCACGTCAATGCAAAAGCTGGGGCGCTACGCGTACATCTATTGTATAAACGGCGTTATGGGTGTCCTAAAAGAGTGGCTAAACAGCAATTTCGATATGGGGACAAAAGAGTTTGCCGCTATTGTTTTGCAAATGTCCGCAAAGGCAATCGCGTAGGCAGCGTACGGAAAGAGGCTGCAAGTTGATTTCTCTTTGCAACCGGTAGGAACCTATGGTATAATTAAACGTGATTTGGATTTAACAAAAAAATCGGAAAGAATCCGAAAATTGGAGGGGAAATATGACAGCTGTAGAAAAGATAAGGCAGGGAAAAACCTGCCTCGGAATTGAATTTGGTTCCACGCGCATTAAGGCGGTGCTCGTGGACGATACGTGCACGCCGCTTGCGTCGGGAAGTTACGACTGGGAAAACCGTTTCGAAAACGGGTATTGGACGTATTCTTTGGAAGATATCCATACGGGATTGCAGTCTTGCTACGCTTCTTTGCGGGAAGATGTTTCCCGGCAGTACGGCGAGACGCTAACAACGGTAGGAGCTATGGGTATTTCTGCGATGATGCACGGATATCTGGCTTTTTCGGAGCAGGATACGCTGCTTGTGCCGTTTCGCACGTGGAGAAATACGACGACCGAGCAAGCGGCGTCGGAGCTTTCGGAGCTGCTGCACTTTAACATTCCGCAGCGGTGGAGCATTGCGCACCTGTATCAGGCGATTTTGAATAGGGAACCGCACATTCCGCAGCTTGCACATGTGACGACGCTGGCGGGTTATATCCACTACCGTCTGACAGGCAGAAGGGAAGTGGGAATCGGCGAAGCGTCGGGTATTTTCCCGGTAAAGGAAGGCGATTACGACAAAGACCTTCTCTCCCGCACACAAAAGGCATGCGAACAGAAAGGCTTTACAAGGGATTTAAAAGAAGTGCTTCCAAAAGTTGTTTTGGCCGGAAACAAAGGCGCGGTGCTTACGCAGCAGGGCGCAGCTTTTCTGGATCCAACCGGAAATCTGAAGGCGGGTGTAGCGCTTTGTCCTCCGGAGGGCGACGCAGGCACCGGAATGGTAGCGACGAACAGCGTATTGCCCAGAACCGGAAACGTATCTGCCGGAACTTCGATTTTTGCCATGCTTGTATTAGAGCGTCCGTTAAACGGCGTGTATCCGGAGATTGACCTTGTGACGACGCCGGACGGTGCGCCGGTTGCTATGGTGCATTGCAATAATTGCTGTTCCGAGCTGGACGCATGGGTTCGGCTCTTTGACGAATTCGCGCAGCTAAGCGGACTTGCCATGGATAAATCAAAGCTTTACGAGACGCTTTACCGAAACGCTCTGAAGGGCGATGCTGACTGCGGCGGCGTAGTTGCATTTAACTACCTTTCCGGGGAACCGGTTACAGGTCTTGAGAGCGGAAGACCGATGTATTTCCGCCGCGCGGACGGCCGGTTTAATTTGGCGAACTTCTTCCGGGCAGAGCTGTATTCGGCTATGGCGTCGCTCAAGCTCGGAATGGACATCCTGTTTGAAAAAGAACAGGTTGCCGCAGACAAGTTTACGGGTCACGGCGGATTGTTTAAAATAGAGGGAGTTGCACAGCAGTTTTTGGCGGACGGTCTGTGCACGCCGGTTGCCGTTATGAAAACGGCGGGCGAAGGCGGCGCATGGGGCATGGCGGTGCTTGCCGCATACATGCTTTGGGGCGGCGAGGCTTCGCTTCCAGATTACTTAGAGACAAAAGTCTTTGCTTCCATGGAGAGCCGGACGCTTGCGCCGGAATCGGAAGGAAGCGCGGGCTTTGCAGCATTTATGGAGAACTATCGCGCGGGACTTCCGGCGGAAAAACTGCTTTCTGTCTAAATAAAAGATGGAAGCGGAGCCGGTTTGGCGCGCGGGCAGGAGGAAAGCGATATGGGAATTTATTTAATGCTTGGCCTTTGTGTTATACTGCTTGTTGTAATCCTTGTAATGGCTATCCAGCTTAAAAAAACAAAACAGACGCTCGAATTAACAAGCAAGGAATTGACGCAGACGGCGTCGCGGCTGCATAAGACGGACGGTATGTACCGAGAGACGCTGCTTGGCAAGGAAAATCTGAATACGATTTACGAGGAGCTAAAAGAGCAATACGAGCGGGCAAACCGGCTGGCTTATACGGACCCGGTTACGGAACTGCCAAACCGGCAGCAGTTTGAAGAAATTTTAGACGGCGTTATCAAGACGCTTCGCAGTACAGAGAGCGCTGCGTTATCGATTTTAGAATTTCCGGATTTGCGCAAGGTTGGTGACGTTTTGGGAAGAAGTTCGCAAAACGAGCTGCTTATGGATTTGACGCAGCGCCTTAAAGCAAATATCGGATTTCAGGACGAGTACTTAGCGCGCGTAGGAGAAGATTCGTTTGCCGTGATCCATCAGAACTTCGACCACGCGGGCGAACTGGAAGAGCGGCTTGGCAAGCTGTTTCGGATTTTTAAAACGCCGCTGCAGTCGGGCGGACGGGTACTTACGCCGCGCATTTACGGCGCATGCGCGATTGCGCCAAAAGATGGAAAAACCGCGCAGCTGCTTTTCATGAACGCAGAATTGGCGCTTTGCGAAGCCAGACGGCGGGGAGAAGACAACTACTGCTATTACGAAAACGAATTTGCCGTAAAAGCTATGCAGCAAATGGAGATGCAAGTAGATTTGCGCAGAGCTTTTCGGGAAGAGCAGATGGGCTTTGCCTACGGCGCACAGGTTAATTTGCGTACCAATCAGATTGAAGCGTACGAAGTGGTTCTCCAGTGGAAACATCCGACCCGCGGGACGCTTGCGATGTCGGATTTTCGCGCACTGCTTGCAGAGAGCGAATTTTGCATGACCGCGCTTACTTCCTTGGTAACGGAAGCATTCCGGCGGCAGAAGGAGTGGGAAGAAAAAGGATACCGAGATTTGCAAGTTGCTATTCCCTGCCTTACACGGCAGCTTTTGGACGACGATTTTGCTAAGACGGTGTACGATGCTTTGCAAAATACAGGAGCAAATCCTGCAAGGATTGTGTTCCAGATTAGCGCGGACGCGCTTGCAGACAAAACTCGGGAAGTTCCGGATATGCTAAAGAAGCTGACGCGCTCCGGCTTTCGGTTTGTGCTGGACGATTACGGTTTTGAGAAGCTTCCGTTTTCGGTTCTGTTTTCAGCGCCGCTACAAGGCGTTATTTTCGGCAACTCGCTGCTTGCCGCCGAGGGAGCCGATGCGGAGAAGATGCTGCAGACGCTTATTCCAATGCTGCATACGCTGCGCTTAAAAGTTCTTGTACGGGACATTGCGCTGGAAGACCAAAGCGATTTTCTGCGCCGCGTAGGCTGCGACTTAGCGCAGGGCGAGCTTTACGGAGCGTATTTGGGCGAGGAAATGGCTGTGCAATATTTACGAATGAGCAGCGCGGAACGCAGAAGAAAATAAGCGAGCCTCGGACAAATTTGACAAAAAACGCACCCGGTTTTCTATGAAAGTGCAAAAGGAAAACGCTTGCATTTCAAAAAGAATATCGTTACCATAAGAGCTGTTCGATACCGAACGGCTCTTTTTTCTTGGAACAAATCCAAACTCTTATCGCAGCAGGTCGCTGCAAAATTCAGCATTTTGAATATTTATTTTTCGAAGGAGGAAATTTATGAAACAAGGAGAAAATTACAGAAGATTTTGCGAGGCTGTGCGCGACGCCGTACGGCATCGGCTGGGGCATACGTATCAGGTATCGCTGCACAGCGTGACAAAAAATAATAACGTGCGGCTGGAGAGTTTGCTTATTGGTACCGAAAAAACGTCGGTGATGCCGGCGGTTTATTTAAACGATTTTTACCGCTCCTATCAAAACGGCGCGGATTGGGAAGACGTTATTTCCGGCATTCTACAGCTGTATGAAACGAATAGAAACTTCTGCTACGACAGCGTTTCGTTTGCGTACGAAGACGTTCAAGAGGATATTTTTTACCGGCTGGTTAATTACGAGCGGAATAAAGAAAGCCTAGAGGCGATGCCGCATTACCGCGTGGGCGGCTACGCGATTGTGTTTCACTGTATGGTGCTTGCGGGAGAGGAGCGTGCAGGAAATATTCGTCTGACAACGGAACATATGAAATACTGGGGGATTTCCAAAGAAGAACTTCTAAGGCGGGCCTGTGCGAATTCTGCCCGCCTCCAGCCCACCAGCCTGCGCCCGATGGCAGAAGTGATGAAGGAATTAATGCGTCAGGATGTGGAGGCTTGCGCAAGCGCCGAGGAAGTCCCTATGTATGTGCTGACAAATGACAGCGGAAATTACGGAGCGTCGGCGCTTCTAGATATTGAACTGCTTGACCGCTTTGCAGCCGCCCTTTCGGATGATTTTTACATTCTTCCATCGAGCGTGCACGAAGTTTTGCTGCTCCCGCTTCACGTTGCGCCGCAGGCGGAGCGGATTGCGGCTATGGTAAGGGAAATTAACGAGACGCAAGTGCCGGAGATGGAATACCTTTCAGACGATGTTTTGCTGTATTCCGAGTTCCGCGCCCTGCTTCCAGGGCAGCTGTTTTCTGCTGCATGCGCGAAACAGTGAGAAAAGGGTAATTTTTTATATATGTAGGCTTGTTGAGCATGCGTTGCACCCTCATCCATAAATTCTCCTAGAACAGTTTGAGGAGATTTTCATCCCAAAGGATGCATAGGGAACCGGTTATAATCCCGTTGCATTCGATCGGCATGGGAAACGCACGAATCAGGTGTTCCAGAAACTGGAGTGAGGGCCAAGTGCTATGCTTCTCAAAGGCTTCCAAAAAGCGCCAGCGGGGGCATTTGTCGATTGCCGTATACTGATAGAACTTCTGTCTTTTTGCCTGATTCACGAGACAGACGGCAGGGACGAACTTCACGTCGACTTGGATCCGTTGCCCGGGATACTGCACTTGCTCATAAGGCTTAGGAACGTATGTGGGATTTGGCAGCTTTACCGCTACGAGCCCCTGTTTTCGGAGGAAGCGGTAAAGTCTCGTAAGGGAACGCTTATATCCCCGTTGGCGAAGCTTGACCAAAAAATAACGAAACCGGCATGGAGATTCCGGCGCCTCGTATTCTGAATTAGCCTGATTCCTGTGGGGTATGCTGATTGGGATGAGAGTTCGGCTTTCTTGAGCGGTCTCGTACTTTTTTGTTCCGTTGTAACACATGTGTTGTAAGCCTACACTGTGAGAAAAGGTAATTTTTTATATAGTGCTTGCGTTGCACGGATACATGTGATATACTTGATACGAGATGAACAATCTCTTGATTTATAACAGAAAAACTAAAAAAGTGCATGAAAGCAAAGGAGGCGGTGCAAATGAAAAAATTTGAAAAACAAATAGTCTTTTCCCGGCTGCTCCTTTTGCTTGCCGCCTTCTTGCTACTTTGTGCATGTAACAAGGAATCACCAAAGCCCGGTGAAAATCGCCCGCCTGCGTTGACTACGCCGTCCCAAACAGCGGTGAGCGAGTCTCCGACGCCGACGAGCAAGCCAAGTGTAATGCCGAGTACAGAGCCGACGCCGTTTTTAGAATTTCCTAAGCCGGAGTATGCCCTGATAAAGGAAACAACGATATGTTATGAAGGAAACGAGGAGCAGGTGCTTGACACTTTGGAAATGAGCGCTGCTTATACGGAGGATGGATACTTACTGTCTCGGAACAGTGAAAACTGCAGCGAGGAATGGAATTACGAACCGGTAGAATCTTCCGGCGAAAGGCGGTTAACGCGTTATGTGAAAACAGAAATCGACGGAAGCGGCGAAACGCAGACGGAGACAAGAGTGTATTCTTATGACAGCAATGGCCGCATCTTAAGCGTCGATATTACACAGGCTTCCTTGTCCGATGGCACGTCTCCTAATAAGCGTGAGCTGCGCTATAACTACCGTGCGGATGGATCCGGGTATGAGGCTTGGGAGTTGGGTGATGACGGAGAGGAAAAAATCCGATATACATACGAAAACGGCGTGTGCGTAGGAATCCGGATTGCAAATGGCCAAGAGTATCGATACGATGCCATGGGGCATGTTATTGAAGTGACTTATGCGGGCGGAGAGGTTCAGTATCAGGCAGTTTACAGTGAAAAAGGGGAGCTGCTTCGCGCATATCAGTGTGAGACCAATGACAGCACGGAAGATACCACCTACTTTGTAACAACTTATGAGGCGACTTACAAGGAGGGAAAGCTTCAAACGGAGACTGTGCGGAAGGAATACGCAGCAGAACGGACGGAGGATTTTATCCGTACCTATCTGTATGACGAAGACGGAACGCTTATGCAAGTTCTTCGTACGGATGCGGGAAAAACAGAAGCCTGGGTAGAATTCCAATATTCAGAACAAATGGAGGAGGATGTCCGTGTAGTTCGCGAGTTGGAGTATGGGAATAGCAGTGTTCATGAATCTCGCGTGTGCTGGTATGACAAAAACGGCGTATTGCTTGAGGAATTCGGCAAGGACGATGTCAAACGAGCCTATACCTACGGAGCAAGCGGCGAACGTTTGACGGTTTCGTATGTGGCATCCGGGGAAAACGTGTGGGAAGAATATCGTTATAACGAATACGGACTTCCGGAGACAAAAACTTGTCTGAAATACTCTGATGGCGTAATTAACAGTAAGACGGTTACGACGTACGAGTATGCATTTTTTGATGCACTTCCGGTACAGGAGCCGGTGGAACTTGGTTATCCGTATTCGGGAGTTTACATTGATACAGGTATTTTGTATCGTCATTTGAATGAGAGAATACGGTAAGAGGGAGGAACCATCCGACACGATCGTTTTTTGAAAATGGGCTTTACAAACGGGAGGCCATTCGCTATAATAATCAGCGTGGTTCTTATTTTTCTGGAAGATTCCGTCCGGAAAATCAAGATGCTTGCACTTGTAGCTCAGCTGGATAGAGTAGTGGCTTCCGAAGCCAAAGGTCGGGGGTTCGAATCCCTTCAGGTGCAAAAAATGTGTCCTGCGCGGGAAATGTGCGGAACAAAAAAGGCAGGAACCGGAGGGCACGCAGTCTTCCGGTTCCTGCCTTTTTAGTCGGCAGAAAAATTCGCTTTGTGAAATAAAATTCAGGAATTTTGCCTATCCTATTCCTGCACGGCAGTTACTACTTTATGACATGTGAGGGAAAAATGAATCAGGTATCTTTTTATGACACAAAACCGTATGACCGCACTTTTTTTGATGAACTTGCCGGTCAATACGGCGTACAAATCCATTACTTTGACGAAAAACTAAATCAGAAAACAGCGACGTTTGCGGAGGGAGAAGCGGTTATTGCCTTTGTAAACGACAACTTAAACGAGGAATGTTTAAAAACACTGTACGAAAAGGGCGTCCGCGCGATTGCCATGCGCTGTTCCGGCTATAACAACGTGAACTTGAAATATGCGAAAGACAAGTTTCACGTGTTCCGTGTTCCGGCGTATTCTCCTTACGCGGTAGCGGAGTATGCGATGGGCACGCTGCTTACAGTGAACCGAAAGCTGCACCGCGCTTACAACCGCACGAAAGAGTTTAATTTCAGCTTAAACGGTCTGACCGGCTTTGACTTGCACGGAAAAACCATCGGCGTGATTGGAACCGGCCGAATTGGGCAGGCATTTATTTCTATCTGCAAAGGCTTTGGAATGCGCGTTTTGGCGTACGACGTATACCCAATGCCAAATCCGGACTTTTCCTACGTAAGTCTTCCGGAGCTTTACCGGGAGTCGGATATTATTTCGCTTCATTGTCCGCTGACAAGGGAGTCATACCATATGATTGATAAAGAATCTATCGGACAAATGAAACAGGGCGTATACCTTTTGAATACTTCGCGCGGCGCGCTTATTGACAGCGAAGCGCTTTTGGAAGGGCTTATGTCTAGGAAAATTGGCGGCGCGGCGCTTGACGTGTACGAAGAGGAGACGGAGTACTTTTACGAAGACTTCTCGAACGATATTATTGACGACGATACGCTGGCGCGGCTTGTCTCGCTTCCAAACGTGCTCATTACTTCGCACCAGGCTTTTTTGACGCGCGAAGCGCTGAAAAACATTGCGGCAACCACGCTGGAAAATTTGAAGGAATATTTTGATGGGAAAACGGAATTCACAAACGAAATTAAAATCTCGTAAGGGCATATTTCTTTACCTTGTGTTCGCGGTCTCGTGCCTGCTTTTTTCCTGTGCTAAGGACGCGGCTACGCCCGTAACAGGCGGCGCGAGCGTATCGCCCTCGGGCGCTGCGGCAACGCAGCCGCTCTCGTCCGAAGAGCCTGCGCTTTCGCAGCAGGCGCAGGGCGAATACCAGTTTCGCCAGCCAACTGCCGGAGAAGAGTGCGCGGAAATTGTAATTTCCGGATACGGCTCTATTTTCGTCCGGCTCTTCCCCGAAGACGCGCCAAAAGCGGTGGAAAATTTTGTTTCGCTTGCAAAAGAAGGCTACTACGACAATATGAAAATTGACCGCATTATCGCGGATTACCTTTTGCAAAGCGGAAGTCCGGACGGGGACTCCGGAAAGAGCATTTACGGCGGCGGCTTTGAAAATGAAATATCAAACCGGCTGATTCCGGCAAGAGGGGCGCTTTGCATGGCAAACTTCGGCGAGGACGGTACGAACACGAGCCAGTTTTTCCTTGTGCAAACAAAAGCGGAAATTGTCCGCTCGCTTGCGGATCCGTTAGAAAACCGCTACCATATGAGCCTTAGGGAGTACTTTAAAGAAGCGTACCAAACGGACATTACGGAAGAGGAGCTAAAGCGCTACGAGCTCTACGGCGGCGCGCCGTGGCTCTTTGGCCATCACACGGTATTTGGACAAATTTACGACGGGTTTTCGGTGCTGGACGCTTTGATGGAAGCAAAAGTTACGTCGAAATTAAAGCCGAATCCGACAATTCGGATTGAGACCGTGCGTATTTTTACGTTTGCAGGGTAAGAAAAGGCGGCGCGTTCACATACCCTTCACACACCCGTGTTAAAATAACGGCAGTATTTCTGCAGGGGAGGCGAGCGCAATGGAAGAAATTAAAATCTTAGTCGTAGATGACGAGAGCCGAATGAGAAAACTCGTATGCGACTTTTTGCAAAAAAGAGGATATCAAACGTACGAGGCCGGAAACGGAGAAGAAGCAGTAGATTTATTTTTCCAGAAGAAGGACGTAGATTTAATCATTCTGGACGTAATGATGCCAAAGATGGATGGCTGGCAGACCTGCCGGGAAATTCGCAGGTACTCCAAAGTCCCGATTATTATGCTGACAGCCAAAAGCGAAGAAAAAGACGAGCTTCTGGGTTTTCAGCTTGGCGTTGACGAGTATATCAGCAAGCCGTTTAGCCCGCGTATTTTGGTAGCAAGAGTCGATGCGATTTTGCGAAGAAGCGGAACAGCGGACGACAAACTAGAAGTTGGCGGCATTGCCATGGATAAATCCGCGCATCAAGTGACGGTGGACGGCGAGCCTATTGATTTAAGCGTCAAGGAATTTGAACTGCTGGATTATTTTATGACGAACCGCGGCGTGGCGCTCTCCCGCGAAAAAATCTTGAACAACGTTTGGAATTATGATTATTTCGGCGATGCCCGAACGATTGATACGCATGTGAAGAAGCTCCGCAGTAAAATGGGAGAAAAAGGAAGCTACATTAAGACAATCTGGGGAATGGGATATAAATTTGAAGTATAAGAAAGTGCACGAAGAGCCCGGTTGACGGGCTCTTTATGTATTTTACAAATGTGTTAAAAGGAGAAAAACGATGAAACGGTCCGTTTCCTTCCGAACCAAAGTGTCGTTGGCGTTTGCCGTTGCTGTAGCGAGTGCAGTTGCTCTGTGCTGGCTTATGTCGCGCTGCTTCCTGAAAGATTACTACATGAAAGAGAAGCTCGAAAGCTTAGAGGGCGCCTACCATGTCGTCAACCAGGCTTTTGGCGCGGATAT
This sequence comes from uncultured Lachnospiraceae bacterium, assembly GCA_944384025.1. GTDB lineage: Bacteria > Bacillota > Clostridia > Lachnospirales > Lachnospiraceae > ISDg. The sequence continues at coordinate 83,672 of CALWRS010000006.1, forward strand.
GGAGCTTACGGACGATGCCGATTTGCTGCTTGAGCAGCTCTCGGACAACGGGCGCATCAGCCTGCTGATTATTAATCCCGGCAGCAGCGGAAACGACAAGTACATCTTCACGACAGAGTATAACGACATGGTGCTTGGGCGGATGCTCTCCTCCATCCAGAAATATCTGAATTTAAGCACTGGCAAGGAACCTTACGAGGTGCTTCGCTCGGACTCGGAAAACTATTCTATTTACAAGCTCTACGACGAGGCGATGGATCGCAACAACATCGACTTGTTTGGAAAGTTAGACAACGGCTGCTACGTTTTTTTGAGCATGAGCTATCAAAGCATAACAGACGCGGCGGATATTGCCTCGCGCTTTATGGCGTATGTGGGCGTTGCCGTCACGCTTTGCGGAGCGGTGCTCGTGTACTTCTTGAGCACCGTATTGACGCGCCCTATCGAGCAGCTCTCGGAAATCGCCCAAAGGATGAGCCATCAGGATTTTGAAGCGCGCTTTCCTGTTCGCGGAAACGACGAAATCGGCGTTTTGGGCGCATCGATGAACCGGCTCTCCGAGCGGCTGGAGGTTACGATTAAGGAGCTAAAGGAAGCAAACAATGAGCTGCAAAAGGACATTCAGCGTAAAATGGAAATCGACAATATGCGCACGGACTTTATCTCCAACGTTTCGCACGAGCTGAAGACGCCGCTAGCTCTAATCCAAGGGTACGCCGAGGGCTTGCAGGAAAACATTAACGAAGACGCGCAAAGCCGCGAGTTTTACTGCGAAGTGATTGTGGACGAGGCAAGAAAGATGAGCCGGATGGTGAAAAAGCTGCTGACGCTGCATCAGATTGAATTCGGGCAGAATACGTTAGAAATGGAGCGCTTTGACATTGTCTCCATGCTGCAGACCGTTCTTGCCGCAACGGACATTTTGCGGGAACAAAAGGACGTTACGCTGCATTTTCAGGAAAAAGGACCGGTTTACGTGTGGGCAGACGAGTACTTGATTGAAGAAGTGGTCACCAATTATCTTAGCAACGCCATGAACCATGTGTCGAAATCGAAAGAAATTGCCGTTTCCCTTCAGAAAAAGGGTGCAAGTGTACGCGTTTGCGTGTATAATACAGGAGAGCCGATTCCGGAGGAAGATCTGGAAAACATCTGGGTCAAGTTCTACAAAGTAGACAAGGCGAGGACAAGAGAGTACGGCGGAAGCGGAATCGGACTTTCTATTGTAAAAGCAATCATGGAAAACCATAATCAAAAATATGGAGTTATCAATCACCCCGGCGGAGTAGAGTTCTGGTTTGAGCTGGACGCTGCCGGTGAAGTTTCAGCAAAAGGAGAGACGGACGAACATGATAGCGATCATTGATTATGACGCAGGAAATATAAGAAACGTAGAGAACGCGCTGCAAGCGCTCTCGCAGGAGACGGTTCTTACAAGGGACGCGGAGACGATTTTGCGCGCGGATCGCTGTATTCTGCCCGGGGTCGGCGCCTTTGGAGACGCTATGGACAAGCTGCACCGCTACGGACTCGTTTCAGTGATTCGTGAGTTTACAAAGAGCGGGAAGCCGTTTCTTGGTATCTGCCTTGGCTTACAGCTTTTGTTTTCTGCGAGCGAAGAGTCGGAAGGCGCAAAGGGACTGGACATTCTGCCCGGAAAAATATGCCGGATTCCAAGCGGGGAAGGACTTAAGATTCCGCACATTGGCTGGAACGATTTACATTTCTTAAAGCGGACCCGGCTTTTTGCGGGTGTGGACGAGGGCGCGTACGCCTACTTTGTACACTCGTATTATCTTAAAGCGGAGGATGAGCGAATTGTGGCTGCAACGACCGAGTACGGCGTAACGATTCATGCCGCAGTCGAAAAAGACAACGTATTTGCCTGTCAATTTCATCCGGAAAAAAGCGGAAACGTGGGCAGGAAAATTTTGGAAAACTTCTGCAACCTTTAAAATACGGCCGGGAGGAGAAAAAATGTTTACAAAGCGAATTATCCCTTGCCTAGATGTACATAACGGCAGGGTTGTAAAAGGAGTTAATTTTGTAAATCTAAAAGATGCCGGTGACCCGGTAGAAGTCGGCAGAGCGTACGGAGAAGCCGGCGCGGACGAACTTGTTTTTCTTGATATTACGGCTTCCTCGGATGCGCGGACGATTCGCGCAGAGATGGTGCGCCGGGTTGCGCAGACGATATTTATTCCGTTTACGGTTGGCGGAGGCATCCGAAGCGTAGAGGATTTTCGGATGATTTTGCGCGAGGGCGCGGACAAAGTAGCGGTAAATTCCGCCGCGATTATGAACCCGGAGTTGATTACGGAGGCGGCGCAGAAATTTGGCAGCCAGTGCGTAGTCGTTGCCATTGACGCAAAGCGCACGCCCGACGGATTTCACATATACAAAAACGGCGGACGCATTGATATGGGCATGGATGCCATCGAGTGGGCAAAGCGCGCCGAAGCGCTTGGCGCAGGCGAGCTGCTTGTGACAAGCATGGACTGCGATGGCACGAAAAACGGCTACGATATGGAGCTGACGCGGCGCATTTCCGAAAGCGTTTCCATTCCGGTTATCGCTTCCGGCGGCGCAGGAAACTGCGAGCACTTTTACGACGTTTTGACGGAGGGAAAGGCGGACGCAGCGCTTGCGGCATCGCTGTTTCACTACGAGGAACTGGAAATTGGACAGGTGAAAAAATACCTTCGGGATAAAGGGGTCAGCGTGAGAATCTGACCGGAAGGAGCATAGATGGCAGCGATTACGGGAGAATGGCTGGAAACGCTTGGCGGAGAGTTTCAAAAAGAGTATTACCGGGAATTGTATCGATTTGTAGTAGATGAGTATCGGACGCAGAAAATTTTCCCTGCAAAGGAAGATATTTTTCAGGCGTTTCACCTTACGCCGCTTTCCAAAGTGAAAATAGTGATTTTGGGGCAGGATCCGTATCACAACGACGGACAGGCGCACGGGCTTTGCTTTTCGGTGCAGCCCCACGTAGACATTCCGCCGTCGCTTGTAAACATTTACAAAGAATTGAACGCGGATTTGGGATGCCGGATTCCAAGCCACGGTTGTTTGACAAAGTGGGCAAAGCAGGGCGTTTTGCTTTTAAATACTGTGCTGACGGTGCGGGCACATCAGGCGTTTTCTCATCAAGGGAAAGGCTGGGAGCAGTTTACGGACGAAGTAATCCGCGTGCTTAACCGCGAGGATCGGCCGATCGTCTTTTTGCTTTGGGGCAGTCCGGCGCAAAAAAAAGCGTCGATGCTTACAAACCCGAAACACCTTGTTTTAAAAGCGCCGCATCCAAGTCCGCTGTCTGCATACCGCGGATTTTTTGGCTGTCGGCATTTTAGCTTGGCAAACGAGTTTTTGCGTGCAAACGGTGAGAAGGAAATTGACTGGCAGATAGAGGAATTCAACACGCCAAAGCTGTAGCGAAGGCAGGGGGGAAGGCAAGATGATGCAGAAGTTTTATTCGGACATGGTAAGGCAGGAGCTAAATCCGACCATTCTTTATTGCAGTAAAGTAAAGGATTCGCATTTTACGGAGCTGCACACGCATCCAAATATTGAAATTGCATACATACTTTCTGGAACCGGTCACTACCAGGTGGAGGATAAAGTTTACGAAGTGAAACAGGGCGATTTGCTGATTTGCAACCCCGGTGTCCCGCATCGAAGCATTATTTCCGACGCGTCGGATCTTTCTTTGGAGTTTGTCATTGGCTTTACGGATTTGTTCTTTCAGGGAATGCCGGATAATCAGATTGTTTTGCCGGACGGCGGGGTGCTGCTGACGCTCTCGGACGAAGCAAAAAGAGAGTGCAGCCGCTGCTGCTACGAAATTATCGAAGAAAACGCTTCCAAGGAACCGGGGCGCTACTACATGATTCAGGCGCAGATGATTCGCATGCTCGTGCTGATTTACCGCGCCATCAGCGTCCGCAGGGAACCGGAAATGGTCAGCTTGACGTTTGAGAGCTATTCGCGCAGCTACGTCGTAAAAAAGATTATACATTACATAAACGAGAACTACGCGCAAAAAATCTCGCTCGATCAAATTGCACATAACATGTACCTAAGTCCGGTATATATTTCAAAAATCTTCAAAGAAAAAACAGGCGATTCGCCGATTAATTACTTAATTCGGATTCGCCTCTCCAGAGCGAAAGAGCTGCTGGATAAAGATACTGGAAGCATTAAGGAGATTGCGGCGGCAGTTGGCTACGACGACGTATACCATTTCTCCAAGCTGTTTAAAAAATATTTTGGCGTATCGCCAATGAATTACCGCAAGAGCGTGCAGTAAGGAAAGTATAATTTAGGCGTCTTTGCAAAAAATAGCTTTGATGCAGGCGAAACGTCTGCGAAAGAGCGGAGGCGCGTATGGAAGATATTACAATTTATTCTCCCTTGCAAGGGAAGATTGTGCCGTTAGAAAAAATTGCCGACCAGCGGTTTTCCAATCTACATTTTGGTCCCGGCGTTGCCATTCTTCCGCACAAAAATTCCGTTTGCGCACCGTTTGACGGAATGCTTTTGGGCGTTGCAAAAAACAGACACGGCGTTTGGTTTCGCAGTCCGGAAGGCATTGAGGTGCTTGTTCATGTGGGGCTGGATACGGTTTTTTTAAACGGAGCCGGATTTTCTATAATAGTAGAACCCGGAACACACGTGATTCGCGGTCAAGTGGTATTGGAATTTGACCGAAGGTACTTGCGGCGGCAAGGGTATTCTTCGCTGACGCCGGTTGTTGTGACAAACACCGAATTGCCGGGGGAGCTTCACATTACGAAAAGACGGCGTATAGGCACAGAGCAGGTGCTGATGTACGTTTCGTGTTCATAAAAAATTCACTTGCTTTTACTTGTCTTTTCGACCTTCTTTCACTATAATGATAACAGAAATTTACGGGAATTTCAGGAGGGTTTCGTGGAAGACAAAAACAGCAACAACTCGCCGCAGCGTAAAGACGACGGAAACCGGAAAGGTTTTTTTATGCGGATCGGAATTACGATCCTGACTTTTCTGCTGTTCGTCGGCGCTTATATGCTGATCAGCGATTATATTGCGACAAAGAAAAATAAAGAAATAACCTATAACGAATTTCTGTCCATGATCGAAGAAGGGACGATTGAATCGGTAGAACTTCAGCCGGACTACGACCGGATCGTGATTGAACCGAAAAAAGAATCCATTCCGCAGGGTTCGCTGCTTGAGACCTATTATACGGGTATGGTAGAAGACGACGGACTGGTCTCCTTGCTTGTAGAAAAGCAAATTCCGGTTCAGCGTTTGATTATTAATAAAAGCACTACGATTATCGACATTTTTGTCGGTTATATTCTGCCGTTTATCCTTATTTACGTTGTGATGTACGCACTGTTTCGGATGCTGTCAAAAAGCGGCGGTCTGGGCGGTATCGGAAAGAGCCACGCAAAAGTGTACGAGCAGAAGGAAACCGGCGTGACGTTTAAAGACGTAGCCGGACAAGAGGAAGCAAAAGAGTCCGTCATGGAACTTGTCGATTTCCTGCACGACCCGGCAAAGTATACGCGCATTGGCGCAAAGCTTCCAAAAGGTGCGCTTTTAGTTGGGCCTCCCGGAACAGGAAAAACGCTGCTTGCCAAAGCAGTGGCAGGAGAAGCGAAAGTGCCTTTCTTCTTCCTTTCGGGCTCGGACTTTGTAGAAATGTTCGTAGGCGTAGGCGCCTCCCGCGTAAGAGAGCTGTTTAAGCAGGCGCAGCAAATGGCGCCGTGTATTATTTTCATCGACGAGATTGACGCTATCGGAAAGAGCCGTGATAACCGCTACGGCGGAAACGACGAGCGGGAGCAGACGCTTAACCAGCTGCTTGCGGAAATGGACGGTTTTGACACTTCCAAGGGAATTGTAATTTTGGCAGCGACGAACCGGCCGGAAGTGCTTGATAAAGCGCTGCTTCGTCCGGGGCGGTTTGACAGAAGAATTATCGTTGACAAGCCGGATTTGAAAGGGCGTCTTGCCGTTTTAAAAGTACATGCCAAAAATGTGTTAATGCACGACTCGGTGGATTTGGACGAGATTGCGCATGCGACAAGCGGCGCGGTAGGCTCCGACCTAGCGAATATCATTAACGAAGCTGCTATCCTTGCGGTAAAGGAAGGCAGAACCGTTGTACAGCAGTCGGATTTGATGGAATCGGTCGAAGTTGTCTTTGCAGGCAAGGAAAAGAAGGATCGTATTTTGGGCGCGGAAGAAAAGAAGATTGTTGCGTACCACGAAGTGGGACATGCGATGATTGTAGCGCTGCAAAAAAACGCCGAACCGGTGCAAAAGATTACGATTGTACCTCGAACGATGGGTTCCCTGGGCTACACGATGCAGGTGCCGGAAGAAGAGAAGTATTTAAATTCCAAAGAAGAAATGCTTACGATGATCCGCACGCTTTGCGGCGGCCGTGCAGCGGAGCAAGTAAAGTTTGCGTCCGTTACAACGGGCGCAAGCAACGACATCCAGCGTGCAACACAGCTGGCGCGTCAAATGGTAACGCTTTACGGCATGTCGGATAAATTTGGCATGGTTGCGCTGGAATCCGTAGAAAACCAATATCTGGACGGAAGAACGGTGCTTAATTGCAGCGAGACGACCGCCGCGCAAGTGGACGTCGAGGTGCAAAGAATTTTGCAAGAATGCTACCAGACAGCGGTTTCGTATCTGGAAGACAACCGCGAATTGATGGACGAAGTCGCCGCGTTTTTGATTGAAAAAGAAACGATTACCGGCAAGCAGTTCATGGAAATTTTCCACCGGTACAAAGATCCAAAACCAGATGAAAATCAGGAATCTACTTCTGTAGAATAAACAAGAAAAGCCGTTGTTGCATGCGACGGCTTTTTCCGATTGCAAAGGGGGAGGTGCGGGCGCGATGGAGTTTGTACTTGAAGAAGAATTAAAAAAACTGCCGGAACAGCCCGGCGTTTACCTCATGCACGATAGCGCGGACCGGATTATCTACGTTGGGAAAGCGAAGGTTTTAAAAAACAGGGTGAGACAATATTTTCAAAATCCGGCGCGTCTTTCCCCGAAAATCCGAAAAATGGTTTCTAACATTGCATGGTTTGAGTATATTGTAGTAGATACGGAACTGGAAGCGCTTGTGCTGGAGTGCAACTTGATTAAAGAGCACCGTCCGAAGTATAACACAATGCTTAAAGACGACAAAACGTACCCTTACATAAAGGTTACGCTTGGGGAACCTTTTCCGCGCGTCCTTTTGTCCCGCGGACAAAAAAAGGACAAGGCAAGGTATTTTGGGCCGTATACAAACGGCGTTGCCATAAACGATACGATAGAGCTTTTGCGCAAAATCTACCGGATTCGAACGTGCAATAAAGCGCTGCCAAAGGAAGCAGGGCAGGATCGACCTTGCTTGTATTACCAGATACACCAATGCGACGCCCCGTGCATGGGCCTTATTTCTCAGGAAGATTACGCAAAAACCGTAGAAAAAGTATTGGCGTTTTTAAACGGAGAATACGCCGAGGTGCTTGGAATCTTAAAAGAGAAAATGCTTGCCGCAAGCGAGCGGCTGGCGTTTGAGGAGGCCGCTGGGTATCGGGATTTGATCGAGCGGGTGCGCGCGTTAGCGCAAAAACAAAAGGCGACCGATACGAAAAGCGACGAAAGAGACATTCTCGCTTTGGCGCAAAAAGATGCGCACTGCGTTGTGCAGGTGTTTTTTGAGCGCGCAGGCAAGCTCCTTGGCAGAGAGCATTATCATATGACCGGCATTTCCGGGCAGAACGCCGGAGACATTCTTACCGACTTTGTTAAGCAATATTACGCAGGAACTCCATACGTTCCAAAGGAGCTGCTTTTGGAAGTGCCGCTTCAGGAAGAAGAGCTGCTTGCAGAGTGGCTCTCAGCGAAAAAAGGGCAGAAAGTGACGCTTCGCGTGCCGAAAATCGGAAACAAAGAACGTCTCGTTCTTTTAGCAAAGCAAAACGCAGAAACAGTGCTCTTAAAGGATTTGGAGAAGCTAACGAAGGAAGAGCAAAGAACGGTTGGCGCGGCGGCAGAGCTTGCAAAACTTCTTGGCTTGCCGGAAATAAAGCGGATGGAGTCGTACGATATTTCCAATACGAGCGGATTTCATAACGTCGGCTCTATGGTTGTGTTTGAAAACGGGAGAGCAAAAAAGAGCGACTACCGCAAGTTCCGCATTCGCGGCGTGAGCGGGCCAAACGACTACGCTTCCATGGAGGAGCTGCTAACAAGACGCTTTTTGCATGGACAAAGAGACAAGGAACAGGCGCTGCAAAACAGCTTTACGCGCTACCCCGACCTGATTTTAATGGATGGAGGCAAGGGGCAGGTGCATATAGCGGAAGAAGTGCTTGCGAAGCTTCAATTAACGATTCCTGTGTGCGGGATGGTCAAGGACGACCGGCACAGAACGAGAGGTCTTTATTTTAACGACCGTGAAATCGAAATCGACACGCGCACAGAAGGGTTTGCTCTGCTTACACGCATTCAGGACGAGACGCACCGGTTCGCCATTGAGTATCACCGGGCTTTGCGCGGCGCGTCGCAAGTGCGCTCGGTTTTAGACGGCATCCCCGGCATAGGGGAAAAACGCCGCCGTGCGCTGATGCGCCACTTTGCAAATCTGGACGCGATTCGTCAGGCAAGCGAGGAGGAATTAGCGGGGCTTCCGGGGATGAATCGTAATGCGGCCAAATCTGTTTACGCTTTTTTTCACGAATAGCATTGCAAAAGCCGTTTCTGTAAAATATAATAAATACAATGCGAGGAAAAGGGAGGGGAGACATGTATTCCGTTAGTTTAAAGAAAATTGTAGAGAGGGTCGGTCTTGTAAATCTGACCCCGGAGATTGACATCACGGAGCGTAAAATCACCAAGCCGGAAATTAACCGTCCGGCATTGCAGCTTGCCGGGTTTTTCAGCGACTTTGACAAGGAGCGCATTCAGCTGATTGGAAACGTAGAGTACGCGTACATGTACCAAAACGAAATGACATCGGAACAGCGTCACGCCTGCTTTTCCCGGCTGATGGGATACGACGTTCCCTGTATTGTTTTTTGCCGGAACTTAGAAGTAAGTCCTGGAATGAAAAAGCTGGCGCTTGAAAAGGGCGTTCCTTTGTTTAACGCTCCGCAGGAGACAACGGCGCTTGTGGCCGAGCTGGTGCGGATTCTTCAAGTGGAGCTGGCGCCTCGTATTAGCATTCACGGCGTTTTGGTGGACGTGTTTGGCGAAGGTGTTTTAATTACGGGCGAAAGCGGTATCGGAAAGAGCGAGGCGGCCTTAGAGCTTATTAAGCGCGGACACCGGCTTGTGTCGGACGACGTTGTGGAAATTAAGCGCGTTAGCGACGAGACGCTGCTTGGAACTGCGCCGGAAGTGACGAAGTATTTGATTGAGCTGCGCGGTATTGGGATTATCGACATCAAAATGCTCTACGGTGTGCAAAGCGTGAAGGAAACCCAGTCAATCAATCTTGTGATTCGCCTAGAAGACTGGGATAAAGATAAGGAGTACGACCGGCTGGGACTGGAAGAAAATTATACCGAAATCCTTGGGAATAAAGTCGTCTGCCATAACATCCCTATTCGTCCCGGACGAAATCTTGCGATTATTTGCGAGGCGGCGGCAATCAACTACCGCCAGAAGAAGATGGGCTACAACGCAACGGAAGAGCTGTACCGGCGCGTAACGAACAACCTGATGAAAAATACGCAGTGAAGCTTTCGGGACTGCAAAAGGGAGGACAACATGAAATATTGCTTTGGAATTGACGTTGGCGGCACAACGGTAAAGTGCGGTTTGTTTACGAAGGACGGGGAAGTTGTTAAAAAGTGGGAGATTCCAACGGATCGTTCAGAAAAAGGGAAGAACGTGCCGTCGGATATTGCCGCTGCGATCCGCGCCGCAATGAAAGAAGAAGGCTTGTCTGCGGCAGACGTTCTGGGCGTTGGGATTGGCGTGCCGGGACCGGTTTTGGAAAACGGCGTAGTTTTGGGCTGCGCAAACCTTGGCTGGGGCGAGATGGACGTGAAAGATTGCATGGAGCAAATGCTTGGCCTTCCTGTGCGCGTTGGAAACGACGCGAACGTAGCTGCGCTTGGAGAAATGTGGAAGGGCGGCGGCAGAGGATATAAGGATTTGCTTATGATTACGCTTGGCACGGGCGTTGGCGGCGGACTCATTCTTGGCGGCAAAATCGTCTGTGGATCAAACGGCGCGGCGGCGGAGATTGGTCATATCATTGTAAATCCGTCGGAAACGGATGTGTGCGGATGCGGCGGACACGGTCATTTGGAGCAGTACGCTTCCGCGACCGGGATTGTCCGTATGGCAAAACAGGCGCTTTTGAAAGAGCAAGAAGAGACGTCGCTTAGAAGCTTTGAGTCGCTTACCGCAAAAGATATTTTCGATGAAGCAAAAAAAGGCGACGCAGTTGCAAAGCGTTTGGTGGACCGGCTGGGAAGCTATTTGGCGCTTGCATTGACGCACGTGGCAGCAGTTGTCGATCCGAAAGTTTTTGTCATTGGCGGCGGCGTCAGCAGAGCAGGGACGATTTTGATCGACGCGGTAGCCGGTCATTACAACAAAAATATTATGAATGCGCTTAAAAACAAAGAATTCCGCTTGGCAGAGCTTGCAAACGACGCGGGTATTTTTGGCGCGGCGAAAATGATTTTGGAATAAAACGGGAGCACGACATTGCAGGAAAAAACAATTATACGCTTGTGCGAAATTCTGGGAAGCGACCGGGTTTTGCAAAATGAACCAATGCGGCTGCACACTACGTTTCGGATTGGCGGGCCTGCGGATGTTTTCGTTCGCATCCGGAGTGCGGGCGAGCTGTGCGATGCGCTGCGCGTTTGCAGGGAAGAGGCGGTTCCGGTTTACGTTATCGGAAACGGAAGCAATTTGCTGGTAGCGGACAAAGGCATTTCCGGAGTCGTTCTTTCGCTTAGCGCAGGAGAGCAGGAGTTGTTTGAAGAAGCGGTTTTTAAAGACGATGGAAGCGTAGCCGTTACTGTTTGGGCTGGCGAGATGCTGGCGACCTTTGCGAAACAGGCGACGAAAAAAGGCTTTCTTGGAATGGAGTGGGCAAGCGGGATTCCGGGAACCGTCGGCGGAGCGCTGCGCATGAACGCGGGCGCATACGACGGATGTATTCGGGATTGTTTGCTCGCAGCAGAGGTTCTTACAAAACAAGGAGAGCGCCTTTTAAAGACAGCGGAAGACTTGTCGCTTTCGTATCGGCACAGCAACCTAGAGGAAAAGGGGCAGACAGCGCTGTCGGCTACGTTTTTGCTTCGCCGCGGAAACGCAGAAGAAGGGCTGGCGCGGATTGCTGAGCTGACAAAACTGCGCTGCGAAAAGCAGCCGCTTTCTTATCCGAGCGCGGGAAGCACATTTCGCCGTCCGGAAGGCTATTTTGCGGGGAAGCTCATTCAAGATGCCGGACTTCGCGGCTACCGTGTGGGTGATGCGCAGGTGTCGGAAAAACATTGCGGCTTTGTTATAAATTTGGGCAGCGCCACGGCAGTGGACATTCTTACGCTTATTGCGGACGTAAAGGAAAGAGTACAGGCGGATTTTGGAGTGGAGCTGGAGCCGGAAATTCGGTTTCTTGGCGATTTCTCCGGTCTTGCGGAAAGGGTGATGCAGGCGTGTCGTTTGCAGGGGAGGTAAAAAAAGAACTTTGCGAACGCGGCGGCGGGCAAAAAGCGCTTTGCCTTGCGGAGCTGTCTGCGCTGTTTTTTCTTGGCAGTGAGCTAAAAAAAGGGGAGAAGGGGCAGACAATTCTGCGTTTTTCTTCCGAAAATCCTCTAATTGCAAAAAAATGCTTTACTTTTCTTAAAAAGTCCTTTAATATGTCCCTTAGAGTGTCCAAAGGAGAAAAAACGGAAGGACGCCGGACAGTTTTTTTTGTAATGCTTGAGACAGAAGAATCGGTTCGGACTGTACTACGTGCGCTGGGGCTTCGCCCACGAAGCGAAGACGTTCCCCCTTATTACGAATGGGACTGCGGCATTTTAAAAAATCCAAATTGCAAACGAGCATGGATTCGCGGTCTGTTTTTGATGGATGGGACAATTAACGACCCGGCGAAAAGCTATCATTTTGAAATCGGTTTGCCGGATTTGCAAATGGCAGACTTTTTAATAAACTGCATTGGGGAATTCACTCGAAAGCCCAAGCTGATGCGGAGAAAGCAGCGGTGGGTTGTCTACGTGAAAGACGGGACGCAAATTGCAGATTTGCTGACCGTTATGGAAGCGCATGTTTCCTTGATGCAATACGAAAACGAACGTGTAGTGAAAGAAGTACGCGGAAGCGTTAACCGCCGTGTTAACTGCGAAGTGTCCAATTTAAACAAGACGCTTGCGGCAGCCAGAAAACAGGCGGAAGACATTGCGTACATCAGGGAGCGGATCGGACTTGAGCAGCTGCCGGAGAACTTAAAGGAAATTGCCCGGCTTCGCTTAGAGAACACGGAAGCGTCCCTGCAGGAGTTAGGGGAAATGCTGCACCCGCCGTTGGGGCGGTCGGGTGTGAATCACAGGCTGAAAAAACTATGTGAAATTGCTGAGGGTTTACGGTCAAATTAAGGAGGGCATTTTTCATGATTTCGAAAAGCGTAACAATCAACATTCCTAACGGTTTAGAAGCAAGACCGATTGCGTTGTTGGTGCAAGTGGCAAGCAAGTATGAAAGCAGCGTGTACGTCGCATGTGGGGACAAACGTGTAAATGCCAAAAGCATTATGGGAATGATGAGTTTGGCGCTTCCTTCGGGTGCAGAACTTACTGTGACGACATCGGGAGCAGACGAAGAGGCCGCGATGGACAACATTGTCGAATACCTTTGCGGGGCGTGATGCGCCCTTTTGCAGCATCTTTCGCAAAATCCAAAAACATAAAAAGGGGAGACGCCTTGTAAAGAGGGCTCTCCCTTCCGGTTTTTTAAGCGCCAAAGAGGGCATTTTAAAAGAATGCACGCAAATTGGCGCTTGTTTTTTTGCGCGAACTATTAACTTTCGTTTCCCGCTGTGTTATAATGTACAAAACGCTAGGAATGCGCTTGGAGGAAAGGTATGGGGGAAGAAAAAGGACGGCGCCGCAAGAAGCGGGTTCGGTATAACCGCCTGCTTATTTTGGAAATTTTTGTTTTGCTCAGCCTTTTGGTTGCACTGATTCTTTTGTATGTTTTAAAATAGCACGTTGGGGTTCGACTATGAAATTTACGCATTTGCACGTTCATACGGAATACAGTTTGCTGGACGGCTCCAGCAAGATTCGCGAATTGGTTCACCGCGCAAAAGAGCTTGGTATGGATGCTCTTGCAATTACCGACCACGGCGTTATGTACGGCGTCATTGACTTTTACCGCGCTTGCAAAGCAGAAGGAATCCGGCCGGTGATTGGCTGCGAAGTTTACGTTGCGCCGGGGTCCAGATTCGAAAAAGAGGGAGCGCAAAGCGATAAGCGGTACTATCACCTTGTGTTGCTGGCGGAAAACCAGCAAGGGTACCAAAACCTGATGAAAATTGTCTCCCGAGGGTTTACGGAAGGATTTTATTATAAACCGCGTGTAGATTACGAATTGCTTGAAAAATATCACGAAGGTCTGATTGCGCTTTCGGCGTGCTTAGCGGGCGAAGTGCCTACAGCGCTTCGTATGGGGAACTACGAGGAAGCAAAAGAATCCGCTCTTGGCTTGCAGAAAATTTTCGGGAAAGACAACTTCTTTTTGGAGCTGCAAGACCACGGAATTCCTGCGCAAAAAAGCGTTAATCAGGGACTGATGCGGCTGCATGAGGAAACGAAAATCCCGCTTGTAGCAACGAACGACGTTCACTATACGCTTGCGGAAGACGCCGCCGCGCACGATATTTTGCTGTGCATTCAGACGTTAAGCAAAGTAGCGGACAAGGATCGGATGCGCTACGAAGGCGGGCAGTATTACTTAAAATCGCCGGAAGAGATGCAGCAGCTGTTTCCTTATGCAAAGCAGGCTTTGCAAAACACATGGGAAATTTCAAACCGCTGTCAGGTGGAGATTGTGTTTGGCGAATACAAGCTGCCGCGCTTTGACGTGCCGGACGGCTTTACGGCAAAAGCGTATTTGCGGATGCTGTGCGAGGAAGGGTTAAAATCCCGCTATCCGGAGTGCTTTTTGCAGCACAAAGAAAGACTAGAATACGAACTATCCATTATAGAAAATATGGGCTTCGTAGACTATTTCCTCATCGTCTGGGATTTTATTCGCTACGCGAGAGAAAACCAAATCCCGGTCGGCCCTGGAAGAGGAAGCGGCGCGGGCAGCATTGCCGCTTATGCGCTGCGGATTACCGACATTGACCCGATTCGCTACAACTTGCTGTTTGAGCGGTTCCTAAACCCGGAACGCCTTACAATGCCGGATTTTGACGTGGACTTTTGCTTTGAGCGCAGGCAGGAAGTGATTGATTACGTTGTAAGAAAATACGGTTCCGACCGGGTTGTGCAAATTGTAACGTTTGGAACGCTTGCCGCAAGAGGCGTTATTCGGGACGTAGGAAGAGCGCTTGATTTGCCTTACGGGAAAGTCGATGCGATTGCCAAAATGATTCCAATGGAAATTGGCATCACAATCGAATCGGCGCTTTCTATGAACTCGGAATTAAGAGAGCTTTCGGAGTCGGACGAGTCCGTTCGCAATTTGCTTGAAATGTCAAAACGACTGGAGGGGCTCCCCCGCCACGCGTCCATGCACGCTGCCGGTGTAATTATCGCAAACGCACCGGCCGACGAATATGTCCCGCTTTCCTGCTCGGCAGACGGTACTGTGACGACGCAGTATACGATGACGACGCTTGAGGAATTGGGCCTTTTAAAAATGGACTTTCTTGGCCTTCGAACGCTCACAGTTTTAAAAAATGCGGAGACGCTTGCAAAGAAAAAAGACCCGAAATTTTCCCTTGAAAAAATCTCTTATGAGGATGCAAATATTTACACGCTTCTTTCCTCCGGAAAGACGGAAGGCGTGTTCCAGTTAGAAAGTTCCGGCATGAAAAGCTTCATGAAGGAATTAAAACCGAACAGCTTAGAAGACGTAATTGCAGGAATTTCGCTTTATCGCCCCGGCCCAATGGATTTCATTCCCAAATACATCAAAGGGAAGGATTACCCGGAAACGATTACGTACGACTGCAAGGAGCTTGAGCCGATTTTAAAGCCGACTTACGGCTGTATTGTGTATCAGGAACAGGTGATGCAAATTGTGCGGGATCTTGCCGGATACAGCTACGGCAGGAGCGATTTGGTACGGCGCGCCATGAGCAAGAAAAAAGCGTCGGTTATGGAAAAGGAAAGGCAGAACTTCGTATACGGAAATCCGGAAGAAGGAGTTCCCGGCTGTATGGCGCGTGGAATTTCCGAAGAAATCGCAAACAAGATATACGACGAGATGACGGATTTCGCGAAATACGCTTTTAATAAATCTCACGCCGCGTGTTATGCTGTCGTAGCATACCAAACTGCTTATATGAAATACTACTATCCGGTAGAATTTATGGCGGCGCTCATCACTTCGGTGATTGACAACTCCGCAAAAGTGGCAGGGTATATTGCCAATCTCCGGCAGATGAACATCGCGCTGCTGCCCCCGGACATTAACGAAGGAATTGCGGAATTCAGCGTTGGAGTAAGCAGCGGAAAGAGCGCCGTTCGGTACGGCTTGTCTGCGATTAAAGGAGTCGGGAAGTCCGTTATTGACGAAATCGTGCGGGAGCGGGAAGCAAAAGGTCCTTACCGAGATTTAAAAGATTTTCTTACGCGTATGACAGGAAAGGAAGTCAATAAGCGTGCGATCGAAAATTTCATCAAATCCGGCGCTTTTGACGCTTTCCCCGGAACGCGCAAGCAAAAGATGGAAGACTATCCGCAGATTTTAGAAGGCGTGCTTCGGGAAAAAAAGGACAGCATCAGCGGTCAGATATCGCTGTTTGCCTTTATGGAAGAAGAGGAAGTAGACGAAGCGCCCACGGACGACGCCTGCGAGTACGAAAAGCAGGAGTTGCTTGCCTTAGAAAAGGAAGTGCTCGGTTTTTATGTCAGCGGACATCCGCTTCAAGACGATATGGACTTGCTGCAAAAAGTAGCGACGAAGAGCACGTCGGACTTCGAATTAAACGACGAAACGGGGCTTCCGCATGTAAAGGACGGCGAAACTGAAATTATCGGCGGCATGGTCGTTGACAAAAAGCAAATGACAACCAGAAGCAATTCTTTGATGTGCTTTTTGACAATCGAGGATATGGCGGGAACGGTGGAAGTGATCGTTTTCCCAAAAGATTACGAAAAATACCGCGCACTCCTTGTGCCCGATGCGAAACTGTTTATAAAAGGCAAAGTGGCGGTAGAGGAAGAAAAGGCGGCGAAACTTATTTGCCAAGCGGTGTGCCCTTTTGCGGACGTCCCAAAAGAAGTGTGGATTTGCTTTTCGGACAAGCAAGCATACCAAAAGGAAAGCGCCGCGCTAGAGAGTATGCTTGGTCACGGAAGTGCGCCGGTTATTATTTATTGCGAGCGGGAAAAACAATATCTGCGCCTTCCGGCAGCGCTGGCGGCAAAAGCCGATGCAGACTTTTTGCATCAGCTAAGAGAACGCTATGGAACGGAAAAAGTGGTTGTTAGAAATACTATAAATTCATTTTGGAGGTAATCACCATGGCATTTTTGAAAGGGAAAAAGAAAGACCTGAAAACCATTGCGGTGCTCACAAGCGGCGGAGACGCGCCAGGAATGAACGCGGCGGTACGCGCGGTCGTACGTACGGCGATTGTAAACGGCTTAAAAGTTCAGGGCGTCCTCCGAGGATATACAGGCCTTTTAGAGGAAGATTTTTTTGATATGGATGCCCGAAGCGTGTCCGATATTATCCAGCGCGGCGGTACGATTCTTTACACGGCCCGCTGTCCGGAAATGCTGCGTGCGGACGGCGTGGAAAAGGCTGCTTACATTTGTAAAAAACACGGGATCGACGGGCTAGTCGTTATTGGCGGAGACGGTTCCTACCGCGGAGCGCAGAAGCTCTCGGAACACGGCGTGAACGTTATTGGCGTGCCGGGAACTATTGACCTTGACATTGCCTGCACGGAATATACGATTGGCTTTGATACGGCGCTTAATACGGCAATGGAGGCTATCGACCGTGTGCGGGATACGTCTACTTCGCACGAGCGGTGCAGCATTATCGAAGTAATGGGACGAAAAGCCGGACATATTGCGCTGTGGTGCGGGATTGCTAACGGTGCGGAAGAAATTTTGGTTCCAGAGCGATACGACTACGAGGAGCAGGAAATTATTGACCGGATTATTACGCGGAAGCGTCTCGGAAAGAAGCTGCACATTATTATCAATGCCGAAGGAATCGGCGATTCCAACGGTATGGCAAAGCGCGTAGAGGCGGCTACCGGTCTGGAGACGCGTGCGACGATTATCGGCTACATTCAAAGAGGTGGAAGCCCGACCTGCCGCGACCGCGTGTTCGCTTCTGCTATGGGCGCGAAGGCGGTGGATATTTTAGTATCGGGCGGAACGAACCGCGTTGTCTGCTACCAAAAGGGCGCGTTTGTAGATATGGATATCCAAGAGGCGCTGCTGATGCAAAAGGATCTCGATCAGTCTTTGTGGGAAATTTCCCGGAAGCTTTGCCGCTGAGGGAGGTTTTGATGTACTGGCCGGGAAATTACAAACACAATTGCAGCGTCCGTCTCCCAAGCGGAACGCTAAACGGGCAGGGCGTAGGCGCGCTTGCTAAGATGCGCTACGGTCTTTCCACGCTTGCGCATTCCGGCTGCGGAACGCTTGCCGTATATAACGCGCTTGTTGCCCTTGGCCGGCCGGAACCGCTTCCGAAAATTATCCGAGAGCTGGAATTGTACGCAGAGTCGTTTTTTGGACTGCTTGGAACGATCCCTTTCTTTTTGGAAATTTATTTTCGCCGCCATCGCGTTCCATTGCACATAACGTTTTCTTACCGGAAGACTTTTCGGAGCAGGTACGCGGTTGTGGCGTACTGGACAAAGCGCCCGCTTTTTTCCGGCGCACACGTCGTCTTTTTGGAGCGGTTAGAGCAAGGCGGCTACCGTGTTTACAACCGCTACAGTAACCGCGCGGTGCCGTACGACTTGCTATCGGCAAAAGAATTGACAACACGCGCAAGGTTTATTGTAGGATATTCGTATCGTCCTTAAAAAAGCGCTTGACTTTTTTTTAGGGGCGCGGTAGAGTAGGCATGACAAAAAAATAATTCTTCGGGGGCAGGGTGACTCGAAAGAGGATTCCCGACCGGCGGTAAAGTCCGCGAGCGTAAGCAGATCCGGTGTAATTCCGGAACCGACAGTAAAGTCTGGATGAGATGAAGAAGAAAAGCAAGTCCGTGCGCCGCCGCACGGGAAATTGTGTGTGCCACAAATGTTTTTGGTGTACAAAAAGCGTAAGAACAACACTTTCCCCCTGAGTTTTCTCAGGGGTTTTTTGTCGCCTTGGTGACCGCCGCTTTTCGAAACCGGAGAAGACAAGTCACAGGAGGTTATCTATGAAAACAATTCTCAACAATCTTAAGGACATGGCGGGACAGGCGAAGGAACATCTGGGATTTTTATTCGCCGCACTTTGCGTTGTGGCAGCGATTATCGCGCTTGCCTACGTTTCGGAAAAGCTGATTGACAAAGTACATAAGCTGGAAAAAACCCGTAAGCAGGAGACGCGCCTCCGTAAAATGACGCTGATTGCAATGCTGGGCGCGATTGCCACCGTTTTAATGCTGTTTGACTTTCCCGTTTGGTTTATTCCAAGCTTCTACAAGATGGACTTTAGCGAACTTCCGGTTATTATCGGCGCGTTTGCGCT
Source organism: uncultured Lachnospiraceae bacterium (assembly GCA_944384025.1). Classification (GTDB taxonomy): domain Bacteria; phylum Bacillota; class Clostridia; order Lachnospirales; family Lachnospiraceae; genus ISDg. Next base: position 102,592 of record CALWRS010000006.1, read on the forward strand.
GGGGCCGGTGGCGGGCGTTGCCATCGAGTTTTTAAAAGTGTTTTTAAATTTGTTCCTGAACGGAACCGACACAGCGTTTGTCGGAGAGTTTGCAAACTTTTGCATGGGCTGCTGCTACGTAGTCCCGGCGTCGATTTTCTACTACGCGAAAAAGAAAAGAAAGAACGCGGCGTTTGGTCTGGGGCTTGGGATCGCCGTAGCGGTACTTGCGGGCTGTCTGTTAAACGCTTATTTGCTCATTCCGACGTATTCCAAAGTTTTTCACTTGGATCTAAATATCATCATCGGCATGGGGACGGAAAAGAATGCAAATGTAGGCGATCTGCTTACGTTTGTCGTTTTGCTCGTAGCGCCGTTTAATCTTGTAAAATATACGCTGATGTCGCTTATAACGATGTTTAGCTATAAGCATATCAGTCGGTTATTAAAAGGCTGATATGCTTGCAATCCCGCTGTTATCTGCTATAATCATTCTTGTGATGCGGCGGCGCGAATTGCCGCGCGCAGGAAGGGAAGGACGTTTTGCAGGATTTAAATAGCGGGCAGGAAAACCGGTCGGGGCGCGTTGTAATGGAAAGCAACTGTGCGCAGGATACTTTTTGCATCGGACAGCTTCTTGGAGAAAAAGCGAAGGCAGGAATGCTTTTTTGCTTAGACGGAGAGCTTGGAACCGGAAAAACAGTCTTTGCAAAAGGATTTGCGAAAGGGCTTGGGATTACCGAACCGGTAAACAGCCCAACGTTTACGATATTGCAGGAATACAAAGGCGGGCGGCTGCCTTTGTATCATTTTGACGTTTACCGTATTGGCAGTCCGGAGGAAATGGACGAACTGGGTTACGAGGACTACTTTTACGGAGACGGCGTATGTCTTGTGGAGTGGGCGTCACGGATTTCGGAAGTGCTTCCCGCAGATACGATTTACATTAAACTGGAAAAAGATCTGGAAAAGGGGCTGTCTTATCGCAGGATTGTTCTTATTTTCGCCGGAGAAGGAAGTAATGAAGATTTTAGCTATTGACAGTTCGGGCGCTGTAGCGTCCGTAGCTGTATTAAACGAAACCGCATTGATAGGAGAAATTTCACTGAATAATAAGCGGACGCATTCGCAGTCGCTGCTGCCGATGATCGACGAAGTTTTGCACATGACGGAAACGACGGGCGAGGAGCTCTCGGGCATTGCCATTGCGGCAGGACCGGGGTCGTTTACCGGACTGCGGATTGGCGCGTCTACCGTAAAGGGACTGGCAATGGTTTACAATCTGCCGATTATTGCAGTGCCAACGGTTGATGCGCTTGCTTGCAATTATTACGGCGCATCGCCGCTTTTGTGTCCGCTGCTAGACGCTCGCCGCAAGCAGGTGTACGGCGGCTTGTACCGGTTTACGGAAGGAAAGCTGCAAGTGCTTGTGCCGCAGACGTGTACAATGCTCTCAGAGCTCTTGCAAAAAGTTAACGCGCTTGGAGAAGAAGTTATTTTTCTTGGAGACGGCGCAGACGCTTACCGGGAGCAGATTGCTGCGGGATGTGTGGTTTCGCATGTGTTCGCACCTTCGCATATGTCTAGGCAGCGGGCGGGCAGCGTAGGGCTGTTGGCGCTGCAATACATGGCGGAAAACAAGTGCACTACTGCTGTAGAATTCGTGCCCGAATATCTCCGAAAAAGCCAAGCAGAGCAAGAAAGGGAAGCGCGGGAATGAAGCAGGAGGAATGGCGGATTGTCCCAATGACGGCAGAACATGTGCCGCAGGTAGCGGCCTATGAAAAGGAGATATTTTCGGAGCCTTGGAGTGAAGAAAGTCTTTTTCAGGCAGTTTATGAGGACGCGTATTGCTATCTTGTATGCGTAAAGGAGCAGCAAGTGGCAGGCTACGCTGGACTTTTGTGCAGCCTAGACGAAGGGCAGATAACAAATATTGCGGTAGGCAAACGCTACCGTGGGCAGGGGTTTGGCACTTTGCTCGTTCGTGCGCTTTGCGCGCAGGCGAAGGAACGCGGAATTACAAAGCTATTTTTGGAAGTGCGTGCTGGAAACGAGACGGCACGGCGCCTATACGAAAAAAACGGTTTTCTTGCCGTTGGCAGGCGGCCGGGCTTTTACCGGAAGCCGGCAGAGGACGCGATTGTTATGTTCTGTCCTGTCCTGTAATTCCCACTAGGAATCGTCGTTTTTTTTCGATATAATTTTACCACGGCAGACATTTTGTGACGGCTTTGGCAAGGGAGGACACGATGGACGAGAGATTTTGTAATTGCTGCGGGAAAAAATTAGGAAAACGAAGCGAAGAAGACGCATTGGAAGTTATAAAGGAGTGGGGATACTTTTCCGGAAAGGATTTGGAGCGCCACGCCTTTATCTTGTGCGAAGGCTGCTACGACAAATGGATTGGGACGTTTGTACGTCCCGTTAAAAAGAGCGAAGTAACAGAGGCAATGTAAGAGAGGTTTGCATGTTAGAAGTATGTCTGCTTGGGACAGGCGGTATGATGCCGCTGCCGGGGCGGTTTTTGACCGCCTGTATGACGCGCTGCAACGGAAGCAGTCTGTTAATTGACTGCGGAGAAGGAACGCAGGTTGCGATACGAAAAAAAGGCTGGAGCTGTCACGATATTGACGTGATTTGCATTACGCATTGGCACGGAGATCACGTAAGCGGACTTCCGGGGCTTTTGCTTTCCATGGGAAATTCCGAGCGCACCCGGCCGGTAACGCTAATTGGCCCCAAAGGGATTGCGGACGTTGTAAATGCGCTTCGCATAATTGCGCCGGAGCTTCCGTTTGCGGTAGAATACCGCGAGCTTACGGAAAATAAAGAGCAAATAGAGTTTCCGGGATATACGGTTGAGGCGTTTCGCGTGAGCCATAATATCGTTTGCTACGGTTATACGCAGCGAATTTCCCGCGCCGGTAAATTTGACCCGGAGAAAGCGAAAAAAAATGCAGTTCCGATGAAGGTGTGGAGCAGGCTGCAAAAAGGCCAGACCGTGGAAGAAGACGGTATCGTTTACACGCAGGATATGATTCTTGGACCGCAGAGAAAAGGCCTGAAGCTTACGTATTGTACGGATACCCGTCCAATACGCCAGATTGCCGCATGTGCCGAAGGAGCGGATTTGTTTATTTGCGAAGGCATGTACGGGGAGCCGGGTTCGGAGGCAAAAGCCAAAGATCATAAGCATATGACGTTTGCGGAGGCGGCCGCGCTTGCCGCGCACGCAAACGTAGCGGAGCTTTGGCTGACGCACTACAGCCCTTCGCTGGCGTATCCAAAAGCGTTCGAATGGGTTGCCAAAGAATTGTTCGCGAACAGTCGGACTTGTAGAGATGGGTACACAAAAATGCTGGAATTTGAGAAAGACGAGGAAAAGTAGCTTATTATGAAAAGCACATATATCCTGGCAATCGAATCGTCCTGCGATGAGACGGCTGCGGCGGTCGTCCGGGACGGGCGATGCGTATTATCCAACATTATTTCTTCTCAGATTGATCTTCACGCCCTTTATGGCGGCGTGGTTCCGGAAATTGCGTCCAGAAAGCACATCGAGCATATTATTCCGGTTACGACGGAGGCGCTAAAAGCTGCAAATGTTTCGCTTGCCGAGATCGACGCGGTTGCCGTTACGTACGGACCGGGGCTTGTCGGCTCGCTTTTAGTAGGCGTTGGCGCTGCAAAAGCGATTGCTTACGCGGCGAAAAAACCGCTCGTTGGCGTGCATCACATAGAAGGGCATATTGCCGCGAATTATATCTCGCATCCGGATTTGGAACCGCCGTTTTTGTGTCTGATCGTATCCGGCGGGCATACGCATCTTGCGATGATTGAAGACTACGGAAGCTGCCGGATTTTAGGCAGAACGCACGACGACGCGGCAGGAGAAGCTTACGATAAAGTCGCGCGTGCAATTGGCCTTGGATACCCCGGCGGGCCGAAAATCGACCGGCTGGCAAAGGAAGGAAATCCGGAGGCAGTCGCATTTCCGCGCGCGCATATCGAAGGAAGTCCGTACGATTTTAGCTTCAGCGGTGTAAAATCTGCGGTTTTAAATTACTTAAACAGCTGTAAAATGAAAGCGCTGACCGGCGAGACGAGGCATCCTGCAAACATGGCGCACGCCGGAGAAGAGGACTACCTTTCCTACCTTCCGGAAGGGATTACGCAGGCGGACATTGCCGCCTCCTTCCAGGCAGCCGTTGTCGATGTCCTTACAATGCGTACGGTTGCTGCCGCAAAGGCGCAGGGCGTAAAGAAAGTGGCTATGGCGGGCGGCGTTGCCTCCAACAGCGCGCTTCGCAGCCGTATGCGGGAACTTTGCGAGGAAAATGGACTTTGCCTGTATTATCCGGAGCCGATTTTCTGCACGGACAACGCGGCAATGATTGGCGCGGCGGCCTACTACGAGTACCGCCGCGGAGTAACGCACGATTGGACGCTAAATGCAGTGCCGAATTTGAAGCTCGGTGAGTAGGCTGCATACGTAACCGTTTACGGCTGATTTTCTAAAATAGGAACGACTGCGAAATCATCCGTGCCAAATGCATACAGGGAGCCGTCAATATAGGCGGCTCTTTTTGTTTGGCAATCGCCAAACAGCGGAAAATCCGCAAGCACGTGCAAACGATAGCCGTCAAAGGAGAGCAGCAAATATCGATCGATCATTTCGCTCTGATCGGTATAGCCAAGGCCGATCAGATGATTCTCCCGATCAATGAGGTACGACTTATAAAATTCTGAGAAGTTGACGCTTGGCAGTTCGTACGCGCAGACGGAAACAACGTCGGCCGTCGCCTCTTCGTATACTTCCACCTTCAGGCTGGCCCATTCTGCGCCAACGCCAATCCCAAGCAGAAAACCGTTTCCGAAGTTTACAAGCGATGTGGAAAATCCGGCAATCGTTCCGGTGTCTTTGTAAGTAATGTTATTTAAATCGCTCAGGTCAAAGAAAAATACCGGGTCGGAAATTTCAATCGCCGTACAGACATAAGCGGCGGTTTTGTCAAATCGTACCGACCGAACCGTTTCGCCTTTTGGGGCAAAGTTTTCTACGCTTGCAGCGACTTTCCAGTTTGCAAGGTCGATGCAGTAAAGGCTTGCGCTCGTTGCTGCCGCAAAATCCGTCGTCGTTACCAAACGAAGGATGCCTTCGTACTCATCTAAGCTGTATTGGTCTTTTACATAGCCGGGAACGACAACGGAGCCAAGCAGCGAAAGCTTCTCGCCTGCGTAGCGAAGGCCGGAGACTTCGGTCTGTACGGCAGAGAGGTCCTCTTTATCGGCTTCTTCTATGAAACGGCGCGTTACAAAAACGTTTTCTTCGGAAACGTAGAGATCTTCCGAATAGGAGAGAAAAGCAAGCGTGTCTTCAAGCGTGAGCGTTGCCTCGTCATACTTGCTGACAACCGTATAGCGGGTGCTTGTAACACATTCTGGCGATATAATGTTTTCCGCGGGAATGCTCTCGAACCCGTTTCCGGTATCAATTTGCGGAACGAAATTCGCTTCGCGGGAGAAGTCGGTTCCGTTAATCCGAAACTCGCTTATCAAAAGAAGCTTGCCGTTTGTCACGCGTGCAGACTGGTAGCCGCCGGTAAGTATAACGCGGTTTGCCTCCCGTATATTTCCCGGGTCGGAGACGTCAAGGGAAAGCAAGAGGATGCACCCGTTTGGACCGGACGCGTTTCCGGGAAGAAGCACCGTAATGGTTTTGCCGTCTTGGGAGAGGAAAAACTCAGCGCTGTCGGTATACAAAAAAAGCGTATCCTCCTGTGCGGTAAGGCTGTACTCGCCTACTTGTGTAGAATCAAGTCCCGCAATGGAAAAAACCTTCAGAACTCCGTTATCCAGATAAAAGAGATACTGATCCGTTCGCTTTAGCAAATCTCCCTCGATAACGCCTTCGACCTGATTGTCAGTCGTCTCCTGATAGGAGGGGGCCGCGTCTACACCTTCTAGGGCATCTCCGGTCATGTCTTCCGCGCTTTTTTCATCCGTAGGAGAGAGCATTGACATTAGGCGGTCAAAATTGTTTTTGTACTCTGGCGGCGTTGCGTAAAGTTCGTTGATTTTTTGAATAATTGCATAATATTCGCTGTCGGCGTACCGGGAAACATCCGGTAATTTCGTACGGTTTGGAAGAAAGAGAATAAAGCCAAGGGCGGCGGCTACCGCGCAAAAGCAGGCAGCGGCAATCCCAAAGCGTTTTTTAAAGGTGCACCCCTTCCTTTTTCCAGAAATATTTTCCGACGCGGCTTCGGTAATGTACGATTCGTCAATTTCATTCATGGTCAGAAGCAGATCTTCTTTTTTCATACAGGAATCCCTTCTTTCTGTAAATAATTTTTAAGCTTGGTTCGAGTTCGCGAGAGGATGACTTTCACGTTATTTTCGGTTCGACCGCAGTTTTGCGCAATTTCCTTTACCGAATAAAAGTGCCAATACCTTTGGACAAAGAGAATTCGTTTTTCCTTTGGCAGTTCCTCCAAAAAGCGGTTGAGAAGATCCCGGAGAACAACTTCGTCAAACGACGCATCCGTCGCCGCAGGCAGCATTTGCTCCGCCTCGTCTAAGATAAGATTCGTCTCGGGACAGCGCTTTTTCGCGTGCTCGTGGAAGTAGCGGTTGAGCGCCTTGTTTCGGGTAAGCTTCGCAAGAAATGTGCAAAGTCGCTGCGGTTTATGCGGCGGCATAGCGTTCCAAGCGCTTAAATAAGCGTCGTTCACGCATTCTTCCGCGTCCGGATTCGAATTTAAAATACGGTAGGCAATAAAATGACAGTACTTTCCGTATTTTTTTTGCGTTTCGGCAATAGCCGCCTGTGAGCGCTCCCAGTATAGAGCAACGATTTTCTCATCTTCCATGAAAACTCCCCCTTCTCTTCGCCCTTTTCGAACTTCCTATATAAGTACACAAGAATGCAGGATACAAGGTTACACCGGATTTTGAAAAAATTACGCGTTTTCTTACGCATCCTTATTCAAGACTCGCTCGCGAGTCTTGGCGCGGGATTCGGGTCGGCTTTTGCCGACATAATTCCTATCTGAATCCCTGCGCATCTTCGCGGAGCGTATATCAGATGGGGGATTGACACCCGCCGCTGATACAAATTTGTTACCCACCGCCTATAGAGGCGGGGGTCATCTCCCATCTAATATAACACGGATTATTTTTTTGGTCTATATGCGTGTGGGAAGGCTCCCTAGACGGCTTTGATGCGGCGCAAAAAAAAAGAAAATGAGGGCTTGACACGTTTTGGGCGGTGTGTTAAGATAGCAAAGCGTTCTTTGGAGAGTTGCCCGAGTGGTTTAAGGGGCCGGTCTTGAAAACCGGTGATTCCGAAAGGGACCGTGGGTTCGAATCCCACATTCTCCGTCGGTTTCACACAGCAGCACATTGAACCGAATTTCATATGGATTGGGAAAGCACGGCGGCTTTTCAGTCGGTCGCCGCTAAAATCTGGAGAAGTACCCAAGAGGCTGAAGGGACACCCCTGGAAAGGGTGCAGGTCGTTAATAGCGGCGCGAGGGTTCAAATCCCTCCTTCTCCGTCGCTTCCGAAAAAAACCGAAAAAAAGTGCTTGACAGTTTCCGAACTCTGTTGTATACTGTCAAAGCTGC
>CALWRS010000007.1 GCA_944384025.1 uncultured Lachnospiraceae bacterium
TCTGCCGTTGTTTCGGAAATACGGAGAAGGCGAGGGCTACGCTTTTGTACTCTCTCTTTGGAGAGAGTGCGAGCATCGCATTCGACTGGTCGCGGAACGCCCGCGCCCTGCCTTCTGCTACTCGGCGGGCAGAAGCCCTGCACCCACTTCTTACCTTCTTTGAAAAGAAGGTAAGCCAAGAAACTTTAGAACAGAAAGGAGCATCTATTTTTGAAAAACAAGAAGATGAGTATACGCATCAGCGAGGAAAACCTCGCCGCCATACACCGCAAGGCAGAGCAAGCGGATATGACCTTCACAGACTACGTGACAAAAGCCTGCCTCGGCAAACAGATCGTTGTCATAGACGGTCTTGACGATGTGCTCCGTCAGCAGAAAGCCATCGGGCGCAACCTCAATCAGCTCACAATGCTTTGCAATATGGGTAGAGTCAGCGTGGCAAGCCTTGCGGAAATGAAAGAGCAGTACGCAGAGGTAAGCGCAGCTCTGACGGAACTTCTGGAGCGAAAGCGGTGGTCGGATGGCAACGGTTAATATCATGAAAAACAAGCGCACACAGTCAAGAGCAGGGCTTGCATTCATCCTCTCTTACTGTAAGCGCGACAGCAAAACAATACACGAAGGCAAAAAACTTGTGTCGGGTGTCAACTGTGTTCCCGAATCCGCTTACCGTGAATTCATGAATACGAAAATGCAATACGGAAAGACGGACGGCAGAATGTTCTATCATTTCACCCAATCCTTCCACCCCGACGAAAAGCTGACACCCGAAACTGCTCATGAGATTGCGCTGAAATTTGCACAGCAGATGTTCCCCGGCTTCGAGGTTCTCGTTGCCACCCATACCGATAAGGCACACATTCATTCACACTTTGTTGTCAACAGCGTGAGCTGTGATACCGGATATAAATATCATTCGGACAGCGATAACATCCAACGCCTGCGAGATGCCTCGGACAAGCTGTGTATGGAATACGACCTGTCGGTTGTCGTGCCGAAGGATAAATCTCAAAAGGTGAAGCAGATGTCCGCAAGGGAATATCACTCTGCCGAGCGCGGGGAGAGTTGGAAGATGCAGCTGATCGTTACGATTGAGGATGCCATGGCAATCGCAAGATCGAGAGAACATTTTATACGCTTGATGGAAGCCGAGGGCTATGAGGTGAAGTGGACTCGTGACCGAAAGAGCATCACCTACACCACACCCGTCGGAAAACGGTGCAGGGATAACAAACTGTACGAAGAAAAATTTTTGAAGGAGAATATGGAATATGAGTTCAGAATACGGCGAGAAATCGAGAGAGGATTTGAAGGGTACGGCGAGAGCGCAGATCAAGAAAGCGGAAACCTCCGTCCCCTGTACGGCGATCATGGATGTGAACTGGAAGGCGTTGATCGCGGCGATGAATACGCAGGTCAATATGCTTTCGCAGATACAGGAGTCACTGGAAACACTGGCAACCAAAGAGGATATCACCACGGAGATGGATCAGCAGATCACGATACTGACCGAGTACGCCGAGAGCAGTCGGGAGCAGATCGAACAGTTCACGGAGATGATGGAGCAGACGGTGACGGCATATACCGAACGGATGAGTACGGCAGCCGAGAATTTATCCTCACAGGTTGGGAAAACGAGCGAGCAATTCTCACAGAGTCTCTCTTCGGAGCAGGAAACGGTGAGAGCGTTTACGAAGCGGAGTATTTGGATCTCGCTGATTCCGACAGCGGTGCTGATCGTCTGGGAATTGATTCGGCATATCTTTTTGCTGACTTAACGAATATCATCGACGAGGATGCACCCGTGGAGGACTGCACTACGATGTATCAACCACGCAGACAAAAGAAGAACACCGGCCCCGTGATGGGCGGTATGTAAAAACAATAACACAACAGCCAATAGCGGCGGAAAGGGGTTCAATGAACGAATACAAAGAATATCTTGAAACAGGAATGCTCGGCAGCTACAGACCGGAGAGCGCCATCGTTAAAAAATCCGACAGCGGTGCAGCAATCGCTGTCTTCCGTGATTCAACCTACACGCTCGATGACGATACTTGCACCCGTGAGCGTGAGATGTTGATTAAAGGAAAGCGGTTTATTATTTCCTCTGTCTTTCCCGTGAAAGCGAAAGCAACGGCTACGGACAGAATGCTGGCTCTCATAGACGCAGACCTCCAAAAAGATGCTAAAAGTTTTTGAATTTTTCCGATTCTGAATGGACTTTCGGCAAGGGATACGGTATACTGTGTGATACCGTATCGGCTTGCCCTGCATAAAAGGAGGATGCAAAATGACAAGCCAAAAACATACAATACTCTACGGTAGATTAAGTCAGGACGACGGCAAGAATGCCGAGTCCAACAGCATAACCAATCAGCGACTCATGCTTGAAAAATACGCCCGCGACAATGGATTCGATAATGTCCTGTTTCTTGCTGACGACGGCTATACGGGAACGAACTTCGAGCGTCCCTCTTGGAAACAGATCGAGGAAATGATCAAGCGCGGCGAGGTGGAAACACTGATCGTCAAGGATCTCAGCCGACTCGGCAGAGAATACCTGCAGGTAGGTTATTATCTGGAACTGTTCTTCCCCAACATGGGAATACGGTTCATAGCGATCAACGATGGCGTAGATTCGCTGGTAGAAGGCAGTAACGATTTCAGCCCGATACGAAATTGGGCAAATGAGCTTCACGCAAAGGATTCCAGTAAAAAGGTTCGTGCGGTGAAAAAGCTCCAGGCAGAGCGCGGGGAACGTCTCGGCGGCAGACCTGCCTACGGCTACAAAAAGGTGGACAAGGAAAGCAAGGAGATCATCCCCGACGAAGAAGCCGCAGCAGTGGTACAGAGAATATTCTCGCTATGTGCCTCCGGCAAAGGCCCCAATCAGATCGCCCGTATTCTCCGTGAGGATATGGTGCTAACACCCAGCAATTATTACTTCCAAAAGTACAAGAAAGGGCATTTCGGATTGGACACCACCCGTCCTTATGCATGGGGGAGCAGTACCGTGACGGGTATCCTTGACAACAAGGTGTACCTCGGACACACCATTGGACTGCGTACCACGACGATATCGTATAAAAACAAAACAACGGTACACCGCCCCGAAAGCGAATGCGCCGTTGTGGAAAATACGCATCCCGCGCTGATCACGCAGGAGCAATGGGATATCGTTCAGGATGTACGCACGCACAAGAAACGCACACCAAAGCAGATGGCAGAGCCGAATATCTTTTCGGGACTCGCCTACTGCGCCGACTGCGGAAGGACGATGGTACTGCACCGAGCAAGCACGATGAAAAAGTCTGATTACAATTTCAAGTGCTACACCTACGGCAAGCGCGGCAAGGGAGAATGCACTCCCCACCACATCCGAGAGGAAGAACTGTACGCCATCATACTGGATGACCTGCGACGGGTGACACACTTCGCCCGTAAAAAGGAGCGGCAGTTTGCGGAGTATATCAACCGCAAAAATACAGCACAGCTTCGACAGGAGATCAACGCGCTGCAAATGGAGATTGACACGGCGCGTAAGCGCAGAAGCGAGCTGGCGACCTTGTTCAAGCGGCTGTATGAGGACAACGTGCTCGGCCGTGTGACCAATGAGCAGTTCCGTCTTCTCTCTGCCGATTACAATGCCGAGCAGAAAGAGATAGACGATGCTCTTCCTCTAAAAGAGGAACGCTTGGAAAAACTGAAATCGTCGGCTGCCAATGTAGACGCTTTCATTGAGAAAGCAAAACGGTACAAAACCATTGATAAATTGACACCCGAAATCGTGAGGTTGTTTATTGCGAGGATCGAGGTCGGAGAACGCACCGTGAAATACTCACGGCACTCTGCTCAAAAAATCCGTATCATTTACCGTGACATCGGTGAATGGGATTACGACGATGCGGTCGAAGCCGAACAGCAACAGCCACAGGTCGTAGCAGTAACGGTTGCACAGCCGGAACTGCTCCCTGCATAAGCACCGCACAAAGCGGGATAAACGCAGTAAAGGCGGATGACAAACGCCATCCGCCTCTGCTGCACCTACATACTGTCAGAAAATGTCCCTATGAACACTAACAGAAGGGTTTGCGGCATTTTTTGAACTTTACTGAATATTCTGATAACTCTTTTTAAGGGCTAGTGTTTAGAGTTCGTGGCATACAAGTGGCATACACTATATTTTATTTATCTCTTTTAGCAGTTCTGCTAAAGTCTTTTCCGTGTATACATCTCTTGTAACGTCGCTTCGTCCGCCAGTCTTAAATGCGGTTCCGGCAGCGTTGGAAAGAGAATGGCCCATGATGATTTTTCTGCATGTTTCATTCATACCGGCGTTGTCGGCAAGTGAGGCGAAGGTGTAGCGCGTATCATGTGGCGCATGATTCATATGAAGCTTTTGCATGACTGTATTCCAATTTGAATTATGATAGACTGCGCAAGTATAATGGTTTCCGTATTTATTGCTGATTAGGTACTTTCGGTTATCAGCAAGCCGTCTTTCAATCAGTGGTACGATTCGTTCATGGATAGGAATACGCCGATCCTTCCCAGCTTCGGTTTTGCAACCGCCTATCATATAACGTTCTTCCAGATGCACGTTACAGGATTCTATATCAAGCAGCTCTACGGGACGCATACCGGTGTATATATAGATTAATATAATATCAACATTATTTACCACATACAGGGCATCCCAAAGCGCCAGAATTTCTTCATCTGTGAATCGGGCGTGCGCCGGTTTCAAGGATTCTGTAAAATCAAAGGAAAGGTTTAGCGTTGGATTGGTAGTTACGATTTCGTTATTCATGGCGTATGCCCACATGCCGCGGATAATTGCGCGCATATTGCCAATCGTAGTACGACTTTTTGTACTGTTTTCGGTAAGACAACGCTGTAGATCCATTGCGCGGATACTGGTAACCTTTAGATGGTGTAGTGAAGAGAAGCGATTGAAGGATATGTCATAATTTTTCCAGCATCCGGCCGTAGGGGCGCTTTTTAGCTTGCGTCGATGGCTTTTCCAAAGGTCGTATAGTTCTGCGAAGGTAGGGGTGTCGGCGTACTTTTGATGCTCGCTCAACATCTGATCCTCTGGATTAAGATTTGCTAAATACCGCAGAATTTGGCAGGTTGGTTCAATCAACAGCAGATCGCCGTCGTAATACAAAGGTTCCATACTGTTTCCATTGACTCCAATAACATAGGAAACTCTTCTGTATTTGGGAGTGTCCGGGATTTCAATTTGTTCAACAGGAAGATCGTCAAAAACTATTTCTCCAGAACCGGCGGAAGCAAGTCGCTGGTAGTATCGAACAATTCGCATTGGGACAGAAACGGAAGAGGAGGAGGCTTCTTTCAGTTGTTTTACACGGCTTAATTCTCTTCCCAAAATAAAGTCAACCGTTTCTTTTCCGTAGGCATCAAGTTCACGATAGCTTTTTACATGTTCCATTTCAGAATTGGTGATGTCAAACTGAAATTTCTTCTCATGTTCTTCAGAGATCCCGAGCAAATAATCGATTGTCACACCGAAAAGATCGGCGACGCGAACCAAAAACGAGTGTCCGGGTTCTCTTACATCTGTTTCGTAATTTCTCAAAGTCGTAGTGGGAATGCCGAGGGCCTCAGCAAGTCCGCTTCTTGTAGTATATCCCTTTTCTTTCCTTAGATGGGTTAATCGCTCTCCAAAAGTCATTTCGTCCACCTCCACATCTTGATTATAGGAAAAGCTGCTCAGAATTCCAATTAGACGCTGATGTAAAAAAGAGCATGGAACAGGCTTGTTCTGATATGGGGCTTTCTATGAGTGCTGCTTTTACGATTTTTGCTAAAAAAGTCGGTAGAGAAAGACGCATTCCCTTTGAGGTGTCAGCGGATCCGTTTTATAGCGAGGAGAATATTGCCGAGCTTGAAAGACGAATTGCCGACATGAAAGCAGGCAGAAACACCCACGAACATGATCTTATCGAGGTGGAGTGATGAAAAAGATATGGCATGATAAAGCGTGGGAAGAATACTTGTATTGGCAGACACAAGACAAGAAAACACTCAAGAAAATCAATAGGCTTCTAACAGATAATGAACAATGAGAAAAACCACGGTCGTTGCTCCTATATAGAGCTTGCTGTGGTTTTTCTCATTCAATCCAAAGGAGCGTATCACTGTTAAGCCAAAGGAGTTGCGGCACTTTTTACATCTTTGCGGAACCGGTTCTTCGGTTCCAATGTCAGTAAACAGACCGGCAACCTCTTTATAGGGCATTGTATAGCGCTGGCTTAGATAGCGAAGGGACGCGCCCAATTCACCATCCGGACCCCCGAATCGTATTTTTAGACATGGGACAGTCTGTTTCTGCCATAAAATAAAGCAAAAACTTGGGAGTTTGTGCGGTGGATAACGCTTTTTTTGGAAAGAGGGCAGTGGGCTATATTCGCGTTTCAACGGAGGAGCAGACCGAATATTCGCCGGAGAGTCAAAAAAAGGCAATTGCTGATTTTGCGAAAATGCGGGGCATTGTTTTGCCTGTGGATAGTTTCTTTGAAGACCTTGGCATCAGCGGCAGGAGCGTAAAAAATAGGCCGGCCTTTTTAAAAATGATGGCGCTTGCAAAGGAGCGGCCCCGTGCCTTTGACCTTGTCCTTGTTTGGAAGTTTTCACGTTTTTCACGAAGCCGAAGCGACAGCGTCGTCTATAAACAGCAGCTTCGCAAACTGGGCGTTTTGGTTGTTTCTGTTACGGAACCGATTTGCTGCGACCCGACTTCCGTGCTGATGGAGGCGATGCTAGAAGCCATGGACGAATACTATTCGCTTAATCTGGGCGAGGAAGTTCGGCGCGGGATGCGCGAGAAGTTTGCAAGAGGAGAAATTGTCAGCGGACCTCCTTTTGGATACCGCGTAAAAGATGGCAGATTTGTTCTTTTTGCGCCGGAAGCGGCGGCGGTTCGGCAAATGCATGTGTGGCGCAGCGAAGGATGCAGCTACAAGGAGATTGCAAAGCGCCTGCAGGCGGACGGAATACGAACGCGCCGAGGCGGAGAGTTTCACGCAAGAGAGGTTTCTTACATTCTTCATAATCCGTTTTACTGGGGCTACCAGCGTTGGGATGGACAGCTTGTTAAGGGTAATTTTTCGCCAATTTTCGAGGAAAATCCGCAATCTTTATGAAATCTTAACGCGATTTCGAAAATCTATATGCGTTTCGACATATCAAAGCGCGGCTTTTTGCGATAATATACCCTGGAAAAATAAAGAAAAAGAGGTGGGACAATGGTTCTGTATTCTGTGACAACGGATTTATGGAGAAAAGAAACGCAGGAGGAAATTTCTTGTTTTGGAATTGTCGGACGACACACGAACGGGGAGGAAACGGAGGAGATTCGAATTCCTGCAATTTCGATCAATCGCGGATTGGTCGAGGAAATCTGCGAGCGGCTGCTGCGCAATGAAGTTTCGCTCGTACATATGAGGGATGTGATAGAAGACACCCTTTGGGAACGTGAGGAGGTGCCGTTTGCGGACATAAGTCAAATGCTCTCCTAAGACGATTCGGGCCTCCGTATTGTTCGATAATCGCCTGTGCGAGCGTCGCACTGGTCTCCTTAATATTTACAGGGTATTGTAAACGCTTTTCATATAGCCACATAATTAGCACACTCCTTCCCAAGGCATAGGACCTTCGTTCCACATCCAGCAGGATGCATTGTCATTGGGACAATAAAATGTGAGCGGCCCGAAGGTGTGAACATACTCGGAGACCAGCTCGCGGCGTTTTTTCGCGCATTCGTTGTAGTGTTTGAGCGCTGCTTCATCGTTTGGGTGGGTGTCAAGGAACAGACGAAGTTCGTCCATGACAAAGCTTATCTTACTGATAGCTGTAATAAGATGGCTGTGTGAAATTTGATTCATAGTTCCCTCTTTTCTGCGCTGCCTGCCAAAGAGCGCTTCACGATTGCAGCGCCAAATCGTGCATGCGCCTGCTGCCTTTATCTTCTGCCGCGGAAAGGAAGATCCAACTGGCAAAAGAGCGTGCCCTTAGAAAGAGCAACATCGTTCGGGTAGAGGTCTTCGAATTTTTGCCACGGAACATAGGCCATGGCGATTGATTTTTTGAAGACGGAGGTTAATTCCACGGGCGTCTTTACGCCAGCGGAAAATGTCTCTGCCTTTTGCACGGACTGGCATCTGGCAGATTCGGGCTCGGTTCTTCGAGGGCTTTGACAGCACCGATTCATTTGCGAGGGCTGATAGTAATTCATCCAAACGACTCCATGATTCTTTTTTTTACATCCTATTGCAGCACCTCCTTTTCTGTGACAACTTTCGGGGAAACTGTTGGTAGACAATCCGCGCCGCAGTATGTATAATGAAGGAAAGGTCACGCCATATTACCCAACAAAGGAGGAAATTCTATGCTGCAAATTACTGAAAAAAACTTCGATGAAAAAGTTCTTGGTGCAAAGGGCGTTGTAGTGCTTGATTTTTGGGCTGCATGGTGCGGTCCGTGTAAAATGCAGGGCCCGGTGTTTGAGGCGGCTGCCGCAGAACATCCGGAAGCGCTGTTTGGAAAGGTAAACGTAGATGAAGAAACGGCGCTCGCCAATCAGTTTCAGATTATGAGCATCCCCACGCTTGTGTATCTTAAGGACGGAAAAGTAATTCGGAAAACCACCGGATATCAGGAGAAGGAGGAAATTTCCGCAACACTAAAGGAGTGTCTGTAAATTGATTTACGAAATTGGTGCGTTTATATTAATTTACTCGCTTCTTGGCTGGTGTGTGGAGGTCATTTATCACACAGTAACGTACGGAGAGTTTTCGAACCGGGGCTTTGTTAACGGTCCGGTTTGTACCATTTACGGGTTTGGCTTTACCGGCGTTATCCTTTGTCTGACGCCGGTAAAGGAAAACCTGCTTGCTTTGTTTGTAGGCTCGGTTCTTTTGACAACGTTTCTTGAGCTTGTAATCGGGTGGATTCTGGAACGCATCTTTCACGAGAAATGGTGGGATTACACCGAAGAAAAATTCAACTTTCGAGGATATATCTGCCTGAAGTTTTCGCTTCTGTGGGGGCTTGCCTGCACCGGCGTGCTGCGGATTGTGCATCCGCTTGTTGAAGCATTTGTCCGCCGCTTTCCAAAAGACGTTGGAATGGTGCTTTTGCCTGTGTGTGCGCTTGTCTGGATTGGCGATAACATCGTAACGGTTGTACAGATTCGAAACATCAACGTCCGCCTTCGGGTTTTGCGGGAAATGGCGGAAAACCTTCGGAAGGTATCGGATTTCCTTGGGGAAAACCTGCACGATACGACAGTTGACGTTATGGAGAAGGCGGAGGAGCGAAAGGAACGCCGCGAAGAACTGCGTGCGGAATGGAAAAAGAAACTCTCCGAGTTTCGTTCCTCTTATACAAGCCGACGGCTGCACCGTGCGTTTCCGGGGCTGAAGCTGGAGAAGAAGTTCGACGAAGAGCCTCCTAAAACGCTTCGTTGACTTCCGAATCTTCCTTTGCTATAATTTCAATCAGAAGCAAAAGAGGCGCGGAGGTTAAGAATGTTTGGATTTGGTTCGGACATTGGCATCGATCTGGGAACGGCCAATGTTCTTGTATATATTAAGGGCAAAGGGGTCGTTTTGGAAGAGCCCAGCGTAGTCGCTTACGACCGGGAAACAAACCGGATTAAAGCCATTGGCGAAGAAGCGCGTCAAATGCTTGGCAGAACACCCGGAAATATTGTGGCTGTGCGCCCTCTCAAGCAGGGTGTGATCTCGGATTACTCGGTAACCGAGCGCATGATCAAATATTTCATCCAGAAGTCCATTGGCAAACGTCGGTTTCGAAAGCCGGTTGTAAGTATTTGTGTGCCAAGCAGCGCCACGGAAGTGGAAAAAAAGGCAGTGCAGGACGCGACTTACGAAGCGGGCGCCAGATACGTACAGATTATTGAAGAACCGATTGCCGCTGCGATTGGCGCGGGGATTGACATTAGCAAGCCTTGCGGAAATATGATCGTTGATATTGGCGGCGGGACGACCGACATTGCTGTTATGTCTCTAGGCGGCGCAGTTGTCAGCAACTCCGTAAAGGTTGCGGGAGACGATTTCGACGAGGCTATTGTGCGCTACATGCGTAAAAAACATAATCTCATGATCGGCGAACGCACAGCGGAGGAAATCAAAATTAAAATTGGCGCCTGCTATGCTAGGCCGGAGACGCTTTCTATGGAAGTGCGCGGAAGAAACCTCGTGACCGGTCTTCCAAAGACCATTTCCTTGACATCCGAAGAAACGGAAGAGGCGCTTCGCGAAGCAACGGCGCAGATTATTGATGCCATTCATAACGTACTGGAACTGACTCCTCCGGAACTGGCGGCGGACATTGCCGACAGGGGAATTGTCTTAACCGGCGGCGGCTCGCTCCTGTACGGCTTAGAGGACTTAATTGAAGAAAAGACCGGAATCAATACGATGACGGCGGAAAATACGATGCGCTGCGTGGCAATCGGCACCGGCAAATACGTGGAAATGCTCAGCGGCAGGAAGAGAAGAGCCGCTTTGTAGCAGGGAGTGAAGGCTTGGAACAGCGGGAAGGATATGTAGAACGAATCGTGTATCGCAACGCTGAGAATGGGTATACCGTTCTCAGCGTTGTTTCAGCGGATGGCTCGGAAGAAATGACTTGCGTTGGCAGTTTCCCAATGATTTCGGAAGGAGAGTTTGTTTTTCTGGAAGGGAACCTGACGACGCACGCAGTGTACGGAGAACAGCTTCAGGTGACCCGCTTTGAAGTGCGCACGCCTGCGGACGCTGTGGCGATGGAGCGCTACCTTGGCAGCGGAGCGATTAAAGGCGTTGGCGCGACGCTAGCGGCACGTATTGTGCGGCGCTTTGGCGATAAGACGTTTGCTATTATCGAGCGGGAGCCGGAACGCCTTTCCGAAATTAAAGGCATCAGCGAACGGATGGCCAGAGAGATTTTTGAACAGTTCCAGGAAAAACGCGCCATGCGCGACGCGATGGTGTATTTGCAGCGGTACGGCATCACCACAAATTTAGCAGTCAAAATACATAAACAATACGGCGAGCGGATGCAGGAAGTTTTGGAATCGAACCCGTATCGCCTGACGGAAGATATCCAGGGCGTTGGCTTTCGTATTGCGGACGAAATTGCGGGGAAGATGGGCGTTGCGGCGGATTCCGAATATCGAATTCGGGCAGGCATCCTCTACGCGCTTTTGCTTGGCAGCCAGTCGGGACATGTTTTTCTTCCGAAGGAACGGCTGCTTCCGTATACCTCGCAGCTGCTTCAGGTAAGTGAAGAGCAGGTTGAATGGCAGCTTGGAGAGCTCGCTCTGGAGCGAAAGCTTGTCATAAAAAAGATTCCCGCAAAAAGCGGGGAAGAACAGACGCAGGTTTATAACGCTGCTTATTATTTCACGGAATTGGGCATTGCCAGAATGCTTCTGGATTTAAACGTGCGCTACGATGTTCCTGTCATGCGGCTAAACGAAAAGATCTCGCTTATCGAGCGGGAGCTGCAAATCACGCTTGATGGGGTGCAGCGCGAGGCCGTTATGGAAGCAGCGCGATGCGGTGTATTTTTGCTGACTGGAGGCCCCGGCACCGGAAAGACAACGACAATCAAAGCGCTGATTCATTTGTTTGAAGCGGAAGGGCTTTCGATGCTTCTAGCGGCGCCAACCGGGCGCGCAGCAAAGCGTATAACGGAGACTACCGGAGTAGAAGCAAGGACGATTCACCGTCTTTTGGAGGTGACGATGACCTCGGAAAGGGACGGAAGCGGTATGTTTGGCCGAAACGAAGAAACGCCTTTGGAGGCGGACGTCGTAATTATTGACGAGATGTCTATGGTCGATGTGTTTTTAATGAACGCGCTTTTGCGAGCAATTCCTGTTGGCACACGACTGATTCTGGTAGGAGACAATCACCAGCTTCCAAGCGTTGGCCCCGGAAACGTACTAAAAGATCTGTTGGAGAGCCGTGCTTTTTCCGTCGTGAGTCTTAAAAAAATTTTCCGGCAGGCAAAAGAGAGCGATATTATTGTAAATGCGCACAAAATTAACCGCGGCGAACCGCTGGAATTTACGAATAAAAGCCGGGATTTTTTCCTTTTGTGGCGAGAGCAGGCGCAGTCCATTATTTCCGTTGTGCTGCAATTGGTGCAGCACAAGCTGCCGCCTTATGTAAACGCGACGCCCTACGATATTCAGGTGCTGACCCCTATGCGAAAAGGGGAGCTTGGAGTGGAAAATCTGAATCGTATTTTACAGCAGAACTTGAACCCGCCGGACGAGAAAAAGGTGGAGTACGAGTACCGCTCTACGCTGTTTCGCGAAGGCGACAAAGTGATGCAGATTCGCAACAATTACCAGCTTCCGTGGGAAGTACGAAGCAGGTATGGAATTCCGGTGGAAAGCGGTGCGGGAATTTTCAACGGAGATATCGGAATTATCCGGACAATTAATCGCTTTGCCGAAACGATGGAAATTCAATTCGACGAAAACCGTATGGTTGAGTACCCGTTTTCGCAGCTAGACGAGTTGGAACATGCGTATGCGATTACGATACATAAGTCGCAGGGCAGCGAATACCCTGCCGTAGTTATGCCGCTTCTGACCGGTCCCAGCCTGTTGTTTAACCGAAACCTCCTCTACACGGGAGTTACAAGAGCGTCCCGATGCGTAACGCTTGTAGGCAGTGAGAGAATGATTCAGCAAATGATTGCAAATGAGAACGAACAGAGACGACATACAGGGTTGTGTGAAAGAATTTGTGAAATTCAGGAATTAGACAAGGAAAATTAAAAGGAGGATAAGAAAATGAGAAAGACAGCACTTGTTGTAATGGCGGCTGGGATGGGCAGCCGGTTTGGGGGAGGCATCAAGCAGCTTGAGCCGGTAGGACCAAACGGAGAAATTATTATGGATTACTCGATTTACGATGCAAAGCGGGCCGGCTTTGACAAAGTCGTATTCATTATCCGGAAGGACTTAGAGGAGGATTTCCGCAGAATTATTGGAAACCGGATGGAAAAGCAGATTGCCGTAGAATATGCATTTCAGGAAAAAGAAGCGCTTCCAGAAGGTTTTTTTGTGCCTGAGGGCAGAAAGAAGCCATGGGGAACCGGACAGGCGGTGCTCTCCTGCAAGGGCATTCTTACGGATCCGTTTATTGTGATTAATGCGGACGATTTTTACGGCGAACAGTCTTTCCGTTCCATGCATGACTTTTTAGTTGCGCTTCCGGAAAATGCGACGCATCAGTATTGCATGGCGGGCTTTGTCCTTGGAAATACATTGAGCGAGCACGGAAGAGTAACGCGGGGAATCTGTCAGGTAGAAAACGGGCAGATGAAAAACGTAGAAGAGCACTTTGAACTTCGCAGAGAGGGCGCAGTGGTACTTGGAGAAAACTGGAAAAGACAGCCGGTAGAGCTCTCTCCGGACGTTACCGTCTCTATGAATATGTGGGGATTTACTCCGGAATTTTTGGACGAGCTGTCCGTACAGTTTGTTGATTTTCTGTCGTCAGACGTACCTGCGAATCCGGAAAAGGCAGAGTTTTTGCTGCCGGAGGTTGTTGGAAGAATGGTGCAGGAAGGAAGAGCGTCGGTACAGGCGCTGCCTACGAACGACCGCTGGTTTGGGGTAACTTATAAGGAAGATAAGCCGCTGTTTGTTGCTTCGATCAACAAGCTGATTGAGCAGGGGAAATATCCTAGGAGCCTTTATTAAGCAGTGGAATTTTTATTGAATTTACTGTTTCCGCCGCATTGTCCGGTTTGCGACAGTGTGCGCGCGATTCGGGAGTCGGTGTGCTGTCCGGAGTGCCGCAGGAAACTTTTGGAGATCGGGGATAACGCATGTTTTCTTTGCGGAAGGCCTACGGAGGAAACGGAAGAGTATTGCGATTCCTGCCGGAAGCGCAAGCCTTCGTTTGAGCGCGGATTTTCCGCCTTTGCTTATCAGGGAGCAGCGCGGGAAGCTGTTTTGGGCTTTAAATTTTCCGGAAGAGAAACGGCGGGCGCTTTTTTTGCGCAGGAGCTTTTGCGTATGCACGGAGAGGAAATGCGCTTATTTGGCGCAGACGCTGTTGTTCCTGTTCCGCTGCACCCGCGCAAGCTTCGAATGCGCGGTTACAACCAAGCGGAAATTTTGGCAAAGCACTTGGCGGAGGGACTTCAAATACCGCTAGAAGCGCATTTGTTAATAAGAAAGCGCAACACGCGGCCGCAAAAAGAGTTGAGCGCGGCAGCAAGGCTTCGGAACCTGACGGAAGCATTTGCCGTACCGACAGGAATTTTTTCAAACAAAGAAAGAAGGATGCCGGAAAGCATCCTTCTTGTTGACGATATTCTTACGACGGGGAGCACATTGGAGGCTTGCGCACGTATTGCAAAACGCGCCGGTGTGCGCCGTGTGGCAGTTGTAACGGTCTGCTGTGCAGGTGAATTCTTTTCAGCCGGACAAAGGGCTATGTAGTTTTAAGAGAGGCCTTTTGGCTCGCCCGCAAGCCGGAAACCTGTCTCTTCGATTATAATTTTTTTCTCCTTATATAAGTGTCCCAGAGCGCGCTTAAAGGCATTTTTCCCGATGCCAAAGCGCGCTTTGATTTCTTCTGCGCTGCTTTTGTCGTGGTAAGGGAGAAAACCGCCTGCGCCCTGAAGCGCAGAGTATATCAGCTGGCTGTCGCTGTCCATTTGCAAATAAGCTTTGTCGCGCAGACTAAGCGTCAGTTTCCCGTCCGCAAGTACTTTTACTACGCGGGCGACAACGTTTTGACCCGGCAGCAGCGGGAAGAAAATCTCTCGTTTTGGAATCAGAGCCGAGTAGCAGTTGTCTACAGCGACAAAGACGCCAAAGTTGTTGCTCGTTTCGTAAATCCTTCCGCTGACGCGATCTTCTTTTTGATAGGGCGAGTCGGTGCGTAAATACGGATAAAGCTTCATCGTAGCGCAAAGCCGACAGCTTTTATCAATGTAGAGTGCGCACAAAACAGTATCCCCTTCCTTTACCCGACAAGTCTGTTCGTGAAAGGGAAGGAGCAAGTCTTTGGCAAGTCCCCAGCTTAAAAACGCGCCGATACGCGTTACCTGTGTTACGTTAAGAGCGGCAATGCCGCCAAGCTCAAGCGGCGGAAGCGTCGTTGAGGCAATCGGTCGGTCGCTGGAATCCTTGTAAACAAATACAGTAACTTCGTCGCCCGGCGCTAAAGAGCCGCATTGATTTTTTGGGAGCAGGATATGCGGGATGGACAAATGCCGGTTTGTAAACCGGGGCTGATCCGGCAGTTCCGGAAGAAGCTCGCTGCCATCCACTAGGTAAGCGCCATGTTCCTTTATTTCTTCTACAATTAATTTTTGAATTCTTCCCAGTTCCATAAAAAACCTCGCTCTTTCACGGGAACGCCTTTCGGCACATCGACTGCCTTTATTGTAGCACATAATCCACAGAATTCCTACAGAAAAAAAGAATTCCTTGCGATTTCTCGAAAGTGCGTTATACTCAAAATAAGTCAGTTATGTTAAGGAGGTT
The DNA here is from genome assembly GCA_944384025.1 of uncultured Lachnospiraceae bacterium. Classification (GTDB taxonomy): domain Bacteria; phylum Bacillota; class Clostridia; order Lachnospirales; family Lachnospiraceae; genus ISDg. Next base: position 15,560 of record CALWRS010000007.1, read on the forward strand.
CTCTATGGGAGGAGATACTGTAACGAAAAACCGGATTCGCTCTGTGAATCGGTTGTTCCTATTGACGCTTTGTATTTATATAGCCGCTTCGTTTTTGCAGGTGCCGCTAAAGACGGGGTTTCTCGGTTCTCTGCTGCTTTCGCAGGGATCTCTGGCGCTGCCCTCGATAATCTGGATGATAAAAGAACGCATTTCGCCGCGCTCTTTTTTGCGGCTGCGAAAACTCGATCTACCGAGCATTTTGCTTGTGCTGCTGCTGGCGTTTTTGCTTTACCCTACCTTGACGCTTATTAACGCAGTCTCGATGCTCTTTCTTAAATACAGTATCAGCAGTACGCTAAGCGCCAGTTCGTCTTTGGTATCGTTTCCTGCCATGTTTTTAACGGTTGCTGTTGTTCCTGCTATTTTAGAAGAAGTCGTTTACCGGGGCGTTTTGTTTCACACATATCGACAGCATTCCATCTGGAAAGGGGCGGTGTTAAGCGGATTTTTATTCGGGATGATGCACGCGAATTTTAATCAATTTTTCTACGCGTTCGCCCTTGGGTTTGTTCTTGCGCTGCTTGCAGAAGCGACGGGGAGTCTGTTTTCTACAATGCTCGTGCACCTGTGTTACAACGGATTTTCCGTCCTTGTCCTTTATGCAGTCAACTATCTTAGCAGCAAAAGCGAGAGCTTTGCGGGACTTATGCAAAGCGAGACGCAATCCGGCGTCACGCCGGAAATGGTCGTCTCCCTGCTTCCGCAGGCGATTTTCTTTGCAGTGCTCGCTTTCTTTGTATACCGTGCGCTTGCAAAAAGAAACGGGACGTACGAGCTAATTTTTACCTCTCTGCGAAAGAGGGAAAAGCGCGGAAGTTTCCGGAAGCTTATAACGATTCCTTTGGTTATAGGAACCGTTGTTTTGCTGTTTTTGATGACGATAAACGAGCTGATCGCAATGGGGATTTTAAAAGCATAAAAGCGAAACAGGAAAAAGGCGACAGAAGCCGGATTGGGGCGCAACGTCGCCTTTTTCCTGTTTTTTTTCGCGCAGCAGGGGGAAGTCGACTAACGTAGAAAAACAGAAAACGCCGTTGTATTTTCTGTAAAAAAGGGCGAAAAACAGAGAACTATCGTATTCTTCGAGACACCAAAATCCGGGAAAAGAATGGCGCAGGAGCGACGCTTAGACATCTTGCACAAAAAGGATACAAACATTTTTCTTGTGGATAAAGGGGAAAACTGTGGATAAAATCCCGTTTTTTTCGTTTATCCACAGGAAAAGAGGCTGATTTTATCTGGATTTTGTTGTTATTCACAATTCTATCCACTTTATCCACATACACTTTCCATGCGTGTAGTATGTTGATTTTTGTCGAAGACTCGAAGATTTGTTTTGGTAAAAACAGAAAAAAATCGAGGACGCTCAACAAAATTCGACAAACCCCTTGACTTTTTCATTTTTGGAAACTTTCTTGAAATGGCGGAAATTGCGTGACAATTCCGCGCAAAAGGAAAAAATGTTTCTTCGGTTGCGGAACACCTGAAAAAGTGATATAATCCATGGTAATATGGCGTCACTTTGGGGAAAGCGAGACGCCTTCAGAACTCGAACAGGATAGGAGGTCAACATGAGTTTAGTTTCGAAAATCTTTGGAACTCATAGTGAGAGAGAAATCAAACGGATTACTCCGCTTGTAGATAAAATTGAGGCGCTTGAGCCGGAATACGAAGCACTTAGCGATGAGCAGCTTGCCGAAAAGACTGTGGAGTTTCGCCGTCGGCTTGCCGAGGGTGCGACGCTTGACGATCTTTTGGTGGAAGCCTACGCTGTTGTTCGCGAGGCGGCAAAGCGAACGCTTGGGCAGCGCGCGTACCGCGTACAGTTAATGGGCGGCATTATTCTTCATCAAGGGCGAATTGCAGAAATGCGTACCGGCGAAGGAAAGACGCTCGTATCGACCTTCCCCGTATACCTGAACGCGTTGGAAGGCAAAGGCGTTCACGTTGTTACGGTTAACGACTATCTGGCAAAGCGAGACGCAGAGTGGATGGGACAGGTGCACACTTTTCTTGGACTAACGGTAGGCTGCATCTTGAACCATATGGAGCCAAAGGAGCGCCAGCAGGCTTACGCGTGCGACATTACCTACGGCACAAACAACGAATTCGGCTTTGACTATTTGCGTGACAACATGGTCATATACAAAGAGCGGCTTGTAATGCGCGGACTGAATTTCGCGGTTATTGACGAGGTGGACTCGGTTCTCATCGACGAGGCGAGAACGCCGTTAATTATTTCCGGACAGAGCGGAAAGTCAACAAAGCTTTACGAAGTCTGCGACATTTTGGCGACGCAGTTAAAGCGGGGAACCGAAACCGAGCTCTCCAAGATGGATATATTAATGGGCGAGCAGGCGCAGGAAACCGGCGACTTCGTCGTAAACGAAAAAGACAAAAATGTAAACCTTACCGAAGAGGGCGTGCGCAAGGTCGAGCAATTTTTCCGCATTGAAAACTTGGCGGATCCTGAGAACCTGGAGATTCAGCATAACGTTATTTTGGCGCTGCGCGCACATTACCTGATGTTTAAGGATAAGGATTATGTCGTTAAGGACGACCAGATTCTGATTGTAGACGATTTTACCGGACGTATTCTTCCCGGACGGCGTTACTCGGACGGGCTTCATCAGGCGATTGAGGCAAAGGAACATGTAAAAGTAAAGCGGGAGAGCAAGACGCTTGCGACGATTACGTTCCAGAACTTCTTTAACAAGTACACGCGCAAGTGCGGCATGACCGGTACGGCGCTTACAGAGGAAAAGGAGTTCCGCGAAATTTACGGTATGGACGTTGTCGCTGTTCCGACAAACCGTCCGGTGCGTCGTGTGGATCACGAGGACGCGGTATACCGGACAAAGAGAGAAAAGCTTGCGGCGATCGTAGAAGCGGTTGTGCAGGCGCATGCGAAGCTTCAGCCGGTGCTTGTCGGCACGATTACGATTGAGGCGTCCGAAGAAGTAAGCGCGGCGCTTAGAAAGCGGAACATTCCGCACAAGGTGCTGAATGCGAAGTACCATGAGTTGGAAGCGGAAATTATTGCGGAAGCCGGTCAGCCGGGAGCCGTAACGATTGCGACGAACATGGCCGGACGCGGTACGGATATTAAGCTTGGCGAGAAGGTGACGGAATACGGCGGATTGATGATTATCGGTACGGAGCGTCACGAGTCCCGCCGAATCGATAACCAGCTGCGTGGTCGTGCAGGTCGTCAGGGAGACGTTGGTGAATCGCGCTTTTACATTTCCCTTGAGGATGATTTGATGCGTCTGTTTGGCTCGGAGCGCATGATGGGGATTTTTAAGACGCTCGGTCTTGACGACGGGCAGGAAATTCATCACAAGATGCTTAGCAGCGTTATTGAAAAGGCGCAAAAGAAAATAGAGGATAATAACTTTGGCATCCGGAAAAACCTGCTGGAATTTGACCAAGTGAATAACGAACAAAGAGAAATTATCTACGAGGAGCGCCGGAGAGTGCTTGACGGCGAAAACATGCGGGAGTTTATCCTGAAAATGGTGCGAAACACAGTCAGCAACATTGTCAATCAGGTAATCGGAGACGACCAGCGCCCAGAAGAGTGGGATTTGGAAGCGCTTAACCAAGAGCTTCTGGCAGTTATTCCTTTTGCACCGGTAGAATTTAGCGAAGAAGAGCTTTCGCACATGAACAAAAAGCGCTTGCTTGAGGAGCTTTGGGAGCGGGCACTTGAGAAATATGCCGCGCAGGAAGCGCAGTTCCCGGAACCGGAAAGCTTCCGAGAAGCAGAGCGCGTAATTTTGCTTCGTGTTATTGACCAGAAGTGGACGGCGCACATTGACGATATGGATCAGCTCCGTCAGGGAATCGGCTTGCAGGCATACGGACAGAGAAGCCCTGTTCAGGAATATAAGTTCCAAGGCTTTGACATGTTCGACGAAATGGTGCAGTCCATTGCGAGGGATACGGTCCGCACGCTGATGCACATTAAGGTAGAGCAGAAGGTGGAACGCGAGGAAGTTGTGAAGGTAACCGGCACAAATAAGGATACAAGCACTGTAAAGGAGCCGGTTCGAAGAGCCGCAAAGAAAATTCAGCCAAACGATCCTTGTCCTTGCGGAAGCGGTAAGAAATATAAGTTCTGCTGCAGTAGAAAGCAAAACCTTCAGTGAATTTTTTGAAGATGGGAGAGAGATCCTATGGTAGAACTGGATCAGATGAAATATACGCTGCAGACTTACGAGCAACCACTGCGGGAAGTCGGCGCATCACTGGATCTGGAAAATAAAAAACGTAAAATCGAAGAGCTGGAAGGCATTATGGAATCTCCGGGCTTTTGGGACAACGCAGACGCGGCGCAGGCAAGCGTGCGCGAACTAAAGTCCTTAAAAGATACCGTAGAAGGATTTGCCGGTTTGCAGCGACAGTACGACGATATTATGACGCTTTTGGAGATGGGGTATGAAGAGAACGACCCCGAAATGATTCCGGAAATTCAAGCGGAGTTAGATGCGTTTACAAACGAGTTGGAAAGCTTGCGGCTTGAGACGCTTTTGTCCGGAGAGTACGACCGTGAAAACGCGATTGTGACGCTTCACGCGGGCGCAGGCGGAACCGAGTCATGCGACTGGGCAGGGATGCTCTACCGGATGTACCAGCACTGGGCTGCGAAAAAAGGTTTCACGATGGAAGTTCTGGATTATCTGGACGGTGATGAAGCCGGAATTAAATCAGTTACGTTTCAGGTAAACGGAACGAACGCTTACGGGTATTTAAAATCCGAGCACGGCGTTCACCGTCTGGTGCGCATCAGCCCGTTTAACGCGGCCGGAAAGCGCCAGACTTCGTTTGTATCCTGCGACGTAATGCCGGACATCGAAGAGGATGTCGATGTGGAAATCAATCCCGATGACCTGCGCATTGACACGTATCGAAGCAGCGGCGCGGGCGGCCAGCACATCAACAAAACCAGTTCCGCAATTCGAATTACACATATTCCAACGGGAACCGTAGTGCAGTGCCAAAACGAGCGTTCCCAGTTCCAAAATAAAGACAAGGCCATGCAGATGCTTAAAGCGAAGCTTTATTTGCTAAAGCAGCAGGAGCAGGCGAGCAAGGAGTCCGGCATCCGAGGCGAGGTAAAGGATATCAACTTCGGAAACCAGATACGCTCCTATGTTCTACAGCCGTATACGATGGTGAAGGATCACCGCACCGGAGTAGAGATTGGCAACGCGCAGGCTGTGCTTGACGGTGCGCTTGACCCGTTTATCAACGGCTATTTAAAGCATCTGGCTCTAGGCGCTACAAAGCAGGCAGATTAGATTAGGAGTCGGTTCATGGATCATTTCCATCTTGTGTCGGAGTTTCAGCCAACCGGTGACCAGCCGGAAGCGATTGACGCTCTTGTTCGGGGCTTTGAAGAGGGCAACCAGTTTCAAACGCTTTTAGGAGTCACGGGTTCGGGAAAGACGTTTACGATGGCGAACGTGATTGCGCGGCTTAACCGGCCGACGCTTATTATTTCGCACAACAAAACGCTTGCGGCACAGCTTTACGGAGAGTTTAAGGAATTTTTCCCGGACAATGCGGTAGAATACTTCGTATCCTATTATGACTATTACCAGCCGGAGGCGTATGTGCCGTCTACGGATACTTATATCGAAAAAGATAGCGCGATTAACGACGAGATTGATCGGCTTCGCCACTCTGCAACCGCTGCCCTAACGGAGCGAAGAGACGTGATTGTTGTAGCGTCCGTCTCCTGTATTTACGGCTTAGGCAGCCCTTCGGAATACCAGAATATGACGGTGAGCCTTCGCCCCGGGATGCAATGGGATCGCGACGAGCTGCTTCGCAGGCTGATTGAAATGCAGTACGACCGGAACGATATGGACTTTAAGCGAGGGACGTTTCGCGTGCGCGGCGACGTGGTGGAGCTGTACCCGATTTCCGGCGGCGATGGAGAAGCGTACCGGATTGAATTTTTCGGCGAGGAAATCGACCGGCTTCAGACCATCGACACAGTGACAGGAAAAGCAAAACTGAATCTTGAGCACATGATTATTTTCCCGGCCTCGCACTACGTTGTGGAGCCCGAGCAGATGAAACGTGCGCTCACAAAGATTGAAGAAGAGCTTGCGGAGCGCGTCCGCTATTTTCGCAGCGAAGATAAGCTTCTTGAGGCGCAGCGTATTTCCGAGCGAACCAACTTTGACATGGAAATGCTGCGCGAGACTGGTTTTTGCTCCGGCATTGAGAACTACTCTATGCATCTTTCGGGATTGACGCCGGAAGATACGCCCAATACGCTTTTGGATTTCTTCCCGGATGACTTTCTGATTATTGTAGACGAGTCGCATATTACGCTTCCGCAGGTCCGCGGGATGTATAACGGCGATCAGGCACGTAAAACTACACTTGTAGACTACGGATTTCGCTTGCCTTCTGCAAAATGCAACCGACCGCTTAGCTTTTCGGAATTTGAGTCGCACATTAACCAGATGCTCTTCGTTTCGGCAACGCCGAACACATACGAAGAGGAGCACGAGCTGCTGCGCGTTGAGCAGGTGATACGCCCGACGGGCCTTTTGGATCCGGAAGTTTTTGTTCGTCCAGTAGAAGGGCAGGTCGATGATCTCGTGGGAGAAATTCGACAGGAAGTGTCCCGCGGAAATAAAATCCTTGTGACGACGCTTACAAAGCGAATGGCGGAGGAGCTGACCGATTATTTAAGAGAGCTTGGAATCCGTGTTCGCTATTTGCACTCGGACATCGATACGCTTGAGCGCTCGGAAATTATTCGCGACATGCGGATGGACGTTTTCGACGTCTTGGTTGGCATTAACTTGCTCCGGGAAGGACTAGACATTCCAGAGATTGGACTTGTGGCAATTTTGGACGCAGACAAGGAAGGGTTTTTGCGTTCTCGTACGTCGCTTGTCCAGACGATTGGCCGCGCGGCACGAAACGCAAACGGACACGTCGTGATGTACGCCGATACGATGACGGATTCTATGGCGCAGGCAATCGAGGAAACCCGCCGCCGCAGAGAAATTCAGGATGCCTATAATAAAGCGCACGGAATTACGCCGCAGAGCATTCAAAAGAAAGTCCGCGATTTGATTCGTATCAGTTCAAAGGCGGATAAGGTTACGAATCGGATTTCTAAAGATTGGGAATCTATGAGTCGTAAGGAGCTGGAAGCGGTTGTTTCCAAACTCACGAAAAAGATGCATTCTGCTGCTGTAGAATTAAACTTCGAGCGGGCAGCGGAGCTTAGAGATGAGATTCTTGAAATTAAGAAGCAGCTGTTAGAGATGGAAGGTACGCAGACTTAGGGGAAGCAAGAAGGAGCGTGTTTAATTACATGAGTCAAAAGCAATTGACCCCCGAGGATATAAAAAAATATATTCGCGTGCGGGGAGCAAGAGAAAACAACCTCAAAAGCATAGATATTAATATCCCAAGAGACAAGTTTGTCGTTCTGACCGGTCTTAGCGGCTCCGGAAAGTCTTCGCTTGCCTTTGATACTATTTACGCGGAAGGGCAGCGGCGCTATATGCAGTCCCTGTCTTCCTACGCGCGTATGTTCCTTGGACAGATGGAAAAGCCGGATGTGGACAGCATCGAAGGGCTTCCGCCTGCCATTTCCATAGAACAGAAATCCACGAACCGAAACCCCCGCTCTACGGTAGGGACGGTGACGGAAATTTACGATTACTTCCGGCTTTTGTATGCCCGGGTCGGAACGCCCCATTGTCCGAACTGCGGCAAGGTAATCGCAAAACAGTCCATCGACCAGATGGTGGACGAAATTTTGCGCCTGCCGGAGAGAACCCGCATCCAGTTATTGGCTCCCGTTGTGCGCGGAAAAAAAGGAGAACATGCGAAGGTTCTTGAGCAGGCCAGAAAAAGCGGATATGTGCGCGTGCGCATTGACGGCAATCTATACGAATTGTCGGAAGAAATTAAGCTGGAGAAAAACCAAAAGCACAACATTGAAATTATCGTGGATCGTCTGATTGTCCGTCCCGGGATGGAAAAGCGACTGACCGACTCGATGGAAGCAACAATGAAGCTTTCCGAAGGACTTGCTTACGTGGACGTGACGGGCGGGGAAATGCTTCGGTTTTCTCAAAATTTTGCCTGCCCTGACTGCGGTGGCACCATTGACGAGATGGAGCCCCGAACGTTTTCCTTCAACAATCCTTTTGGCGCCTGTCCTGTTTGTCACGGAATCGGATACAAAATGGAGTTTTCAGAAGACTTGATGATTCCGGACAAAAGCTTAAGCATTAACCAAGGGGCAATTCAGGTTACGGGCTGGCAGTCCTGCACGGAAAAAGGAAGCTTTACGCGCGCAACGCTCGACGCGCTTGTGCAGGAATACCATTTTTCGCTGGACACGCCTTTTTGTGCGTATCCAGAGGAAATAAAGCGCGTGCTTTTACACGGCACCGGCGGAAAAGAAGTGCTTGTGCACTACAAAAGTCAGCGCGGAGAAGGCGTATATCCCGTTGCTTTTGAAGGAATTATTAAAAACGTGGAGCGCAAGTATCGCGAGACATTTTCCGATACGATGAAGCAGGAGTACGAAAGCTATATGCAGATTACGCCCTGCACGGAGTGCGGCGGACGAAGGCTGAAAAAGGAAGCGCTTGCAGTTACGGTGGGCGGCCGGAATATCAGCGAAGTCTGCGACCTTTCGGTGCGCGCGCTGTACGACTTTATGAACCATCTGGAGCTGACGAGCCAGCAGCAAAAGATTGGGGAACAAATCTTAAAAGAAATCCGCTCTCGCGTAGGATTTTTGAAAACTGTAGGTCTGGAGTACTTGACGCTTTCCCGCGCAACGGCGTCTCTTTCCGGCGGCGAGAGTCAGCGAATCCGGCTGGCAACGCAAATTGGCTCGGGGATTGTAGGAGTCGCATATATTCTTGATGAGCCGAGTATCGGCCTGCACCAGCGCGATAACGACAAGCTGATTACCGCGTTAAAACAGCTGCGCGACCTTGGAAATACGCTGCTTGTTGTTGAGCATGACGAGGATACGATGTGGGCGGCCGACTGGGTCGTTGACATTGGTCCGGAGGCAGGCGAACACGGCGGCGAGCTCGTAGCGCAGGGGTCGGTTTACGACATTATGAAAGAAGAGCGCTCGCTTACCGGCCAGTACCTGTCCGGGAAACGGATGATTCCAACACCCCAAAGCCGCAATACGCCGCGCGGCTGGCTGACGATTGAAGGCGCAAGAGAACATAACCTCAAAGACATTACCGTTCGTCTTCCTCTTGGTGTGTTCACATGCGTGACCGGCGTTTCCGGCTCCGGAAAAAGCTCGCTTGTAAACGAAATTCTCTACAAATCTCTTGCAAAAAAGCTTAATCGCGCACGGACGATTGCAGGGGATCACGACCGGATTTTGGGTGCAGAGCAGCTAGACAAAGTAATTGCCATTGACCAATCGCCGATTGGGAGAACACCCCGCTCAAATCCTGCGACGTATACCGGCGTATTTGACCAGATCCGCGATTTGTTTGCCAACACGCAGGAAGCGAAAATGCGCGGTTACTCCAAGGGACGTTTTAGCTTTAACATTCGGGGAGGCAGATGCGAGTCTTGCCAAGGAGACGGCATTAACAAAATTGAGATGAACTTTCTCCCGGACGTTTACGTACCTTGTGAAGTTTGCGGAGGGAAACGCTATAACCGCGAGACGTTGGAGGTTTCCTATAAGGGCAAAAACATCAGCGACGTGCTCGATATGACGGTGGAAGAAGCGCTCTCCTTCTTCGAGAACGTGCCTTCCATTCGCCGGAAAATTGAAACGTTAAATGAGGTAGGTCTGTCTTATTTGAAGCTGGGACATCCCTCGACCTTGCTTTCCGGGGGAGAGGCGCAGCGAATCAAGCTTGCTACGGAACTGGCGCGCCGCAGTACCGGAAAAACCATTTATATTCTGGATGAACCGACAACCGGACTTCATTTTGCGGATGTAGACAAGCTGATCACCATTTTGAAGCGTTTGGCGGAAGGCGGCAATACGGTCGTTGTTATTGAGCATAATCTGGATGTAATCAAGACAGCCGACTATTTAATCGACATGGGCCCGGAGGGCGGCGACGGCGGTGGAACCGTTATTGCACAGGGGACGCCCGAACAGGTTATGGAGAACGAAGCGTCCTACACGGGACAATATTTGAAGCTGCAATTAGAGCGTGATAAAAAACGCACGGAGCGCTGGCTTCAAGAGGAAAAACAGGAGTAACACAAGGATGGGAAGATAATGAGCCATTTTTATGCAATGATGTCAAGAATGAAATACATTGAACGCTGGGCGCTGATGCGCAACTCGGAAAGGGAAAACATCAGCGAGCACTCTTTGGAGGTTGCTATGCTGGCTCACGCTCTGGCGCTTCTTGGCAATTGCCGGCTCGGAAAAAACTACGATGCGCAGCGAGCGGCTGTTATCGGCATTTATCACGACGCAAACGAAATCATTACCGGCGACATGCCAACCCCGGTGAAGTATTACAGCCGGGAGATGCAGGATTTGTTTCACTCGATTGAAGATCAGGCGAGCCGCTCTCTTTTGCAGCTTCTTCCGGAAGATTTGCGAAAGGAATACGAGGCGATTTTCTTTCCTGCGCAAGGGGAAGAAGAGCTGTGGCGGCTTGTTAAGGCTGCCGATAAGATTTCCGCGCTGATTAAGTGCGTAGAAGAAGAAAAAGCCGGAAACCGCGAGTTTGAGAGTGCGAAAAAATCGGTAGAGGCGGCAATTCGCGCGATGCATGTTCCGGAAGCAGAATTGTTTCTGGATGAGTTTCTCCCTTCCTACCAACGCAATCTGGATGAGCTTAGCGTTGGACAATGACTTATAGGCCGAACAACATTGAATCGGAGAAATTGCTTTAATTATGAAGAGAATTATTTATATTGATTTTGAGAACGTGAGCACAGCAGGGTTAAACGGAATTCTGGATTTGGACGAGAAAGATCATGTTAAAATCTTTCTGGGGCCGAAGTGCTCGAAATTATCGTTAATTGAAGCGGAGGCAATTCTGCATTGCCACGCTACGGTAGAGCTAATCACCAACGATCAGATTGGGAAAAATGCGCTGGATTTTATTATCATGGTACATATGGGCTATGATATTGCAAAGAAGGCGGGAAAGGCGTTTTACATTGTCTCCAACGACAAGGGTTACGAGCCGGCGATTCACGAGATGCAAAGCATGACCGGGCTGACGATCGAGCGCTTTTCCGACATTCGGCAGGTTTTAAGCGAAAGCGAGCCTGCAAGAGGCGGATGGTTTGGATTGTTTAGCAAGAAGAACCGTCAAGTGCAAAATACGACGGAGCACGAAGTTTATGAAAAAGGAAAACGCGTCGGCCAGTCTAGGCGAAGCGTCCGGCCCGATGCGGAAAAGAAAAACAGCAGCGCCGCTTCGCGAAATAACAGGTCAAACTCTGCGAGCGAAGGAAGCCGGAGACGGCCCGATGCAAACCGGAAAGCGCAAGGGACGTACCGCTCCGGCAAGCAGACGGGAAATAAAAAGGAAATTCCCGCACAGGCGCACCGAGAAATAAAACCACAGGAAAAACCGGCGGAAGAGCCCCGCAGCAAAGCGGTTCTTGTAAAATACAATACGGAAACCTCGGTCGCAAAACTGCCGGAGCCGATTGCCGGCGTTCCTGCCGTTGCACCGTCCGCTCCCGTGCATAAAAAACAGAAGCCAAGGCGTCCGGCGCCTGTGAGCACAGAGGAAAAGGAGCTTGTGGAGCGCGCAATTGCGGAGACGTCGGATAAGGAAGCTTACCACAACTATTTAATGGCAAAGCTTCACGATACGCAGCGCGCTACAGAGCTATACAAGCTGAGCAAACAGCGGTTTTTAAAGGCAAGGGAAGCAGCAAAGCCGCAGGAGAGCGTTCCTTTGGGGGAGGGCGCGGTGGAGCAAACAGCCTTTACGGAAAGTGAGTTCCGTGCGGAAATAGAGTGACAAAGGAAGAGTGGAGGAAGCTATGGAAAAGGAAATGGTTATTGTGTTAGATTTTGGCGGACAGTACAACCAGCTGATTGCCCGCCGCGTCCGCGAATGCAACGTCTATTGCGAAGTGAAGCCGTACACAATGTCTCTTGAAGAGATTAAGGCGGCAAATCCCAAAGGAATTATTTTTACCGGCGGACCAAACAGTGTTTATCTGGAAGAATCTCCGCATTATGACGAAGCGATTTTCTCGCTCGGAATCCCGATTCTCGGCATTTGCTACGGCTCGCAGCTGATGGCATATGAGCTGGGCGGAGAGGTAGCTACGGCGCCGGTTAGCGAATACGGACAGACGGACGTTACCGTAGACAACGAGGAGAGCGTCCTGTTTGAAGGCGTAAGCAAAACAAGCATTTGCTGGATGAGCCATACCGATTACATTTCCAAGCTTCCAAGCGGATTCCGGCGTACCGCCTGGTCCGAGGTTTGCCCAAACGCCGCTATGGAGTGCGCGGAACGAAAACTCTACGCAACGCAGTTTCATCCGGAAGTTATGCATACGCGCGAAGGCATGAAAATGCTTGCAAACTTTGTCTATAAGGTATGCGGCTGCAAGGGAGACTGGCAGATGGCGTCGTTTGTAGAAACGACGATTCGGCAGCTTCGGGAAAAGATTGGAAGCGGAAAGGTGCTTTGCGCTCTTTCCGGCGGCGTGGACTCTTCCGTGGCAGCGGTATTGCTTTCCAAAGCCGTCGGTAAGCAGCTGACCTGCGTTTTTGTAGATCACGGTCTGCTTCGCAAAAACGAAGGCGACGAAGTGGAGGCGGTTTTTGGTCCGGAGGGCAGCTACGACCTGAATTTTATTCGCGTCAATGCGCAGGAGCGTTTTTACGCGAAGCTCGCCGGAGTGGAAGACCCGGAAACAAAACGCAAAATTATTGGCGCGGAATTTATCCGTGTCTTTGAAGAAGAAGCAAAGAAAATTGGCGCCGTGGATTTCCTTGTGCAAGGCACCATTTATCCGGACGTCATCGAAAGCGGCCTAGGCAAATCCGCAGTAATCAAGTCGCACCACAACGTAGGCGGACTTCCGGACTGCGTAGATTTCAAAGAAATCGTAGAACCATTGCGGATGCTGTTTAAAGACGAAGTACGTAAAGCCGGTCTGGAACTTGGCATTCCCGAGCACCTTGTTTTCCGCCAGCCGTTTCCGGGCCCGGGTCTTGGCATCCGCATTATCGGCGAAGTCACAGAAGAGAAAGTGCGCATTGTACAGGATGCGGACTACATTTACCGCGAGGAAGTCGCAAAAGCGGGCGTGGAAGGACTGGGACAATATTTCGCCGCACTTACAAACATGCGCTCCGTAGGCGTTATGGGCGATTTCCGCACATACGACTACGCAATCGCTCTGCGCGCCGTTATGACGAGTGACTTTATGACCGCAGAAGCTGCGCCGATTCCATGGGATGTGCTAAGCAAGGTGACCAACCGGATTGTAAACGAAGTAAAAGGGGTGAACCGCGTGCTGTATGACTGCACCGGGAAGCCACCGGCGACGATAGAGTTTGAATAGTAGCTACAAGTCTGGGAAGCCTTATAAACAGGGCGTTCCCGGACTTTTTCTTTTGAACTGCTACTATTTTGCTACTAACCGCAACTACTCTATTTCACATCGTTTGATTTCTTAGATAGCTTTTCTTTTAGGCATCGGGATTACTTTTTCCGATGCTGTTTCTTTTGGTATAGGACCATATGGATGTCCTGCATTGGCATATGCTGTATCCGGAGTAACTGAATCACTTGCCATGTTACCATCATAGGCAATTCCCATAGTTTCAAGCAGCGGATTTCCCATCGGTGGCTCCGGGGTTGGCGTGACACTAACCGTAGCGGCAAGCTGTTCCAGATTGCTGACAAGCTCCTGCTGTTTATGTGGAAACAGGTGGGAGTAGGTGTTCAATGTTGTGGATACCTTTTCGTGTCCAAGCCTGTCTGCGAGGATAAGTGCATCACAGCCCTGATTGATCAGTAAACTGGCGTGCGAGTGGCGGATGTCATGAATTCGTATCCGCTTTACACCGGTTTTCTTACAGCCTCTTTCTATCTCGTGGGAGAGAAAAGACTTTGTAATGGGAAAGAGCCTCTCGTTCGGAGCAAGCATATAGCGGGAATCCATGTACTCCTGCAGTTCCTGACACAGGAAATCCGGAATCGGAACTTTTCGCTTACTTTTCCTTGTCTTTGGAGTGGTAATGATATCCTCTCCGTGAAGACGCTGATAGGTTTTATTGATATCTACCTGTTTTGTATCGAGGTCAATATCAGCGGCAGTAAGTGCCAGAAGTTCTCCTTCACGCATCCCGGTCCAGTACAGTACCTGAAAGCAGATATAGGATAGAGGTTTGTCTTTGATACCTTCACGAAAAGCAATATACTCATCGTAAGTCCAGTAATCCATTTCCTCTGCCCTTGCTTGCCCGATGCTTCCAGCCTGACCACAGGGATTCGTGTTTAAATCATAGAAGCGTTTTGCGTAGTTAATCATGCAGGTAAGCTGATTATTGATGGTTTTCAGATACGTTTTTGAATATCCTTTTGGGGAATTCATCAACTGATTCTGCCATCTTCTCACATCGGAAGCCTTGATTTCATTAATAGGCTTCTTACCAAAGAAAGGTAGAATGTGATTTTCACAAATATACTTCTTGGTAAGTATTGTTGACTTCTTCAGGCGGGCGGTCATATCCTCCATATAAAGTTCGTAGAGATTTTGAAAAGTCATATCCGGGTTGGCAGACTGCTTTTCAAGAAAATCCCTTTCATAAGCCAGAGCTTCCTTTTTGGTGGCGAAGCCTCGTTTCCACTTCTGTCGGTTGTTGCCCTGCCAGTCCGTATAGTAGAACTTGCAGAACCATTTACCAGTCTTGTTATCTTTGTAAGCTGGCATAAACATCATCTCCTTTGTAAATTGTAAGTACCTTTAGAATTGTCCGGAAATCTTGCATCGGATATTGTTCTAAAGCAGAACCGCATAATGCGGTATGTATCGCACCAGCTTGAAAATCCAAGTTATGGGTGCATGTTTCCAAAGGCTATGATATAATCTACATTTTTGCAAATATTATTGAGGTTTTAGTTATCCTCTTCTTTGGTAGAAACAATCTGAATGGTTGAATAATCGGGTTTCTTTTTTGCTCCCTTGCTCTTTTTTGCTTTTTCTCTCTGTGAGCTGAAATCGGAGAAGAAGCTGTCAGAGTAATATTCTAAAGTTTCTCTTTTCCAAGTCTCAAACTGTTCCTGACTTATAGAGCCGCTTTGTAAAGCAGCAAGCTTATTCATCCAGTTTTCCATAAAGAGACAGAAGTCTGCATTATAGGTTCCGCTTCCTTTGCCGTCAACCATGAGTGCTGACGTCCACTCGGGATTTTCGGGCGGTTTGGTGCAGGAGAGCTGGAATGCAATATCTTTAATTTCCGTTATGGTAAATAAAGCATTGATAACGTCTGACAGGTTATGGAAGCGGTAAGATGGAAAATCCTCTTCTGCGGATACGATACCAATCTTATCAGACTTTGCTTCCAGAAGCTCCTGCCACGGAATATCCAGTTCATCAGCCACCTGCTTAATTAAGTCAATCTTCATGGTGATTTCTCCGGATTCGTATTTTTGAATGGTGCGCTCCGACTTATCAAGTCTTTGGGCAAATTCTTTCTGCGTTATCTTTAACTGTCTGCGGCGTTTCTTAATTGCATTACCGATTTCCTCTGCGGTATACATGGCAAAACGCTGGTCATCTTATAAAGCCATATCATCCCCTTCCTTATATTACTGTTATTGTTCAGTTATTTTGATTCGTGTTTTGCGTAAAAATGTGAAATCCGTATCAAAAAGTAACTGATTTATAACGTTGTAAATACTATATCATGAACGAATACGAATTGCAAGTGCGTATTTTTATAAAAATCCATTGACAGTTTTTGAAGGATATATTATCATAAAACACGAATTATAAATACGGATTAAAACTTTTATGGTTTATCAAAAGGTTTTAAATCCGTATCTGTAATGCAAATTTAATGGAAAGGAGGAGCAGTATGATAACTACAAAGGAAGCATTTATTGATGCAAAGGAAGTCAGTCAGGTTCTGGGAGTAGGTATGACAAAGGCATACGCAGTTATTAAGGCATATAATGCCGAACTGGATGCTCGAGGGTTCTACACCATGCGTGGGAAATGCCCCCGTAAATATTTTGAGCAGAAGATTTACGGATATGCAGATTAGTACAATCCGGGTGATGACCTGACACAGAAAGTCGGCATGGTGGCTGAGGAAAGCAACTATCAGACAAAAGAAAAAGTCCAATCCGATTAGGAAAGGACTTGGTTGCAAAGCCAAAGCTTCGCTATGTATCTCGCAAATACATTATATGGGATATGCAGCAGAATCAGGAGATTCATAAGAATGCTGACTGGCAGGATAAAATGGTGGAAATAGAGATGCGAGTATCTGATATGGATGGATATAAAGACATTGCATTTTTTCATCATTTGATGATTGAGAAAAGATAGGAGACAAAGTATGACAAGAGTGTATTTCGTGCGTCACGCACAGCCGGAACATGATTGGAAAGAAGACAGAACAAGACCTTTGACGGAAGAAGGCAAGAAAGATTCCGCAATTGTACTAGAATTTTTGAAGGACAAGAAAATAGATGCGTTTTATTGTAGTCCATACAAACGCAGCATGGATACCATTGCAGATGCGGCAGCTTTTTTCGGAAAAGAAATTATAACAGATGAGAAATTAAGGGAGCGTGAAAAAGGTCCTGATGGCAACAACCACGGAATGTTCCAGAAACGTTGGGCTGACCATGATTATCATGAAGAGGGTGGAGAATCCATTGCTATGGTTCAAAATCGTAACATAGAGGCGCTGAACGAGATTTTATCAGATAATACGGATAAAGATATTGTTTTAGGAACCCATGGTACTGCCCTTAGTACTATATTGAATTTTTATGATAACAGTTTTGGATGTGAAGATTTTCTAAGAATTATCGACTGGATGCCATATATTATTGAATTGGATTTTGAAGGTGATAAGTTGGTTGGCAAACAGGAACATTGTCATGTCGAGAAGGAATTTAAGGGAAAACAGCGTGCAGATAAGAAGTAGAGAGGTATAGATGAATACAAGATATTATATGGTCATTATTAAAGGTGAAATAAAGACATCCCGAATAATGTCATGTGTGTACAATAGAAATACCCAAAAATGGGATGTAAAATTCAATACTGGAAAAACATACTCTTATGCATATTTAAATGTGGAAAAATTGAGTGATCCAGATGTTTTAAATCCTAATATGTATCGCATTAGCAGAGATGGACGGGAGTTCTTTGACATTAAAGCAATATATGTATTTAGAAGTACATACGAGACTTATTGGCATATTTGTTTTGGCGATGGTAGCGAAAGAGATTATCGTCGTAGCGAGTTATATATTATTGAATCATGTCTTACTCAGAGTCAATCATCAAATGTATTTGAATATATAAAGCAAATTGCAGGTTTGAGTAATATTAGGAATGAAGAGACTGGTGAAAAACTATTGTCTAAGAGGTTTGACAAGATTTCTTTTGTGGGTAGTGATGTGGCTTTAGTAAAGTATTTGAACCCATCATTATTGCAAGGGAAAAAGAATAGGACGGGAATACATTCCGATTTTCCCATTTGGATGCAATAACAGTCAGTACAAGGCTGTGAAAAATGCCATGGAGAATCAGATTAGTGTTATACAGGGACCTCCCGGAACAGGTAAGACGCAGACGATATTAAATATAATTGCCAATATATTGATGCAAGGAAAAACGGTACAGATAGTATCCAACAATAATTCGGCTACAGAAAATGTATATGAAAAATTATCATCGCCAAAGTACAATTTGGGTTTTGTTGCTGCAACATTAGGAAGTTCTAAGAACAAGAAAATATTTGTTGAGCATCAGGACGCCACTTATCCCGATTTTTCGTCGTGGAAAACGGAAGAAGATCCAAGTGTTTTGCAGAAGGGAATAGCAGAGCAATCCAGTCAGTTAAAAAGTGTTTTTGATAAGCAGGAAAAACAGGCGTGTTTAAGGCAGGAACTTTCACAGTTGGTTACTGAACAGGAATATTTCAATCAATATGTTAAAGAATCAGATGTTCATACAGATAGTATCAAGTTCAAGAAAAAACTATCTTCAAAGCAATGGATGGTCTTGTGGCAGGAGTGCCAGTTGATTTCAGAAGAGAAAAGGGCAATAGGATTTTGGTTTAAGATAAAAGCCTTATTTAAATATGGAGTAACCGATTGGGGCATTTATAAGCAGGATATCTCAAAGATAATTACAACCTTTCAAGCAATGTATTATCGTGCGAAGCAGGCGGAGTTGTCTGCAGAAATTGTAGATATTGAAAAGTATTTAAATAGTGTTAATAAAAATTTGCTTGAGGATTTATGCAATCAGTCAATGGTTGTTCTAAAAGACAAACTGGCAAGAAAGTATGAAGGTAACAGCAGTAGAAAAACTTTTAGTGAGGATAATTTATGGAAGGAGCCATACGATGTACTGGCTGAGTATCCGGTTATATTAAGTACAACATTTTCATCAAGAAGCAGCCTGAATTCAGATGTGGTGTATGATTACCTTATCATGGATGAGGCATCACAGGTAGATATTGCAACCGGTGCATTGGCACTTTCCTGTGCAAGGAATGTTGTTATTGTAGGGGATACCAAGCAACTTCCTAATGTTGTTACAGATGATATAAAAGCCAGTGCAAAAGCTATATTTGACAGTTTTAACGTGAGTGAAGGATATCGGTATACAAAGAGCTTTCTACAATCAATTTTGGATGTTATGCCAAATGTAACACAAACATTATTGAGAGAGCATTATAGATGCCATCCTAAGATAATTAATTTCTGCAACCAGAAATTTTATCGTGGTGAATTGATTATAATGACAACGGATAAGGGTGAAGAAGATGTCTTATCGGTGGTAAAAACAGTCGCAGGAAATCACGAGCGTAACCATTATAGTCAGCGTCAGATAGATGTTATTAAAAATGAGATTATACCAAAATATGTTTCCAATCCGGAGGAGACCGGAATTATTGCACCGTACAAAAATCAGGTAGAAGCATTAAGCAAGGAGATAACAGATATTGATGCGGCTACAGTGCATAAGTTCCAGGGCAAGGAAAAAGAGAATATTATTATATCTACTGTGGATGATGAGATATCTGATTTTGCAGATGATCCTTATTTAATCAATGTTGCTGTATCAAGAGCCAAAAAGAAATTGATGTTGGTTGTAACTGGAAATGAGCAATCAAAAGAGCACAATATAACAGATCTGATTGATTACATTCAGTATAATAATTATGAGGTTACTGAAAGCAAGATTTATTCGATTTTTGATTACCTTTACAAGCAGTATACTAAGGAAAGAAAGGTATACTTGCAGAAGCACAAAAAAGTATCGGAATATGATTCGGAAAATCTAATGTATTCATTGATAGAGGACATTATCTCTGATAACAAGTACTCAAGCTTGGATGTTGTTTGGCATTTTCCGTTGAATATGTTGATTAAGAATCCAGAATTATTAAATGAGCAGGAATGTCAGTATGCAATGAATCCAGCAACACATTTGGATTTTCTGATTTATAACAGAATTGGTAAAAAGCCTGTGTTGGCGATTGAAGTTGACGGATATGAATACCATAAAGAGGATACCGTTCAGGCTTCAAGAGATTTGTTGAAAAATCATATTATGGAGTTGTATGAAATTCCATTACTGAGATTTATGACTAATGGTAGTGGCGAGAAAGAAAAGATTATCGAGTTGTTGGGTAAGTTGGTTGGATAACCGAAATAGAAAATATAATGGGAGATGCTATTATGGCTGTATCATATAAACAATTATGGAAATTATTAGTGGATAAAGAAATGAGTAAATCTGATTTGCGTAAAAAGGCAGAAATTGCTCCTAACACAATGACAAAGCTTCGCCGTGATGAAGAGGTGAGCCTTACGATTCTTAGCAAAATCTGCAAAACATTACATGCAGACTTTGGGGATATTGTAGAGTATGTGCCGGATGCAGAAATATGGGATTTGTATAATGAAAACCGAGAGCTTCTGGGAAAAGATCATGTCAGAGGAGAACAGTTACCGATAGACGGATACCATCTGGTGGTGCATGTGTGGATTCGTAATTCTAAGGGACAGTACCTTATCTCGCAGCGATCTGCAAACAGACCGACATATCCTTTGATGTGGGAATGTGTAGGCGGTTCGGTTGTAAAAGGTGAGGATAGTTTATTAGGAGCAATTCGAGAGGCAAAGGAAGAGGTTGGAGTTGATTTAATACCGGAAAATGGACAAGTTCTTTTTACAAAGACACGAAAAATCATTGAGGGAAAAATCTTTAATGATATTATGGACGTTTGGCTGTTTGAATATGACGGAGAGGTTGATTTGGGCAATGCCACAACAGATGAAGTGGCGCAGGTTGCTTGGATGAATAGGGAACAGATAAAAGAATTATTTGATGCAAATATGTTTGTGAATACATTGGAGTATTTCTTTACGGAAGTGGACAAGCAGTAAATAAAATAGGTGGTGTTTTAGTGACTAACTCAGAAAAACTATTAAGTTCTTTTTCGGAAGATTTCTTTTATAAAGAGCTTGTATATGCTGATTTGAAATTCGTTCCGGAAGGTGGGACAGAGATAGAATTAGCGGATTTAATTATAAATCTTGAAGATGTTATACTGGCAATTCAATTAAAGGAACGGAATGAAAAGGATAGGACGCAGGACAAAAATGTAGAAGAAAAGTGGCTGAAAAAGAAATGTAAAAAAGCAAAGGAACAGATAAAGGATACAATTTTGTATATTAATAATGAAAAAGTCTCTTTCGTAAATGCTAGAGGAAAAGCAACAAAGATTAATCCTAATGCAGAAATTGTTCCGTTGGTGGTTTTTGAAAATGTTAGTATATCAGAATACGAACATTTACTTCGTAGCCATACTGCTGATGGTTTATCAGTTAATTGTATGTCAATAGATGACTTTCAGCTTATGTGTCAAGAATTAGTGTCTCCGATTGAAATAGTAGAATATGTAAAATGGAGAAAAGAGTTTTATGAAAAAAACGGTGCAGTTAATTTATTGATTACAGAAACGAAGAAAGGATTCTTTCTAAGTAAGCCGCAGAAGCAAGAAACTTTGGTACATCAATATTTATATGAGCAATATGGTGATGATGTATTAGCGGAAGATAATTTTTATTATGAGCTTTTTAGACAATATGTATCCGTTTTATATGAGCATATAGAAGTGGTATCCGAGCCTGACGGATGTTATGAAGTGGTAAAATTTTTGGCACATTTATTTAGGGATGAAATAAGGTGTTTTGTTGAAAGAGTTGAGAAAGCACTTGTAATAGCTAAAAGAAAAAGATTTGAATTAGTAGGTACGTTGTGTAATTCGAAAAAGGAATATGCTATGGTCTTTACTGCTACAGAACAAGGAGAACAGATACCATCGGAGAAATTATTGTCTGTAGTTTTTGAAAAACAAATAGTTCACACTTTATTACAGATAATAACATATTGGATTGATGACGATGAATACAGAATAGATTTTGTTCTGTGGCAAGATAATAGAAGTATATAGGACAGGTTGTAAGTGAGAAAGGAGAATTTTTGAACATGAGTGATGATTTTAATTTAGATATTATGCAAACTGATACTAAACTTGAAAAATTATATACTGATTCAGTAGAATTAATAAATTACGCAAGAAATATTGTTGTGAATCACGTAAATACAGTGCAGATAATGACTTACTATTCATTAGGCAGATGGATTGTGGAAACACAACAAATGGGAGAAACGCGAGCAAAATATGGAAGTAAAGTTATTAAAACATTATCAGAAAAGCTTCAGAAAGAATTTGGTAAGGGATTTTCAGAAGATACTTTAAAGAATGCCAGAAAATTTTATTTGACATATAAAGAACGAATAAGCGAAACGGTGTTTAACCTTTTTGCAATTGAAAAAAGTGAAACAGTGTTTAGCCTTTTTGAAAAAGAGCCACCTTACAGTTTGGTACTCTGGAAATAGCTTCGACCCGGTATACCTCTTTGAGTCAGAGGTCGATGATGAGATTTTCGATTTGACTGTGCTGATAAAAACAGGATAACCGGGTATACGTGCACTGCAGAAGATTGGCTTTTGCATCTGTCGTTGTGCGCAATAGAGCACACTACATTACTAAGGAGCGAGGGTAGCCCTGGAATGGAGTTACAAGGAAATAAAGAGAAATAGCTGGAATACAGTCTTTAAAAAAGGCGGGAAGTCATGGTTTCTACTCGTGATTGTCGCCTTTTTGTTTGCGTTCATCGGCGCTTCCAACGGCTCGCAGACCACGTTTATTGACGCTATTGATGAATATATTGGCGCAAGCGATCCGCTTCTTCCCG
The DNA here is from genome assembly GCA_944384025.1 of uncultured Lachnospiraceae bacterium. Classification (GTDB taxonomy): domain Bacteria; phylum Bacillota; class Clostridia; order Lachnospirales; family Lachnospiraceae; genus ISDg. Next base: position 38,116 of record CALWRS010000007.1, read on the forward strand.
GAAATATAGACATGCTGAAGGAGTATATCGTCCAAACGCCGCTTGTAAAGAACATTCCTTTTATCACTTCCGATTTTGCCCTGTCCCTGATTGATAGTATATCAAAGGGAGCGACATGGATATTAAAGCTCCTCACCTTAAATCTCGCTTATTTTCAGCGAAACAGAGGCGAAGTCTTCGCTATTCTGCTTTTTGGAGCCATGCTTGCAGCGTTTGTGAAGTCTTTTATCCTAAACGTTGCCCTTGTCGGCAGAAATCGTTTTGTTATGGAGAACCGGTTCTCTAAGCAGGTTAGGATTGGCAGAATTCTGGCGCCATTCCACAAGGAGACGTTTTGGAACACCATTAAGGTGATGCTTCTTTACAAGCTGTCAATCACCTTGTGGTCTCTGACGGAGTAGAGAAATTTAAACGGTTTGCCATAAACGTATGGGACGTAGATGCACAGGGCAAAACCGACGAGCAGGTTGCCAAAGAAGGACTTTTTGCCATGGAAGAGTGGATGAAGGAACTGGGATTGGTGATGAATATATCCGAACTGGGAGCAAGTGAAGAGATGCTTGCAGGCTTCGCGGAAGGCACAATTATTCTGCCTGGCGGCTACAAAGTTCTAAATCGTGATGAAATCATTCAAATCTTAAAGGAGAGCTTGAACGGAAAATGCCAAAAGGGTCAGAGGAATTGACAAATGCCAGAAAAGAAGAAATTATAAGCGCGTACTCTAGATGAGAGTGGCTATATGCTTAAGCTGATGTGCATGAACCTTTACGATATGGAGTGCAATTTTTTCCGAGCATGACAGGAAAGGAAGTGCAGGAATTTCTCTACGCATTCTTTCCGTTTTTGTTTGGGCTTTACCCTTACACGTCGAAGACGGAAAAACAGCTGGAGGCAATGCGGCTGGCTTCTTTTAAAGAATAGTAACTGTGCGCCTCTGCTAAGCATAAGATAGCCATGAAAACAATGGACTGCGGGATATACCGCATAAAGGAGAGGCAATGTATCGTGGAATCGACGTTAGCATGTGGCAGGGCAATATTGATTTTGCTGCTGTGAAGGCTGACGGAATCGAAATGGTTTACATGAAGGCGAGTGAAGGGATCGACTATGTTGACCCGAAGTTCGAGAGAAACTACACGAACGCTAGAGAGGCAGGACTGCTTATTGGCTTTTATCATTACGTTACGGCAAGAAGCAATACGCAGGCAGTTCAGGAGGCGTATCACTTTGCGCATACAGTTGCTGGTAAAGTGTGCGAGGGCAGGCTTGCGATGGATTTTGAGGATTTGGCAGAGCTTAGCGCACAGGAAATTAACAGCATTTCTCTAGCGTTTTTAAATGCGGTGGAGAAGTACAGCAACAAAAAGGCGGCGCTCTATGCAGATGCGTACAATGCGTCAAACGTATTTGGCAGAGACCTTGTAAAATTCCCGCTTTGGATAGCGGAGTACGGGGTGCAGGAGCCGAACCTTGATAATCCGTGGGGCACGTACGCGGGCTGGCAATACACGGACGAGGGCCGCGTGAACGGGATTACGGGAAACGTAGATCGGGACATTTTCCGAAAGGAGATGTTTGACAACGTGACAGAGCCGGTTCGTGTTGTGGAAAACCGACCGGATCATGCTGTAGAATACGTGACCTACACGGTAAAAAAGGGCGATACGCTCACGTATATTGCAAGTCTTTACCACGTGTCGATTAGCGACATTTTAAAGGCAAACGACATAAAAAATCCGAACCTGATTTACCCGGGGCAAAAAATCCGCGTCCCGATTGACAGCGCAAGAAAACAGAGCGAGAAATATCTACTTTATACAGTAAAGAGCGGAGACAATTTAACGAAAATCGCAAGAAGGTACTATACAACCGTAAAGAAACTGGTTCGTCTCAACGATATATCCACTCCTGACCTGATCTATCCGGGACAGGTCATCAAAATACCACTGGCAAGGTAGAGACGATACGAAATCCGGGAAGGGTCATTGACGTACGGCGCTGCTTACGCTAAAATGGTAAAAACCGGAGAAAACCGGATAGCAGGCAGGAGGAAAACGGATGAAAGAACTACTTTTTTTAGAACCTGTATTTAAAGAAACAATCTGGGGCGGAAATCGTCTGAAAACCGATTTTGCCTACGAAATTCCAAGCGATCACACCGGCGAATGCTGGGCGATTAGCGCGCATAAATCCGGAGACTGCGTTATCTCCCGGGGAACTTACAAAGGAAAGCACTTATCTGAGCTTTGGAAGGAACACAGAGAGCTTTTCGGCAATTTGCCGGGAGACCAGTTCCCACTTTTAGTAAAGATCATTGACGCGAAGGCGGATTTGAGCATTCAGGTTCATCCGGACGATGCGTATGCGGGTGAGCATGAAAACGGTTCTTTAGGAAAGACGGAATGCTGGTATATTCTTGACTGCGATCCCGGAGCGCAGATTGTCGTCGGGCATCATGCAAAAAACCACGAGGAAGTGGAGCAGATGATTCGTCAGGCACGCTGGGACGAATTTATCCGCGTGATTCCTATTAAAAAAGGTGATTTCTTCCAGATTACGCCTGGCACTATCCACGCAATTAAGACCGGAACGCTGATACTGGAAACGCAGCAAAGTAGCGATATTACCTACCGCGTATACGACTATGACCGGCTGCAAGACGGAAAGCCAAGACAGCTGCATGTGCAGCAAAGCATTGACGTAATTCAAGCGCCCTTCGTTCCTCAAAGCACCGAAGAAGAGAGCTTCCGCGTTGGAGACGGCGAGATTACGAAGCTGGTTTCCTGTCAATACTACTCCGTGTACAAAATAGCCGTAAAAGGAAAGATGACGCTGCCAAACGAAAATCCGTTTGTCAACGTAAGCGTGCTGGAAGGCGCCGGAGAGGTCGATGGCGTGAGCATAAAAAAAGGCGACCATTTTATTATTCCTGCGGGATATAAAGACGTCACATACGAGGGAGAGATGATGCTGATTTCATCCAGCGTTCTCCCGTAAACAAGAGACTGGATATCAGATGGGAGATGACCCCGCCTCTATAGGCGGTGGGTAACAAATTTGTTTTAGTGGCGGGTGTCACTCCCTTCGTAGCAGTATGGGTTAAGACTTAAGAGTATCAATCATTCGGTTCAAAATCGCATCTACCTGTCCGGCTTCATAACGCACTCGTAAGTAGCCGTTTGAAAAGTGGTCTTCTCGCAGAATCATGGTAAGCAGAGCCGTGCATAATTCATAATCGGCATCGGGGAGTCGTTCCAGTTCCTTATCGCAGTCGATGGGCTCAGTTATCATATAGTCCCAATAATTCCGTTTCAAGCCGCCAATGTTCTCAAGAAGTCTGTAATAGGCATCCTCTGTATTTGGATGTTCAATGGCATGTTGGATTGCTTTTATTTTTTCTTCGTTTGTCATACTAGCACCTCCATCGGTCATTCATGAAAGCGTCGAATTCCTCAATTCGGTCAATCCATGACTGCAAATTTAGATGATAACCTCTCTTTGATATTGTTTATTTCATTACTATTTCCATAAGGCTCTTGTAGCTGTCCACAACAGCGTAGACCACATCATCACTGCTGATAGCCTTGAAATGCTCCTTTGCACAATCAATTTTGGCCTGTTCAACAGGTGTGATGTGCTTTAACTTCATAGTATCCAAAGTTCCCTTGGTTTCTGCCACGAAGTAAATGTGTTTCACTGTGCCTTTGTAGAATGCAATCGCCCAGTCCGGGTTATACTTACCAACAGGAGTGGAGATATAGAATCCATCCGGCAACTTCACATATACAGCAACGTCTTTATTGGTGTCAAGGTCGGTTGCGAAGTCACGCTCGTTGGTAGAGTCGTAAACGATGTGGTCATACAGGTGGCGGTTCGCCTTCATTGCATTCACACCCAGCTTGCCCTTGATGGTAGGCTCGGTAAAGATATCCATACCGTAACGCTCATCCAGAACATCATAGGTGATATGCTCAATAATTGCGGTAGCCTTTTCATCGTTGATGAGGGCGGCAGCCTTGATGATGAATTCCTCCGGGTTGTCCTTGAACTGGTTGAACTTGGACGGCTGAATGCCCTTTAGAATGGCGACGACAGCCTTACGTGTCAGTCCCGTTTCATCTACCAGTTTGCCGACCAGGTCATATTTTACATTGCTGCTTGCGTGAATGGTCGCACCGTAAGTGCCGGATTCCTCCTTCACAAAGGATGCGCCGCTTTCCAATTCAGTCTTGGACTTAATCTGCTCCATAGCACCTGTTTCTACCTTGAAGTAAATCTTGGATACACGGAGTTTTCTATCCAACGCATCGATGGACTTACGCACCAGTTCGTCTGTGTCGAAATCAACCACATAAACGCTCTTGGCATTGATTCTGTTCCACAGCTCCTTGAATTCCGGCATGGCGAGTTTATCCTCGTCCACGGAGAGTTCCACGTTATTGCTACGAGCATTTTCAGGCTGCATTGCCTTGGCATCGTAGACGGAGTCGATGATACCGATAACGCTTTCGGCAGAGCCTGCAACCTCATCGGTCAGCTTGATTTCGCCGTTTGCCTTATCCTCATAATACTTGTCGGTAAGTGTGCCTTGCTTATCAATGTAGCCTTCCATACGCAGACCGACATAAATTTCTCTTGCCACATCATCAGTGATAACATCGGTATTGCCCTGGGCATCGGTGATAGTCTTGCCCATGAAGAGTTCCGGTGTAACAGCCTTCGGACGGTTCGCAACGGAAAGAGGGCTATTCCCAAATTAGGAATGAGGCTCTGATCGTTCTTTTCTCTAGGGATTTCTATTCCATCTTTAGTCTGGGAGATACAGAATTGATTTCCTTTACCGCAGATAAAAGCATATGGTATTTTTGCGCTTTTTTCCTCGCTGGATACAACATTTTGATGATTTCGTTCTGGCAGTCAACAAGACAGACGAAAAAAGCGATGTCTGTTTCCTTGAGCCGAAGTGTAATTTGCTTGTCAATACTAGTATTAATATTACCAAATGCTTGCGACAAAGAAATTGCATGGTTCTGCCATTCCTTGAGCAAGGCGATAACAGCTTGTATTACTTTTATTCTGCTGATAACAAGCAAAAGACGTACAGATATTTCATATCGACGATAAAAAGCTGCTGCCTGCCATATAAGAGCAGGAAATAACCCAGTAGAAAAAGAGCCAAGTTTGTGATACAATGGACGTATCAGGGCTTGGCTCTTTTCCATGATATTGGGAAGCAGAACGAGAATTTAGAGGAGCAAGCTCGCTCTATTTTCCAGTCGTGGTTCGTTGATTATGAGCCGTTTGGCGGTTCTATGCCTTCTGACTGGCAACCATCCACTTTAGGGCAAATAGCAAACATGAAAACCGACAGCTGGTCACCCGTAAAAAATCCTGATGTTGTCGTAGAACATTACAGTATTCCTTCCTATGATGAGCAGAAGTTCCCTGTGTTTGAAATCGCTTCTGGCATCAAGAGCAATAAATATCTACTTACTCCTGATTCGGTAATGATTTCCAAACTCAATCCCGATACCAAGAGGATATGGAGGTCAATGTGCCTGTCGGAACACCCTGTTTGCTCTACTGAGTTTATTGTTTATGAGGCAAAGAAGAAAGGATAGCGGGATTACATTTACTTGATCATTGATAGTACACCGTTCTTCAATCACCTTTGCTCCCATACGACTGGTTCGACTAACAGTCGCCAGCGTGCAACACCCAAAAGCACGTTAGACTTTGCCTTATGCTTGCCGTCCGATTTCGTTATCGAGGATTTCTGTGAGATCGTTACACCTATGTATGACTTGATTGCCTCAAATGTAGTTGAGAACCAATCGTTGGCAAAAACACGGGATAGCTTACTTCCTCGGCTGATGTCCGGTGAATTGGATGTCTCTGACCTTGACCTCTAAGCCGTCCGTAGACTCGAAAACTGCTTTGCAGTTTTCTCGTTACCACCTCTGCTGGATACCTTGCCGTCTGTGTGCAAGCACCCATCCGTCTGCGGTATCCGCCTACGCCGCTTGACAGCGGCTATCTGCGATTTGCGCAGATGAGGTGGTAAATTCTCGTTTATCAGTTTTACATTGCTCATCAAGATATAGAAAGGATTATGAAAATGAATGATAAAATTTTTACATTAGCGGATATTAAAGTTTTGGTAAAGCCTATTGCTGAAAAATATAATGTGGAAGAAATCTACTTGTTTGGATCCTATGCGAGAAATCAAGCGGATTATAACAGCGATCTGGATTTTCTTGTATTTGGAGGAAAAAATTTTAAGCTGACTATGATATTTGCTCTTGCAGAAGAATTACGAATAGCTCTGAATAAAAAGGTGGATGTCTTTGAAATTAATGAAATTAATCACGACAGTGATTTTTACAGAACAATTATGAAAGAGAGGCTTCGCGTGGCGTGAAATATTCAGATGAACAGCGCATAAAAAGGATTTATGAGAATGCAGTTAAGTTGCGTGATTATATCGAGACGAACAATATCCGGAAAGAAGATATGTTGACTAGTGTCCCATTGCAGTGGCTTGTTACAACGCCCTTATATAATATTGGCGAACACGTTTATAATTTGTCCAATGACTATAAAAAGACGAATAATACAATCCCCTGGCTGATGATTTCAGGGCTTAGGCATCGATTAGTTCATGACTATGATGGTACGAATTGGAACATTATTGCGGATGTTGTTTTTGAAGAGTTACCTGCTTTGATTACAGAATTAGAAAAAATAATAACCATATAAAGATTATGGCTCTCACCAACGGCGAGAGACAAACCAACGGAACTGCCGTTGATGTCGTTCTCTGGAAATCTTGATATAGAAGGAGAAACGACATGAAAGAAGAATTGATGACGGAGGTAATGCAGCAGATGCTGCCATACCTCGACAATGCCCAGCTGAAACAGCTGAGACAGATGATGGAGCAGACACTCTATCACTACGAAGTGACCGGCGCGGAGGCAAAGCCGGAGGAGGATGACAGTAATGACCTGGTAACGATGTTCATAGCCGCCAAGCGTATTGAGGGATGTTCGGAGAAAACACTGAAATACTATCAGACAACGATTGATGCGATGGTGGCTTCTCTTGGTAAGAATGTCCGGCATATTCTTACAGAAGATTTGCGAACGTATCTTACCGACTACCAGAGTAAGAATAAGTCAAGCCGTGTGACGATTGACAATATCCGCAGAATCCTGTCCAGCTTCTTTTCGTGGCTGGAGGATGAAGATTATATCATCAAAAGTCCAGTGCGCCGTATCCACAAGGTTAAAACGGCAAGTAACATCAAAGAAACCTACTCCGACGAGGACTTGGAGAAGATGCGTGATAACTGTGAGGAATTGCGTGATTTGGCAATGATCGATATGCTTGCTTCAACGGGAATGCGTGTGGGAGAAATGGTTCTTCTAAACCGAGATGACATTGATTTTGCTGAGAGGGAATGTAAGGTATTCGGTAAAGGAGATAAAGAGCGTATTGTTTATTTTGATGCCAGAACAAAGCTACATCTACAGGAGTACCTTGATAGTCGCACGGATGACAATCTGGCGCTATTCGTTACTTTAAGAGCTCCCCACGAGCGGATATAGATTGGTGGCATTGAACATCGGCTCCGGGAGATGGGCAGCGGCTGAACATCCCGAAAGTGCATCCGCATAAGTTCAGGCGAACACTGGCAACAATGGCAATTGATAAGGGAATGCCTATTGAGCAGCTGCAGCGGCTCTTGGGGCATCAGCGAATCGATACGACCTTGCAGTACGCAATGGTCAAACAGAGCAATGTAAAAACGGCTCACAGGAAATATATAGATTAGGACGGTGAAATGATAGCAGAAATGATAAGATTTGGAGACTTTGCATCTTTCAAATATGGGGAGATGCAAAATAAGAAAAAAGGTAACTGAAAAAGGCGCATATCCGGTGTACAGTGGATACAGATATGTTGGTTTCTATGATGAATACAACACAGAGGCAAATCAATTGATAATTGTTGCACGTGGCGTAGGGGGAACTGGTGATGTTAAACTAACAAAGGAGCGTTGCTATTTAACGAATCTCTCTATAGCTGCTGATATTGATACGAATGTTGCAATGACAGAGTCTCTATTTTATTATTTTTTACCAAGAAGTCTGCGCTATCTCGATTTTGGCTCTGATCAATCTCAAATTACTATTTCTGATTTGGAAAGGGTAGTGATTCCTTTACCATCGCTGGATCATCAACAAAAGGTATGTAGTTATTTGAAACTATTAGATGAGAAGATAAAGATAAATCAACAGGTAAACAAGAATTTTGGGGTGCATGAAAAATGATCAAAATACTATTCGTTTGCCACGGCAACATCTGCCGCAGTCCTATGGCAGAATTTGTTATGAAGGAACTTGTTGCCCGCGAGGGACTTTCCGCAGAGTTTTACATTGCGTCTGCGGCCACGTCTACGGAAGAGATTGGAAATCCGGTTTATCCTCCGGCAAAGCGGCGGCTGGCACAGGCAGGCATATCCTGCGAGGGCAAAAGAGCAGCGCGTATGACAGCGAAAGATTACCAATCGTACGATTACCTCATTGGCATGGACCGCTACAACATCTCGAACATGCAGCGCATTGCAGGAGGCGATCCACAGGGGAAAATAATACGCCTGCTGGATTTAACCGGAAGGCCGGGAGACGTAGCGGATCCGTGGTATACCGGTGACTTTGAAGCGACTTTTCGAGACGTGACAGAAGGTTGTAGAGCATTGCTGAATTTATGTAAGGAAAGGAGAACACGAAAGTGAAGGGACGAACGTTCGTAGCTGCGCTGCTGTTAATGACGATGCTCTTACCGGCATGCAGTAAGGAAACAAAAGAAGAAGGAGAGGGTGAGGTTATGGCAACACCGTCGCAGCAGGCAGGAGCGTCGGGGACGCCAACGCCGTTTGTACCGGAAAATCCGGATGTTATGCCAAGCACGGATGAGGAATTGGTGCTGGATTTAAGTACCAGAGCATCGGTTTATGGGCAGGGAATTGGGACGCTTGGAGCGGACGGAGAAGTTAAGTTTCCAAAGGGAGTAATATCAAAGTGTCTGTTCCCTATGGGAGCGTCGCTTGAGCGAACTGGAGTACTTACAATTACCGTTAGCGGAACAGTAAGCGGCGCCAAGAGCGGAGAGGTCGGCTTTTATCTGAGCAACGAAAGCAAGGGGAAGTGTTCTTCCGAAAAGTATGTGCTGCAGCAAACGGACGGCACATTTACAGAGAGCTTTACGCTTGAGGCTTCGGCTACGGCTACCGCAATTATGCTCTCGACAGAAAATAATGACAGCAAGCTTCCGGAACTCACGATTTCGGAAATTCGCGTCAGCGGCGAGTTGGAGATTGTGCAAGACGGGCCTATTAGCTACGAACAGGCAGTTTCAGAGCCATGGTATCAGGAGCTGCTTGCAAAGGCGCAGATGAATTTGGGCAATAACAAGCGTCTGAGGGCAGTGATACAAAAAGCGCAGGCGGGCGAGGAAATTACCATTGCTACCATTGGCGGTTCGATTACGGAAGGCGCGGGAGCGACCAAGTACAAAGAATGCTACGCTTACCAGATTTACGAAGGATTTCGCGCTGCTTACGGCGCCGGAGACGGCGACAACGTTTCGTTTGTCAATGCAGGTGTTGGCGGCACGCCCTCCACGTTTGGCTGTATGCGATACGGCAGAGACATTGTTTCCCGCGTGTCGGATCCGGACGGACTGCCGGACATTGTAATCGTAGAGTACGCGGTAAACGACGGTGGTGAGCCGACAAATCACCAGTGCTACGAGTCGATGGTAAAAGAGATTTTGCAGCAGCCAAACGAGCCGGCTGTAATTTTGCTCTTCTCGGTTTTCCCTACCGGCTACAACTTGCAGGACGAGATGAAGAAAATAGGCGAAACTTACGACCTGATGATGATCAGCATCAAAGACGGCGCATTCCCTTATGTTGGCGATAAATGGACCGAAGAAGAATTTTTTTACGATGTCTATCACCCGACGACGTTGGGACATAAAGTAATGGCGGACTGTGTCTTAGCGGCCATTGCAAAAGCGTGGGAAGCAGAGGAAGCGCAGACCGACATTGATCTGACGGTGCCTGCGGCATATGGAACGAGCTACCTCGGTCTTACGAGTGTTTTCCACGACAGCTGCGCGGAGATTCCATCTTTCTCGGTTGGCGGATTCTCCTCCGACGATGCGGCGGCATACGCAAATACGCCAATCGGAAAAGTATGCGGAAAGAATTTCCATCACGCAGCGGACGGCGGAAGCGAACCGCTTTCGTTTACCGCAACTTGCAAAAATCTTTTGATTGCGTATCGCGCCGTAAACGATGCGTCGTTTGGAAGTATTGACATTTTTGTGGACGGCGAAAAAGTAAAGACGATTGCCGGAAATACCGGAAGCTGGGGACAGTCGGTAGTTGACCTTGTATTTTCCGAGGAAACCGCTTCGTCTCACCGCGTAGAAATCCGGATGGCAGGGGGAGATGAAAACAAGAAATTTACCATTACCTGCCTTGCTTATACGCCCTGAATAATCCTATAACATAAACCCATTTTCCCGCGCATACACTGTACAAAGCACAGCGTTTGGTAGGAAGATGGCGAATTACAGCGTATTTAAGAATCGACAGATTGAAGAGCGGGTTGTGGAAATTGCCGGTTATATTGTGCAGAATCAGGCGACGGTCCGCAGTGCAGCAAAGCAATTCGGACTTAGCAAATCAACGGTGCATAAGGATGTTTCTGAACGAATCCTGCATATAAATCCAAGTCTTGCGGAACAAGTTCGCAAGGTGTTGGATGTAAACAAGTCTGAGCGGCATATACGAGGGGGAATGGCGACAAAGGAAAAATATCTGCATCAGCATACATAAAAAACAAAGCTTGCGCTGCGGGCTTTTTGTGATATACTTGTAGTGTCGCAAAAAGGGCGGAGATTTTCGCAAAGCGGCATACGGCTAAGAAGAAATGAGGGAAACAATGGATACCTGTAAAATATGCGGACGAAAAAATCCGGTTGAGGACGCAAATTTCTGCTATTACTGCGGCGCGTCTTTGCGGGACGGAGAGGAAGGATTGGCGATTAATGCCAGTATAATCCGGGAACGTCTGGGACTGGAATTAGGGACGACGGCGACTTCGGAAGAAGATTCTGCACAGGAGGCTTTTGTACCTCGAAGCGACGAGGAACGCATGTTGTTAGAGGGGAAGCCGTTTAGCAAGTGGAAGTGGTTCGGAACGTTTCTTTTGTTGTTTATTCCGGTGTATGGATGGATTGCCTTTCTGGTCGTTATGTTTATTAGCGCTTTTGGAACGGCAGCTACGAGCGAGCGGAAAGAAATGGCAAAAGGTATGCTGCTGTTTTTGGCAGTTTTCCTTGTGTTTATGATTATCACCATGGTACAGATGTTTAACAACCCGGAGTTCATGGAGTATTATAATCAACTAATGGAGGAAGCAATGTCCTCTGAGCAATAGTTTTTCCGGCAAGGCCGGGCAGCGTGTTGCAAACATGAGACAGGCGGTTCATGCATAACATGAATCAGCCTGTTTTTTTTGAGGGAATTGTGAAGCAGTCCGAAAATAGAGCAAAGAAAAAGCTTTCCGGCAAAGGGAGTGTGCAAATCGCTTTTTTGTGCCTTGCTTTTGTGCTGGTTACGTGGAAAGTGGAAGAAATGGTGTGGTCGCGCGTAGAGCTTCCAAGCGTTCCGGCAAGCTGCGTGGAGCCGGGGGAAGTGCCTGTGAACACGGAAGACAAAGACTTTATTACTTATGTGGACTTTACGGTTCCGCTGTGGGCTCTGGAACTGGCGTATCAATACGACATCAGCTCTTACGGTGAGGAAGCTCATTTCGCGTGGGTAGAGCTTTTGGCTTATGTATCTGCGCACACAGGAGGAAAATACGAAAATACCGGCAAGGTTCGCGGGCTGCTAAAAGCGGCCTGTGAAGAGATCAAAGCCCGGAGAGGAAGCTGTAGAGAACGCTGGAGGGAAGAATTGAAATATTATTCCTATTACGAGGAAGTCTACGACAGTATTTTCGGTGATTGGCTTGGAGAGTACGAATACGAGGAAGTGGTAGAAGGTGAGAAAGTCTGGAAAAAGAAGTACGGTCTTAAGGCATATTCTCCAATTGCCAGATATTTCCCTTATGAGGCTTACGATGACTTCGGGGCATCGCGCTCCTACGGTTATAAAAGGCGCCACCTAGGCCACGATATGCTGGGGCAGACCGGCACGCCGATTACAGCTGTAGAATCAGGAATTGTCGAGGCTCTTGGCTGGAATCAGTACGGCGGTTGGCGAATCGGAATCCGAAGTTTGGACGGTCGTCGCTATTATTACTACGCGCACCTGCGTCAGAATTGGCCGTATGTAAAAACGCTTCAAGTCGGCGATTATGTGACGGCGGGCGACGTAATTGGGTATATGGGGCGAACCGGTTACAGTACAAAGGAAAACGTAAACAACATCGAAACAACGCATTTACATTTTGGGATTCAGCTTATTTACGACGAGTCGCAAAAGGAGAGCGATAATGAAATATGGATTGACTGCTATTCCCTGACGGAGTTTTTAAAAAAGCACAGACAGGAGGCTGCGAAGGATTTGCAAACGGGGGAATGGAGCCGTACAACGCGCATCAAAGACCCCCTTCTCCCCGAGTGGGAGCAAGAGAAAGATACGGTTTTATCACCGGCGGTTTCTTGACTTCCCCGGAAGTTTATTGTACAATCGCATAATGAAAAGTGACGGAGAGAGGAATTGTTATGCCTAGGACTTATTTTACCGCAGACTGGCATCTGGGAGATGCGCGCGTTATGACACTTGACCGTCGCCCGTTCGCCTCTTTGGAGGAGCAGGACGAGGAACTGATTGCCCGCTATAACGCCAAAGTTGCGGATAACGACAGAGTCTATTTTCTGGGCGATTTATCTTTGTATGGGGAAAAAAAGACAGCGGGGCTAATGAAGCGGCTTCGCGGACATAAACATTTTATTCGCGGAAATCACGACCGCTTTTCCGAGGGCGCGCTAAAAGGGATGTTCCGATCAGTTGCCGACTACGAGGAAATTCTTGTGGACGGACAGCACGTTGTTCTTAGCCATTACCCGCTTGCGCATTGGCGCGGGCAGCGATACGGCTATGTGCATTGTTATGGGCATACGCATCTGGGCGAGGACGCCGCGCTGTTTGAGATGTATCGCAAGTGCTGCGTGGAAAAAGGAATTCGGTTTTACGCTTACAACGCCGGCTGTATGTTGTATCAATACGAGCCGGTAACGATTGAGGAAATGAGAAAGCTGCGGGAGGAACAACAGAATGAATCAGGTGTTGTTAAACAGTGACTGGCAGTTTCGGCTGCTTCAGGCGCAGCAGGAAGGTCTGTCTGCGGATTGGTTTTCCACAAACGTTCCGACGAGCATGATCGGCACGTTGTTTGCGCACGGGCAAATTCCCGACCCTTTTTTTAGAGACAACGAATTAAAGCTGCTGCCGCTTGCAAACTGCGACTGCGAGTTTTCGCGCAGCTTCCATGTAACGCGGCAAATGCTTGAGGAGGACTTTCTTGCGCTTTGCTTTGATGGCATCGACACGCTTGCAGAAGTTTACATAAACGGCAAGCTGGCACTAAAAACAGAGAATATGCACCGAAGCTACGAGTGCGAGCTGCACGGGCTTGTGCACGAAGGAGAAAATCTTCTTCTGGTGCGTATTTTTTCACCGGTACGCTACATCAAGGAAGAAAACGAAAAAGTATTTTGCGGCGGTTCGTGGGACTCCATGTTAGGCTTTCCACATTTGCGAAAAGCACATTGTATGTTTGGTTGGGACTGGGGCCCACGGATTCCCGATATGGGAATTTTCCGACCGGTGCGCCTTGTCTTTGGCTCGGTGGCGCGCTTTGCGGAAGTATATCCGGTGCAGACCCACATGGAAGGTGCAGTGATTCTTGATTTTTCCGTTACGCTTGATATGCTTGCCGCAAAGACAGACGAGCCGGACGTTTCCCTAGAAATATACGTGACAGGACCGGATGGAACCGTATACTTGCAAGACGAAGAAACCGGCGTCGTTTGTATCCCAAGTCCGAAGCTTTGGTGGCCCGCCGGATACGGAGGACAGCCGCTGTATACGGCAACGGTGGAGCTGACGGATGAAAGCGGAAATCTGCTGGACGTATGGGAAAAGCGCATTGGACTGCGCACGGTAACGGTGAATAGGGACAAGACTGCGTGGGGAGAAAACTTCGCCCACGAAGTGAACGGGCAGCTGATTTTTGCCATGGGAGCGGATTATATTCCGGAAGACAATTTGCTTGGGCGCGTCAGTAAGGAGCGTACAAGGAAGCTTTTAGAAGCTGCCGTAGCGGCGCATCATAACTGCATTCGCGTTTGGGGCGGGGGCTATTACCCGGACGACTGGTTTTTTGACTTGTGCGATGAGCTGGGACTTTTGGTCTGGCAGGATTTTATGTTCTCCTGCGCGAATTACGAGCTGACGGAAGCGTTTGAAGAAAACATTCGGGAAGAAATCACGCAAAACATTCGCCGCATCCGCCATCACGCATGTTTGGGGCTTTGGTGCGGGAACAACGAGATGGAGACGCAGACGCTTGACAAAGCTTGGAAACCGTCGCAGAAGCAGTTTTGCGATTACATAAAAATTTTTGAGTATATTATTCCGGACCTCGTTCGTGAAAACGATCCGCAGACGTTTTACTGGCCGTCGTCTCCGTCCGCAGGAGGAAATTACGACAACCCTTGGGCGCAGCACAAAGGCGATACGCATTATTGGGACGTATGGCACGGCGGAAAGCCGATTACGGAATTTCGAAAATATTGCTTTTCCTACCTCTCAGAGTTTGGGTTTCAGGCGTTTCCTTGCGAAAAGACCGTGAACAGTTTTACAGAGCCGTGCGACAGAAACATTTTCTCCCGCGTTATGGAGATGCACCAAAGAAATGCGCAGGCCAATGGAAAAATCCTGCAATATATGGCGGCAACCTTCCGTTACCCTAAAGACTTTTCTCACTTGCTCTACGCGTCGCAGCTTTTGCAAATGGAGGCGATTCGCTACGGAGCGGAGCATTTTCGCAGGCATCGCGGCGAATGCATGGGAACGGTTGTCTGGCAGCTAAACGACATCTGGCCGGGAGCATCTTGGTCGAGCATCGATTATTTTGGCCGCTGGAAAGCGCTGCATTACGGGGAAAAGAGGATGTTCGAGCCAATCCATATCAGCTGCGAGGAGACGGGGGAATTAACGCAGCGTCCGTCCTGCGTCAGCGAGCCCGCCCCGATTCGCTTAGCGGCAAAGCTTCACGTAGCAAACGAGACGCCAAGCGAAGTCAAAGGCGTGGTGCAATGGGAACTGCGCACGCCGCAGGGAATCGTTTGCTGTCAGGGAGAAGAAGAGATTACGGTGGCAGCGTTTGATGGCGCATGGCTTTCGGAGCTGGATTTTTCGTCTTACCCGGAACTGGAATCGTATCTTAGCTTCCGTTTCCTGCAAGACGGCAAAATCGTGTCGGAGGGCAGTACGCTGTTTACAGCTCCGAAGCACTTTGCATTTGTGGATCCAAAGCTCTCGCTTTTTGTGGAAGGAGAGGAGATTACGGTTACCGCAAAGGCATATGCGCGCTCGGTTGAGATAATAGCAAAGGACGGCGACTGCGTTTTTGACGACAACTATTTCGATATGAATCCCGGGGAAAAACGAATCCGCATTGTTGAGGGAAGCGCGACTCGTTTTTCGGTTCGTTCGGTTTACGATATTGGTTAATTTAGGGAAGGAAAAAACCGCGAGATGAAATATGGAGCTTTGGAGGCCGGCGGAACCAAAATGGTTTGCGCAGTTCTTACGGAAGACGGCGTCGTGGAAGAAAAAGTAAGAATCCCAACGTGGGGCCCGCAGGAAACGATGCAGGAGGTTGCGGCATGGTTTCAAGGAAAAGACATTGCCGGGCTTGGCGTGGCGGCGTTTGGACCGATTGTTCTTGACGAAGCCTCCGCGCGCTTTGGAACTCTTTTAGAGACGACAAAGACGGCGTGGAGATATTACGATTTGCTTGCGCAACTGCGGCCGCTTGGCATTCCGATTGCATTAGATACGGATGTAAACGGTGCGTGCCTTGGCGAAGTGGTCTACGGCTGTGCGAGAGGGCTCTCGAACGTATTGTACTTGACGGTTGGAACCGGAATTGGCGCCGGACTTGTTATTCACGGGAAAACCGTGCAGGGAATGCTGCATCCGGAGGCGGGACATGTCCGCGTTCAAAGGCGCGAAGGGGATACGCTGCAAAGCGTTTGCGCATACCACGAAAATTGCGTGGAAGGACTGGCAAGCGGCACGGCGATTCGAGCGCGCTACGGCGCAGATGCCGAATGCCTTACAGACCGCGACGACGTTTGGGAGTTGGAGGCAGATTATCTGGCACAGGCGATTGCCGGATACATATGTGTGCTCTCGCCCCAAAAGATTGTGCTTGGCGGCGGCGTGATGCACCAAAAGAAACTGTTTCCTTTGATTCGGGAAAAAGTGCACGCTTATTTAAACGGCTATCTGGTTACCGAGGAGCTTCAAAATATGGAACGCTACATCTGTCCGCCGTCTTTAGGAGACAATCAGGGAATCCTTGGTTGTCTCGCGCTGATTCGCTCGGCTACAGACGGAAAAATACGGAGGGAAAAATGATTTACGATTTTCATGCACATATTTATCCGGAAAAAATAGCGGCGCGAGCCGTGGAAGGCGTCGGACATTTCTACCAGCTTCCGATGGCGGCCGATGGCACGGCGGAAACGCTTTTACGCCTTGGCAAGCCTGCAGGGATTACAAACTACATCGTACATTCGGTTGCGACCGGCGCAAAGCAGGTAAGAAGTGTAAACGACTTTATTTCAGAGGAAATGGAGAAATATCCAGAGGAATTGATTGGCTTTGGAACGCTGCACCCAGACTATGAAGATTTGCTGGGAGAGCTGGAGAGGATAGAACAGCTTGGACTTCGCGGACTAAAACTGCATCCGGATTCGCAGCAGTTTTTTGTAGACGACAAGCGGATGTATCCGGTATATGACTATTTGCAGGGCCGGCTTCCATTACTTGTCCATTGCGGGGATTATCGTTTTGACTACGACCATCCAAGACGCGTCCGAAAGATTTTGGACGATTTCCCGCGGTTGGAGTTAATCGCCGCGCACTTTGGCGGCTGGTCGGTTTTTGATGTAGCGGTCGAGTACCTTCAAGATAAAAACTGCTACATGGATTGCAGCAGTTCGATCATGTTTATTGGGAAGCGTCGGGCGTTAGAGCTTATACGCCTCTACGGTTCGCACCGACTTGTCTTTGGGTCGGATTATCCTATGTGGAATCCGGCGTTAGAGCTGTCGGTGCTCGAGGGCTTAGGGTTGACGGCACAGGAGTTAGACGACATGCTCTACCGAAACGCGGAGCGGATTCTTAAAAAATAGCTTGTATACCAGATGGGAGATGACCCCCGCCTCTATAGGCGGTGGGTAACAAATTTGTATCAGCGGCGGGTGTCAATCCCCCATCTGCTATACGCTCCGCGAGGATGCGCAGGGATTCGGATAGGAATTATGTCGGCAAAAGCCGACCCGAATCCCGCGCCAAGACTCGCGAGCGAGTCTTGAATTACAGCGCCGCGTTTTGTCCCTTCGCGCCGCGCTTTCGGTTGCGGACTTTTCGTGCGCTGTATTCTTTTCCTTCAAAGGAGAATGTTTCCGCTTTGTCGCTTACGGCAGTTGCGTAAGCAACGGAATCATTTTTTTCAAGAGCAATGGCTTTTACGCCCTTGCTCGTTTTTTTCAGTTCCGGCACTTCTTCCAGTGCAAAGCCAAGAGAGAGCCCTTTTTCCGTTAGTAAAATGACCTTTCGGTGTCCGGAGAGCACTTCGGCAGCGCTTAGTGCGCTAATGCCGCAAAGTGTGTCGCCCGGTTCCAGTTTTGTAGTTGTAATAACTGTTCTACTCGTGTCGAATTCTATGCCGGAAACTTGCTTGATTAATCCGTTTTTGGTGACGAACAAAAGCTGCGACTCAAAAAGCTGTTCAAAAGGAATGTAGAGCAAAATGTTTTCCTGTCCGACTTTTGTGAGCGTCTGAAGAAGCGTGCCTTTTTCGCGGACGCGTGTGCGCGGGATAGCGGCGACCTTTAGCTGATGCAAATTGCCCTCGGCAGTAAAAAGGCAAAGACGGTCGTTGGATTTCATGCGTACAATATGAGAAAACTCGCGAAGTGTCTCTTCTTGGGTCTTCTGGTAAGTCGAAGCGTCAATCGCTTTCGTATAACCGAAGCGGTCGATAAGAACATATAAATCCTCGATTTTTTCCTCTACGATATATTCTTTAGCGTTCAAGTCGGTAATGACCGTCTTTCTCGCTTGCGCGAACCGATCGCGGAACACAAGAAGCTGCTGCTCAATCACCTTATACAGTTCGCTCTTTTTCCCGAGAATTTTTTCGTACTGCTTAATTTTTTTAACGAGGTCGTCGTTTTCTTCGTGCAGCCGCAAAATTTCAAGCCCAATCAGCTTGCTTAGCTGCATCGACAAAATAGCGTCCGCCTGTCGCTCGGTGAAATCAAAGGTAGCGGCAATTTTCGAAGCTTCCGGCGTTTTAAACCGAATGTCGGTAATATCGCCGCACATTAGGCAAGTACGAGCCTGCCGGATAGAGGTAGAGCCGCGCAGCACTTCGATAATCACGTCAATTACGTCTACCGCACGAATCAAACCGCCGACAATTTCTAACCGCGCCTGCGCCTTAGCAAGCAGGTGCCGGTATTCTTTTGTATAAAGCTCCTCCTGAAAGTCAATAAACTCCTGAAGTAGGGTCTTTAGCGTAAAGAGCATCGGCTGCTTATTCTTAACAGCAAGGAAATTCGCGCTGTAAGTATCTTCCATGGCCGTTTTTTTGTACAGACCGTTTAAAAGATTTTCCGGATCGCGGTCCTTCTTAACTTCGATTACAATGCGGATGCCCTCTTTGGAAGACTCGTCGCGAATATCGCTGATTTCGTCGAAGACTTTATCGCGCATTACGTTCACAAGCGATTCTACAAGGCGCGACTTACTTCCGGCAACGGTAAAAGGGATTTCCGTGATAACGATGTTCTTTCTTCCATACTCACCGTTTTCGATTTCCGCTTTTGCGCGAATACGGATGCGTCCTTCTCCGGTGTCATAAAGCGTTCGCAAATCGCTTGCGTTAATGACGGTGCCGCCGGTTGGAAAATCCGGACCAGGGATAAGCGCCATCAGCTCGTTGGTGCTAAGATACGGGTCGTGCATCAGAGCGATTGCTCCGTCGATTACTTCGACCGGGTTATGCGGCGGAATGTTGGTCGCCATACCAACGGCGATACCGGTCGTTCCGTTAATCAAAAGGTTCGGCAGCATAGCGGGCAATACAGTCGGCTCTTTTTCGCTGTCGTCGAAGTTCGGAATAAACTCTACCAGACCGTCATCCAGATGCTCTAGTAACGTCATAGCGCCTTCGGAGAGCCTGGCCTCGGTGTAGCGCATGGCGGCCGCGCCGTCGCCGTCAATAGAGCCAAAGTTTCCGTGCCCGTCTACAAGCGGAATCGACAGCGAATAGTCTTCTGTCATGTGCACAAGAGCGTCGTAAATGGACGAGTCGCCGTGCGGGTGAAATTTACCCATAGTGTCGCCGACAATACGCGCGCTTTTACGGTGCGGCTTTTTCGGAGCGAGGTTTAATTCGCTCATCGCGTAGAGAATGCGTCTTTGAACCGGTTTTAACCCGTCGCGCACGTCCGGCAGCGCTCTTGCGATAATTACGCTGACCGAGTAATCCCGGTAGGAGGTTCGCATTTCCTCGGAAAAATCCAATTGAATAATGTCGTTTCGTTCCTGTTTCAAAACCGTTCTCCTTGCTTATACAATATCGAGATTTGCGTATTGCGCCTCTTCCATGATAAACGCCCGCCGGGGTGGTACGTTAGCGCCCATTAGCAGGGAAGTGACTTCGTCGGCCTCCACGGTGTCGGAAATTTGCACTTGCGCCAAAACGCGCGACTGCGGGTCAAGCGTCGTCTCCCAAAGCTGGCCGGCATCCATTTCTCCAAGTCCCTTGTAGCGCTGTAAGCTGACAATCCGGCTTTTGCCTTCCTGTTCCCGGCGGAATTTCTCAAGCTCGTAGTCGTTCATCAAATAAACGCTTTCTTTTTTCTTGCTCTTTTTTCCGGTCGATTCGTATTCCACTTTGTATAGCGGCGGGAGACCACGGTAAATCTTGCCTTCCATAATCAGCTCCGGCATAAAGCGGTAAAAGAAAGTGAGCAGCAGCGTACTGATGTGAGCGCCGTCAACGTCCGCATCGGTCAGGATAATGATCTTATCGTAACGCAGCTTTTTAATGTCGAACTCGTCCCCAATCCCGCAGCCAAATGCGGCAATCATGGACTTTATTTCGTTGTTTTGCAAAATCTTTTCAAGCGTCGCTTTTTCTACGTTTAGAATTTTTCCGCGCAGCGGAAGAACAGCCTGCGTCTTGCGGTTTCGCGCGGTTTTTACCGTACCGCCTGCGGAATCGCCCTCGACAAGAAACACTTCGCACTCGGAAGGCTTTTTCGAGGAACATGCGGCGAGTTTACTTTTTGTATCGACGTCGTTTAGCTGTTTTAAAACAGCCGTGCGCGCTTTATCGCTTGCTTTTCGGGCATGATAAGAGCGCAGCGAATTATCGAGAATCTTTTTAAGGATTTCTACGTTTTTATCAAAGTAGCGCGTCGCCTCGGCGGCAAAAATTTCGTCTACCGCCACTTTGGCGTCGGTGTTTCCAAGCTTCGTCTTTGTCTGTCCTTCAAACTGCGGGTCAGGGTGCTTGATGGAGATAATGGCGAGGATTCCGTTTCGGATATCTTTCCCGTCAAAATTTTCGTCCTTGTCCTTTAAAACGCCCAGCTCGCGCGCATAAGAATTCATCACGCGCGTCAGCGCTGTTTTAAAGCCCGTTACGAGCGTTCCTCCGTCTACAACGTTAATGCGGTTGCAATAAGCGTTAATTTGCTCGGTATAGGAGGTTGTGTATTGAAAAGCAACTTCTACTTCGATATCGCCCTTGGTGCCCTCCAGATAAATTGGCTCCGCGTGCAAAGGCGTTTCTTCGCGGGTTAGGTAGGAGACAAAGCTTTTAATGCCGTTTTCTTCAAAGTACGTGCGTTCTTCTGCGGTGTGCTCATCTAGAAACGTAACGGTCAGTCCCTTATTCAGGTAGGCAATTTCCTGAAGACGTTTGCAAATGGTCTCCGCCTTAAATTCGACGGTTTCAAAAATTTCCGGATCTGGATAAAACGTAACTTTTGTGCCGGTGTCGGATTTTTTGCAGGAGCCAACAACCGGAAGCATTCCGTCTACCAGCTTTGTGACCGGCTTGCCGCCGTCTTTGTATTCGTCGCGGTAAATAGAGCCGCCTTTTTTAACTTCAACAATCATCTTGCGGGAGAGGGCGTTTACTACCGATGCGCCAACGCCGTGCAGACCGCCGGAAACTTTATAAGCGGTATTTCCGAACTTTCCGCCCGCGTGAAGAATCGTGTAAACGACGCGCTCCGTCGGAATTTTTTTCGTAGGATGGATATCTACCGGCACGCCGCGTCCGTGGTCGGTAATCGTAATGCCGCCGTCTTTATGCAAGACGATGTTAATCTCGCTGCAGTATCCGGCCAGATGTTCGTCGATGCCGTTATCTAGTATTTCCCAGATTAAGTGATGCAGTCCGCGCGTTCCTGTAGAACCGATGTACATACCGGGACGTTTGCGAACGGCCTCCAGCCCTTCAAGCACTACGATTTGACTGCCGTTGTATTCTGCTGCCATGATTACCTCCGCTGCAAAGCTGTGTTGATTTTCCTGTTTTCTCTCTGAAATACAGGATGTGGTAGATATAACATAGGAATTTTACCAGATTTTGAGGCGGGAGGCAAGTCCTTTCCAAGAGGAGCCAGCAAAACCGCCGAAAACCGGGCAATTTTTTGGTGCAATTTTTTATGAAAAAACGCCGCAATCGAATAAATTTTCGCTGCTGCCTGTACAGAATGCCGCAAATTTCTTAGTCGTTTAGTGAATCGTACAGAGTGGAAAAATCTGCTATACTTTTTCCAGAATCTGATCTGAGTTTTTCTGTTTTTCATTTCTGTTTTCACTTCTGCGTGCGGCTGCTTTGGCAGCCGCATATCTGTTTCCGGCATTGACAATGATAGGGGTATCGTTTAGAATGAATCTGCGTGCGAAAACATGCGGATTTTTTATGAGCGGTTGGCCGCTCGGAAAAGAGGATTCTTATGAAAAAAGAATGCTTGTCTGTGATTGTACCATGTTATAACGAGGAAGAAGTTCTTTCGTCTTTTTACAAGGAAATGTGCCGCGTAAGCGAGCAGTTTCCAAAGGAGTTAGAAATAGAACTTCTGTTTATTGACGACGGCTCGCGGGACCGCACACTGCCAATATTAAAGGAACTTGCAGAAGCGGATTCCAGAGTTCATTATATTTCCTTTTCCCGCAATTTCGGAAAAGAAGCGGGGATTTATGCCGGATTGCAAAATGCGATCGGGGATTATGCGGTCGTTATGGATGCCGACTTGCAGCACCCGCCGGAATATCTTCCGGAAATGTATCGCACGCTTGCTGGAGGAGAATACGACTGCGTTGCTATGCGCCGGGTTGACCGTACGGGCGAGGGAAAAGCACGTTCCTTTTTCTCCCGCTGTTTTTACAAGCTGAACAAGAAGATTTCCGGTATCGACATTGTGCAAGGCGCAACGGACTATCGCATGATGACAAGGCAGGTTGTGGACGCAGTACTCTCTATCAGCGAGTATAACCGTTTTACGAAAGGCATTTTCGCATGGGTCGGCTTTCGAACGAAGTGGATTGGCTACCATAACGTGCAGCGAACGGCAGGGACAAGCAAATGGTCTTTTTCCAGTCTGCTGCGGTACTCGCTTGACGGTATTACGGCGTTTTCTACCGTTCCGTTAGCAATTTCTTCGCTCTTGGGCGTTTTGTTTTGCATTTTAGCGTTCCTTATGATGTTTGTTGTCCTCGTAAAGACGATTGTCTGGGGAGATCCGGTAGCGGGATATCCTACGCTGATTACGGTAATTCTTTTTATCGGCGGGCTTCAGCTGCTGATGATAGGCATTCTGGGACAGTATTTTTCCAAGGCCTATCTAGAGATCAAGCATCGTCCGATTTATATTGCAAAAGAGCGCCGTTTGGCAAAACCTGCGAAGGAAAAACAAAATGAAAATACATCTCATAGTGAATGAAAATGCGCGCATTGGCGCAAGGCAAAGTCTTTTGCAGCTGCTGGAGACGAAGATGTCGGAGGCGGGCGTAGAGTACGAAATCCACAAAACAAAGCGCGAAGGCGATGCGAAGCGCCTTGCGCGGGAGCTAAGCTTGTCGCCGGAGAAAAAGACGATTTGGGTAGTCGGAGGAGACGGAACCTTAAACGAAGCGCTTAGTGGCCTTGTGTTAAAGGAGACGCTTTGCTTTGGCGTAGTTCCGGCAGGCTCCGGAAACGATTTTGCGCGGGGCATGGGACTTCCTAAGAAAACGGAAGCTGCCATAGAGCTTCTTCTAAAAACAAAAAAGACGCGGTTTTTTGACGTTGGCAGGGTGGAGCTTTTGGACGTCCCGAGCACAGCGTTTAGTTTTGCGGGCAGCTGCGGCTGCGGATACGACGCCGAGGTGTGTCACGCTGTTAATCAGACGCCTCTTAAAAGATGGTTAAACCGGCTGCACGCCGGAAAATTAAGCTACCTCGTTACGGCTGTTTTGCAAGTATTCCGGAACCCGAGGTTTTCTATGACTTTGATTGCCAATGGAATTTCCCGCTCGTTTCAGGATGTTATTTTCGTCTGCTTTATGATACATCCCTACGAAGGGGGAGGGCTGCGTATGGCGCCGTCGGCAAATCCGGTTGACGGCAAACTCTCGCTCGTTATTGCGCACGGAATTTCCAGGTTTCGCGTTTTAACGCTTTTGCCTACGCTGTTAAAGGGAACGCATATCAAGCATGACGGTGTTGTGGCTTTTGAAAGCGCGGAAGTCGAGCTGATTGCCGACCGCGCGGTATATGTGCACACGGACGGGGAAGTTGCGTGCCAGAGCAGGCATTTTCGCGTTGGCTGCCTTACAGAGCGTCTTCAGATGCCGGATACGACCAAAAGTCTGCAAGCAGACGAGGAAGCGACGAAAGAGTAACGGTTTCGTTTGGCGTCCATTCGCGTGGAAAGAGCTCGCGGTAGGCGGGCGTTGCGAAGCGGTCGTCAAGAAGCAAAACAGCTCCCCGGTCCTGCATTGTTCGAATTACGCGGCCGGCGGATTGCAAAACCTTGTTCATCCCCGGGAAGAGGTAAGCGTACGCAAAGCCGTTTTGGCAGCGGGTGTCGTAGTAACTTCGGAAAAGGTCACGCTCCGGACAAAACATAGGCAGTCCAGGGCCAACGATAACGGCTCCAATCAGCCGCTCGCCGCGCAAATCAATCCCTTCGCTAAAAATTCCTCCCATCACGCATAGTCCGAGCCTTGTAACGTTCCCGGCCGTCTCAAAGCCGGAAAGAAAAGCTTCTCGTTCTTCTTCCGTCATTCCCGCTTTTTGAATTTGTATTTCCCATGGCAGCAATGCAAAATAAGGCAGCATCTGTGACAACATCTGATAAGAAGGGAAAAAGATGAGGTAATTTCCGGTCTGCGCCCCGCAAAAGCAGCGGATGTAGTCGTGGATTTTTTGAAACTGCGCTTCGTTGCGGTGAGAATAGCGGGTGTTTATTTCCGGCGCAATCAAAATCTTTCGGTTTTTCGCAGGGAAAGGAGACGGCGCATAGATCGCGTAGTCGTCTTCTTCGGCGCCAAACTGCTCCATGTAGTACCGAATTGGCAAAAGCGTAGCGGAAAAAAATACGCCGGCGCGTCCTTTGTCAAGACAGGCTCTAAGCGGTCGGGACGGATCCATACATTGAATGCGTACAAAAAAATCACCGTTCTCGGATGTATTGCCATAGACTAAAAAATGGTCGTCAAAGATGTCGTGCATGGAGAGGAAATGCCTTACGTCAAAGTATAATTGAAGCAGTTCCTCCGGAGGAACTTGGCGAATTTCCGGCAGGAGCGTTTCTATGCTGCTAAGCAGCCGCAAAAGCGACAGGCAAAGTCCGTCAATATCCGAAAGTGTAGTAAGTCCTTTGCAAAGAATGTTAAGCGCCAATACTTTTTTCTCAACCGCGTCAAGCTGTCGGAGAAGCGCTTTATTTTTTGGCAGCGTCGCTGCCGCTTTTTTTGCCGCTGTAATCTTTCGCTCCTCAAGCACGGCGCTATACATTTCTCTGGCACGATCAACAAGGTTGTGCGCCTCGTCAATCAAAAAGACATAATCCCCTCCGTCTGCGCTAAAAAACCGACGAAGAAAAACGTTCGGGTCAAAGGCATAGTTGTAATCGCAGATTACCGCGTCGGAAAACAGCGCAAGATCAAGGCTCATTTCAAAAGGGCACACTTGGTATTCTTCCGCGTAGGAAAGCAGTTTTTCGCGCGTAAACATACCGCCCGAAGAAAGCATTGCGTAGAGGCAGTCGTTAATACGGTCAAAATGCCCTTTGGCACGCGGGCAATCCAGAGGATTGCAGGACGGCTTTTCCAAAACGCAAACCTTTTCCTTTGCCGTTATCGTAAGAGGAAGAAAAGCAAGATCCTGCTCCATCAAAAGCCGAAACGTATCTTCGGCAACTGTCCGCGTGATTGTTTTTGCCGTTAGATAAAACAGCTTGGACGTAATCCCTTCGCCCATCGCTTTGATGGTTGGGTAGATTGTAGAGATGGTTTTTCCTACCCCTGTCGGCGCTTCTACAAATAGCCGCTTTCCTTCGGAGATGGTTCGATATACCGTAGCAGCAAGCGCCTTTTGCCCGGGCCGATAGGAAAACGGAAAGGACATCGCTTGGATCGATGCGTTTCGCTGTGCGGCGTGCCGCGTTTCCCAGTACGCCCATTTGCAATACTCGCGGCAAAGCGCGTAGAACCAGACTTCCAGTTCTTTCGTCGAATAAAACTCTGTGAAATAGCGGAGTTGTTCCGTCTCTAAGGAGCAGTAAGTCATTTGTACGGCAATCTGCTCCAGATTGTTTTGGCGCGCATAAAAATAGGCATAGCATTTTGCCTGCGCCAGATGCACCGGAGCAGGTTCGGAAATGCCCGACAAGTCGCGAAGAACGCACTTAATTTCATCGATTGCCGCCGGAACATCTGAAAAAGTCAGCGCCGTGTTTTCTACCTGCGAGCGCGTTTCTAATGCGCCAAGCGTAAGTATGCCGTCAGCGCGTCCCTCAACCGTTAAAGAAAAAGAAAGCTCTTCCCAAGAAGCTTGAACGGTCATAGACAGGGAAACCTCACTCCGGTAAAAGCTTCCTTGGCGCTTTTGTATTTTTCGATGCAGCCGGGCGCCTTCCTGCATGGCGTCCAAATCCCGCAGCGAAGAGCGGCTGTCTAAGTCGCCGCTTCGCAAAATAAATTCTACGAAATCCCGGACGGAAATCCGGATAGGAATCGGTTCCCTTGGTTCCACAGCGGGCAGCCTCCCTTCGCGCAGCTTGATTAAGAAAGTATAGCATATCGGAGGGGGAAAGGCAATTCGGTTTGACCCTGCGTTCTTTTTTTGATATGATAAGAAAAAACAGGAGGTGGCTTATGGCAGACTACGAAGAAAATCTGGAACGAGATACGGTGACGCTGTTTTTGGACGACGGGGAAGAACTGGTGTGTGACGTAATTGCAGTTTTCCCTGCGCGGGACATCGAATACATTGCGCTTCTTCCTCAGGAAAAAGAGGAAGCACCGGTGTATCTGTATCGGTTTTTCCAAAACCCGGAAAACGAGGACGACATTCGGTTGGAAAATATAGAAACCGACGAGGAGTTTGAAGAGGTTTCGGAGGCTTTTGACCAGTATATGGAGGAAGAAGAGATGCTCGACGCCTTAGAAGAGGAAGACTAGTCTTGAATTTCTTTTAGAAAACGGGACACAGCCAGTTCCTTCCCGAATTTCTTCTTGACGGAGAAAAGGTGCAAAACTTCCTTCGTTCTTGTCATAGCAACGTAGAGCAGGCGGCGTTCTTCGCAGATTTGCTCAGGCAGAAGGTTTCTTTTGTGCGGGAGCAGCGTCTCGTTGCAGTCAATTACAAACACATAAGGGAATTCTAATCCCTTGCTTGCGTGAAATGTCATCAGGGCAACGCCGTCTTTGTTTTGGGTTGTTCGGGTGGCATTTTCCTTTTCTCTTTTTTGCACATGCGCTGTG
Source organism: uncultured Lachnospiraceae bacterium (assembly GCA_944384025.1). Taxonomy (GTDB): domain Bacteria; phylum Bacillota; class Clostridia; order Lachnospirales; family Lachnospiraceae; genus ISDg. The sequence goes on from CALWRS010000007.1 coordinate 65,501, forward strand.
TAGTCAAGAAACGCCGGAATCGTTGAAAAGCGGCCGGCTTCCTCCATCACTTCGTCAAGAAGGTCAAACGCAGTGTCCGAAGAGTGCAGCGTTGTTTGCAAAAATTCGTCGTAGCCTACGATGTTTCGTATGTAGTGAATGGCAGCGTAGGGATCTGTTTTTCCGATCATGCAAAGGTCGTATTGCAGTCGTGCAATTCGTTCCGCCACGTAGCCCTTGTCTTGATTTAGATACCATTGCCTCGCGGCGTCAAAATCCACGATTTCCGATGGAAACGCCTGTCGTTTTATGTAGCGAACCGGCTTGTTGGCAATTTGCAGTGCGTCCGTGCGGTGGCGGCCGCCGACTGCAAGCCGGAGGTAAGAAAGTACCGGAGCAACGTGAGCATTGTCATATAGGCAAGGCAGTTTGCCGTGAAGAACATAGGGAATTTCCGCTTCCCGCAGAGCTTGCACAAGAACTCTGGGCTGGGAATTGGTTCGGTAGAGCACGGCGATTTGCGAAAGCGGCGTGTTCTTTTTTTGGAGCTCGCGGACGTGCTGTATTAAAAAATGGTTTTCCTCGGCGCAGGAGGCAAATTGGTGGATGTGTACGGGTTCTCCTTCCTGCCTGCGCGCGATAAGCGCTTTGGGATAGCGCTTTTTGTTTACGGAAATTAGGCGAAGCGCCGCCTGTAAGACTGGCGCCGGAGAGCGGTAGTTGATGTTTAGCAATACAGTTTTTGCATTCGGATAATCTACAGGAAATTGAAGCATCAGCTCTGGGCGCGATCCGCGAAAACCATAAATCGCTTGATCGTCGTCCCCAACGACAAACAGATTGTTTTGCGGGGCGGCAAGCAGGCGGACAATTTCGTATTGCAGTCGGTTGACGTCCTGAAATTCATCAATCAGAATATAGTGAAAACGGTTTTGCCAAAAAGAGAGAATGTCCGGCCGCTTAGTAAGTAAATCGTAAGTTAAAAGAAGCATGTCCTCAAAATCCAGACGCCTTTGCTTCCGAAGCGTCCTTTCGTATTCGTGCAATGCAGCAAAAAAGACTTCCGGCGGGCAAATTCCCCGAGGCGCGCTTGCTTTTTCCTCTTTAAAAAGCGGACAATGATTGCCTTTGTAGAGGGCAATATCGTGCAAAACCGACAGCACGAGATCCAGCTCTTTGGCAAGCGCTGGATCCAGCCTTCCAAGAATATCGGTCAGAATGCGCATGGCTTCGGATTCGCGCAGGATGCTTGCTGCGCTGTAGTTGTAGGCGTAGCGGAGAATTTGAAAGAAGACAGCGTGAAATGTACTAAAGACAACGGGAGGATGTTCCTTCCGGGTAAGAAGTTCAAAGCGCTGGCGCATTTCGGTTGCGGCGGCTTTGGTAAATGTGATAACAAGAAGCTGTTCGGGCGAGACGTTTTGCCGGGTCAAAAGATATTGAACCCGGCCGGTAATGACAGTTGTCTTACCGGAGCCGGGTCCTGCCAGCACCAGCATTGGTCCCTTGTCGTGACAAATGGCTTCTGTCTGGGCGGGATTTGGTTTCATCCGTGTGGCTTAAGAGAGCTTTTCTATGCCGATGCGAATGCGTCGAAGACTCTCTTCCTTTCCTAAAATATTCATAATTTCATATGCGCCTCCCGGCGTGTTTTGCTTTCCGGAGACGGCAATCCGAACCGGCCACAGGCAGATGCCGTTTTTGATTCCTTTTTCTGCCACGTAGTCCATGCATACCTTTTCTATGGCAGGAATGGAGTACTCCAAAAGCGCCTCAAAGCGCGGCAGCATTTCCTTAAGCACCTGCAAGGAAATCTCTGCATTCGTTTTCATTTTCTTGTGCGTGTAAATGGCAATATCGTAATCCGGAAGCTCGTCAAAGAAATCAATTTTCTCTGCGATATCCAAAAATGTTTCGATCCTTGTCTTTACAAGCTCCGCAATTAACTTGCAGTCGTAGTCTTTTTTTACTGTTTCGCGAATATAAGGCTCTGCCATCGCATAAAACCGCTCGCTGTCCATAGCTTTTAAGTATTCGCCGTTCATCCAGCGAAGCTTCGTCATGTCGAAAACAGCGGGAGATTTGCTGATGTGACGATAGTCAAATTCCTGAATCAGCTCATCAAGTGTGAAAAGCTCCCGGTTCGATGTCGGACTCCAACCCAAAAGCGCAATAAAGTTTACAATGGCTTCCGGCACAAAACCCTGCTCGATCAAATCCTCAAAAGAGGAGTGACCGCTTCGCTTGGAAAGCTTTTGGTGCTCTTCATTTGTAATTAACGGGCAGTGAATGTAAACGGGCTCCTCCCAGCCAAAGGCCTGATAAAGCCGCGTGTACTTAGGCGTAGAAGAAAGGTATTCGTTTCCGCGCACTACGTGCGTAACTTGCATAAGGTGGTCGTCGATCACATTCGCGAAGTTGTAGGTTGGATAACCGTCGCTTTTGATAAGAATCATGTCGTCAAGCTCTTCGTTGTTTACGGTAATTTCTCCGTAAACGGCGTCGGTAAACGTAGTCGTTCCCGTGGAAGGCGTGTTTTGCCGGATAACGTAAGGCGTTCCAGCAGCAAGCTTTTCGCGAATTTCGTCCTGCGACAGGGAAAGGCAGTGCTTGTCGTACTTCGTGATTTCCTTGCCGTTTTCGCTCTCGGTAACGACGCTCTTTAAGCTCTCCAGCCGCTCTTTTGTACAAAAGCAGTAGTAGGCTTCGCCTTTTTCAATCAGCTGTTTTGCATACTCCAGATAAATGCCTTTGGCTACGCGCTCGCTTTGCACATAAGGGCCAAAGCCTTTGTCTTTGTCGGGGCCTTCGTCGTGTACAAGTCCGGTTTCCTTTAGCGTGCGGTAAATAATCTCCGTAGCGCCTTCCACATAACGCTCCTGGTCTGTATCCTCAATTCTTAAAATAAAATCGCCGCCCTCGTGTTTGGCAATCAGAAATTCATATAAGGCGGTGCGCAGATTTCCAACGTGCATTCGACCGGTTGGGCTCGGTGCGTACCGGGTTCTGATTTTCATGCAGTATCCCCCTTCCAAAATGTAAAGATTATGTTCACTATATGGCAGAGGGGTGCGTTTGTCAAGAAGGAGCGCGTTCTTTTATTGACACGCAACGAGCGAAAATGCTATAATGTGGCTCGTCGTCTGCCTACAGCCGGAATAAAGCGGCAGGGCGGCAATACGGACAAAAGCGAAAGGGTGCAGCGCATGAACATTCTATTCTTTTTAACTCCTAAAAACGAGGTGGCGCATGTAATGGATACCAATACTCTGCGCCAAGTTCTGGAAAAGATGGAGTATCACCGTTACAGCTCCATTCCTATGCTTGACCGCTCCGGGAAATACGTAGGAACGATTACGGAAGGCGACCTGCTTTGGGCAATTCAAAAAGAAGTAGGTTTAAATCGGAAAGACTATGAGAATATTCCCATTAGTAAAATTCCGAGAAAGACCAATAACCTTGCAGTGAATGTGAATGCGGAAGTCGAAGATTTGATTAATATGGCGATTAATCAGAATTTTGTTCCGGTGACGGACGACAACAACATATTTATTGGCATTGTAAAAAGAAGCGATATTATACAGTATTGTTATCGGAAGATAAAGGAAAACGAAAAGAAATAGAGGCTGAAAGGCGGAGGAAATACATGGAAGAACGTGCGGCATTGTTAGAGGAAAGGCTGGCAGAGCTCGTAAAAGCAGGAAATGAAAGCAAGGGCGTATTGGATGCCGATCAGGTAATCCGGCGTTTAAAAGACGTCCTGCACAGCGATGCGGAGTACGAGAAAGTTTACGAATATCTGGAGTCAAAAGGGATCTCGGTGCTGACGCATCTGCCGGAGGAAGAAGAGCCGGACGAACAGGCGCTTTTGAATATGGACGAGGAGAACAGCGCCATTGCGGACGCGGAGGAGCTCTCCGAAATGGCAAACGCGCTTTCGGACGACCCGGTAAAACAGTATCTTAGAGAAATTGGCGGATACGCTTTGTTAAGCGTGGAGGAGGAGATTGCCCTTGCGACGCGCATTGGCGAAGGAGACCCGGAGGCAAAGCGGCTGTTAACCGAAGCAAACCTGCGCCTTGTTGTAAGCATTGCAAAACGCTACGTCGGTCGGGGTCTTTCCTTCCTTGACTTAATTCAGGAGGGAAATCTGGGGCTGATTAAAGCCGTAGATAAATTTGACCACACGAAAGGCTACAAATTCAGCACTTACGCAACTTGGTGGATTCGGCAGGCCATTACCCGCTCCATTGCCGACCAGTCCCGCACGATTCGCATACCGGTGCACATGTCAGAAGTTATTAACAAAACGTACCGGGTCAGCCGGATGCTGCTGCAGGAGCTGGGACGCGAGCCAAACGAAAACGAGTTGGCAGAGGCAATGAACATGCCGGTGGAAAAAGTGCGCGAGGTACTAAAAGTCAGCGCAGACCCGATTTCGCTTGATACGCCGATTGGCGAGGAAGACGACAGTCATCTGGGCGATTTTATTAAGGACGAGCATATGCTAGGCCCGGAGGATGCGATTTCCTACATGATGCTTCAAGAGCAGATTGAAAAGCTTTTAGATACGCTTACAGACAGGGAATGCCGCGTGCTTAAACTGCGGTTTGGACTGATTGACGGAAGAAGCCGCACGCTAGAGGAAGTCGGCAGAGAATTCAACGTCACAAGAGAGAGAATCCGTCAGATTGAAGCAAAGGCTTTGCGAAAACTTCGCCACCCAAGCCGCGCGCGGATGCTTAAAGGATACGATTTGGAGTAAAAATTAGAATTGCATTCCGGTTTCGGATATGATAGAATAACAGCGCTTCGTCAAAAACTGTCAGCGGTAAATGCGCGAAGAGCCTTGTTTTGCAAGGAAAAAGAAAGAAAGGAGCCTTACCAATGAAAATTCCCTTTTTAACACGTGAGCAGGTCGAAGAAATTGTAAAGACCTGTCCGACCCCCTTCCATATTTACGACGAAAAGGCTATCCGCGAAAACGCGAGAAAGCTGCGTAAAGCGTTTGCATGGAATCCGGGATTTAAGGAATTTTTTGCGGTAAAAGCGACTCCCAACCCATATTTGCTTCAGATCCTTCGGGAAGAAGGGTGTGGAACGGACTGCTCTTCCATGTCGGAGCTTTGCATGGCGGATGCAGTTGGTTTTTCCGAAGGGGAGATTATGTTCTCCTCCAACGAAACGCCGTTTGGTGAATTTACAAAAGCAAAGGAGTTAGGTGCTTTCATCAACTTGGATGACATTACACACATTCCCTTTCTTGAAAAAGAGTGCGGAGTGCCTAAAACAGTGTGTATGCGTTATAATCCAGGCGGCATCTATGAGCTGGAAAACGGGATTATGGACTGTCCCGGAGACGCTAAGTACGGCTGCACCAAAGAGCAGATGGTAGAAGGATACCGTAAGCTTCAGGAGCTTGGCGTAGAGCATTTTGGCATTCACTCGTTCCTTGTGAGCAACACGACGGCGGAGGAATATTATCCGACGCTTGCAAGAACGCTGTTTACGCTGGCTGTGGAATTAAAGAACGCTACCGGTGCGCACATTGCGTTTATTAACCTTTCGGGAGGAATTGGCATTCCTTATCGTCCGGAAGATAAGCCGGTGGATATTCTCAAAGTAGGAGAAGAAGTCCGTAAAGTTTTTGAGGAAGTTCTTGTGCCTGCCGGAATGGGAGACGTGGCCATTTTTACAGAGCTTGGCCGCTTTATGATGGGCCCTTACGGACACCTTGTTGTGCGGGCCATTCACGAAAAACATATTTACAAAGAGTACATTGGCGTTGACGCATGTGCAGTAAATCTCATGCGGCCGGCAATGTACGGCGCATACCATCATATTACCGTTTTGGGAAAGGAAGATGCGCCGTGCGATCACGTATACGACGTTGTTGGCTCTCTTTGCGAGAACAACGACAAGTTTGCGATTGATCGTAAACTTCCGAAAATCGACATAGGAGATTATCTGGTCATTCACGATACCGGTGCGCATGGCTACGCTATGGGCTATAATTACAACGGTAAACTGAAATCCGCCGAGCTGCTTTTGAAAGAGGACGGCTCGGTTCAGATGATTCGACGCGCAGAAACCATAAAGGACTATTTTGCAACGCTGGACATTTGTCCACAAATGCATAAATATCTGTGAAACGAAAGAAAGCCGTGGTTCGAAACGCAAGTTGAAAATGCTCCTGCGATTACGGGATTTCAACTGCAAATCGAGCCGTGATAAAATCAGAAAATAAAAAGCGAAGAAGGCACGGACTCGGTAGAAGTTTGCGCCTTCTTCGTTTTTTGTTTCGATATGGAGGTAGGAGTGAAAAAGAAACATCGGGAAATTCCCGAAATTAAAAAAATTCCGCGACGTCTGCTGCCGCTTTTATCCGAGAAAGGAATTGCGCAGGAGGACATTTTGCTTACTGCCAAGGTGGATATGAATCTGGAGTGTCACTTTACCGAAGGATATTTGCTGCTTACAAAAGAGGCGCTTTTGGTTGCCGATTCCGAGGCAATCCCTGGAGAACTCCATTATTTTAAAGGCGCGCAAAACTTGTCTCGGATGCAAATTGAGACAGAGCGCGAATGGAAGCTTTCGATTTATCCGCTGAAACAAATTCGCAGGCTTCAGGTGGAGCGAACGGTTGCGGGCGGTTTTTTGCTGCTTGTTGCGCCAGACGCTACTGATACGGAGGCAGACGGGCAGACGCGCGCTATTGCCGCATTTTCCAATAAATGCATGGGCGAGGCGACAAGAGTAGAAAAAGCATTTTCCGCGTCGAAAGAAGGAAAAGAGATTCCGCCGGAACTGCTTAGCAACAAGGAACTGGAAGCATATTGCCCGATATGCGGAAACATGTATCCGAACTCGGATAGAAAAATTTGTCCAAAGTGCATGGACAGAAAGAATATTTTCTTTCGAACGCTTGGCTATCTAAAACCGCATAGAAAAAAGATTGCCGTGATGTTCCTTTGCTATATTGCAACGGCATGCTTGAACCTTGTTTGGCCGTATCTAAACGGTACCGTTTTGTATGACCGGGTGCTGGGGAAGGTAGACATACCGGGAGGACGGTACGTGCTGGCGCTTGGAATGCTTGTACTGACGATGGTGTTAACGAAGCTGACGATGCAGATCGTAGGAATTATACAAGGCGTCTTAACGGCGCGGATTGTCCCTCAGCTTGTGCGCGAGATGAAAACGGACGTCTTTTCTTCCATGGGAAGGCTTTCCATTAACTTCTTTACAAGCAAGCAGACCGGCTCTTTGATGACAAGAGTTATGTACGATGCCGACGAAGTGACTGGTTTTTTTATTGACGGGCTTCCGTACTTTTTGATTAACGTATTTACGATTGTCGCTATGGCGATTATCATGTTTATGCTTCATCCAGTTCTTGCGATTGCGGCGCTTTTGTTTATTCCGGTAACGTTTTTAGTTAGCTGGATTATGCTGCCAAGGCTTTGGCACCGTTACGGAAAACAGCACCGGGCAAACCGCAGCCTGAACTCGAGGATTCACGATAATCTTACCGGCGCACGGGTTGTTAAGGCGTTTGGACAGGAAGAAAGTGAAATCGATCGCTTTCAAAAAAACAACGTGCGCGTGAAAAACGCGGACATGGACGTTGTGTCTTACGACATCAAATTCTGGGAAATTTACAGTCTTTCCGAAAATCTGGCGTCGCTTTGCGTCATTGTGGTTGCGGCGTATTTAATTATCGTGAAAAAGGATATTGATCTTGGACTCATGATTACTTTTACCGGATACGTTTCTCAGCTGACCGGACCAATGGATTTCTTTTCGCACTTTTTCCGGTGGTTTACGGGCTGTATGAACTGTGCGCAGAGAATGTTTGAGATTATCGATGCAGTGCCGGATATTGAAGAGGCGGAAAATCCAATTCATCTTTCGCACATCGACGGAACGATTGAAATGCAGCACGTTACGTTTGGCTACGAACAGCATAAGCCGGTGCTAAAGGATGTAAGTCTAAAGGTGGAAGCCGGAACGATGCTTGGAATTGTAGGACGTTCGGGCGCGGGCAAAACGACGATTGTCAACTTGATTTCGCGTCTTTATGACCCGCAGGAAGGGCGCGTCCTTTTAGACGGCGTGGACATCCGTCAGCTCTCTTTTTCGACGCTTCGCGGAAACGTGGCCATGGTTTCTCAAGAAACGTACATCTTTATGGGAACCGTAGCGGAGAACATTGCGTACGCCAAAAAAGACGCGACAAGGGAAGAAATTATTCGTGCGGCCGTGCTTGCGAGCGCACACGATTTCATTTGCAAAATGCCGGACGGCTACGATACGATGATTGGTTCTTCCGGTCGGGAGCTCTCGGGAGGCGAACGGCAGCGAATCAGCATTGCCCGCGCGATTTTGGCAAATCCTAAAATCCTGATTCTGGACGAAGCGACTGCTTCGGTTGATACGGAGACCGAGCAGGCAATCCAGCAGTCTATTAACTTGTTGATTCGCGGAAGAACGACGATTTCTATTGCGCATCGCCTCTCTACGCTTCGCGACGCGAACCGGCTTGTTGTCATTGATGACGGCAAGGTCACGGAGGAAGGAACGCACGACGAACTTGTGGCGAAAAAAGGAACATATTTCAAACTGAAAGAATTACAGACAAAGGCGCTTGCGCTAAAAGGACTGGAATAGTTTTACAAAAAGGAGGTTCTTATGGGAATAAAAAATTTTGAAACTGCCGACGAGGAATTTAATCTGGAGCAGATGGAAGCGGAGACGGAGGGAATGCTAAGGCTTCGCTACCTTACCCGGGAAAATGCGGTATTTCGCAGGACGCCCGGCGGCTTTGTCAGCTTGCAGGTGGGAGAGGAGAATTACGAGCGCGTGCGTGTAGTTCGCAGTTTTCCGTTCACCGACCCGGACGCTTATATTAGTATTCGCATGGCAGACGAAAAGGCAAGGGAGATTGGCATTATAAAAAATCTGAAGACGGATGTAGACGAGGAAACGGCACAGATGCTTCAGGAGCAAATGAATTTGCGGTATTTTACGCCGATCATTCGCAAAATTAACGGTATTAAGGACGAATACGGCCATGCGTATTTTGACGTGGAAACAAACGAGGGCCCGTGTAAATTCGTTATATACATGAACTCCAGCTCCGTTGTTCACCTCTCGGATACGAGGCTCTTGATTACGGATTTGGATGGAAACCGGTTTGAGATTCCCGATTATACAAAGCTTAGCGCAGGGGAATTGAAAAAGCTGGATTTGTTCCTGTAAAATTAAGGAGAGTGGGAATGAAATGGAACTGAATTTTCAATTGCCGCCGCCTTTTCTAGCGCTTATAAAGCTGTCGGAGGGGGAACAGGTGCGATACTGTTCGCCGTACGACATTGGCGCAGACGGGCGATTAAAAAAGGACGGCTGGCTGGCAGTTACCGCAACCCGGCTTATCATATTTGACGGGGAGACGGTTGCGGAAGAAATTCCGCTAAACGATATAACTTCATTAAAATGCGAACCGCAGGTAAACAACGGCCTTTTGATCATTCGCACAAAAAATGCGCCGCAGGAGAGGCTCTTGCTTCGCTTTACGATGAAGCATGTTTCCCGCATGGCGTTTATTGCAAAGGGCGCTTTGCTTTTGCGGGACGGCGTGCAAAAACCGGTAACCAGCCGCGAATACGACAAAACCTGTCCGATTTGCGGCAGAGCGCTTGGAGGAACAAGAGAATGCCCAAAGTGCAGCAACAAGCCGTCCGTTTTGCGAAAGTTTTTCGGAACGTGGGGGCAGTATCGTGCTATGATTGTGCTGATTCTGCTTGTGATGGTTGTGCTTTCGGCGCTTTCTTTGCTCTCTCCTAAAGTGCAGCAGGTATTTATTGACGATTATCTGCGCCCGCAAAGAGGCGGCATGGGAGCGGTCGCAGGGTTCGCCGGAATCATGATTTGCCTTACGGCTCTTAACATTACGTTCTCCGTATTGAAGCATTGGCTGTGCATGTCGATGGGAACGCGCGTTAGCATGGATTTGCGCGAGCGCTTGTACAAAAAAATCCAAGAGCTGTCCCTTTCCTTTGTTCAGGAACGGAAGCCGGGCGTTTTGATGAACCGGATTACCGGAGACACAAAGAACATTCGAATCTTCATGCAGGACGCTTTTTCAAATATGTTCAACTGCTTAGTCACTATGCTGATTACGATTGTGATTATGCTTTGCATGAGCTGGAAGCTGACGCTACTTACTATTTTGTTTATGCCGCTTGCTTTTGCGGCGAGCATGAGTTTTCGCAAGGAAATCCATCGGCGGTTTCACATGCAATGGCACCGAGGCGACCGCATGAACGCCGGACTTCAGGACGTGCTCTCCGGTATGCGCGTTGTAAAATCTTTTGGCACGGAAGAGGCGGAGACCGAAAAATTCCGTCGCTACGCAGATGATTTCGCGCAGATTCAAAGGCGAAACGAAGTGTTTTGGGCGCTTCTTTTTCCGATGCTTGGCTTTTTGATGAGCTTAGGAATTTATGTCGCGACGTATTTGGGCGGCAGGGAAGTTCTTGGCGGAGAGATGAGTGTCGGAGAATTGACGCAGTTTATTAGCTATGCGGGAATTCTCTATGGTCCTCTTCAGTGGATGACATTTTTGCCAAGACAGATTACTATGCTTCTTACAAGTCTTGAGCGTATCTACGACATCCTGGACGAGCAGCCGCAGATTGTGGAACACACGGAGGCGGTTTTTGGAGAAATTAAAGGCGAAGTGGAATTTCGGGATGTGACGTTTGGGTACCGCTCTTACGAGCCGGTGCTTGAGAAAATCAATCTGAAAGTAGAGCCGGGAGAGATGATTGGTCTTGTTGGAGCCTCCGGAACCGGCAAGTCAACGATGATCAACCTGATTATGCGGCTTTACGAGGTGGACGATGGACAGCTGCTTATTGACGACGTGGATATTAACCGGCTGAAAGTAAACGACTTCCACTCCCGGATAGGCGTTGTGCTTCAGGAAAACTTCCTGTTTGCGGGAACAATTTACAACAATTTGAAATTTGCGAAGCCGGACGCGACGCCGGAAGAAATTATTCAGGCGGCGAAAATGGCGAACGCGCACGACTTTATCCTGAAAACGCCGGACGGCTACAACACGTACGTTGGCGAACACGGGTATAATCTTTCCGGAGGAGAGCGGCAGCGGCTGGCAATTGCCCGTGCAATTTTAAATCGTCCGAAGCTGTTGATTCTTGATGAGGCGACGTCTAGTCTTGATACGGAGAGCGAGTACCTGATTCAAAAGGCGCTTGAGCGCCTGACAAGCGGCTGCACGACGTTTGCGATTGCACATCGTCTCTCGACCCTAAAGGATGCGGACCGGATTGTTGTCATTGACGGACACCGGATTGCCGAAATCGGAACGCACAATGAACTAATGGAAAAGCAAGGCATATATTGCGGCCTTGTAACGGCACAGCTGCAAATGCAGCGTCTAAGAGGCGAAGCCGACAAATAAAAACGGAGGGAAGCACAATGCAGGAAAACGAGGAAGCGCTCTACCGGCAGGCAGTGCCGTATTTGCTTGACTGGTACGATGCAAATGCGCGCATTTTGCCATGGAGAGAAGAGAAAAACGCGTATCACACTTGGATTTCCGAAATTATGCTGCAGCAAACCCGCGTGGAAGCGGTTCGGGGATATTACAACCGCTTCCTGCGGGAACTGCCTGACATTCCGTCGCTTTGCAAAGCCCCGACAGAGCAGCTTTTAAAGCTTTGGGAAGGGCTTGGCTACTACAGCCGCGTGCGCAATTTGCAAAAAGCGGCGAACATCGTATGCGAAAAATACGGCGGCGTGCTGCCAAGCGATTACGAGCAGTTAAAAACGCTTCCGGGAATTGGCACTTACACGGCGGGCGCGATTGCCTCCATTGCCTACGACGCCGCGGTTCCGGCTGTGGACGGCAATGTTCTTCGGGTTATGAAGCGAATCTCTGGAAGCCGGGACGATATTACGCGCGAGTCGGTAAAGAAGGCTCTGTTTTCGACCTTACAGTCCGTAATACCTACAGACCGCCCCGGCGATTTCAATCAGGCGGTTATGGATCTTGGCGCGGGAATTTGCGTACCAAACGCGGAGCCGCATTGCAAGGAATGCCCCGTTATGCATCTTTGTAAAACGTTTCGCGAAGGGACGTGGCGGGAGATTCCCTACAAACCAGCTTTGAAAAAAAGAAGAGTTGAGCAGCGCACCGTTCTTGTGATAAAATGTCAGGGACGCTATTTGCTGCATAAGCGCGCGGATAACGGACTTTTGGCGGGATTGTGGGAAATTCCTGCGGTACCGGAAAAAATGGACGAAAAAAAGGCGATTGCGCAGGCGCAGGAGTTGCTTTTGCAGCTGCCCTTTAAAAAGAACGCTTCGCCTCTTTTTAAAAAAGTGGATAAGCTGCCCGATGCAAAGCATATATTCAGCCACGTAGAATGGCGAATGAGTGGGTACTTGCTTACCGCCCCAAAGGAAGCATCCGCCTTGCCGGAACAAATAGCGGCAGACTACGCGCTTGTGGATTTAGAGACAATACGCACGCGGTATTCTCTGCCAAGCGCTTTTTCCGCCTACCTAAAGGAAATAAAGCGGCTGGAAGAAAATGCGCAGGGCGCACAAGAGAAGAAAGGAAACGACCAATGAGCATAGAACGGATGTTAAAGTATGCAAGCATTGCGGAATTGATAGGGGTAGGAATTTACTTTCTGTGTATGACAGGCGGCTTTCTGCTAGACGCAGGGAATCCCCTATACACAGTGTGCGGCTACGCCGCCGGCTTTTTGTGGTACACTTTGGGACTTTTGTTTTGCCTGATGGCGTTTGCGGTTATGATCTGGTTTTGGCGCTATCTGCTTCGCATGTCTATGCCCCGAACCCGCGAATTAACCGTAGAAAAGAAAGAAAAAATGCCGGTTTTCTGGCTGATTTTGGCAGCGGCGGCGTTCTTTTCCTGCATGTCGTTTACAATGGCTCTAGCGGGCGCCGGAGGGGCGTAGGCGTACACATAGACGTAAAAAGAAAGCAATTTAAGAAATTACGATTATGGCATTTGCCAGACGGGATTGGTAAACGAGATAACGGGTATTCGGTGAAAGCTGAGCACCCGTTATTTTTTTCATACTATATATAGTAGAGGGTAATTTAAAAGCAATTGGAGGTGATGCTACAGATGGCGTTAGACCTGAATTTGAGAAAGCAATGGATAACCGTGAAGCATTTTATAAAGAATACGGTGAGAAAGGAAGCCCGAAACCGACTTTTTAACAACGTCGGTTTCGGGCAATTTTTATGTGCGTTTAGCAACGTGCCTTTATAATGAGGTGGTAAGAAGTTCAACTCTTCCTAGTCGGCGGCATGGGACGTTGTTCCAATACACATTTTATTGTTTACACAAGCATGGAGAAGTAGGAACAGGATAAAGTTCTCTTTGTGCTGGAGCGTTGCAAAGAGTTCTGACGGCGGATGAGGTCAGCATTCATGACTTTCGTACAAACGCTCCGGAATGGAGATGAATATGGAACGATACGGTTACATTCGGGTTTCTGCAAAGGATCAGAATCCGGAAAGACAGCTTTATGCAATGGAGGAGGAAGCGATCAAACAGAGCAATATCTTTCTAGATAAAGTGTCTGGAAAAAATTTCTCGCGTCCACAGTATTTGCGACTGTTAAAACGGTTGAAAAAGGGAGATGTGCTTATTATTAAAAGCATCGACCGTCTGGGGAGAAACTACGAGGAAATTTTGGTGCAATGGCGCAAAATCACAAAAGAGATCGGAGCGGACATACAGGTTATTGACATGCCATTGCTCAACACCAATACGCTACGTGCCGACCTGACAGGAGTTTTTATTGCGGACCTTGTGCTCCAGCTATTGGCGTATGTGGCGGAGACGGAGCGCAGCTTTATTAAACAGCGGCAGGCAGAGGGGATTGCGGCTGCAAAGAAGCGCGGGATTCATTTCGGATGCAAAAAACGTGAACTGCCGGAGGATTTTGACAGTGTTTATCTACTTTGGCGCGAGCAAAAAATTTCCTGCCGAAAAGCAGCGGAGTTGCTGGGAATGAATCACACGACTTTTTACCGAAGATGTATGGAACGCAAGGAAGTTGAGGAAGCAGGAAAATCATCGGAATAAGGTTGAATTTTTGGAAAAAGTTGTTCTAAATAGTAGACTTTTTGAGACAATTTTGTCACATAGCCTACAAGGGGTAAAATAAAAGGAATTTGTAGTCAGCTTTCATTATACACCGCCCGTTTCAAAAAGTCTGCTTTGGGAAACAGCAGGGACTCTAAGTTATAAAAACAGGAGGGCAGAAGGTAATGAAAGAAAAAATAGCTTTATTTTTGGTCGGCGCTTTACTGCTTTTGCTTGGCAGCTCAGGTATGCTGCCGAAGGTGAGAGCTGAGGCGGGGGCTGATTTGGCAGAGTGGGAGTATGTCACTGCGGACGGTCTTAAATATGCGGTTTCTTCACTGCAAAAGGTAACCATTACCGGTTACATAGGGGAAAGTGAGGAGGTCGTTGTCCCGGCGGAGATTGACGGGCTTCCGGTAACGAGAATTGGCATCCGTGCATTCGAAGAATGCAGCATTACTTCGATGAGACTACCAAACAGTATAAAGTATATTGACCCCAGTGCATTTTCTGGCTGCAGCAGCTTGATAGAGATCACGCTGCCGGAAGGTTTAAAGAGTATTCCGTATGGCATGTTTCTTCGCTGTAGCAATCTGAGCACAATTGAGCTGCCGGAGAGCTTAGTGTGTATTGGAGAAAATGCATTTGCCGATTGCAGCAGCCTGAGCACAATTGAGTTGCCGGAGGGCTTGAAGACTATCGGGGATTCCGCATTTGCCGGTTGCAGCAGCCTGCGTACAATCGAGTTGCCGGGTGGCTTGGAGAACATCGGAGAGAGGACGTTTGCCGGTTGTAGCGGTCTGAGTGCAATCGGATTGCCAGAGGGATTAGAGAGTATTGGGGCGAGAGTTTTTCTTGACTGTGAGTCTTTGCGTGCGATCGAATTGCCAGAAGGCTTGAAGAGTATCGGAGACAGTGCATTTGACAATTGCAGCAGTCTGAGTACGATCAAGTTGCCGGAGAGTTTGGAGAGTATTGGGTACTGGGCATTTGCTGATTGTAGCAGTCTGAGTACAATCGAGTTGCCAGAAGGCTTGGAGAGTATCGGAGAGAGGACATTTTTTCGTTGTAGCAGCTTAGCAAAAATTAGTTTGCCAAGCAGTATGAGAGTTGTTGGGGAAGATGTTTTGACGGATACCGCGTATTATGAGGATGCTTCAAACTGGGAAAATGGCATTTTGTATTTGGATGGCGTGCTTCTGGCTGTGAAGGAAGAGCAAATTACTTCTGTAACAGTAAAGGAAGGAACGAGGATCATTGCAGATAATGCATTTAGTTACTGTAGAAGCCTGAGTAAGATTGTCCTGCCGGAGAGCTTGGAGAGTATCGGAGACAGTGCATTTTCTGGCTGCAGTAACTTGATAGAGATTGCTCTGCCGGAGGGTCTTAAGAGTATCGGATACTGGGCATTTTATGATTGTAGCAGTCTGAGTACAATTGCCCTGCCAGAGGGCTTGGAGAGTATCGGAAACAGCGCATTTGAAGGCTGCAGTAGCTTGGCGGAGATTGCTCTGCCAGAGGGATTGGAGAGTATCGGAGACGAGGTATTTTCTGGCTGCAGTAACTTGACAGAGATTGTCCTGCCGGAGAGCTTGGAGAGTATCGGAGACAGTGCATTTTCTGGCTGCAGTAACTTGATAGAGATTGCTCTGCCGGAGGGTCTTAAGAGTATCGGATACTGGGCATTTTATGATTGTAGCAGTCTGAGTACAATTGCCCTGCCAGAGGGCTTGGAGAGTATCGGAAACAGAGCATTTGAAGGCTGTGGTAGCTTGACGGAGATTGTTCTACCAGAGAGCTTACAAACGGTTGGTTCCGATGTTTTTGTTGATACTGCGTATTATGAGGATGCTTCAAACTGGGAAAATGGCATTTTGTATTTGGATGGCGTGCTTCTGGATGTGAAGGAGGAGCAAATTACTTCTATAACAGTAAAGGAAGGAACAAGGGTCATTGCAGGCAGTGCATTTTCTGACTGTGTCAGCCTGAGCGCTGTTGAACTGCCGGAAGGTTTGGAGAGTGTCGGAGATAGTGCATTTTCTGGCTGCAGCAGTCTGAGTACGATCAAGTTGCCGGAGAGCATGAGGAATATCGGGGCTGCTGCATTCGAGGAATGCACTGACTTGAACATGATTACCATTCCGGATGGCGTGGAGAACATAGAGGCTGATACATTTATGTTCTGCATCAACTTGAGCATGGTCGAGCTACCGGAGGGATTGAAGAGTATCGGATATAACGCATTTTGCAACTGCGTAAATTTGAAAACAATAGATTTTCCGGATGGGTTAGAATTTGTTGCACATGGTGCATTTAGACATTGTGCCGATTTGGAAAGTATCTCTTTGCCGAGCAGTTTGGATACCCTCGCGATATGGTGTTTCCCGTTAGGTGGTGATGGGGATTATGATGATGAGGAAAATCTGGTTTCCATTTCCGTGGTCGAGTATCGAGGGAGTGAGGAGGAGTGGTCGAAGCTGTTACCGGAGGAGCCCGACTTTTGGGAAGGCCTTTGGGAAGGACCGTTTATCGCCACCTACAACGGAGTTGTTAGATTCCAGCCCAACATCCCGGGTGATATTAATGGTGATTCTGAGATTACAAGTGACGATGCAATCTATTTGTTGAATTATACATTGTTCCCGGAAATTTACCCTCTTACGTGTGGTGCAGATTTCAACAAGGATACTGAAATTACGAGTGATGATGCGATTTATCTGCTGAATTACACACTATTCCCAGAAATTTATCCGTTGAAAGAGTAGGAAAAATCAGATTTGCGATAATGCTATCCATGAAAAAAAGGTCTTTATAAAAGACAAATATAAAAACATAGAAAGGAGTTCTGTCATGAAACGAATTTTTACTTTCTGTACAGTCATTTTGATGTTATTTGCATCTGCTGCTTATGCTTTTGCAGATGAGACAGAGACGACATCAGAGTGTGTTGTGGAGAGTAACACCTTGCACCGCGGGGATACGGTAGAAGTATCGGTTGTCTTAAGCAACTGCCCTAAACTGAAATCTATGGGAATCATTCCTACTTATGATTCTGATGTATTTGAGTTGGTAAGTGCCGAATGGCTTTTGATAGGAGCCTTCATCGAAAATTTTGATGCGGAAAAGGAGGTCGCGAGCGTCGCATTTGTAAACGAAGTAGATGCCAACGGAAAGGTTTTAACATTTACTTTGAGAGTAAAGGATGACGCTGCATTTGGTGAAACCTCAATTCATCCTAAAATGTCTGTGAGAAATGGTACAGAGACATATGCCTGCACCGAAGTGGAAACCAAATTGACCATTGCATGCAAGCACAATTTTACAGATTGTTGGAACAATGACGATGAATGTCATTGGCAGAAATGTCAGGTGGAGGGCTGTGAAGCAACGGCCGAAGAAGGCGAGCATGTTTATGACAATGCCTGCGACGCGGTTTGTAATATCTGTGAATACACACGTACAATTGAACACACCTATAGTACCGTATGGTCTTCGGATGGAACACAACACTGGCACGCGTGTGTAGTCTGTGGTGAAAAGAAAGATGTAGAGGCTCATAAATTTGTAGAAGTAGCAGAAAACGCGTATTTGGCATCAGAAGCAAACTGTAAGTCTCCGGCTGTTTACTACAAGAGCTGTTCCATTTGCGGCGCAAAAGGAGTTGAAACATTTACCTTTGCAGGGGTTAATTCGGAAAAACATACGGGTAACACCGAGGTAAAAGATGCAGTAGAGGCAACCTGCACTACAGATGGTTACACTGGAGATATATACTGCAAGGACTGTGGCTCTTTGCTGCAAGAGGGAACAGTTATAAAAGCTGGTCACAGCTATAGCGAAGAGTATAAAAGCGACGAAGAAAAGCACTGGAAAGAATGCGAATGTGGATGTAAGGACGCGGAAGAGAGCCATCAGTTTGGCGATTGGAAGGTAACAAAAAAAGCAACCGCAACAGAAGCTGGAAGCAAAGAACGAAGCTGTAGCGTTTGCGGGTATGTACAATCGGAAGCTATTGCAGCAACAGGTACAGGGCAAGAAGATAATCCGACTACCGGCGATGATATGACATGGATCTATCTGTTAGGAATCGCGCTTTCTTGCGGAGTTGGATCAATCACCTTGTATAACAAAAAAAGACAGAAGCAATAAGTATTATTAAAAAAAGGGCTGTTTTACAGCCCTTTTTTTATTTCACTCCTACAAATACTTCCTCGCAATCTCCTCAAACTTATCCTTACTTTTCCGGATAGAATCCGACAAAAAGTCCACGTTTGTCAGCGAACGCACCTTCGCAAGATCTGCGGCAATCCGCTCCGCCTTTTCCTTCTCTGATGCGGGATATCCAAGCGCTCTACGGTCGTAGAACTCGATGGCTCGGAGTGTGTCGTAAAAGCCGAGGTGTACGCGGTACATGATGTTGGCGCTGTCAAAATCAAGCGTCCCACTTAGTAAGCCGCCAATCTGGGCGCTCGGGCGGATGACCAAAAGCTCTTCCGCCTGCGAAGCAAGCGTAACGTCAAAAGTCGCCGAAGGAGAGAGCAGGACGAGGATGAGGTTGCGGATGCCCGCTTCCAAAAGCGGACGCATGGGCAGGTTGTCAAACAGCCCGCCGTCGCGGTAGTATGCATTGCCAATGCGAACCGGCTCGTATACGATAGGCAAGGCGGTGGAGGCAAGCAGCAGCGCCTCAATCGTTTCAGGGGACTGGCCGTTTAGCAGCCGATACTCGCCGTCCCATTCCTGGACAGAGAGGCTGCACGCAAGCCCCGCGTTTAGCTTCATAACGGCTTCGGTGGATTCTGGACAGCGCGCAATGC
This sequence comes from uncultured Lachnospiraceae bacterium, assembly GCA_944384025.1. Taxonomy (GTDB): domain Bacteria; phylum Bacillota; class Clostridia; order Lachnospirales; family Lachnospiraceae; genus ISDg. Next base: position 84,455 of record CALWRS010000007.1, read on the forward strand.
TTACATAAGTGGAAATCGCGCTTGCGCTAAGCGCGGACAGAGAAATTTCGTGATGCAAAATTTCCCGAAGGCCGTCGCGCGAGCACACGCCGTCCGGTTCGAGATCCAAAAACTGGATGGGATGGATATTTCGCCAGATTTCTTCCGCTTTTTCATAATCGCCAAGGGAAAACAGCGCCGCATTTAAAGCGCCTACCGAAGCGCCGGAGACTGCTCGAACGAGGCTGTCCATTTCCAGCAGACGAAGCGCCTTAAACACACCTAATTCGTAAGCTCCTTTTCCGCCGCCGCCGGCGAATACCAATCCATAATCTTTCTTCTGCATACGCTGCCTCCGTTTCCGTCACGCGATTTTTGCGCTTCCTACGACATTTTACCGTCATCTTATCATGCGATTCCTAAAAAAACAATAATCTATTGGCTTTCGGCTTGTCTATTCCATCTGAATATGCTATACTAAAAAGCGATATGAATTTCACGAAAAGGAATGTGTAGAGTTTCCTATGAACGATTTTTTTAATGTGGATAATAAGTTTTTTTCCGCTATGGGAAAGGTCGCCGACATGTTGGTTCTCAACATCGTCTTTGTCCTGACCGTTTGGTTGGGGATTGGACCCGCGTGTACTGCATTATATTATGCGACGATGAAAAATATTCGCAAAAGTCGCGGTTACACGATCCGGGTCTATTTTCATTCTTTCCGGCAAAATTTCCGGCAGGGCTTTATTTGCGGAGTTATACAGGTTGTTATGGCGATTATGCTGCTTTGGTGCTACCAGACAGCTATGGCGATGAACCCTGAATCCACGTTTGGTCAAGTTTACTACGCAGGAGTAGGCGTGATTGTCTTCCTGTTTGCTTACCTGAGTATTTTTCTATACCCGATTCTTTCGCGGTTTACGCTGGGTGTTGGTACGCTGTTTAAGATGGCGTTTACGCTTTCTTTGCGTAATTTCTTTATTACGCTTGCGCTTTTGATTTTGCTTGTGGCCGGAGCATTAGGCATTTACCTGATTCCGCCGCTTGTTTTTGTAATTCCGTCCGTTTACAGCCTGCTTTCGACGTTTTTGATTGAACGCGTGTTCCGAAAATACATGCCAAAGCCCGATGCACAAGAAGAGAGCACAGTTGACGCGTGGTGGCTGGAGGACTAAAAATTAAACCAAGTATTTATGGGAGGAAAAAGAAATGAACGAAACCTTGTATCAGATGATGAACTGGCCGGAAATCGAAGCGCTGGTCTATTCCGAGCACGATAACCCTCACCAGGTTTTGGGCGCGCGGGAGACAAAGGACGGGATTTTGATTGCCGCCTTTGATCCGTTTGCAAAGCAAGTCGGCGTCCTGCGAAGCGGCAAGCCCGAGGTCATGATGGAATGCATGGACGAGGGAGGCTATTTCGCTTGTCTGATACCGGGAAAGACGATTCCCAAATACCAGCTTCACTTTGTCTACGAAGAAAAAGAGATAACCGTATACGACCCGTATCGCTTCCTGCCGCAGATTTCTAAGGAGGACTGCGAAGCGTTTCAGGCGGGGATCCATTACGCGATCTACGAAAAGCTCGGAGCGCATCCCATGACGATAAACGGCATTGCGGGCACGTACTTTGCCGTATGGGCGCCGTTTGCCATGCGCGTTAGCGTCGTCGGCGACTTTAACCGCTGGGATGGAAGACGGCATCCGATGCGAAGACTGGGAGCCTCCGGAATTCACGAACTGTTTATCCCGGGACTTGGCGCGGGAGAACTGTACAAGTTTGAGTTAAAAACAAAGGGAGGTCTGACGTATTTAAAGGCGGACCCTTATGCAAACGCTTCGCAGCTGCGGCCCGAAACAGCGTCCGTAATTGCCGACCTGCGTGACTTTGCTTGGACGGATCAGTCTTATCTAGAGGAGCGCGCAAAGAAAAATCACGTAGCAAGCCCGATGTCGATTTACGAAGTGCATCTTGGCTCTTGGAAAAAACCGGAAGACGAAAACGGCAGCTTTTACAATTACCGGGAGCTTGCGGTTATGCTTGCGGATTACGTAAAACAGATGGGGTATACGCATGTAGAACTGATGCCGATCATGGAGCATCCGCTGGACGCTTCGTGGGGCTATCAGGTGACCGGTTATTACAGCGTCACTGCGCGTTACGGTACGCCCGAAGACTTTATGTACTTTATGAACTACATGCATGAGCAGGGAATCGGCGTTATCTTGGACTGGGTTCCGGCGCACTTCCCAAGAGATACGTTTGGGCTTTCGAGCTTTGACGGAACTTGCCTGTACGAGCATTGGGATCCGAGAAGAGGCAGCCATCCGCATTGGGGAACGTTGATTTTTAACTACGGTCGTCCAGAAGTCAGCAACTTCTTAATCGCAAACGCGCTGTTTTGGCTGAAGGAATACCACGCGGACGGAATCCGCATGGACGCGGTTGCATCGATGCTCTACCTTGATTACGGGAAAAACGACGGCGAGTGGGTTGCGAATATTTACGGTGGCAATGAAAACTTGGAAGCAATGGAATTTTTAAAGCACCTGAATTCCATTGTGAAAAAGCAAGTTCCCGGAGCAATTATGATTGCAGAAGAATCCACGGCATGGCCGAAGATTACCGGAGACTTAGACGACGACGGTCTAGGCTTTGACTTTAAGTGGAACATGGGCTGGATGAACGACTTTACAAATTACATGCGTCAGGATCCGCTGTTTCGTAAAGGCTGCCACGGCGCGTTAACGTTCAGCATGATTTACGCTTACAGCGAAAACTTTATTCTGGTGCTCTCGCACGACGAAGTCGTTCACGGCAAAGGGTCGATGCTTGGGAAAATGCCGGGAGCGATTGAAGATAAATTTGCGAACCTGCGAGTAGCGTATGGCTTTATGATGTGCCATCCCGGGAAGAAGCTCCTGTTTATGGGACAGGATATGGCGCAGATGTCCGAGTGGAGCGAAGAGCGCAGTCTGGAGTGGGAGCTGCTTACAGACAAGGACAGCCTGAATAAAAAAATGCACGACTACGTGCGCGATCTAAATGCGCTGTATCAAAAATATCCTGCGCTTTCTGCGCTGGATCAGGATCCGGACGGCTTTGAGTGGATGAGCTGCCTGGACGCGGATCACGGAGTAATTTCCTTTGTGCGAAAGACCGAGAAGCTTGAAGACACGCTGTTAGTTGTTTGCAACTTCACGCCTGTTGTTTACGAGAAAAAGCCGACCGGCGTTCCGTTTAGCGGCAAGTACAAAGAAATTTTTAACAGCGACAGCGCAGAGTACGGCGGCGCAGGAAATACAAATCCTCGCCTGAAGCAGTCTAAGCAAGAGCGCGTAGACGGTCGGGATCATTCGATTTTGATTACGGTTCCGCCGCTTGGCTGCGCAATCTTTACCTGTGCACCGATTGCACAGCCGGAGCGAAAAAAAAGCGCGGCAGCGCCGAAGAAGTCGGGAAAAGCGGGAAAATAAACACAATAAATAAAGAGGAGTACGTTTGGTACGGATACAGACGTACTCCTTCGTGGAGTTTAAGAGAAAATGAAAATACTCGATTTGCTTGCAGAAATTAATTACGGCGCCGTCTGGGGAAAGCTTTCTCCTTTTTTGTTCCGTCTTTTGCTGGCGCTGCTTTTGTTTTTTCTGGGCAGAAAACTGATTTCGTTTCTGCTGCGTTTGTTTGACAGAATTTGCAATAAACGGCTGGAACATGGTGTTTCCGGCTTTTTGCACGCTGTTTTCAATGTAATTTTACAAGTTGTCCTCCTGATTGCGGCGGCGGATATTATCGGCCTTCCTACGACGTCGTTTGTAGCTGTTTTGGGTTCGTTGGGACTAGCGGTCGGTCTTTCTTTGCAAGGAAGCCTTTCCAATTTTGCAGGCGGGATTTTGCTGTTAGTAACAAAGCCGTTTGTTGTCGGAGATTACATTGTCGTAGACAGCTTTGAAGGGACAGTTACCGATATTGGCATTTGTTATACGAAGCTGCGCACCTCCGATAACCGCGCGGTCGTTATGCCAAACGGAACGCTCTCAAACAGCAACCTCGTTAATGTGAATCAGGAGCCGACGCGCCGCGTAGATATGGTTGTGCCGATATCTTACAACGACAGCATACGCGGAATGCGCGAATTGCTTGTCGATGTAGCTATGCAAAACGAAAAGGTTCTTAAAGAACAGCCCGTTGACGTATACGTAAAAGAATTCGGTGCGGACAGCATTCAGCTTGGTTTTCGGGTCTGGGTAGAAAGCGGCATGTACTGGGATACCTTGTGCGAATTGCAGGAAGCGGTGCGCGAAGCAATGCAGGCGAAAGGATATACGATGCCGTACCGTCAGCTGGACGTAAACTTAGTTGCGGCGGAGCGGAAAAAATAAATGCCGCGCATCTTGGGCGCGGTCTTGAAAAAAAGAGAGGATAGATCGATTTTATGGGAGAGAGATTGACTGAGATTTTTGGAACCGACGTATTTAACGAGTCGGTCATGGAAGAACGCCTGCCTGCGGAAACTTTTCAGGCGCTAAAGGAAACTATCCACCAGGGGAAGCGGTTGGAGCCGGAGGTTGCCGAGGTGATTGCGCAGGAAATGAAAAAATGGGCGCTTGAACACGGAGCAACGCATTATACGCATTGGTTTCAGCCGATGACCGGCGTTACGGCGGAAAAGCACGATTCCTTTATCGCGCCTGCGCAAAAAGGGAAGATTTTGCTGGAGTTTTCCAGCAAGGAGCTTATCAAAGGAGAACCGGATGCTTCGTCTTTTCCAAGCGGCGGTCTGCGCGCGACGTTTGAAGCGCGCGGATACACAACATGGGACTGCACATCGCCTGCGTTTTTGCGCGAAGATGCGGCAGGCGTTACGCTATGCATTCCAACCGCCTTTTGCTCTTACACCGGCGAAGCGCTGGATATGAAAACGCCCCTGCTGCGCTCGATGGAAGCGATTAATCGGCAGGCGCTTCGGATTGTACATCTTTTCGGGCACAAAGATGTTTCGCGCGTGGAATGCTCCGTAGGGCCGGAGCAGGAGTATTTTCTTGTGGATCAGAAAAACTATCGAAAGCGCGAGGATTTGATTTTTACTGGTCGGACATTGTTTGGCGCAAAGCCCCCTAAGGGGCAGGAAATGGACGACCATTACTTTGGCAGCCTGACCGAGCGCGTTGGCTCTTATATGAAAGAGCTGAACTTAGAACTCTGGAAGCTGGGCATTTTGGCAAAGACGCAGCACAACGAAGTTGCTCCCGCGCAGCATGAGCTTGCGCCCATCTATACAACGGCGAACATGGCGACCGATCATAACCAGCTGATTATGGAGTGCATGAAAAAAGTTGCCAAACGGCATGGATTAGAATGTCTTTTGCACGAAAAACCGTTTGCTGGTGTAAACGGTTCCGGCAAACACAACAACTGGTCGCTTGTGACCGATACCGGAAAAAATTTGTTAAACCCGGGAAAAACACCGAACGAAAACATTCAGTTTTTGCTGTTTTTGGCAGCGGTTATTGAGGCAGTCGATAATCATGCGGATCTTTTGCGCCTCTCCGCCGCAAACCCGGGCAATGACCAGCGCCTTGGCGCAGACGAAGCGCCGCCCGCAATTATTTCTATTTTCCTTGGCGAACAGCTAACGGACGTTGTCGCACAGCTGATTGAGACAGGAGAAGCGAAGCATTTGAAAAAAGAAGGGAAGCTGCATACGGGCGTTTCCACGCTTCCTACTTTTGGCAGAGACGGAACCGACCGGAATCGCACGTCCCCTTTTGCTTTTACAGGAAACAAGTTTGAGTTTCGTACCGTCGCCTCTTCGATGTCCATTGCCGATGCGAATACGACGTTAAATTCCATCGTTGCCGAAACGCTGGAGCGCTTTGCCAACTTGCTGGAAGCTTCCGACAATTTCGATCAGGCGGTGCACGATTTGATCAAAAGTTCGCTGACGCAGCATCAGAGAATTTTGTTTAACGGAAACGGGTATTCTCCGGAGTGGATTGCGGAAGCCGAGCGCAGAGGACTTCCGAACCTTCCGTCTATGGTAGACGCTATTCCGGCGCTTACTACGGAAAAAGCCATTCGCTTGTTTACGCGGCAGGGAGTTCTTTCGGAGAGCGAGCTTCGCAGCCGCGCGGAAATTAGCTACGAAATTTACGCCAAAGCCATCAACATTGAAGCAAGGACGATGATTGATATGGCGGGCACGCTGTACATACCGGCGATTGTTCGCTACACAAGCGAGCTCTCGAATTCCATCAACAGCGTCAAGGCAGCGTGCGAAACTGCGGATGTAAGCGTGCAGACGAAGCTTTTGATTAAGACTTCGTCGTTGTTAGCGGAAGCGCAAAAGGCGCTAGATGCACTGCGCAAGCTGGATGTTAAAGCAAACGGCAAAACCGAGGGGAAGGAGATGGCGCTGTTTTTCCGCCGCGAGGTATGTCCGGCAATGGAGGCGCTGCGAAGACCAATTGATGAATTGGAAATGATTGTCGATCGGAGACTCTGGCCGGTACCGACCTACGCCGAGCTTTTGTACGACATGTAAAAATTGGAGGAAAGAATGATACAGGCTTGTAACGTTACACTAAGAATCGGGAAGAAGGCGTTGTTTGAGGACGTCAACATTAAGTTTACGGAAGGGAATTGCTACGGGCTTATTGGAGCAAACGGAGCAGGAAAATCGACTTTTCTGAAAATCCTAAACGGACAGCTAGAGCCGACCAAAGGCGACGTTGTTATTACACCGGGGCAGCGCTTATCCTTTTTGCAGCAGGATCACTTTAAGTATGACCAGTACGATGTAATTAGCACCGTCATTATGGGAAACCAGCGGCTGTACGATATTATGCAGGAAAAGGAAGCCATTTATGCCAAGGAAGACTTTACAGAGGAAGACGGCATTAAGGCAAGCGAACTGGAAGCGGAGTTTGCTCAGCTAAATGGCTGGGAAGCGGAGTCCGACGCGGCGACGCTGTTAAACGGTTTAGGGATTGAAACGGAGCTTCACGACAAGCAGATGAGCGAGCTAAACGGCAGCGAGAAAGTCAAGGTGCTTTTGGCGCAGGCGCTGTTTGGAAATCCGGACATTTTGCTGCTTGACGAGCCGACGAACCACTTGGATTTGGAGGCCATTCGCTGGCTTGAAGAGTTTTTGATTAACTTCGACAATACGGTCATTGTAGTTTCCCACGACCGTTATTTCTTGAACAAGGTCTGCACGCATATCGCAGATATCGATTATGCAAAAATACAGCTGTATGCGGGCAATTACGATTTCTGGTACGAATCCAGTCAGCTGATGATTAAGCAGATGAAGGAAGCAAACCGGAAGAAAGAGGAAAAGATTAAAGAACTTCAGGAATTTATTCAGCGCTTTTCCGCCAACGCATCCAAGTCAAAGCAGGCGACTTCCAGAAAACGTGCGCTGGAGAAGATTGAGCTGGAAGACATTCGGCCGTCCAGCCGAAAGTACCCTTATATCGATTTTCGGCCATCCAGAGAAATCGGAAACGAAGTGCTTACGGTCAGCCATGTAAGCAAGACAATCGACGGAGAAAAAGTGCTCGACGATCTTTCGTTTGTAATCGGAAGAGAAGACAAGGTCGCGTTTGTTGGTGGAAATACGCTCGCAACAACGACGCTTTTGAAAATTTTAGCGGGCGAGATGGAGCCGGATTCCGGAGAAGTCAAGTGGGGCGTTACAACAACGCAGGCGTACTTTCCTAAGGACAATACCGAACTGTTTAAAGGAAGCGAAACAATCGTTGATTTTCTGATGCCGTTTTCTCCGGAAGACGATGTGACTTATGTGCGCGGATTTTTGGGCAGAATGCTCTTTGCCGGAGACGACGGCGTGAAATCCGTAAATGTCCTATCCGGTGGAGAACGGGTGCGCGTTATGCTCTCTAAGATGATGCTTATGGGAGCAAATGTGCTTATTTTGGATGAGCCAACCAACCACTTGGATATGGAGTCCATTACCGCACTAAACAACGCTTTGATTAAATTTCCGGGCGTTGCGCTGTTTACTTCTCAAGACCACCAGTTTATTCAAACGGTAGCCAACCGAATTATGGAAATTATTCCTGACGGCACCTTGCTTGACAAGGTTACTACCTACGACGAGTACCTAGACAGCGATGTGGCGGCGAGAAAACGTCAGAAGCTGATGGTGAACGCGGAGGAAAATGACTGAGAAACAGAGGTGAGCCAATGAAGCTGCTTGGAAACGCAAACGTAGAGCTTTCAGCCGGAGATCCGCAAAGGCTGGGAGCGCAGCCGGTAGGCCGGCATATGAATTTTGCCGTGGCTGTGCCGGGCGCGGAGGGAGTGATTCTTCATATATCGAAAGAAGGGGAGCAGTCGCCGGAGTTTTCCGTCGTAATGGAAGCGTCGGAACGAAGCGGAGCTGTTTTTTCCGTGCTTATAAAAAATTTTTCGGGGCACGGGCGGACGTATCGGTACGAAACAAAAGGGTGCTCTTTTGTAGATCCGTGCGCTAAGCGGCTAATTGGGCGCGAAGTTTACGGAAAGGTTTTGACGCACAAGGAGCGAAGCGCGCTTTGCGCGCCGGTTTGGACAAGCCCCTATGACTGGAAGGAAGACCGCCGTCCGGAGATTCCTTTTTCGGATTTGATTATTTACAAGCTCCACGTGCGCGGCTTTTCCATGCGCGCAGGCGTGGCTCATAAAGGAACGTTTCGCGGCGTTACCGAGCGCATTTCCTATTTGAAGCAGCTTGGTATAAACGCTGTGCTGCTGATGCCCTGTTTGGAATTCAACGAAGTGATTGAATTTGGCGTGCAGGAAGGCGTTCCCAACTTTATAACAAGTAAATTCTACAAGAGTAGTGTCCTAGAATCAAACGATTCTTCCGGAAGCGTGGCAGTACGCGTAAAAAGAAAAATCAACTTCTGGGGATACACGCCGCACTATTTCTTTTTTGCGCCGAAAGCGTCTTATGCATCCGAGCCTTCGCGGGCGGATACGGAGTGCAAGGAGATGATTCGTCGGCTGCACAAAGAGGGAATCGAAGTTTTGCTTGAAATGAATCTTCCTGCCGACATTAGCCGAAGCTTCCTTTTGGAGGCACTTCGTTTTTGGGTGCGGGAATACCACATAGACGGTTTTCGTCTGAACCTAGAAGCAGGGGATGCAAAGCTTTTGGCAAGCGACCCATATCTTGCGCGAACAAAGCTTCTTGGATATGGCTGGGAAGGCTGCGCGGAAAGCGGCACACGCAATCTTGCATTTTGCACGGATGGTTTTCAGATGGACTGCCGCCGGTTCTTAAAAGGCGACGAAGGGATGGCAGGCGCATTTTTGCATCGTGTAACGGAAAATTTGGAAAACTTTGGGACGGTAAATTACATTACCGATCACAACGGATTTACGTTGGCGGATTTGTACCAATACGACGTTAAGCACAACGAAGCAAACGGGGAAAACGGGCGGGACGGTACGGACGATAACGGCAGCTGGAACTGCGGCGTGGAAGGACCGGATAAGCGCAAGCGAATTCGCGAGCTTCGCTTGAAGATGAAAAAGAACGCGCTTATGACGCTGCTGCTTTCGCAAGGAACGCCTCTGCTGTTAGCGGGAGATGAAGTCGGCAATTCGCAGGGCGGAAACAACAACGCTTATTGTCAGGACAATGCGGTTGGCTGGGTAGACTGGAAGTCGCAAAGAGCAAATGCAGAACTGTACGGATTTATCCGCGAGTTAATTGCCTTTCGTAAGGCGCATCCTGTTTTGCACAATGCAAACGGATTGCGCGGGAACGACTACTTGCAAAGCGGTTGCCCGGATGTTTCCTGTCACAGCACAAAAATCTGGTATCCGGACGAGAGCCGATACAATCGCTGCGTTGCCGTGCTGTTATCCGGAGCGTTTGCAAAAACAAGAGACGGGAAGCCGGACGATTCGATTTACCTGATTTTTAATATGTACTGGGAGGAGCGTGCGTTTGATTTGCCGTTTTTGCCAGGCTGCGGTGCATGGGAGCTGGTGTTTAGCTCAGACCGGCTTTGCGAAAAGCCGCAGGAAGGAGAAACGTCGCTTCTGGTTCCGCCAAGAACCGCCATCTTGCTCCTTTGTAAACGCAGGGAAGAAAAAACTGTTAGGAAAAAAAGAGGCAGAAAAGGTGCGGGGGAGGGAGCAGAATGAACCGTCTGCATCTGAAATTGCTGCTGTGCGTTTCCATGCTTGCGGACCACATAGCGCTGCTGTTTTTCTCGCCCGGCGCAACGATTTATGTAGCGTTTCGCTCCCTAGGGCGGATGGCGCTTCCGCTTGCCTGCTATTTGCTTGTGGAAGGCTATTACCACTGCGCAAAAAAAAGCCGCTACGCGTTTCGGCTTGGCGTATTTGCCATATTTTCTGAAATCCCCTACGCTTATCTTGCGCTCCGGCAGCGTTTGCATGTTGTCGAATATTGCAAGGCGCAAGGCGTGTCTTCGTTTGCGGAGCTAACGGCAGAACAACAGGAGCTTTGCGCCGACCGGATTTTGCCGCTTTTAAACATTTTGTTTACTTTGCTTTTGTGCCTTGGCATGCTTTGCTGCTTGGACGCTGTGCGGCGGCGTATAGAGAAAAAAGGAATGCAGATGGTATGTCTGACGCTTAGCGTAGGCGTGACGCTTCTTGTTGCATGCTTACTTCAAATGGATTCTTGGATGCTTGCGCCAATTTACGTTCTGGCTTTCTGTTACTTCCGGCAGGATAAGGGAGCGCAGCTTGTGGTTGCGGTGATGGTTGCCGTTGTATATGCGGGAAGCGTTCCTTACGCAATCGGAAGCCTGTTGGCAATTGCCGCCGTGAGACAATACAACGAAAAGCTAGGCTACGGACAGAGACGAAAGCTTCTTATACAGTACGCTTTTTACCTGTTTTATCCGCTGCACCTTGCAGTGCTTTTGCTGCTTCGGTACGGACTCTTTTAAAAAGAATGCTGCCGCGCCTGCGACCGGTTTTGTCACAGATGCGGCAGCTTTTGCACTTTATTGGTCGAGCTTGTGATTTGCGACAATCTGGTCATACAAATCGATGTCGCAATAAGCGCCGTCTACAAAGTGCTTACAGGTGACGCAGGATACTTTTTCCTTGACGTTGTTTTTGCAGGTGCAGCCATCCGGCACATAGGCGCTGCAGCGCTGCGCTACTTCTTCGTAAATTTTTTCCGTACTTCTCATATTACGTTTCCCTCCGATTCTCTCACAAAGCCTATTGCGCTATGCATTGCTAGTATTCGACGGTGCGTGAAAAATATACGGGGAAAATAAGGCAATTGGGCTGTGTTAGCACTCGTTTTAAATGAGTGCTAATTTTTTGTTGACATTTGCCGGACGCGGCGCTATACTAAGGTACAGTTCAAGTTTTGCAACAAGAGCGCACGGTGCGCTTAAAGGAGGAATTCTTATGGCATATGAGCAGGGAAGTTTATCCATTAATTCGGAAAACATATTTCCTATTATTAAGAAGTGGCTGTACTCAGACCACGACATTTTTGTAAGAGAGCTGGTTTCAAATGGCTGTGATGCAATTACGAAGCTGAAAAAGCTGGCGTTAATTGGCGAAGCTACGCTGCCGGATGACAACGAGTGGAAGATTGTAGTACGAATCAATCCGGAAGAAAAGACGCTTACGTTTGTGGACAACGGAATTGGCATGACGGCCGAGGAAGTAAAGGAATACATTAACCAGATTGCATTTTCCGGCGCAACGGACTTTCTTGAAAAGTACAAAGATAAGGCGAGCGAAGAGCAGATTATCGGTCACTTCGGTCTCGGATTTTACAGCGCGTTTATGGTAGCGCACAAAGTGACAATCGATACGCTTTCGTATCGGCCGGGTGCAAAAGCGGTGCACTGGGAATCCGAAGAAGGCGTAGACTTTTCGATGGACGACAGCAGCCGCACGGAGCGCGGAACACAGATTACGCTGTATCTGAACGAAGACAGTTATGAATTTTCCAACGAATACCGTGTGAAGGAAGTATTGAACAAGTACTGCTCCTTTATGCCGGTACCGATCTATTTTGAAGACGCTACAAAGCCGGCCGAAGAGAAGAAACAGCCGGAAGTCATTGACGCCGAAGTGGATGCGCAGGGAAATGCGCAGGACGCGTCCGAGGAGAAAAAAGAACAGTCGCCTAAGCCGATTAACGAGACGGAGCCGCTGTTTACAAAACACCCGAATGAGTGCACGCAGGAGCAGTACAAAGAGTTTTACCGCAGTACGTTCCACGACTATAAAGAGCCGCTCTTTTGGATTCATTTGAACATGGACTATCCGTTTAATCTAAAGGGAATCCTTTATTTCCCTAAGATCAACACGGAATACGACAGCCTCGAGGGGACGATTAAGCTTTACAACAACCAAGTCTTTATCGCGGACAACATAAAGGAAGTAATTCCGGAATTTCTCATGCTTTTAAAGGGCGTGATTGACTGCCCGGACATTCCGTTGAATGTTTCGAGAAGTGCATTGCAAAACGATGGCTTTGTTAAGAAGATCAGCGACTACATTACAAAGAAAGTTGCGGACAAGCTGTCCGGCATGTATAAAGTTGAGAGAGAATCTTACGAGAAGTTCTGGGATGATATTTCGCCTTTCATTAAGTTTGGCTGCTTAAAAGACAGCAAATTCCGTGAAAAAATGAAGGACGTTATTATCTACAAGAACTTAGAAGGCAAATACGTAACCTTGCCGGAGTATCTTGGAGAGACAGACAAGGCGGAGGAAACTGCCAACGCAAAGAATGCGGAAGCAGAAAACGAAGACGCAAAGGAAACGGATGCCAAAAAAGCGGAGGAGAAAAAGGCAGTCGTTTACTACGTTACCGACGAAAAGCAGCAGAGTCAGTATATTAACCTGTTTAAGGAAGCCGGAATGGATGCGGTATTTATGACGCACAACATCGACAATCCTTTTATCACGCAGCTTGAGCAAGAAAACGAGCACATCCGGTTCCAGCGCATTGACGCAGATTTGACCGAGACGCTGAAGGAAGATACGCAGGAAGAGGAGCTAAAAGCAATTCAGGAAGCGCTGACCGAAATGTTCCGGAAGACTCTTGGAAAAGAAAAACTGGAAGTGCGTGTAGAGAAGCTGAAAAACGCAGAAGTCTCCGCAATGATTACGCTGTCAGAGGAATCGCGCCGGATGCAGGATATGATGAAGATGTACGGCATGGGCATGGGTGACTTTGGAGAGCAGGAGACGCTTGTATTGAATGCGAACAACAATCTGGTGCAGTACGTATTTGCACATCCGAAGACGAAGAACGCGCCAATTATTTGCGAACAGCTCTACGATTTGGCCATGCTTTCGCATCGTCCGCTTGAGCCGGAGGCTATGACAAAGTTTGTGGAGCGCACCAATCGGATTATGACGCTTTTGACAAAATAATCCCGCGCCGCATACGAAAAAAGAAAAAAAGGAACAGACGAAATGTCTGTTCCTTTTTTGTGTGAAACCGAATTCAATTATTCTTCCGGTTTTTCGCTTTCTAGAGCAGCCATAATAGCGTCGTAGCCGGAAGCCACGTTCTTAAACTCTTCGGTCAGCTCCTGCAGATACTTAAGACCTGCTTCTTCGATGTGGTAGTAAACGCGTGTACGTTTTCTTCCTACAAGCTTGGAGTACTGTGTAATCTTCTTCTCATTCTCCAGCTTATACGTTACCGTGTAAACGGTGTTGAGGGAGATGTTGATCTTCCCTTCCGAGTAATCATGAATGGATTTGGTCAATCCATAGATGTAGCGGTCACCTTTGCTTAAAATGGAAAGCACAAGGAGATCTGTGATACCGCTGATGAGATTGTGTCTTGTTGGCATAATGTTACCTCGCATCTTAAAAAGTAATAATGGGAACTGTAAACTTCCTAGTGCCCATTATAATTTATTAATCTACAGATGTCAATAGCCGAGTTAAATTTTTTATAAAATTTACGAAGAAATTTTGCGCCCGCAAACATTTTGGCGAGTTTTTTTTCAAAAATTTTACAGAAATCTGGAGGTTGCGTGATAGCACACATACGCTTCCAAGCCTACAATAGCGATGTAAACTACATGAAATTGGAGGAATTACGATGAAATTTTGGAAACGAAGATTATTTCAAGGAACTTTGGCGATTGCTCTTGCGGCTTGTATTTTGTCCGGGGGCGGGCTTGTTTTTGCAACGAATGAGACGTTAAGAGAGGACGCGTTTGAGCAGGATGCGGATTTAACCCTGGAACTATTAAACAGCGTTTCAATCGGAGAGGCGAACGCGGACGGCGGTGTTGCAGAGATTGTTGCTTACAATTCTGACCGCAGCGAGGCATATGTCGTTAACGGTCAGGACGGTCTTCTGTACCGGCTTACGCTTACGTCGGACGGCCTTGTTAAGGAGGAAGGCGCAAATGTAAAGGAACTTCTAGACGGCTTTGCCTACGGCGACATGACGAGCATCGCGGTAGATACGAAGAACGACCGAATTGCGGTTGCGCTGCAGGCACAAGGGTATGCGGACAATGGGCGCGTTGCGCTTCTTGATTACGATTTCCGGCTTTTGGCGTCTTACGAAGTCGGCGTTCAGCCCGATATGGTTGTTTTTTCTCCCGACGGCAAATTGCTCCTCTTGGCAGATGAGGGAGAACCGCGGGAAGGTTATGGAGCTGATGCGACCGACCCGGCGGGAGGAGTATCGATTATCGATCTGGAAAAAGACGAAGTATATCGCGCCGGATTTGAAAAATTTTCTTCTGCAGCACTTGCAGCGGAAGGTGTTTTGATTGGCGTTGTGGACAGAGAAATGGTTTCGGCGGAGCTTGATTTGGAGCCGGAATACATTGCGGTTTCGCCGGATAGCAAAAAGGCGTACGTGTCGTTGCAGGAAGCAAATGCCATTGCTGTAGTGGACTTGGAGAACAAGGAAATTGCCGCAGTAAAGAGCATGGGCTTTAAGGACCTTAGCAAAGCGGAAAACGCAATCGACTTAGTGGAAGACGGCGTGTACGAAGCGAAAACCTATCCGGGTGCGTTTGGCGTATATATGCCGGATGCGTTGTCTTGCTTTACCGTAGGCGGCGTCACTTATTTAGCGACGGCGAACGAAGGCGACGCAAGAGAGTGGGGCGATTACTGCAACGAAAAGAAGGAGACGCTAACGGCGGCGGATGGAACGCAGGCAAAAAAAGTGCGCGTACTGGATTTGGAGTGCACTGCAGGCTTGGACGAAGGAGGGCAGTACTTATATGGCGGTCGTTCCTTTGCAATTTATAACGCAGAGACGATGGAGCTCGTTTACGAAAGCGGCAACGACTTTGAAGCAAAGACAGCGCAGTATCTTCCTACGTGGTTTAATTGCAGTAACGATAATATCGCTATTGACGACCGGAGTCCGAAGAAAGGGCCGGAAGCAGAAGGGATTGTTACGGGCGTAATTGATGACAGAACGTACGCATTTGTTGCCCTAGAGCGCATTGGCGGCGTTATGGTGTACGATGTGACGAAGCCCGAAGAGGCGTCGTATGTAAATTATATCAATACGCGCGACTTCGGACAGGAAATCGCAGGAGACGTATCACCCGAAGGGCTTTGCTTCCTGACATTTAACGAACAGCCAATTCTTTTGGCTGCGTGCGAAGTTTCGGGAACCGTAGCAGCTTACGCAATTAAAACGCAAGCGGCGGAGCCAACCGTAACACCGGAGATAACTGTAACGGTAGAGCCTACAACAACGCCGGAGCCTAGCGTAACCGTAGAACCAACCGTAACACCGGGGCTTTCGGAAACACCGGATACGGGGGATGATATTCTGCCTATTTTCGGCATTGCCCTGCTGTGCGGAACTGCTGCCGTAGCCGTTTGTATCGTAATTGATCGGCGTAAAGAAAAGTAGGCGCCAGGCGCAGAAACTTGTAAACCCGTTGCTTCTAAAGGGAAAAGCGTGTATAATAGCTGCTGTAAAAACCAAAGGAAGCAACGGGAGGAAAAAATGGACAGTGTTCGTTATATAGGCGTAGATGACGTTACCATCGACTTGTTTGAGAATCAGTACCGCGTCCCGGAGGGCGTGTCTTACAATTCGTACTTGATTCTCGATGAAAAAACCGCAGTACTTGATACCGTAGATAAAAGAGCCGGAGAGGAGTGGGAGGAAAACCTTCTTCGCGAGCTTTCCGGGCGAAGCGTGGACTATCTTGTGCTGCATCATCTGGAACCAGATCATGCGGGAAGCATAAAAAGGCTGGTAGAACGTTTCCCTGACGTTGTGCTTGTGGGAAACGCAAAGACCTTTCAAATGCTTCCGCAGTTTTTTCATTTTGAGGGAAAGACGCTTACGGTAAAGGAAGGGGACTGCCTGTCTTTGGGCGAGCATGAGCTGCGATTTTTGCTTGCGCCGATGGTTCATTGGCCGGAAGTTATGCTTTCGTACGAATCCAAGGAAAAAATTCTGTTTTCCGCGGACGCGTTTGGAAAATTCGGCGCGATCGCAAAGACTGCTGACGATGAGTGGGCGTGCGAAGCGAGAAGATATTACTTTAACATAGTAGGAAAGTATGGCCCTGCAGTGCAGACTGTATTAAAAAAAGCATCCGCACTGGATATTTCTGCGATTTATCCGCTGCACGGTCCTATTCTTAGAGACAACCTCGGATATTATTTAGGACTTTATCAGACATGGAGCAGTTATCAGCCGGAAGATCGGGGCGTTTTGATTGCTGTGGCGAGCATCCACGGAAATACGATGGAGGCTGCGCAGTCGCTTGCGGAGCTTTTGCGCGCGGCAGGCGAAGAAAAGGTAGTGGTAAGCGACTTAGCAAGAGTAGATATGGCGGAAGCTGTGGAAGATGCGTTTCGGTATGACCGCGTTGTCCTTGCTGCGGCAAGCTACGACGGGGGAGTATTCCCATGCATGCAAGAATTCCTAAACCACTTAAAAAGTAAAATGTACCAAAACCGCACGGTAGGCCTTGTGGAAAACGGTTCGTGGGGACCTACGGCGGGAAAAGTCATGCGTTCTCTTTTGGAGACAATGAAAGACGTTTCTATTTTGGAACCACAGGTAACGATTCGTTCGACGTTAAAGTCAACGGATCTTCCTGCATTAAAACAGCTTGCGGACGCGCTGCTTGCGGCAGCACGGTAAAAGAAGCGAAATTTCCGGATTGCAAAAAGGGCAGAACCTGTTATAATAAAAAGGATGTACAAAAGAGAAGCGTTATAGCTGAAATGTGGAGGAACGTATGGAAGAAACAACAAAGACCGGAGGATGGCGCGCGAATAAATGGGTGCGCGCGGCAATACCGGCGTTGCTGCTGCATTGCAGTATCGGTACAGTGTACTGCTGGTCAATTTTCAGTCAGGAAATTGCGGATTATATCGGATTTTCCAAAAGTGCCACGGAATGGGCGTTTAGCTTCGCCATTTTCTTCCTTGGCATGTCAGCCTCTTTCCTTGGCAACGTCGTGGAAAGAGACATTCACAAGTCGTCCTTGATTGCTGCAATCTGCTTTGCGGCAGGTATGGCGGGAACCGGCTTTTTCATTTACTATGGAGGAATGCACCAAAAGAGTATGCTGGCGCTTTTGGGAATTTATTTGAGCTACGGACTTGTTATGGGTATCGGACTTGGAACAGGTTATCTTTCTCCGGTAAAAACGCTGATGCTTTGGTTTAGCGACCGCAAAGGACTTGCGACCGGTTTGGCGGTTGCGGGATTTGGCGCGGCAAAAGCGATTGCCAGCCCGATTATGCAGTTTATGCTTGACAACTTAGGCGAGGGCGGAATCTACAAAATGTTCTGGATTCTTGCAGGCGTATATTTCCTAATGATGTTTGTCGGTCATCTGCTTTTGAAAAAGCCCGAAGGCTGGCATGAGCCGAAAAACGCGGACGAGCACCCGGGAATCCTTGAAGTTATTCGGACAAAGCCGATGCTCAACTACGTAGGCATTTGGCTGATGTTCTACATTAACATTACCTGCGGTCTGGCGCTGATTTCCCAAGAGAAGATGATTGTCAAATGTATTGGACTTGCCGGAATGGCAGGTGTTATTGCAACGATTTCCGCTGTTTTTAATGCTGGAGGCCGACTCGGTTTTTCTGCCTGGGCGGATCACATGAAGGATCGCAACACGATCTACAAACTGATTTTTGTATTATCGATTGCTTTTACCGGCATCGTGCTTTTAACCGGCGGAATTAAAAACGGCGATGGAAACCTGCTTTTGACGGCGCTTGTTTTGGGACTGATTTTTATAATTAACGCAGGATACGGCGGCGGTTTTTCCAATTTGCCTACGCTGCTTTCGGATCACTACGGAATGGGAAGCATCAGTACGATTCACGGAATCACCCTTTCTGCCTGGGCGTTTGCGGGACTTACGGGAAACCAGCTTGCAACGTGGATTGTAAACAATTTCGGCAAGACCGAGATTATTCAGCACAAACATGCGGACGGAACGCTGGAAATTATAGAAGCGAATCCTTCGGGGTACCAGTATGTGCTCTATGCGACCATCGCCTTGTATATTGCTGCCCTTGTCATTAGCGTGACACTTGTGCATTCGGCACACAAGGCACCGGAAGCAAAAAAACAAAACGCATAAAAAAAGCGGGAGAAAATCCCGCTTTTTTACGTTTAAAATCAATCCATTTTTTCCTGCGCCTTGTTAATGCAGGCAATCGCATTAAGGCTTCGGGGGTAGCCAATGTAAGGGAGGCACTGGTGTTGTGGTCAAGCATTTTTGTAACACCTGTGGCTAAAAAATATCGATTTATGCAATTCGAGCTTGATAGGGTGT
>CALWRS010000008.1 GCA_944384025.1 uncultured Lachnospiraceae bacterium
TTCAGCCGGTTTTTTATCTTTTGCGTTATTCGCCGCCTCGTCGCCTGTTTGTGTATTCTTCCCACATGAACACATGGTAGTCAAGATTAATAAAGAGAGCAAAATCCATATCACTTTTTTCATTGTCCATACCTCCTCGTCTAATAATTCAAATATTGCATAACATCTCCGATATACTCAACCGGATAGCGTCCTAGAGTTCCATCTTCGTGCAAAACTTGATCTCCTGCCTCTACCAACCCATCTTGGATGCAAGAATAAATATTTTTATTTTCACTCAACGCTTTCAAAAAACCCTCCAGAAAAGCATTGGAATCCCGAGTGTAAACAGTTTGATTTGTCCCAAGAACAAATTTCGCCCCCTTTTTGTAAGTTGACGTAAGTAGATCGTATTCCTCGCCGCCATCCACAATAGTCTCTCCTGTCGAGCATCCAATATATAAAACGGCCCTTAACTTTGATAGCTCATTTTTACTAAGATTTTCTATATACCTTCTATTTGTTCCTACCGAATACCTTGAACAGATAGCTGCATTCACAGAGATTGCGCCTGTCGACACACCACTCGAATCTTGAAATGCAATCAAGCCTGCATTGCCATGACCTCGGAAGACAAAAACACTATCTGTATTTCGCATAGAGCCATAAGCAGTTGAAGCCGAACCATTAGTCCACGCAAAATCGTCATACGCCAAATTTCCTAAAACAGTACAAAACAAAGCGTTATTTCCCGTTGTGTTAAAACCATTGTGATTAAAACTAAATATTTCCGCATCTCCCTTTGCATATGGTATGAACGACCAAATTGCACTGTTGGAATAGGAGGTTGTAAGATACACGTTGTAATTACTATCTTGTGCGACGTAATACTGTTTGTACATTATACAGTAGCTCCCCTCGTACACTCCAGAGTTGACCCGGTATATGGAAAATTTCTGATTGGTCGAGTTGTTATCTGTGTATATATTTATATTTGTCCCCGATGCATTTAAGACTTTACCAGAGGAGCTATAGCTGCTGACAAGCTGATAAGTAGCGTTACTCTGTTTTTCGACCTTCCATCTTGACAGCGTTGATGTGCTTCTCGCTCGCGTATATACGTTAGTTGAATTTGAATCAGAGGCACTCTCTAACGATAAAAACCTTTGGCTGTTAACATTCATTATATAGTATACCGTATTATTTGTTATGCCAACCGAGTCCTTAACATGCAAAAAAACAATATCTGAGGCAGTAGTTCCAGTGGCCGTATCCGTATAGGTAGCCGTAATCCGTACTGTTCCTTCACTAATACCGGTAACTAAACCCGTGCTGCTTACAGTCGCCACGGAAGAATCGTTAGTACTCCATGTTACCGACAAGCCAGAAGGATCCGTCGAGCAGGATACTTGTTTTGTTCCGCCTACCGGCAAGTGTGTCTCGTTAACCCAAATATTTACAGTTCCTTGGTAGGTGATGCTGAGAGAAGGTTTGTACGAACTTCTGTTATATGACGCAAAAGTTTTATACCACTTTTTCGCGCTCGTTCCGGTCTGATTTTCAAAAGAACTGCTAGCTTTGAACACCAACCCTTTTGCTGGACTCTGTGTTCCATTTGCCCATGCTTTTGCGGCAGTAAGGATGTTGAAAGAATACCGTTGAGAGCCTGCATTGCCACGACCATAGGAAACCAAGTGGGAATCCAACAATGTTCCAAGGTAAGAACTGCCAACACTGCTCCACGTTGTCGTTCCGCTTTCTGACCATGCCGGAGAGTTCTTATTATATATATGGCAATCAATAGTGATATCTTCATCATCTTGACACATAAGATCACGTAGTTCTACAGATGCTGCTGTAATTCTACTTGCTAAAATGCCGTTTAGAGACAGGTTGGGGAATCGCATAAGTGCTCTTGAGAGGTAGCCCGATGTGTGCCTTCCAACATACAAAGAACCTGAGGTTCCACTATATGTTGACTGTGCATGAATAGTCACATCTTGGATAGCACCGGCTCCGTTGTTATCGTAATTGATTTCAATCGTTGGATCAATACGAATAGGATAAACGGTGTCCTCATGCGAGAGGTACGAACTATCAAGATGAATTGTTAGAACGTATTCTTGATTAGCTGTGACCGTATCGTAAGTCATGCTTCCTAAGGTGTTGTTGCGTTCATCTTCTGTGAATACAATAATGTCACCGATAGAAGCCTTAATAGCACCGTTCGCATCAGCCAAATAAAATGAACCGCACTCCTCCACAAGAGTAAGTCCATTTGTGTATAACTTAAATGCATACTCAGTCTGCCCTGTGTACTCCTTCACAACAATATCTTCTTTGTACCCCGCATAAGTTAATTCATATACATAAGAGGTTTTACTATCGGCATTGTATGTAACCACCCTGTTGTTGCCAGCAAGAGTTCCAACTGGATTTTTGCCTGCTGCTAGTGCTGGAACCATAGTAATGTCGATATCATCGTACGACAGAGAAACGCCGCCAGAGAGTTTATCCGCAAACACAGTAACGATTTCGTGATTTGCCGATACAAAACCGCCCCCATTCTTCGCTTTCACATCAAGAGAGATATCTTGGACAGAGCCATCGTCCGCAATGTATTTTACAGGATGACTGAATACCCGCATCGTTCGCGTTCCATCCGAGTTCCGAAAAACAAAAGTGTTTAAATCTTTCTCCGCTGTCTTGACACGCCCAATATACCCTTTTTCAGTGGCTTCTTCCGATTCAATTATATCAGGTAACGTAAACAATTCCGCATCCGCGGTATCTGAAGTCACTGTCGTCAACGAATCCTTGACCGATACTGCCCGTGCAGCTTCCGGGATCAATGTTGTTATGATGCATATGAGGATTATCATCGATATTATCTTATATTTTTTCATTTGGAATATCCTATTCTTTTATTTTAGTTTTTGATCCAGGCATAAGCCAATAAGTGAATGGCCTATGCCTCCAAATGAATGATCAGAAGATAATACCTCACTTTTCCTGAAACCGAAGGTAAAATGGCACACATCGGTTTACTATGTTTTGTAAGTCTTTGCATAACACCCTTCCTCCTTGTTTCTTTTTTCTGATTAAAAAGTGAGACAGTAAAACTGCCATCACACCCCATCCCGAATCAGCCTCTAAGCCACTTTCATACACGCAACCACGCCTTTTTTAAAGCCTCCCTCTTCGTAAGTAAAATGAATTCTTACGTAGACCGTTCCCGTCAGAACCTGTTGTTAAATCTGGCTCTGAAGTCCAAAGATTATTCAAATCTAGCGACTGCAAGTCAGTCAACAGTGCATCTGCGGTTCGCTTGATTGCATCTTTATTGAGTTTTCCTTCTAAAGTATCGTATTTTTTAACGTTAAACCCATTGTATCCGGATACGTCACCACAGCGATCCACCGCAATAGAGATATGTTCATCCGTTCGATAACCACAAATATACCTTGTGTACCGCATAGAATACCTACCCAATATATCCATTGAAAAACTCTCGTACACAAATTTCGACAAAACCGACTCTGGAAGTATTGTTGAGAGAAATTCGTCCGCAATTTCTTTAACACTATCCTCAGATAGTAAAGGATATTGCTTGTCTGGATTAAACGGTTTGTTGTAAAAGCAAAGAAGGTCTGTCCCTCTTAAAAATATAAACTTCTCATCCCCGCACATATATGCATCGTATGCACAGTAGAAGTCGTTGGTTGTCAGTAAACCTTCTTCAGAGAGCACTTCGCTATAGGAGTACGATAAAGTTTTTTGCATATCAAACGGGTTCTCTTTCGTTGCTTCTACATCTGTTTCTTGTGTTAGCGTCAAGATTGAAGTGCCACTCACGCCGTATTTTCTTGCAGATTCATATGTTTCGAATCTATCAGAAACACCGTCCTCCGAAACATCAAGCAAAAGAAGCCCATCCGTTTCAGCCGCTTTTTTATCTTTTGCGTTATTCGCCGCCTCGTCACTTGTTTGTGTATTCTTCCCACATGAACAAGTTGCAATCAGGAATATTAAAGAAAATAAAATGCATATCATCCTTTTTCATTACGCTCACCTTCTTATCTGATTTTGAGGGCTAAGAATGATCGAGTAGGAGGAAATTCCTCTAATTGAGGAATTTCCGACCTCTCACACCACCGCTCATGCGGTTCCGCAAGCGGCGGTTCAATCAACTTAACAAGTGACACGCCTCTCGGCGTAGTAGTTGCTCATGGAGACTAGCCCAAATGCGGCTAGTCTTTCATTTTCCATCTCACGATGGACACCCTTGCTGTTCAGCTATGTGCTTCGTCGTTGCCTACGCGCACTCGGGACTTTCACCCGTTAGAGCCCGCCCATGGCGGGCGAACACAAAACGTCGCTGCTCACGAAGTGGCAGCGACGTTTTCATCATTACTTTTCATTTGTTGCTTGTGCTCGATTACCAATCGCATGCCAACATATGCGAGGATCCGGCTCACCTTTATTATATTCGACTTTCCCTTATCCCGCAAGTGAAGGAGTTTGCACATTTTGGGGCAGGTTTTTAATTTATCATTTATCACCTTTATTTATGCTAGTCCCTTCAACAATATCTTTTATTTTCTCATGGTTCTCTTCATTGCCCGCATATAGCTGGCTCTTGGTATTTATGATTTCTTTAAGCAACAGCTTCTGACGATTTTGCGCAGTACATCCCGGTAAAATCAATCGCCGTATAAGATGGCGCAGTATGATTTTAGAGCCTGCGCAATGACAAAACGCCGCTGTCAACAAGCTGGCAGCGGCGTTTCCTTATTACTTTTCAAGTTTTTGCCTTAATCGTGCGTAATTACCAGCCGTTTGCCAACAAATGCGAGGATCAAAGCCATCTTTATTGTAACCGACTTTTCCTCATCTTGCAAGTGAAGGAGTTTGCACCTTTTGGGTATGTATTTAGTTATTACTTTTGATAGTTTTCCCTTTGTCCCTTGTTGTATACCTTGTTGTATGCCTTATTATACAACTTAATTTTATATTACGCAAGGAGTTTTTATCGCATAACCAAAAAAGATGTTTACATCTCGTGCAAACATCTTTCTGCCGTGTTTTGTACTTCTACCCTTCTTCCGGTATGCCCTGCATTCTACGCTGCACTTGCTGCATCCGCACATCCGTATTGTGTATGATTTCCGCGCACTGGCGCATTTCTTCGCCTAACTCCAACGAGTTATCCGACTGCTTTTTATAGTGGATTTGATGCTCTAGGCTTGCCCAGAAATTCATGGCAATGGTACGGATTTGTACTTCCACCTTCATAGGCAGCTTTCCCGTTGAAAGGAAAATAGGGATTTCTACGACTAAGTGCAGACTGCGGTAGCCGTTTTGCTTCGGATTTTCGATATAATCCTTTTTTTGCAGCAGTACAATGTCATCCTGCTGCAAAAGCATATCCGCCACAGCGTAAATGTCGTCAATAAAAGGGCACACCACCCGCACCCCGGCAATGTCGTTTAGCTCTTGCTTCATAACGTCAAGGTCGTAGGGGAGTCCTTTCTTTTTCATCTTCCCCATAATGCTCTCCGGCGTTTTGATTCTGCTTTGAATGTTGTTAATCGGACTGCGCTTTCTTGTGGAGCGAAACTCTAAGGTTAAAACTTCCAGCTTTGTAGTAACTTCTTTGATTGCGCACTCATAAAGCGTCATCAACTCCGCAAACCGTTTTGTAAAATCAAGAAGCTGCTCTGGCGATTGATTCTCTGCAAAAGCAAGGCGCATCGATTTTTGCTGCACCTCGTCGAATTCTTCCTCTTCCCATGTATGATGGCGATGATTCATAATAAGACATCTCTACTTTCTTGTTTTTTTCATTCACACACGCTCACGATTGCAAAAAAGGGAGACGGCAAACCGTCTCCCTCTGATTCACCAACCGTCTCTGTGAAACCGTTGATCTTATTCTATTCTATTTGCGCACTTTTGTCAATTTGCTCATAAAACTTTAACATTTTCTTGATGTTTTTGTTACATTCTACAAGAATTGTCGTTTACTCGAACGTTACTTCCGCCCACAGGGAAGGATTGTTATACGCTGCGTCAATCGTGCCGTTAAACTTCATAATGCTCTGGCGAACGCCCTGCGCATTTGCGTCGTTTACCTGCGCGTCAAAGCCCATAACCGTACCCTTCTTGCCGGTTTCTAGAAGCGGAATGCGCATCTCTACAATGTATCCGCCCTTCTTAAAGAACGCTTCTGCCTTAAAGCCTTCCGTAGACGGTACCGAGCCGAACGTAACTTCGCTTAAATAGTTGCAGCGGTACTGTCCGCAGCTTTCGTCGTAATACGACTTCTTGCAGTTGTTCTGGTCAAGGAAGAATTCCACGGAATCCTGTTCGTAGTCGTTTTCCGAATCCGCGTTTAGTACAGAGTCTTCTACGTCAAACAAAACGTAGAGATAATCTTCGTCCCACATCATCTGAACGGTTCCGGTTGCGCCCTGCCATGCGTACAATGCGTTTGCTATCTTGTATTTAGGAGCCGCGCTCCAGCACTCGTCGATTACGCCGTTAACCTCCGGCGTACCGTAAACTGCCTGCGCCTGCTTTGTTTCGATCGTCTCTCCAGCGCCCTCTAGCTGCACGTAAAGCTCCGGATTCATAACTGCGTAATACGCTTCCTTTGGCTGCAGCATAGAATCCCACAAAAGCGGCGCGCTCTCGTTTCTCCAGCTTGTATTGTCTTTGTAGCCCCAAAACGTAACGCGCTCAATCACGTCTGCATATTCCTTGAAGACCAAAAACAGTTTTGCGTAGGCAATCGCCTGCTGCATTTCCTGCTCCTCTGTCAGTCTTCCCGTCGTCACGCCGCTCACGCCCAGGTCAAGCTCGGAAAAGCTGATTTTAATTCCTTCAATTTCTGAGAAACGCTCCAAGCTGCTTGCCACGTTGCCAATGTACGTTCCGGTATTGTAATGTCCCTGCATTCCGATTCCGTCAACCGGGATGCCCTGCGAACGCAAATCCGCTACCATCGCGGCAACAATCTCCGCTTTGTTCTGGTCGTCCAGGTTGTAGTCGTTGTAATACAAAACTGCGTCCGGAGCCGCCTCACGCGCAAACGTGAAGGCAAGCGCTATGTAATCCGTGCCGATAGACTCTGTCCACTGCGTCTCCCGCAGGCACTTCGTCCAGTCTCCGTCCGCCGGAAGCTTCGCGCCGTCGCGAATAGCTTCGTTCACAACGTCCCACGAGTAAATTTCTCCGGTAAACTCTCCGGCAACTCCGTATATATGGTTTTTCAGTTGGTTAATGGCAACTTCCCGATCGTTCGTCTGTCCCAGCCAATTTCCCGACTGCTGGTGCCATGCCAAAACGTGACCGTGCACCGTCATATTTTCCCGCTTAGCAAATTGCATCATCAATTTTGCCGCATTTAAATTAAAGTTTCCTTCCGTCGGCTGCGTAGCGTCCGGCTTCAGGAGGTTTTCCGGCGTAAGCTGGTTAAAGTTTTTCGTAACAAGCTCGTAATCCGCCGAGCGGGTAACGTCGTTAGTGTAAATCGTTCCGATCATAAAGTAGTCTGCGTACGCTTCTTTTAATGAGTCGTACTTCAGCTCGTGAAGTTCTTCTTCTGAAATTTCCGGCTTCTGTTCTACCACTGCAGTAGGCGTTGGAGAGGGCGTCGTACTTGTCTGTTCTCCCTGCGTTGGCGTGTTCGATGGCGAATCCGTTGGTTTCACTCCTTCATCCTCCCCGCTGCCGCAGCCCATAAGCATGACGGTCATGATTGCTAACAATAGCCAGGCAACTAGTCGTTTTCCTCGTTTTTTTGTCATTTCTTCTCCATTTCTGCGGCAAGGCCGCGCAAAAAGATTTTCTTTGTATAAAACTCGTTCCTATGTTATGATAAAAAAGGACGAAATGCAATATCTGATCTTTCCTTTCTTTTGTGTTATCTTAATGAATTGTGAGGTGCCTATGCTATTTCTTGCCTTTGCCCTATATTCGGAAGCGGCAGCGTGGATCCGCTTTTTTTCCGCCAAACGACTTTCGGCCTCGTTTGGCGATACCGTTTTTTCTGCCCAAAACGAAGAGGCAGCAGTAACTATCCTGCTAACCGGTTCCGGCCCGGTACCGGCAGCCGCAAGTCTTAGCCGGATGCTCTCGCAGCTTGCTCCAAAAGAGGACGACATCTTTGTGAATATCGGCTCCTGCGGATGCCCGGACGAATCACTTCCCCTTGGTCAGACCGTGCTTATCCACCGCCTTTTGGAAGCTGCCACGAGTCGAAGCTTTTATCCAGACCTGCTTTTTATGCACTCCTTCCCCGAGCGTTCCCTAACAACACAGGCGGTTCCAAAAAATGCCGAAAAAAAGTGCGCCGAAATGCTCTACGATATGGAAGGTGCTGCGCTGTTTCAAGCCGCGCTTCCGTTTTTCTCAACGGATCGCATGTTCTTTTTTAAGATTGTCTCAGACTACGGCGCGAATACATCGCTCTCTCCAACCGCGCTTTTAGAATACTCTGCCGATGCGCTTCCTGCCATTTGGGAATCGCTTCAAAACTTTAACGCCAGCCAAAAACGCGCCGTCTCCTATACAAGGGAAGAGGAAGAGTATATTGCAGAGTTCTGCCGGCTGCTTGACGCGTCGGAAAGTATGCGCCTGCAAGTGCGCCGCTTGATTATGTACTACGAACTGGAACGCGGGTACGCGATTGCTATGCTGCGGGAATTTATGCAAGCAAACGGACTTTCGGAAGACGGGCGCGCTCCGCTTTCCAGAAAGGAGGGAAAGAGCTGCCTTGAACGATTCCGCGAAACCTGTCTTTGCTAAAGCGTTTTCCCACATTTACGTAGAACGCGGCGTCCGAAACCATCCGCGCACGTGCCGTCTGCTTGCCAAATTTCCTGACGCCGTTGTGATCGAATGCGAAGACTACAAAGAAATTTTTTCTCGCTCCCGCCAGCGCCCCGACAGGCAAAAAAATGCGCAGGCACTTTTGCTTGCAGCCTCCAAACAGCCCGCGCTCTACCCCGGCGCTAGAGTCTGTCAAAGCTTCGGGAACGAGCATTTTTACTACGCCTCCAACGTAATGAATTGCGTTTTCGACTGTGAATATTGCTATTTGCAGGGGATGTATCCCTCCGCACACCTTGTTGTTTTTGTAAATCTTGAGGACACGTTTGCAGAAATTGACCGGATATTGAAGGAGCATCCCATGTACATTAGCATTAGCTACGATACGGATTTGCTTGCCTTAGAGAGTCTGACCGGCTACCTTGCTGAATGGTGCGCTTTTGCTGCTTCGCGGCCTTCGCTGCTTTTGGAAGTTCGGACAAAGGCTGCCGCTTCCGGTCCCTTAACTGCGCTTCCTGTTTTGCCGAATTTTATTTGGGCATTTACGCTTTCTCCCGAGATTGTAATTAAGCGCTACGAGCACAAAACGCCCAGCCTTTTTGCAAGGCTTAGCACCGCATCCGCCGCCCTTTCGCAGGGGCGAAACGTGCGGCTTTGCTTTGACCCGCTTTTGCGAATTCCCGATTTTCAAATCCATTACCGGGAGCTGTTTCAAAAGACGTTTGCCGCTCTTACGCCGGAGAGAATTACCGACGTCAGTCTTGGCGTTTTTCGAATCGGGAAAGATTATCTAAAGAATATGCGAAAAAACCGCCCCTGCGCGGTTACGTGCTATCCGTACCAACTGTGCGACGGCGTGTACTCTTACGAGAAAAAACACAGTGCGCAGCTGCTTGCTTTTGCAAAAAACGAGCTGCTTGCCTATTTGCCGGAGAGCAAACTGTTTCTTTGGCAGGCAGAAGAAAATAAGGAAGGGGACACCGATGCTTATGAACTCTGATAAAATTGCTCTTGTGACCGGCGCGTCAAGCGGAATTGGCGCCGCCATCTGCGCGCGCCTTATAGAAGACGGCTACACCGTCTATGGAATTGGCAGGGACTTTTCCTCCTGTCCTGTTTTTAGCGCGTCGTTTCATCGTCTGACGATTGATCTTCGAGAGACGACCCGGCTTGCCGATCGCGTAAAATCTCTCCTGCCGGTGCAGGAAATTTCGCTGCTTGTAAACTGCGCAGGCGTCGCCTACTACGGCCCGCACGAGACAATTTCTCCCGAAAAAATTCACGAAATGCTTGCCGTAAACTTAGAAGCGCCGCTTATACTTACGCAAATGTTTTTGCGCGGGCTAAAGGCGCGGCGCGGCACAATCGTAAACATCAGCTCCGTGACTGCGTCGTCCCGAAACAACATGCACGGCTGCGCTTACGGCGCTACGAAGGCCGCTTTAACCAGCTTCGGACTCAGCTTGTTTGAAGAATGCAGAAAATCCGGCGTCCGGGTCGTAACCCTTCAGCCGGATCTTACCGAAACGAGTCTTTATCGCAATGCCGATTTTCAAACAGCGCCGGAAGAAGACGCCCGCCTGCTGCCGGATGAGACTGCCGACGCTCTTATGTACCTTTTGCGCTTACGAAGCGGCGTCGTCGTTACGGAAATGACAATCCGCCCGCAGAAAAACCGGATTTGCCGCAAGGAATTACCAAATTCGATACTGTCCTGAAAGCGCCAGCATAGCAAACATGTACAGGCAGTTGTCGTAATACCGACGATTGCCTTTACGAAGCGGCGTATCCCAGAATTTCTGAACGCACGCCTTCGCCCAAGGGCCGTTAGACGCCAGTGATGCCTGCGCGTTTGTAGCAATCATCGCAACCGGGTGCAGCGCCGGCTCGTCTTCTACCGTTCCGTCAATCTGATAAACTCTGTCCGGACAGTCGGCAACCGTCTCACAGAAAAACTTCTGGTGCTTTGCCGCAATCTCCTGCTGCCACGGGTCTGCTCCAAACCATTCCCAGTCCAGTCCGATATTGGCAATGGTGCGGTATGCGTCGCTGTAATAATGCCAGTGGTTGCCCCACTCGCCTTCCATCCGAACGGGCGTGCCGTCGTAATTTGCATATTCTGCGCTTAAGCCGGTTTCCGGGTGGCAGGCAAGATGCAGATATTCTCTGCTGCGCTTTGCCGCATCCTTGAAAAACTCTCTGTCTTCTTCGTAACACCACTCTGCGTAAAGTTCGTAAAAGTGCGGCAGGTGATAAGACGGGTCGGAGAAATTCACGCACGTAATAAAGCGAATCAGCTTGTTTGACGGATCAAACATCGCTTCTCCCTTGCCATCGTCTTCTTTGTGCACCATCTCGCGCAGAAGGTCTTTTGCATGTTTAGAGTATTCAAAAATTCCTTCGCCGTCTCCCCAGCGGTGGGAAGCAAAAAGCAGCGCCATCGCAAAGTATTCTTCGCCGTCCGGCGCAGGACCTTCGGAATTTTTTGTTCCGTCCAAGCCGCACGACCAGCAGTAATAACCATGGTTATACCACGTTTCATCCAAATACATGTACGTCCGCGTCCACTTCCACAGACGGTCAAAAATATCTTTTTTGTCCAGCTGTACGCACATCATCATTGCATAGGACATTCCTTCCGTGCGCACGTCGTTGTTGCCTGTGTCGGTCACATATCCCATGTCGTCCCCGACTTCGTGATAAATCCGCTCGTCCTCCGCGCCAAAAAACAGCGTCTGAAAAGTGCTTTCGACACGGTTTTTAATCTCCTCCTCAGACAAGCCAAGCTCCAAAAAGTAATTGCGGTACTCCCCTGTTTTGTAAGCGTTCATATTTTTCCTCCTCGTATTATTCAAGACTCGCTCGTATTAATACAAATATTCCTCGATGTACGAGTAATAATCGTGATTCAAAATTGCGCGGGAAATGCTCAGCCGGCTCGACAAAATCCCTCTTACGACGGATACGTAGTCCTCCGGCAGCTCCACGTCCGCAAGCATCGTCATCTTTCCTTTACCGACGTCGTATTTGCAATAGTCGGTAATAAAGCTTCCGTCTTTAAAGATAATCAAAGAAGCCGCGTCGGAAAATATATCGCTTCCCATATAAAGTCGGGAATCGTACTCGATGCCAAACAAATTGCAAATCGTCGGCGCAATATCCACGCTGCAGCAATACTTATCCACCTCAATCGGCTCTTTTATGGAACCGCTCCAAATGACCAGATGGTTTCTGTACAATTCAAAGGTTTCTTCGACTTCTCCGCCCTGAATTTCTTCAATCTGGTCGATCGTCAGTCCGTACGGGTAATGATCCGAAGACATAACAATCACGGTTTTATCAAGAATCCCCTCTTTTTCCAACTCGGAAAGCAAGTATTCCATTGCCCGGTCTAGCTCGATGTTGCAGGCAATATACGCCTTGCATGCATCCGAATACGGCAAATTTTCCACCAGTTCTTGGTTTTTCTTTGACATAGAGTTGCCGCTAAAGGAATATTCCAAATGTCCGCTGACCGTCATGTAATAGGCGTGAAATTTCTCGTCGTGGATGTACTGCGGCACTGTAGCCTGCATCATATCCAAATCGGACGCCGGCCAGCGCTTCGGTATATCCAGTCCGTTTCCTACTGCAATAAATTCGTATCCCAGATTCGGGTGCGATTCGTTTCTGCCGTAGTAGGTGTAACTGTTGTTATGGTACGCCCGCGCCGTATATCCTAGGCGGCGGAACTGATTTCCAAAGCCAAGCGGCATGGAAATGTTTGCCGAGCGTCGGAAGCTGTTGTTTTTTTGCAAATCCGGAAGCAAGCCGGTGCAGGCGGCATACTCGCCGTCGCTCGTACTCGTGATCCAGATTGGCGTATAAAAGTTTTTAAAATAAAACCCTTCGTGTACAAGCTTGTAAAGTGTTGGCGTCAATTCTTCGTCAACCGCCCAAGGCGAAAACGCTTCGCACGTAAGCATAATCAAGTTGTAGCCTTCGAACATTCCGGTGTATTGGTTCTTATTTGTCGGAACTGCCTGACTCATGTACTCGTGAATCTTTTTTATGTTCTCGTTGGTCTCCGACTGCGCAAGCGCAGCAAAATCAATCGGGAGCTCGTTTGGCGAAGTGTCAATCGGCGATGGTGTGGGCGTGGGCGTCTCCCGCGGATCCCGCGACTCGTCTGCCGATGGGGAAGTCGTAGGGTTTTGTACAACGATGGACGGAAGGCCTACATAATCAAGGTCTTCCGGCACGTCCTCTTCGTATGTCAGATTCGCTTTAACGTCTTCTGCAAATCCAATTAACACGCCAAACTGCTTTACGCCCCGGTCCGTCTGCCATCCTTTTCCATAAAGCTCCGGAATACCGAGCTTTTGGTTTGCTTCCGTTGTCATCAACACCATGGCAAGCGAGTAAAAAAGAACGGCGAGCGTAATAACAGCCACCTGCGTCAGCTTCGGAACGCGCCACGTCCGATAGTCTTTCCACTGCAAAAACGCGAAAACGCCAAGCGGCAAGAGCATAAACACAACAACAGGGATCGCCTTAAAGACACCGGAAAGGCCTTCCCGCCAAAACTGCGTTGCATCGCCCGCATTTCCAAGAAACATTCCGATTGTAAGGAAGGTTTTAAAGATTGTGTAATACACCATCTGGACAACGAACAAAAGCGTTACAACCGAAAGCGATATCCATCCCGCAATCCGAAACCCTTTCGTTCGGAAAAATCCGGCAAGAAAAGAGACAAAAAAACCGATTCCCATCGCAAACAGAATCAAAAACCACGTCTCTCTTCCCAAGCCCCGAAATACGGCCACGTGAAAAACCAGTTCCAGCCACACAAACGCCAGCGGCAAAAACAAATGCCGCAGCAAAGGATGCATAAACCTTTTTCTTTTCTTTTGCATTTTCATTCCGGGAGCGGATTTGCTCCGACCTCCATGTTTTGATGAATTTCCTGCGTCAACTCCTGCACGTTTGTTTCGTCACAGCGGCAAGTACGAAACGGCGCTACAGGAATGCCGTTTGCCCCATACAAATTCACTTCTCCGTAGTTCGTCCACAAATAACGAGCGTAGCAAGGCTTCTCTACTTTTGTAGAAGAAAGGAAAATCTTCGAGCCTTCGATGCGCGCTCTCGCAGGGACAAACGCTTTTTCCTCTCCTGCAATTTCAAAGCCAACCGGTTCGTCGCCCAAAACTTGAAAGCCTTCGTCCGCAAAAAAGAAGTTTAGTTCTATTTCCGTTCCCCGCACGTAAAAATCACGGTACAAAGGGCCCATCGCCTCGGACGCATCCGCCATTTTGTAAACGTGATAAAGCGCTTGTAAGTACAGTCTATGCGCAACCGGACGCTTGTCCTTTGGATGAATCTCGTTCCACTCTCCGCAGTCAATCGCTACCGCAATTCCGGTTTGCCGTAGCGTCGCAAAGCAGTCCATCTGCGCTTCTCGAATCAGGCACCAGTTTTTATAATCCGGCGCTCCCGCATAGCGGTGCATCGGAAGCTGTACGAAAAGAAACGGCAGCGTCTGTTCCAAAAAGGCCTTCCGCCATTGTAAAATCAAACGCGTAAACAGCGCGTAATACGTCTGCGGCCGATGGTCGTCCGATTCCCCTTGATAAAACAGCACGCCGCGAAGCGAATACGGGGCAATGCGAAGCAGCATACATTCGTACAGCCCCGCCGGGCGATACGGATTTCTTGCATTCAGCGGCCCCGGCCAAAGGCACGGCCCGATTTTTTGCTGCAGCGTATCCCAGTCCATTTGCGGATCCTCGCGGTAGCATTCTTCCTGCCGCTGCCGCCAAATCAGATCCTGCGTTTCATACGCTTCGTATTCGGCAATTTGCTCCTCAAGCGTTTTTCCGGCGTTTCGCTCCTCAAATTCATTCCAGTAAACCGACACGTCGCGGTCTGCAAGCAAACTTTCTTTGCTTGTCCACGCAGAAGCGCTCGTGCCGCCCCAGTTGCAGCCAATCAGCCCAACCGTTACGCCAAGTTTCGCGGTCAGTTCTTTTCCAAACAAATATCCTACGCCCGACCAGCACGCCGCGTCTTTTTCGCTAAACTCCTTCCAGCACATCCGACTCTCGGTCTCAAAGAAGTCTTCGTTTAAAAAGCCTTTTTTCTGCGTGTAGTAAAAGCGAACGTTTGGATTTTTGTCTTCGCGCAGCAGCTCCTGTCCGCCCTGAATGTGCTGCAGCTCCATTTCCATGTTCGACTGTCCGCCGCAAAGCCACACTTCGCCAATGGCGACGTTGGTCATTACTTTTTTCTGCCCGCCGCAGCAAACGCTCAGCACCGCGCCGTCACACGCAGTCTGCGGAGGAAGCTCTGCAAGCCATTTCCCGCCTTTTCCTTCGCATACTACGTTTGCAAGCACTTTGTCTGCGCATGCAAGCAACACCGAAACGCTGCAGCCATCAGCACACTCTCCGAATACGCGAATCTTTTTTTCGCGCTGCAATACCATATTGCTGCTAAACACTGCCGCAACCCGAAATTCGTTCATATTCTACTCTCCGATAAATCCCCAGTTCTCCAAAAAGTAAATTCGCTCGTTCTCCGTCTGCGAAGCACTCACGCGCAGCCGGTCGCCGCGACGAATTAAAATCAAGCTTTCATCCGACTTCAGGTAGCCTTTATACACGTCCCCCTCGCTGTCGGTTACGTAAACAATAGGGACTTCGTCTACAGTAACAATCCGGACGTCTTCCACAAGAATTTCCGCCGTTACACCGTCC
Source organism: uncultured Lachnospiraceae bacterium (assembly GCA_944384025.1). Classification (GTDB taxonomy): domain Bacteria; phylum Bacillota; class Clostridia; order Lachnospirales; family Lachnospiraceae; genus ISDg. The sequence continues at coordinate 15,549 of CALWRS010000008.1, forward strand.
ATGCCGTCTTCTTCTGCGCCCATCTCGTTTGCGCGAAGCAGCTTTTTATAAGCGGCTATCGCCTCGCCCTGCGTTTCCGCAGTAGCAACGATTCCGTAATTCTTCACATTCACAAGCGCGTACAGCTTGACCAGTCCGCCGCTGTCTTTTAAAACCATAATGTAAGTGGCCTGCCCGCTAATGTTAACCAGCGAAGGGAACGAGGCCTTGTATCCTTTTTCCTGCACTTCTCCCTCGGCAGCTCCCATAGCGGAATATTCTTCTGCGCCGACGACAGGATAAAACTTATACTCACCGGTACGCGCGTTCGTAATCAAAAAACCGATGTTGCTCTCGTCCGCTGTCACGCTTGTAACGCCGGTAAAGTACCATACGTCGTCGCCTAGGACAATGTAGCCGTAGTCGTCCGTCGTCATCTTGCAGTTTTTGTTTCCGATAACGCTGTTCCAAAATCCGCCCGAAAGCTTCCCGTACCAATTATATTTTTCGCTTGCAAGATCCCCGTTATAAACGATATCCACCCATGCAGGAACTTCGCCTATTGGGTAAAGCTTTGAAGAGCCGTCGCAAGGGTTAAAGAGAATGACTTCCGCCACGTCCATTGCCCCAAACAGACCAATCTGCGGGCGAAGGCAGGGAACGATGTAGTAAGGGTTTCCCTCTTCGTCAATTTCAAAGTAGTAAGTGTCAAAAATCTTCGTCGGGTAGCTAAAGCGAAGCTTCCGCTCCAAGTTGTCGCCAAAATAACCGCTTTGTACGTAGCGCAAAGGCTTTTCTAGTTTTTGGTAGGATGCCGAATTATTTACCGGGTCTACCATAACGTACCCCGGCACGCCCTTGCTGCGGTTATTCAGCCATTTAAAGAAGTCGTCGTACTCCAGATTTGCCAGCTTTTGCGGCGCATTTTGATAATTAATCTGGGTATACGTTTCGTTGATGGAATACTGTGATACCAATTCAGACAAAGCGCCAAGCGTCCGGTTGCCGATAATTTTTGCCGACTCCGTATCCATAAGCGCGATGTTTGTAACGCTTGTAGCCTCCGGCATATCCTCTTCAAAAACTGCTTCTTTTACGGTAATAACCGAAGCGTATCTCTTTGCGAAGAAAAGCGGGCTGAAAATAATCCTGCCAAGAACCAAAACAAGAAAAAGCAAACCGGCGGCAGCTATACCCGCCACAGCCGTATAAAAATCTTTTCTGGTCATCCGGCTGCTTGCTCTTCTTCTGCCTTTTTGCTTCCAAGAAAACAGTACAAACTGCGCGGCGCTATAAATTACGCACAGGAAAATCAGGTACCCATAAAACCCTGCCGAATAAAAACTAAGCGGCGGCAGCATAAAATAAAATAGTACGAACCCTGCAGCTGCCGTAATGCCAAGCGAACTCAAAAACCGAAGAAGCCACTTTTTCTCCATACATAATCCCCTTTCTGCCGTGCTTAGCAGCACGGCCGTCGATTTTATCCCATGCAAAACGATTCCCTCAAATTATAACACAGAAAAAAGCGATGTCAACGATGCCGCGAAAAAACGCACAGCCTGTGGATTCGTTAAAATCCACAGGCTGTGCGTTTAAGGGGTTAATCCGCCGCGATGGAATATTAGGAGGGTGGTCATCGCGGCGAGAGGGAAATTGCGTTTTTACGCCCTACAGTGCGTTTTCTTTTATGTAGGCAACCAGCTCGTCAACTTGCGCGAAAGCCATGGCTACAACCGTGTCTGCAGCGCCGTAGTAAATAGCGATTCTGCCGGTTGCGGCGTCCGTAAGCGTTGCGCAAGGGAAGCAAACGTTTGCAACGTCGCCTACGCATTCGTACATTTCTGTCGGGTGAAGAATGTACGGCTTGCAGCGATACTTCACTTTCCACGGCTCGTCCTTATCAAGGATGCAAGCGCCAATGGAGTAAATCATGCCGTTGCACATCGTTCCAACGCCGTGGAACAAAAGCAGCCAGCCTTCGTCAAGCTCAATAGGAATCGGACCCGCTCCTACTTTCGTCCAAGCCCAGCCCTGCGCGTTCATAACGTGGTGATGGTATCCCCAATGCTCCATATCAAAGCTCTCGGAAAGGAACATGTCGCCAAACGGCGTATGACCGTTGTCGGACGGCCGCGAGAACATCATAAACTTTCCGTTAATCTTTCTCGGGAACAAAACTCCGTTTCGGTTAAACGGAAGGAAAGCGTTCTGAAGCTGATAAAATTTCTTAAAATCGTACGAATATGCTACACCGATGGTCGGCCCATGCCAGCCTTCGAATTGATTGCACCATGTTACATAATAACGATCTTCAATCCAGCAAACTCTCGGGTCATAACCGGTTGCAACGCCAACACACTCTTCTTTTTCGTTATAAAGAGGGAGCGGCTCATGCTCAATGTCCCAATCAATTGCATTTTCGCTCTTTCCAAGGAACAAATGCTGTTCCATAGCCTTGTTGTCGCTGCGGAAGATGCCGACAAACGCGCCGTCTTTTGCTACAACCGCACTGTTAAAAATGCTGTTCGCACTAGGTATCTGGTTTCTTTTGATTATTGGATTCTGAGAGTAGCGCCATACCGGATCAAGGCATCCTTCGGGCTTTTCTTCCCATGGAATATTGGGCAAATTTTCTCCTATGATCATGCTCGTAAACTCCTTTACATATCGTAGAAATCTATTTTAAATTGACTATAGCAATTTCGCTTTTTTCTTGATATAATGACCTCATGTGAAAGTTGTACAATTCTATTGCGAAAGGAGTTCACTATGCCACAGCTATTTGAATACATCGACTCTCTGAGCTCCCCTTACGAAGCTTTCTGGGTCGATAGTCACAACATCAACGATCCGAACCACCCGCACTGGCACTACTACATGGAGCTGATCTACATTATCTCCGGTGACCTGACTGCACAGTGCGAAGAAAAGCGGGCCACGCTCCATCCGGGCGACTTTATCTTGTTCCATCCGAAAACTATTCACACAGTTTATCCGGTGAATCCAAACAATTACCGCTACGGCGTGCTGAAATTTGACGTAAGCCGCTTAAACAACACCAACAGCTTCACACCCCGCCTTCGCACACTGTTTGAGTGTGCGCGGCGCTCCAAAAATGCGAAGGTATTCTTTTCTAAGGAATCCGTAGTATCGCTCCCGTTGGAGATGTACTTTGAAACTTGTATAAACGAGCTGGAGGAAAAAGCGTATGGGTATGATATTATCGTACATTCTCTGGTCTGCCAGCTGCTTACCGGCGTTTTGCGTATCTGGCGCGAGGACGGCTTTAACACAATAGAAGCGATTCCAAGCACGGTAGACACAAACGCTATCGAATCAATTACCGAGTACATTGACGAGCACTCGCAGGAGCAGCTTCTTGTGGAGGATTTGGCTGCCCGCTGCAACATGAGCTACTCCTACTTTGCTAAAAACTTCAAGCAAATTTACGGAAGAAGCTGCAAGGAGTACATCGAGTTTGTCCGCGTATGCAAAGCGGAGGAGCTTTTGCTCTTTACCGATTACGACCTAAGTTACATCAGTCAGGAAACCGGTTTTTCGGATTGCAGTCATTTGATTAAAATTTTCAAGCGCTGGAAAGGGATTACCCCGAAGCAGTACAAGCTCAAAAGAAGCCGTATGAATTAAAAACGAACGCCCCGCGGCAAATCCAAAAAGGTTTGCCGCGGGGCATTCGTCAAAAGGAAGACAAAAATGAAAAAATTAGATTAGATCCTTCAAGACTCGCCTGTAGACGCTGTAGCAGTAGAGATAATCACATCCCAGGCTTTGTCGGTAAGGATGCAATAGCGGATGTAATCTACGCCGTAGGTGGACTCAAACGTCTCTTGATCCGTTGCGCCTACCGTGTCCATATACTCTTTCACTGCCGTTGCGTATTCCTCGTCGGTCAGTTCAATCTTCTCTGCTTCCACAATCGCTTCAAGCACCATGTACTGCTTTACGGTCTCTTCCGCCTGCTTCTTCATTTCCGTTTCAAAGGCTTCGTAATCTTCCGATAAGCCCATCATAACGATGAAGTCTTCCAGCGACTGGCCGTACATCGTCGCATAATATTCGTATACGCTGACTGCGTCTGCGTAATAATAGTCCACGTCTTCCTGCTCAACCGTGATGGTCGAGTTTTCAATTACTTGGTTGATCAGCTGAAGAAGCTTTTCGTTTTCCGCGTTCGCTTCCTTTTCTTCTTCCAGACTCTCTTTCAGATACGTACGGAACTCTTCTACAGTTTCGTAATCTCCGTCCGTATACTCGGAGACGTAAGCATCCGTAATTTCTTCGTTTACTTTACATACGTAATTGATCGTAACCGTAAAAACAGCGTCTTTTCCGGCAAGATCCGGATTATTCGAGTACGTCTCCGGGAAAGTAACGTCAATATCGCACGTCTCTCCTACTTTTTTGCCAATCAGCGCGTCTTCAAATCCGTCAATAAATCTGTCCGAGCCAATTTCAAGAATCGCATCCTCCGCTGTCCCGCCGGAAAACGCTTCTCCGTCCACTTTGCCAAGGTAGTCGATATTTAAAATGTCTCCGTCGGCAACTTCTGTATCCGCACGGCTCTCGTCTTCTTCGTAATTCGGAGAGTATTCGAGGATGCTTTTAATTTCTTCGTCCACTTCCTCTTCCGTCACCTCGGTAACCGGTTCGTCGTAGGTGAGTCCCTTGTATTCGCCAAGCGTGATCGTTCCGCCGCAGTCGTGGTAATAATCCGGCGCCGTTGTAGGAGACGGAGTCACTACGGTAATCTCCTCTTCCTTGTCGCCGCAGCCAGCAAGCGCAAAGGCAAGTACCAAAAAACAAACCAATCCTACTATTCGTTTCATGAGCAATCTCCAATCTTAATTTCTTTCAGCATGTTCTCCCATTTTAGCACAAACGAACAGCGAAAGTAAAGGTTGTGCACCAAAAATTCACATTTCCCGCGACTTCGCATCCTTGCGAATTCGAGAAAGCGTAAAAGAGGAAATCAAATCCGTAAAGCCTCCATAAATCAGCCCTACGCCAATCCAGACTTCCGGATGAAATTCCGAAAGAAGTCCAAGTAAGAGCACGCCTCCAAGAAGGATGGAGATTAAGGAAAGCACAAGATGAACCATTTTCCCGGAATAATCCAGCTTTTTCATATCCCATGCATTTTGCAGTTTCATAAAGCCGCTGAACAAAACTAAAAAGGAGAGAACAAAATTCAGGCTGTCAATAATCTCGTCGGCATAAGCAAAGACGACGATTCCCGCAATCATCGCAGAGAGGGAAAACGGCAGCGCATAGCTGCGCTCGTCAAGCTGCACCTCTTTTCTGAAATAATCTACAGAAAAGCAAATTCCAACGGCAAGCAGCAAAAGCGCCAGAAGATAACACATAACGCTTTGCGTCTCCTGCGGCCAAAGCAAAACCAAAACACCAAGCGCCACATAAACGCTGGAAATAAAAATCACATCCAATTTAATCTTTCGCAGCAATCGCATAGCTCTTCTCCCTTCGTAACCCCGTATCCTTTAAAGCCCGCTGACGCAGCAATTCTTTCCGCCAAGTTTTGCCTTATAAAGCATCTGGTCGGCAATCTGGAACAGCTCCGTAGCCGTCATATTGATGGAATCGTGCTGATAAACTCCGCAGCTAAACGTAATGTTCGGACCGGCGTTCCACGCAAATTCTTTCTCCCGAAACTCTGCTAGGATTTGCTCCATTACCGCACGCGCCTCTTTGCCTTTTAACCCCGGGAAAATAACGGCAAATTCCTCTCCGCCGTACCGGCAGGGAAAATATTCTTCTCCGCAATGCCTCTTTAGCACCTCCGCCAAATACAAAATCACCTGGTCGCCATTTTCATGCCCGTAAGTATCGTTCACTTTTTTAAAATTGTCGATATCGACAATGGCAAGAGAAATCGGCGCGTCGCCCCGTTCGCGGATTTTCTGCTCCAAAAGCGAGTAAAACGCTGAGTGGTTATACAGCCCGGTCATCGGCTCGCGCAAAAGCCGTTTGCCAAGCGATTCGTAGTCCTGCTTATGCAAATGAATGATTTCATCCTTTTCTCTTACGAAGCGCATCAGCATCATTGCAAGCGCCCAGGAAATAATGAGCGAGAGCATGATGATGGGAATCCCCCACTCATTCGGCCCCATTCCGCCGTTATACCAAGAGAAAAACGAGCAAAGAAACGCCAGAGAAAACTGGGACAGTACGTGCGTCGTGTGGCTTAGCCGTTCGTCGCCGTAAATAGCCGACCAGACAACCGGCGCGTGATAGCAGCCGATAATCGCGGGAATTTGGCGATAATGCACTGCCGATACCGTCGTGCACAAAAAGCCGAGATAAAAAATCGACCAGAAATTTTTCCATCGATCGGACACGTTTGGCGATTCGAACACGCAGTACAGCGCAAACCAACCTCCGCCGTTTATAAAAAGCGGCAGCCAAAAATTCTTTTCTGCGTAAACCCTCCAAGAAACTTCCGTTCGATAAGCCACAAAATACAAAGCAGCTTCTGCCACTGCGATACCAATTACAAGAAAAAGCATACATCGAATAAACTGTTTACGTAGTATTTGATAACGCCCTTCCATCCCCATATCTCCTTACAATTTCAATAATAGTTTGGCTAATTGAAAATAAACAAGCAGAGAAACAGCGTCTACAATTGTAGTAATAAACGGACTTGCCATAACTGCTGGGTCAAACCCTATTTTTTTTGCCAAAAGCGGCAGCGTACAGCCAATAAGCTTTGCACAAAATACAGTAATACAAAGGGTCAGACAAATTACAAGCGCGATAGGCATCGTAATCTCGGTTCCCATAAGCCACTTATCTACAACAAACAGCTTTGCAAAACAAACTGCCGCCAGCGTAAGTCCGCACATAAGCGCAACTGCTGTTTCTTTCCACACAATCCGCAGCAAATCTCCAAAACGCACTTCCCCCATGGAGAGCGCGCGGATAATCGTTACCGACGCCTGCCCACCGGAATTTCCTCCCGTGTCCATCAGCATCGGAATAAAGGCGGTCAGAATGACCTGCGTCGCCAACGCTTCCTCAAACGAGGAGATGATCATTCCTGTAAAGGTTGCAGAAACCATCAAAAGCAAAAGCCAAGGAATCCGCGATTTCCAGAGTTCAAACGACGACGTTTTTAAATACGGCTTCTCGGTAGGGAGCATCGCGTTCATTTTTGCGAAGTCTTCTTCCGTTTCTTCGTGCATAACGTCGATAGCGTCGTCAACGGTTACGATACCCACCAGCCGGTGCTCCGCATCCACGACCGGCAGAGCCAAAACGTCGTATTTGCCGATTTGCGCCGCCACAAATTCTTTGTCGTCAAGCGTGTACACGCAAACAGCGTTCTCTTCCATAATGTCGCCAATCAGCGCGTCCTTAGAAGCCAAAAGCAGCGACAAAACGGTTACAATGCCAATCAGATGGGAGTTCACGTCCGTTACGTAGCACGTGTAAATCGTCTCCTTGTCGATAGCGTCCCGCCGGAGCATCTCAAACGCTTCCTCTACCGTCATGTTTTGCTTAAAGCGCACAAACTCTGTCGTCATAATGCCCCCGGCGCTGTCGTCGGGATACTTTAACAGCTCGTTAATCGTCTTCCTGTCTTCGCCCGTAGAGTTTGCCAAAATCCGCTTTACAACGTTTGCCGGCATCTCTTCGATCAGATCTACCGTATCGTCCATGTAGAGCTCTTCCAGCACTTCCTTTAACTCGATATCGCTAAACGACTCAATCAAAATCTGCTGAAGCTCGCTGTCCAGCTCCACAAAAACTTCCGCTGCCAGTTCCTTTGGAAGAATCCGGAAAACGATGGCGTATTGGTTTCTGGTAATCTGTTCAAAAAATTCTGCAATGTCCGCAGGCTCTGCATCAGAGAGGAGGGAGCGAAGCGTTGCATATTTTTTTGTTTGTAATAAATTCACCGCCTGGTCAAATGAAAAAACAGTTCTTTCCATAACGGCGCCCCCCCTTCTTTTTTTACACGTCAGCGTACGTACGCAAATCCAAGGATGGTAAATTGTTTTTCTTTGTCCTCTGCGCTTGGATAAACCCGAATCTCGTAGTCCTTTGCCTCCCCGTCCGGAATAATTAACACTGCCTTGCAATGCGTCCAGCCGATTTCTTTTGGATTGTAGCCGCGCACCATCTCTCCGTCTACAAATACTTCTGCCTTTCCGGCCGTCGCATCGCCCGAGTCTTTAAAGATGAAAAAGAAGCTTCGGCAATGCAGGCGAACTGTAAACGGCGCGTCGCCCTCGCACGCAACCGGGCGCATCCAGTTGTCGGCAAACATCGGCGTCGGGACGGAATCGAGATTTAGCTCCGCCATTTGAAGTACAGTATCGGATTCCGTGAAGGAACCGCACTCCAGCGCAATGCCCTGTCTTTTCAAAGATTCTGCCGAAATCCTCCGGGTAACAAGCACAGCGCTTTCATACGCTCTGCTCATACATGCCTCTTCCGGCCAGACAGGCGGCTCGGAAATGTGGGCAAGGGACTGTTCCATCAGGTACATAACGCAGTCCGCCATAATTCTATGCCCGTCGTTGGAAGGATGATAGCAATCGTAAAAATACTGCCTCTTTGTCAAAACTCTTCCTTCGGGCTGTGGAAACTGCGGGCTGACCGCGTCCAAAACGCTGACCATAGGCAGGTCGTAGTGCGCTCCAATCGGCGCCAGCCGCTCCTGTAAGTTGTAATCGTTCATAAATACCGAGAAGAGAAGCAAAATAGCGGGCTCTCCGGCACCATTCCAAATTTTAGAAAGAAGGCTTTCGTAGCAAATGCCTTTTGTTTCGTCGCCTTCGTCGTTAACCGCATATTCCACTACGACAATGTCCGGCGGGAATTCCCCGTTTTCTAACACGTCTCTTTCATAACGAAGCAGTCCCAGCTCGGAGGAGGTTCCTCCCATGCCTACTTTTATCAAGTGAACGTTTTCCGGTTTCTGGGCGTACGCTTCGGCAAAGCCCTTGTAAATCTGATAAGCGTAGCTTTTGGACTCAATCGGCTTTGCTCCGGCTCCCTGCGTAATCGAGCCGCCAATAAACGCAAGCGTCACGTCTTCTCCGCGCCCCGCTTTTTCAATCGCTTTGCGAAGCCGGTATGTATTTCCAAGCGAAAGGAGCGAGCGGGAAAGCATTTCCCGGTACCTGGGAGCTTCGTAATCAATCGGAGGGTCAATTTGCGGCTGCGGCGCATCGTATCCGTCGTTTAAATAAAATACAATGGTGGCTTTTGCGGAAAGCCCTTGCTTTTTTGCGTAGAAAAACAGGGTCCCCAAAATGTCGTCCTCCGAAGAAAACGAAAATTCCGAAAGAGGAAAAACACGCTCGGCGCCATCCGGACAAGTTTCCATCTTTAACCGACTCCCGCCTTTGTACTTGTCTTTCTTTCCGTAGTTTTGGATCTCGCAGACAACCGGCGTTTCCCGGTCTTCTTTTTTTTCGGTTTGCAACGTTATCCCAATGCTGTGTACAATTTCCAAAAAGTCCGCAGTTTTTTGCAGACGGGAAGAAAGCTCCTGTGGAAGCTCCGGACAAACAAGTTCCAGCTTGTTTCTAACGCGTCCTTCCAGATAAACAATTTCCGCATACCCATCTTCCGTGGGATTCGAAGTTACAATATCATCCTCCAAAAGAAAATATACCTTTGGACGCTGTTTCGTCGGATCTTTGGGGGCTACCGGTCCCTTCATTTTTCACTTTTTCGTCGCACACGGCGACTCTCCTTTCCTTGTCTGTGAGCGGATATAAACTCTCTTCAGCATATACAATTTCCCACAAAATTGCAAGCGATTTTTCCATACAAAAACTGTCAATGGCATATTTTTTCCATTTTCGCAAGAAATGAGCAATATCGAACAGGATTTGATTAGCTAAAACCGCGAAAATACCTTAATCTGTATATCGCCTTTAGGCTTTTACACAACACGTATGGAGGATGTAACATGTTAAAGAAGAAGATACTTGGACTTCTGCTTGCCTCCTCGCTGTTTTTGGCAACCGCTTGTCAAAACGCCAGCGAGCCAGCAGCTTCTCCGACGCCCTCAGGGGGAGGTGCTTCGGAAACCCCTACACCGAACGTAACGATTGACGAAAGCGCTTTGCAGCTTGTATACGACGCTTCGCAAAAAGAGCAGGTAATCGACGGATTTGGCGCAGGCTTTACTTGGTACAGCAACTACGCCATCGACGCGCACAACTCCGAAGAAATTCTGGATTTGCTCTTTAAAGACGCGGGGCTTACCATTTTGCGCTTTAAAAATGACTACGACTACGACTGTTTTGAGGACTCCGCATCTACAAACCTTGCGTTTTACGAAGCGGCAAAGGAACGCGCTGCACAAAGAGGCGAAGACATCACCGTTTTGTATACGAGCTGGTCTCCTGCCGCTTACTTGAAGAACACAGGGAGAGTGGACGGGGAAGGAACGCTTCGGCGCAACGAAAACGGGGAATACGACTACGAAGGTTTTGCACAGTGGTGGCTGGAAGCTGTAGAAGCGTACCGGAAAAAAGGAATTGCGGTAGACGTTATCAGTATTCAGAACGAGTGCGACTTTATTGCCAGCTACGAAAGCTGCGAGTTTGACCCGACCGAGACGACCAAAAACGCCTGCTACGCGGACGCTTACCTTGCAACATACCGGCTCTTATCGGAAAAGCTTGGCGAAGACATTCCTTTGATGATTGGCCCGGAGACGATGACGGTTAACGCATATGACTTAAAGAGATACGTTGCCAAAATCGTAGAAGAAGAGCCGCAAAGCCTTTACGCTTTAGCGCACCATTTGTACCTTGGCGGTACGTCCACCGACGACCCGCCGTATTGCGATTACGACTCTTTCCTATTTAACTTTATGGACATTAAAGAGTACATCCAAGAAATCAACTGCAAAGCATGGCAGACCGAGTTTTACCGTGGAACGACATTGCAGACAGCAAACGTAATTAACAACTCTCTGACATTTGAAAACGTCAGCGCTTACATCTACTGGGGCGGAATCTGGGAGGCATCCAAAACGGATAACCTTAACACCAGCAACCTGATTGTTGTAGGCCGCGGCATTCAGAACTGGCCTACCGAAGACGGTTATCTGGCATGCGGAGACTACTACGCTTTGCGTCACTTCTCGGAATATATCCGTCCGGGATATCACCGCATTACCGCTTCGATCAAAAACGACGGAGACATTCGCCTTTCCATGTACGCAAGCCCCGACCAATCTCGGATGGTGCTTGTCGTAATTAATAACGGCACGGATGAGCAGACGCTTCAGCTTCCGTTAGAAGATTATACGGTTACGGGAACAAAAGTGATTCAGTCGATCTTCTCGGAGAACTTCACAGCGGATATGCTCTATCAGGACAAAGGTTCTCTTACAGCTGAGAACAAAGTAACGCTGCCCGCGGAAAGCGTTACGACGATTGTAATCGACGGCTCTGCAAAATAACCAACGCCTCGAATTGAAGCAAAAACGGTGCAGTATGGCAAAACTTACTGCACCGTTTTTTTCTTAATACCAATCGTGCTTTTCGTTTCTGTCAAGCGCGTTGATTCGGTTCATCTCTTCTTCTGTCAGTGAAAAATGCAACAGACTGCGTTGCATTTAATTTTTCAACTAACCCTATAATCTAAGGGATGTTAAAGCCTTATGGAAATCCGAGTTCTTCGATATTTTTTAGCAATCGCCAGAGAAGGCAGCATTACGAATGCCGCTAATTTCAAGGAGGACTTGCTGGGCGCTGCGCTCATCTGCTCAAGGCAGTTATTCGTATTCTTCCCACCACGCTTCCGTGAACTGCTCGATTTCGTCGTATCGGACCGCTTCACCCATGCGGGGTGTCGCTATATTTACGCCAAGCTCGCCTGCTGCCGCAGTTGCCTGCTTTGGCGGTTCGTCCCATGCGTGGTTTGAAAGCGCAAAAGCACCCCAGTGAATCGGGATGTACCACTTCGCGTGCGCGTCCTTTGCCGCCTGCACCGATTCTCTTGGATTCATATGCGTCTGCGCCCAGCCTGCATCGTACTGGCCGGAATCAGCAAGCATCAAATCGACCGCGCCGAAACGCTCGTAAACGCGGGAAAAGACATCATAATATCCGGTGTCGCCGGTGTAGTAAACGCTGTGGCTATCGTCTGCAAAATAGATGCCACCCCAAAGCGTTGTGTTTGGCTTTAGCGGATTTCTGCCGGTATAGTGCTGCGCAGGAATCAGCGTGTAAATGACGCCGTCAAGCTCTATGCTTTCCCACCATAGGAAGCGCAATCTCCGAAAACCGCTTCGGTCCGGCAAATCCTACCGGCGACGCTCGCTTTGACAGCACAGGGTCTAAGAAAATGTTTTTGTCTCCAAGCTGAATAAGCGTAGTGGAATGCCCGTACCATCTTACCGTAAGCGTGCCCGCATCCCCCCTTTGGATGTTGGCATCTTTAACTGCAGGAAGCGTTTCTTCCGGCTTTACTCTATCGCTTGTCTCCCCTGTCTTTCCGGTCATCAAGGTAAAATCGTTTTCGTTATGAAACTCCCCGTCGTAATACAACGTACTCTTTTGGGCAAAGCTCTCCCGCATTTCCTTGTTTGGCGTCTTTCCTACCGATGGGTAGAACCAGAGAAACAAAAAGGCGATCAGCAAAATAACGCCGACAACGATTAAAATAATAAGAACGATTTTTCCCAGTACCCTTCGTATTTTCATAAGCGTATTACAAAAGCATTACTCCTCGCTCGCTCGCGTAGCGAACGTCTTCCTCCGGCCAGACGGAAACTTGCACTTCTCCGATATGCGCTTTCCGCAAATAAAACATGCATATCCGCGACTGTCCGATTCCTCCGCCAACTGTATATGGCAGTTTCCCTTCCAGTACCGCTTTTTGGAACGGAAGCGCAGCTCTTTCCTCACAGCCCGCTTTCTTCAGCTGCTCACGAAGCGATTGTTCGTCCACGCGAATTCCCATGGAGGAAAGCTCTAGGGCAATATCTGTCACCGGATAATAGACAATAATATCGCCGTTTAGCTTCCAGTCGTCGTAATCCGGCGCGCGTCCGTCGTGCTTTTCTCCGGACGCTAACAAGTCTCCGATATGCATCAAAAAGACTGCGCCTTTTTCCTTTGCAATTTGGTATTCCCTCTCCTTTGGCGAAAGTTTCGGATACCGCTGTGCAAGCTCTTCCGACGTAACAAAAGAAATCTCTTCCGGCAAAATGCACTGAATGTATTCGTAGCAGTTCGCCATATATTTTTCCGTAACGCGAAGCGCCTCGTAAACTGCTTTCACTACGTCGCGCAGCGTCTTTTCCGTTCGGTCTTCTTTCCGGATAATCTTCTCCCAGTCCCACTGGTCTACAAAGATAGAATGGATATTATCCGTCACTTCGTCCCGCCGGATTGCATTCATATCCGTATACAGTCCTTCACCCTCGCGAAAGCCGTAGCGGTCAAGCGCCATCCGCTTCCACTTTGCAAGCGAGTGCACAATCTCCATAGAGCGCTCCGCCTGCTCTTTTACACCAAAGCACACCGGACGCTCAACTCCGTTTAGGTTGTCATTTAAACCGGACTCCGGAGCGACGAACAAGGGCGCAGATACGCGGTATAAGTTAAGCTGCGTAGCAAGCTCCCGTTCAAAAAAGTCTTTAACGCGCTTGATTGCAATCTGAGTCTCTCGGTTGCTAAGCGCCGAAGCATATCCTTCTGGAATGTAAATATTTCGCATAATAATTTTCCCTTTCCCACTTTACTTATGATACAATTTCTCTGTCTCGTATTTCGGTTCGCATGTCAGGCGCATCCCCAGCTTGCGGAACAGGTTTTCATCTACGGAGGACAAGATAACGCTGGAATGCACTTCGCAGTCCAAAAGGGAAGAAAGCTGCTGCATAGCGCGCGCGGCGTCCGCGTTTGTCGTAGCGCAAATGGAGAGCGCCAGAAGCGTTTCGTCCGTATGCAGCCGCGGGTTGCGGTTGCCAAGGTGATTTACTTTTAAATCCTGAATAGGCGCAAGTATTTCCGGAGGAAGAAGTTTCGTCTCATCCGGAATGTGCGCAAGCGCCTTTAGGGCGTTTAGCAAAGCCGCCGAAGACGCTCCAAGCAAAGACGAAGTCTTTCCGCAAATAAGCCGCCCGTCCCCCAGTTCAATCGCAACTGCCGGCGCACCGGTTTCTTCTGCTTTTTTTGTAGCAGCTTCAATAACCGGGCGATCCGCAACCGTAATTTCCGCCTGCTCCATTAACAGCTCAATTTTATAAACCGCTTCCTCAGCCGAAGGAATGTTTCCTTTTCGCTGGCTGCAAAGCGTCGTATAATACCGGCGTACAATTTCCTCTCTGGACGCCTTCTTTACGGCGGGATCGTCAACAATGCAATTTCCCGCCATATTTACGCCCATATCGGTCGGCGACTGATAAGGAGAGCTGCCGTATATGCGCTGAAACATTGCTTTTAGCACCGGAAAAATTTCTACGTCTCGGTTATAATTAACTGCCCGCTCTCCGTACGCTTCTAGGTGAAACGGGTCAATCATATTGACGTCGTTTAAGTCTGCTGTTGCCGCTTCGTAAGCGAGGTTCACCGGGTGCTTAAGCGAAAGGTTCCAAATCGGAAACGTTTCAAACTTCGCGTATCCCGCCCGAACGCCACGCTGATGCTCGTGGTACAGCTGGGACAAGCAAGTCGCCATCTTTCCGCTGCCTGGTCCCGGCGCCGTTACAACAACAAGCGAGCGGCTGGTTTCAATGTATTCGTTTCGCCCATACCCTTCGTCGCTGACAATTTTGGCCACGTTAGACGGGTAGCCTTCGATGCGGTAATGCCGGAACACGCGAATTCCTAGCGACTCAAGCTTTCTTTGGTACTGCAAAACGCTCTCCTGCTCCACAAACTGCGTCAGCACAACACTGCCAACATACAAGCCGCAGCTTCTAAACGCGTCAATAAGCCGCAAAACGTCCAGCTCGTAAGTAATGCTTAAGTCTCCCCGCACTTTATTTTTTACGATGTCGCCCGCGTTAATAGCAATTACAATCTCCGTATCGTCTCCTAGTTGCAAAAGCATCCTAATTTTGCTGTCTGGCTGAAAGCCGGGGAGCACACGGGAAGCATGGTAATCGTCAAACAGCTTTCCGCCGAATTCCAGATACAGCTTTCCGCCAAACTGCGCAATCCGCTCTTTTATGCGGGCAGACTGCATCTCTATGTATTTTTCGTTGTCAAATCCACACCTCGTCATTGGTACTTATCCCTAATCCCTTCCCCAGTCTATTTTTCTTCCTGTTCCAAAAACCGCGAAATCGGTTCTTTCAAAGCCAGCACCGTCTCCACGATGCAAGGCTCAAAGGAAATACCCTTTTGCTGTTCCAAAACAGAAAATGCTTCGTCGATTTCCATGCTCTTTTTATAGCTGCGCTCGCTTAAAAGCGCATCCAGCGCGTCCGCTACCGCCATAATCCGCGCGCAAAGCGGAATATCCGTTCCGCTTAAGCCTTTTGGATAACCGCTGCCGTCCCAGTGCTCATGGTGATACAAAACCGTATCCTGAATTGCCCCAAACAGTTCCTTATCCGTTAAGTTCGACAAATTTTCCGTTACCAGCCGATAACCTTCCGTCGTGTGCTGCTTGATAATTTCGTATTCTTCTTTCGTCAGCCGTCCCTCTTTTAACAAGATAGAGTCCGGCACCGCCAGCTTGCCGGTATCGTGCAGCGGCGCGGCCATCGCATATTTGCGGATTCGCTCCGAAGAAAGTTCGCTGGAATAATGTCCCGTCCGTTTTAGCTCCTCTGCAATCATTCTTACGTACTCCCGCGTCCGCAAAACGTGCTCACCGGTGCTTTTATCGCGGGATTCTACAAGATTAGAAAGACCGGTTACAAGCTGGTTTTGCATCTCCACCATAGCCGCGTTTTGCCTCTGCAGTAGATACAGCGCTTGGTGTATTTTATCGACTAGCAAGTACAGTATGATCGCGAGTACAAAAAATTCCAGCGTGCTCCAAAAGGAAAATGCTACAAACCACTCCATCGGCTCTAAATCGGACTGGGTAATCATAACCTCCGAATAAGACCGCAGGTAAATAGTCAAAATCAAAATCGCGTAGCATATTTCCGTAATGTACAGTGTAAACCGACGGTCGTAATACAAACACGAGAGCGCCGGTACAATGACGTAGACCAGATTCAAGTTCCACTCCACTTCCGTTGACACGAAACAAATCAACAGGTGAATCCCAATCGTCAGGACGTATTTTGTCATTTGCTTCCAGCGAGAGAACTTCTCCAGCCCAAAGGAAAGCCCCAGTACGCCGACCGTGTAGACAAATATAAGAATACAAATCGAGAGCGAAACAATTTCCAGATGAAACTGCCGAAGCAGAATCAACAGCGGACCAAGCAGCGTCAAAAAGCTTGCGCATCCCATAAGGAAACGATTCATGCTGCGCTCGTTTTGCTCAAAGTAGCGTTCGTCTACGCCCATTGTCTGTATTGCCCCCTTTTTCGCAACGCTTTTTTTGAACGAATTCAAGATTCACTCGCGAGTCTTGGCGCGGGATTCGGGTCGGCTTTTGCCGACATCATTCCTATCAGCCCTGATAACGCTCTGTCTGCTCTTTGATCAGCGCCGCATCCTCAAAGTAGTTGATTCGCATTGCTCTTCTCACGTCAGCCAGCGTCTGCGCCGCCGTCGCTTGTGCTTCCATGCTGCCTTTTCGTAGCAGTTCATAAATTTCCGGAATCCGCTTTCCCCACGCAAGTCTGCGCTCACGGATGGGAGCCAATTCCTCCTCAAGCACTGCATTTAAGAAACGTTTGATTTTTACGTCTCCTAAGCCGCCCTTTTGGTAATGCTCCTTTAAGGCGTCCAGATTTTCGTACTCCGAGAGATACTTTTTAAAGTGCTCGTCTTTGCAGAAGGCATCCAGATAAGTAAATACGGTATTTCCTTCCACGCAGCCCGGATCGCTGACCCGGATATGGTTCGGGTCGGTGTACATGCTCATAACTTTTTGTTTCAGTTCTTCGGCCGTGTCCGCAAGGTAAATGCAATTTCCAAGCGACTTGCTCATCTTCGCTTTTCCGTCCGTGCCAGGAAGCCGCTGACACGTAACGTTTTCTGGGATGACCGCCTCCGGCTCTACAAGTGTCTCCCCATATACCTGGTTGAATTTGCGCACAATTTCTCTGGCCTGCTCAATCATAGGCAGCTGGTCTTCTCCAACCGGCACTGTAGTTGCGCGAAATGCCGTAATGTCCGCCGCCTGGCTGATTGGATATGTAAAAAAGCCTACGGGAATACTGGTTTCAAAGTTGCGCATTTGAATTTCGTTTTTTACCGTCGGATTTCTTTGCAGTCTCGATACCGTCACAAGGTTCATATAATAAAAGGACAGCTCGGTCAGCTCCGGAACCTGCGACTGAATAAAAATCGTGGTTTTTTCCGGGTCAAGCCCGCAGGCCAAATAATCCAAGGCCACCTCGATAATATTCTGTCTGATTTTTTCCGGATTGTCCGCGTTGTCCGTTAGTGCCTGCGCGTCGGCAATCATAATAAATATTTTATCAAAAGCACCGGAATTTTGCAGCTCTACACGCCGCTTCAAAGACCCAACGTAATGTCCTACGTGAAGTCTGCCCGTAGGCCGGTCTCCGGTTAAAATAATCTTAGCCATAATATCCTCCCTTGCCTTTCACACAAATCCTCATCAGAATGAGTATATCCGTACAAAAAGAAAAAGTCAATGGCTTAGAAGCAAAAGAAAGACCCGGGCATGCACAGATTGCAAAGCGCGTTGGCGATACAGAGCTTAACGCACATGCCGTTCATATCTCCACTCGGTGCGCCGTACAGATTTCCCGTCATGCGATACCACTCGTCGCCGCCTTGCAGCCTCTCTAACGCCTGTCGGTAAGTAATATTGCCCGGCTCCATCTGAACCGCCATCCGAAGGTGCTCAAACGCCGCCGCCTGGTTGCGCAGTCCTGCGTTTGCCACGCCGTACAAGTAGTGCCAATAAGCAGTGCGCTCCGTAATCGACTGTAAAATCGTTACAGCTTCCTTAAACGCGCGATTTCGAATATAGTTTTCCGCCACGTGCAAATAGCGCGTATTGTCGTCTTCGTACGAGCTTTGCTGCTCTGTCCTTCTGCCGTAAGCGCCCGAATATGCGCCAAATCCGCCAAATCCGTAATTTCCGCCGTAGTATGCGCTCTGCCCGCCTCCCGTTTCGTGGTTCATAATCGCCTGATACGCCTGCTGAATTTCTTTAAACTTTTCTTCTGCCTGCTCCTTGTTCGGGTTGTTGATGTTGGCATCCGGGTGATAAATGCGGCTGAGTTTTCGATACGCTTTTTTCACTTCGTCGTCGCTTGCCGTTCTTGGCAGACCAAGAACTTCGTAAGGATCTCTCATGACTTCCCCGACACCTCGCTTTCCCGGCGTCCTTTCCCCTTGCGGAACGCCGTCCAGATTCCTGAATATAAAACATTCCTTAGAATGTCTGTATTTTCTACGATTGGGAGCCGCTCAAATACCCGCGCACAGTCAGCAGCCATCAGCTCCAAAACTTGACCGACCCAATCCCGCAGCCCGTCCTCGCCGATTGTCTGCGCTAGCTTCTCCAACGGATTAAACCGATGCTTCTTTCGGTCCAGCGCCAAATCGTCGTATGCGTCCAGCAGATAAATGAATTTTCCCAGATGAAACCCCATCTGCCGAAGCTCTTCTTCCCACTCGTCTTTTTTCCATGCAAAAACTTCGCCAAGCACTCTGCCAAAACACGCCGCCAGTCGGTCAATGTCTTCTTCCTTTTCGCCCTCCAGCCGCACAAGCGAACGCATTGCAAGAAAAATGCGCTTGCCTTTTACGCGGTAAGTCTCCTTAAGCCGTTTGCTCCGCGCACCAAGCACGCGCGCGTAAAAATACCGCAGCGCCTTCTTTTCGTCTCTCCAGTCGTCCATGCACTTTAAGTAGGCCAGTAAGACATTCATATCCGCTACGTAGGAAATCGCCGGATTTTGCTCGTACGGCTGTTTGCAAAACGGATGCGCCGCGCAGCGCCCCATACGTCTCTGCGAATCCAAATCGTACAAAGACGAAAGCAAAAGCGCTAAAAACGCGCAGTCATAATTGACGCTGTACTGCCCCGCTAAGCGATAATCGGCAAAGAGCGCATGGCAGACGCCGCAATAATACCGGCGGTACTCCTTCCATTCCCTGCCTCGCAGTTCGTCCTGATTTACCACGACATATCCGTACATCTGTAAATCCTTTCTTTTGTCTTTCTATGCTGCGTTTTACGAACGCGTCCGGAACACAAAGCGGCATTTTGGGCAGGTGACTTCCAGTTTTCCTTTTCCCTTTGGCACGCGAATCTGCTGTTTGCAGGAAGGGCATTTGCACAGATGATACATCTTTTTCATTGTGCGAAGCCGCTTTTTCTTTGTGAAAAAGTTCCGGATTCCCTGCGTTTTTTGCAAATACCAGCGGTTCTCCGCCGCGCGCCGATCCGTCCGTTTGGAAAACATCCTCCAATACGAACCGACAATGCACAAAAGACCTAGGAAATAAAGGACCCTCGTCCCGGCAAACAGATCGGCCACAACCAATACAAGCGCAATTCCTAGCAGCAGATTGTTTAACTGGTCGTTTCCATAACGCCCGCGCATAAACCGCTCCATTCGCTCTCTCATAGCTTTTTACTCCTTTTCCATGGCGGCTGCCGTCTTTAGCGCAAGCGCCATCATATCGGTAAACGACTCCTGCCTCTCCTTCGCGCTTGTGCACTCGCCGGTCAAAAGATGATCGGAAATTGTGCAAATAGCAAGCGCCTGCTTACCTGCTCTTGCCGCGTTCATATACAGCGCGGCAGACTCCATCTCTACCGCCAAAACACCCATTTTCGACCATGCAGAAACGGCCTGAAGTCCTTGCGGAACGCCTTCCCAGTCTCCGTAAAAACAGTCGCTGGACACTAAATTTCCGACATGAAAACGAAGGTTCATCCCGCGCGCAAGCTCTGCGCAGGTTGAAAGCAGCGGATAGCTTGCAACTGCGGAATACGTGCCAGGCAGATGAAACTGCGCCGCGTAGTTCGAATCGTAGCATGCGCCCGCTCCAAGCACCAAATCCCGGACACGGACGTCGTTTTGATAAGAACCGGCAGAGCCAATCCGGATAATCCTCTCTACGTCAAAAAAATTAAACAGCTCGTAGCTGTAAATTCCCATCGACGGCATCCCCATTCCGCTTGCCATTACGGAAACTTTTGTGCCGTCGTAAGTT
The DNA here is from genome assembly GCA_944384025.1 of uncultured Lachnospiraceae bacterium. Lineage (GTDB taxonomy): Bacteria > Bacillota > Clostridia > Lachnospirales > Lachnospiraceae > ISDg. Next base: position 35,828 of record CALWRS010000008.1, read on the forward strand.
CCGGTGTACCCTTGAACGCCTCGAACGTTATTTACAAGCTTCGGGTCTTTTAAAAAATTCTCGGCAATAAACTTTGCGCGCAGGGGGTCTCCGGGCATGAGAACCGTTTTCCCAAAATCCTGCGGTGTTGCATGAATATGCGGTGTTGGATAATTGCTCATCGTTTTTCCTCACATTAACTTATCACATTTCTTTGCGCCGGAAAAGAAAAACTCCGCCCTGCGGCGGGCAATCCTTCCGCACAATTCGACATTATGATACCAAAAAGAACGTCGCTTAGCAATCCAAAGCGACGTTCTTTTATACATTTTTCAGGAAAATGTCGGAACATTACAGTTCCACGACACCTTCATAAATTTTCTTACAATTTCCGGTCAGCCACACTCTGCTGCCGTCGTAGCGAATAGACAACTTGCCTCCGGGCAGGATAACGTCCACCGGACGCACGGTTGAGCAATAGCTGTTTTGGACGGCCGCCGCAACTGCCGCGCACGCACCCGTTCCGCAGGAAGAAGTTTCGTGATTTCCTCGCTCCCAAACCCGCATTTTCAGCGTACTCTCATCAATAATCTTGACAAATTCCGTATTCACCCGCTCCGGAAAGCTTTTATGATACTCGAATTTTGGGCCAATTGCTTCCAGGTTCAGGTTGGAAACATCCGGGAGGAACGTTACACAATGCGGATTTCCTACATTGACGCAGGTTACGGCATACTCTGTGTTGTCCACGACAAGCGGCTTATTGATAACCGTTTCCTCCTCTGCTATGACCGGTACGCGCTTCGCTGTAAAATCAACGGTACCCATATCGACTTCCGCCATATATACGCGGCCATGCTGCCGGATTGGGCGAACCGTTTTAACGCCGCTTAGCGTTTCCACCGTGACGATGTCCTTTTGCAGATTTTTCGTGTCACACATATATTTTGCAATACAGCGCAGCGCCGTTCCGCACATCTTTCCTTCGCTGCCGTCCAGATTGAATACGCGCATCCGCACATCGGCAACTTCCGACGGCAGCATCAAAATAACGCCGTCGCCGCCAATCGCGTAATGGCGGTCCGTCAAAATCAGCGGAAGCGATTCCGGACAGTTAATCTGCTGATCAAAACAATCCAGATAAATATAGTCGTTGCCGCAGCCCTGCATTTTAACGAAGCGTACTTTTTGCCGCTCTTTGCGCATACGGTTTAGGTTAATAAGCTCCGTCGTCATTTCGCTAAAACCGCTTCCTAAGCTGTCCGCTACCGCGTCGGCAGTATCGAGCGCCGTCAGACACGGAATGCCAAGCTGGCACGCTTTGCGGCGCAGCTTCACGCTGTCGCTTTGCGGATTTCGGCCTTTTGCGGAAGTGGAAATAATATAGTTGATTTTTCCGCTCTCAATCAGCTTCATCGCGTTGTTTTCGCCTTCGTAGATTTTATCTACTTCGGTGACGGACAATCCGGCAACGCGCAGCACCTGCGCATTTCCTTCCGTAGCATAGAGAGAAAAACCTCTGTCCGCAAATTTCTTTGCGATTCCGGCAATTTCGCCTTTATCGCTTTTGCGAACGCTTATGAACACGCCGCCTTCTTTGTACATTGCGTAGCCCGCTGCCACAAGCCCTTTGTAGAGCGCTTCGCGAAGATTCTTTCCGATACCCAGTACCTCGCCCGTAGACTTCATTTCCGGGCCAAGCTGCGTATCCACATCGGTCAGCTTCTCAAAGGAGAATACCGGAACTTTTACGCAAGTGTACGGCGGAATTTTATAAATACCGGTTCCATAACCTAAGTCTTTTAGCTTCTCGCCCAGACTTGTGCGCGTTGCAAGGTCGCACATGGGAACGCCCGTAACTTTGCTTAGATACGGAATGGTTCGGGAAGCTCTTGGATTAACCTCAATAATATAAATCTTTCGATCCGCCACAATGTACTGCACGTTCATCAGACCTTTTGCCTTCAGCGCTTTTGCAAGCTTTTCCGTAATCCGCAAAATTTCCTCGGCAATTTCGTCGTCCACATGGGGCGCCGGATAGACCGCAATACTGTCGCCGGAATGAATGCCGGTGCGCTCGATATGCTCCATAATGCCCGGGATTAAAATATCCTCGCCGTCGCAAATCGCGTCCACTTCAATCTCCATTCCACTGATGTACTTATCAATCAAAACGAGGTTGTTCGGGTTTTGCTCCAAAATAACGCCCATATATTCCACAATGTCCGCGTCTTCAAAAGCAATAATCATGTTCTGGCCGCCAAGCACGTAAGAAGGACGCATCAGCACCGGATACGTAACTTTGCGCGCCGCTTCCAAAGCCTGCTCGGTCGTCGTTACGGCAAAGCCCTTCGGACGCGCGATTCCAAGCTTTTCCAGCATTTCGTCAAACCGCTCCCGGTCTTCCGCTTCGTCGATGCTATCCGCGCTCGTTCCAAGAATGGGGATGCCGGCCTTTGCAAGGTGCGCCGTCAGCTTAATCGCTGTCTGGCCGCCAAATGCGACAATAACGCCAATCGGCTTTTCCATGTCGATGATGTGAAGCACATCTTCTTTGTTTAGCGGTTCAAAGTACAGCCGATCTGCCGTATCGAAATCGGTGGAAACCGTCTCCGGGTTGTTGTTTACGACAACTACTTCGTAGCCCAGACGCTTAAGCGCCCAAACGCAATGCACGCTCGCGTAGTCAAACTCAATTCCCTGTCCGATTCGAATCGGACCGGAGCCAAATACAACGACTTTTGGCTTTTCCGTTCTGTGCACAAAATCGAGCGCTTCGTTTTCCGTTCCCATCTGCGGCGTATCGTAGACCGCGTAAAAGTACGGCGTTTCCGCTGGGAACTCGCCTCCGCACGTATCCACCATTTTATAAACCGGAACAGCCTTTTCCGGAAGCGTTTGTCCGCTCATGGAAGCAATCGTCTCATCCAAATAGCCAAGGCGCTTGCCTTCCCGGTACAACTCTGCCGTAAGCGGCTCCTTTACAAGGCGCTCTTCATAGCAAACTAGCTTCATCAGCTTTTCAAGGAACCACTCGTCGATTTTTGTCAGCTGATAAAGTTCGTCTACGGTAACTCCCTTTTTCAGCGCGGCAAAAACGTAAAACAGCCGTTCGTCGGTCGCGTGAACCAAATGATGCTTCAGCTCCTCTACCGTCATATCTTTTGCTTTGTCCAGATTCAGCGTCGTATGGCCAATCTCTACGCCGCGCACCGCTTTCATCAGTGCGGACTCAAACGTATCGCTGATGGACATAACTTCTCCGGTCGCCTTCATCTGCGTGCCTAAGTCACGCTTTGCGTACACGAACTTATCAAAAGGCCATTTCGGGAATTTAACCGCCACGTAGTCAAGCGTCGGCTCAAAGGCTGCGTACGTATTTTTTGTAATGTCGTTTTGAATTTCGTCAAGCGTATAGCCAATCGCAATCTTAGTCGCAACTTTCGCAATCGGGTATCCGGTCGCTTTGGAAGCAAGCGCGGAAGAACGGGACACGCGCGGATTTACTTCGATTACCGCGTACTCAAACGAGTCCGGATGCAGCGCAAACTGGCAGTTGCAGCCGCCCTCAATCTTCAGCTCATTAATAATGGCAAGCGCCGCCGTACGAAGCATCTGATACTCTTTGTCGGCAAGCGTTACCGCGGGGGCAATAACGATGCTGTCGCCGGTATGCACGCCCACCGGGTCGAAGTTTTCCATGGAACATACGGCGATGGCATTGCCGTTTTTGTCCCGCATTACCTCAAACTCAATCTCCTTCCAGCCAGCAATGCAGCGCTCGATTAAAACTTGATGAATCGGAGAAAGCGACAGTCCCGTAGAGGCGATTTCCGTCAATTCCTGCGGCGTTTCGGCAATTCCTCCGCCGCTGCCGCCAAGTGTAAACGCCGGACGCACAATAACCGGATAGCCGATTTTTTCCGCAAACGCAAGCGCTGCGGGCACGTCCGTCACAACATCCGAAGGAATGCACGGCTGACCGATTTTCTCCATCGTATCTTTAAACATCTGCCGGTCTTCTGCGCGGTCAATGACCTCCGGGGACGAACCAAGGAGCGTTACGCCCTGTTCTTCCAAAAATCCGGATTTTGCCAGCTGCATACAAAGCGTCAAACCGGTCTGTCCGCCAAGTCCGGAAAGAATGCTGTCCGGCTTTTCTTTTTGAATAATTCGCTTCACTGTCTCCAGCGTCAGGGGCTCAAGGTAGATTTCGTCCGCCATGACGTTGTCGGTCATTATGGTCGCCGGGTTGGAATTTACCAGGACAGTTTCAATGCCCGCGTCCTTTAAAACCCGAAGCGCTTGCGTTCCGGCGTAATCAAACTCGGCCGCCTGTCCGATGACAATCGGGCCGGAGCCAATCAGGAGCGTTTTTTTAATATTTTTATTGAGCGGCATAACGCATTTCCTCCATTTTCTGAACAAACCGGTCAAACAAGAACTCGCTGTCCTTCGGTCCGCCGCAGGCTTCCGGGTGGAACTGCACGGAGAAAACCGGCCCGTTCAAGTATTCGATTCCTTCGCAGGTACGATCGTTTACGTTGTAAAACGACATGCGGGCAATGTTCGGGTCAATGCTGCCGCTAACTACCTCGTACCCGTGATTCTGGCTTGTAATGTAAACGCGGCCCGTAGAAAGCTCCTTCACCGCTTGGTTTGCTCCCCGATGTCCGTATTTCATCTTCCGCGTATGGAACCCGTTTGCCAGCGCCAAAAGCTGATGCCCAAGGCAAATGCCAAACATAGGAACTCCGCTCTTCATAAGCGCCCGGATGGTCGCAATGGCTTCTTCGTTGTCTTCTGGATCTCCGGGACCGTTTGTTAGCATTACCCCGTCCGGATGCATGGAAAGAATCTGCTGTGCATCAGCGTCGTGCGGGAATACCGTTAAATTGCAGCCCCTCTTTATAAGCTCTCGCTTTATGTTTTCCTTTAAACCAAAATCCATTACGGCCACGTTTAAGCGTCCCGTATCTGCCGCTTCTTCGTAAGGAGCTTCCACCGACACGCGGCATACCGGCTTTACAATCTTGTAGCTTTTTATCGCATTGCCGTCCGCATGCGCAGGGTCGGAGACAATCATGCCGTTCATAGTACCGCACTCGCGGATCATTTTCGTAAGGGCTCTTGTATCAATCCCGCAAAGGCCGGTAACTCCTTTTTCCTTAAAAAAGGTGTCAAGATTTCCTTTTCCACGAAAATTGGAAGGAACTTGACACCAGTCTTTTACAATATAAGCATTTACGTGAATCTTTGCACTTTCAAAATCTTCCGGAATAATTCCGTAATTCCCAATAAGAGGAAATGTCTGTACAACAATCTGTCCTGTGTAACTTGGATCCGTAAGCGTTTCCAAGTAGCCGGTCATTCCGGTTGCAAAAACAACTTCTCCAATAACGTCAGAAGCAACGCCGAAATAACTGCCTTGAAATACTGCTCCGTTTTCCAGCACCAAATAAGCGGTTTTCACACTTTTGCCCTCCTTCGCTTAGCATTCGATTGATTCTACAACAAAGGACGCATTTTGTCAATTGCGAAAACCCGTTTTCCGGAAAGTTTACTGTACCTCTTCTTTCTGCGCGGTATATAGGTGATAATAGTCTCCTTTTTTTGCCATCAGCTCCTCGTGCGTACCGCTTTCCGTAATTCCGCCCCGATCTATGTAAAAGATCCGGTCGCAGTTTCGAATCGTGCTAAGACGATGCGCAATAATAAAGGATGTCCGTCCTTTAAGCATTGCGTCAATTCCCTGCTGCAGCGCCTGCTCCGTCTGCACGTCAATGCTGGACGTCGCCTCATCTAAGATCAGGATGCGCGGGTCGCTAAGAAGCGTCCGGGCAAAGGAAATCAGCTGTTTTTGTCCCTGCGAAAGTAAAGAGCCCCGCTCTTTCACCTCGGTTTGGTATCCGTCTTCCATTTTGCGGATAAACGCGTCTGCGCAAACCGTTTTAGCGGCTGCTTCAATCTCTTCCTGCGTTGCATCCAGCCTTCCGTAGCGGATGTTTTCCCCGATTGTACCGCTGAAAATAAAGCTGTCCTGCATCATTATGCCCATCTGCGAGCGCAGCGAGTGCAGCGTCACGCCGGATATGTCTGTGCCGTCAATGCAAATCTTCCCGCCCCCGACGTTATAAAAGCGCGACAGCAAGTTGACAATCGTACTCTTTCCGGCGCCCGTAGGACCAACAAGCGCAACGCTCTCTCCTGCTTTTACGTGAAAGCTAACATGCGAGAGCACTTCCTTGCCTTCTTCATAAGAAAAGCTGACGTCTTCAAACGAAACATCGCCGCGAACAGGCGGAAGCTTAGTTGCTCCCTCCTTGTCTTTTACTAAAACCGGCTCATCAAGCGTTTCGAAGATTCGCTCCAGATACGCGATGTTGTTAATAAACGTATTGAACAAGTTGCCAAGGTTCATAATCGGCTGCCAAAAACGCGCCGCATAAGAGCTGATTGCCACGACGACACCAATGGAGACGCTTTCCGGCCCGAGCCACAAAAGCGCAACCATATACAGCGCGGCGCGAACGCAAACGGATACGTTGTCAATGCCCGGCCAAATCAGGTTGGAATACTTCGTCGCTTCCAGCCAAGTTTCTTGGCACTCTTTGGAAAGCCCGTCAAAAATTTTCGCGTTTTCTTCTTCTCTCGTGAAAATCTGCGTAACTCTCGCGCCAACAATGTTCTCCTGCAAATACGCGTTCAGATTCGAGCTTTTATTGGACACCTGCTGCCATGCCTGTCTTTGATGCTTTTTAATAAACATCATAAACGCCATAAGAATCGGAACGCCCGCAAGCACAACAAGTGAAAGCTTAAGATCCGTCGCCAGCATGAAAATGACAATAAAAATCATATTCAGCACTTCAAGGATTACGTTAATAATTCCGTTGGAGAGCATATCCGAGACAGAATTCACATAGTTCACGACCCGAATCAAAATTTTTCCATGCGGCCGATCGTCGTAATACTGAAACGACAGCTCCTGCAAGTGCCGGAACAAATCGGAACGGATATCAAAAATAATATCCTGCCCTACCTTCGTCATAATTCTGGAGCGGATTGTGGAAAACGTCACGCTTACAACGAAGACGCCAAGCAGCATGCCCGCCAAAACAAAAAGCCTCTTCATATCTCCTGCAGGAATGACTTCATCGAGCGCTTTTTGCGTAATAACCGGGGACAATAGCCCCGTAGCCGCCGCTACCGCGCTTAGTACAAAGGCAACGATCATTTTAAACCGGTAGCGCTTTAAATAGACGCCCGCCCGCAGCAGGTGCCGAAACTCAAAAGGAGTTTCCAGCCGCTCATCCTGTCCGTATGTATTTCTAGCCAATCTGCTCACCTCCGTTTTGCAGCATTGCTACCTGATAATAATATCCCTTTTTCGCTAAAAGCTCCGCGTGCGTACCCTGCTCCGCAATCTGTCCGTTTTCCAATACAAAAATCTGATCCGCATCCTTTGTCGAGGAAATTCTCTGCGCGATAATGATTTTTGTGCAAGGGAAATCCAAGTGCGCAAGGCTTTGCTGGATATGCTTTTCCGTCTCCAAATCCACGGCTGAGGTCGTATCGTCCAGAATCAAAATACCCGGCCGAATCGCTAGCGCACGCGCAAGGCTGATGCGCTGTTTTTGCCCGCCGGAAAGGCCCACACCTCTTTCTCCTACAATCGTTCCGTATTTTTCCGGCATCCGCTCGATAAATTCCGCAGCGGCAGCGCTTTCGGCAAAATATTCTACCTGCGACTCCGGCATTTTGGAATCGCCGTAGGCGATATTTCCGTCGATGCTGTCCGAAAACAGCAAGACGTCCTGCGTCGCCATGCCGATATGCCCGCGCAGTTTTTTCAACTCCCAGTCCTTTACGTTTTTGCCGTCTACAAAAACTTCGCCTTCCTGCGGGTCATAAAAGCGGGGAATAAGCTGAATCAAGGAAGTTTTCCCGCTTCCGGTCTCGCCCATAATGGCAACGGTCTGTCCTGCCTCAATCGTTAAGTTAATGCGGTGGAGCACTTCGTGGTCTCCGTATGCAAACGACACGTTGCGAAATTCCACGCGTCCGCGCAAATCGTCTTTTTCTCCCGATGACGGCGCCGTTACGATAGACGGCTGTGCGGCGTCAAGCTCCATAACCTTTTGCGCAGCGGAATGGAAACGCTGAAATTCATTGATAATGTTGCCGAGATTTCGCATAGGGTTCGCAACCGTCCAAAGCAGTCCCGAATACGCAACGTACTCGCCTACGGTTAAGCGTCCGTGCATCAGGAAAAATCCGCCGACAACCATTAAAATAACCGGAAGCGCGTTTGCGCACATTTCAATAACCGGAAAATATTTCAGCCACAAAAGCGCCGTTTCCTTGCGCGCAGACGAATAATCTTCGTTTCGCTCCTGAAAGCGGTTAATCTCGTACTCTTCTCTTGCAAATGCCTTTACGACCCGGTTTCCGGAAATATTTTCCTGCGCGGCGGTATTTAAATCCGACATCTTCTCCCGAAGCTGCTGGTGCATAGGAGCTGCCTGCCGCTTAAACGCAAGCGTGACAAAAAAGATAAGCGGACTAAGCGCCAATATGCTAAACGCCATCAGCGGGTCTAAGTAAATAAAGTAGACCGTAGCCGAAAGCAGCAGGGCTATGCATTCAACGACCGTTCGCACAACCCAAGCCACCATATGCCGCACAGCGTCTAGGTCGCCGGTTAGGCGCGTCATCAAATCGCCGGTTCTAAACCGGTCGTAAAAGCCCATATCCTGATTCAGGATTTTCCGAAAGAGCCGATTGCGAATCCGGTAGAGCATTCCCTGCGATACACGCTCAAAAATCATGCAGGCGTGGTAGACGATAAACGTCCGCAGGAACGTAAAGCCGACCATCCCCGCAAGAAGCCAAAGCAGCCAATCTCTGTGATCTCTTAAATTAGCAGCGGCGCTCTCTTCTCCGGACAAAAACAGATCCACAATTTTCTGGCTAAAAATCGGGACTGTGAGCTGCATGCCGTTATATACGATCGTAAGGATTATTCCAAAAGCATACAATGCTCGAAAACCGGAGAGGTTTGCAAAAAGCCATCGCAGACAGCCCGACGAAGCCGCCGCCTCGTTCCATTGTTTCTCTTCCTTCATATAAAAACGCCTCCCAAAAAGTAGGACTTCTTATGCGAAATCCTACCGTTTTCTTCGACAAATCTCAATGTTTTTTTCTTACCATTCCTGTGTTTTCTTTTCTTCTTTCCCCTACCTTTGCTTTCGGGAAAGCACACGTCCGGCGAACCAAAAAAAGAGTACTCCCGCAGCAAAAAGTACCGCGGCATTTCCTATGGGCGCAAGGACAAACTCCTCAAAGGAAAGCTGAACTCCCAACTCCTGTTTTAAGATGTTTACAGACTCTTCGTCCAGCTTCATCTGTGCAAAATACGGTTTGAGAATTGCACCGCGAAGCAGGCAGGCAGCGTGCGAGGGCGGAAAAATCCGGACAAGCCACTGCGCATAAGTCGGAAGCTGCCCGATTGGAACGTAGCAGCCTGTTAAAAATCCGATAATCATTCCGATTGCCGTGCACACGGTCGTAAACGCGTGGTCGCTGCGCAAAAACGTCGTAACAAAAAACATCAGCGAAGAATTTGAGAACACAACAAGGAAAAGAAGCAGCAAAACTTTTATAAACGTTCCCACGGAAAATAAATCGCCGCCCCGTATAAGCAAATACCCTTGTGCCAGACATAGCGTACCAACAGATAAAATCATGCCAATTAGGTAAGCGGATAAAATATAGCCTCCCGCGTAGTCCTGCTGGCGCACCGGCGCACAATAAAAATCCTTGTTAATCTTCCGGCTGCGGTCGGTAATCATAATCCCAAAGGCACCCATCGAAGTCGTAACCGACGTTACTGCAAGCATTCCGGCCAACATCCACGCATCCACCATCTCTCTTGTAACGCCCGCCGTCTCGCCGTATCCCCACATATTTCCTAAAAACAGCGAGTACAGCCCGATAATAACAAACGGCCCAAGCAGCGACAAAAAAAGAGTCAGGCGGTCGCGGAAAAATACTCTTAAATTCCGCCTTGCAAAATTAATTACGTTTGTCACAATTCCCTCCCTCTTCTTTGCGCGGCTTTACAATTGCGAGAAAAGCCTCTTCCATCGTTCCGGTAACTACCTGAAAAGAATGGATATCCGAAGACAGGCGCTGTAAAAGCGCTATAGCCTCCATCGAATCTTTTAAGGCGATGCGAACAGTTCCTTTTTCGCTTTGAAAAGGAATTTCTTCCCTGCGCAGTTTCTCCTGCAAGGCAGCGGCGTCTTTTGGCACAAGCATCAGCCAATCGTGCGCATAGTGCCTTTGCAGCTCCTGCGGTGTTCCGTGCGCAACAATTTCCCCATGATCAAGCACCAAAACGTGGTCGGCCTCTCTTGCTTCCTCCATGTAATGCGTCGTCACAAAAACCGTCATTCCGGCTAACGACTGCAATTTTTTTATCGTGTTCCAAAGATGCTGGCGGCTTTGGGGATCCAGACCAGTCGTCGGTTCGTCCAGCAAAAGAATCTGCGGCGTATGCACGAGGGCGCGGGCAATGTCGCAGCGCCGTTTCTGTCCGCCGGAGAGCTGCCCGTATCTGCGTTTGGCCATATCTTCCAGCCCGACAACCAAAAGCGCGCTTTTCACTGTCTTTTGCAGAATCCCGCCCTGTAGCCCGTACAGCGCCCCACGGTAGCGCAGGTTTTCTTCAACGGTCAAACCGGCGTCCAAAACGCCTTCCTGAAACACCGTGCCAATCCGTTTGCGAATTTCGTTGTCTTCTCTCCCAAGCGGATATCCTGCCAGATACACCTCTCCCGCGTCCGGCTTTAGATACGTTGAAAGAATGTCCATCGTCGTGCTTTTGCCCGCTCCATCCGGCCCCAAAAGCGCAAAGAGCTTCCCCTCCTCTACAGAGAAGCTAACATTGCGCAATGCGGCAAGCGTGCCATACTTTTTTTCCAGTCCTCTTACTTCAATTATCTGCTTCATTCGGCGTTCCCTTTTTTGTTGACTATTGAAATTTTCCCTCTCTGTGATATGATGGTTTTATACCGGTTGCAAACCGGAAAACTCAGTCGTAGTGGAGGGGTACCATGAATCTCCCAGCAGCTTTAAAAGACACGGTTATTCACGGCAGTTACCGTTATCCTTTTGCCATTCACGACGCAATGGCAAAAGACGAAGAACAAATCATGTTGTATTTGCATTGGCATCCGGAGGCGGAGCTTTTGCTTTTATTAGAGGGCGATGCGCTTGTATGCGTAGACGACCGCACATATACCGTCTACGCCGGAGACGTCATCTTTGTCCCGCCTTACACGCTTCATGCTGCCTACACGCACAAAAGCCAGCACTGCCACTTTGTTGCGCTTGTTTTTCAGCTTTCCGCGCTCTGCCTTGGCAACAACCGCGTCTTAGAGGAAGCTTATCTTACGCCCTTTGAGAAAGGGAGTCTCCGCTTTCCGGAACACTTTTCTCCAAACGGCTGGCAAAACGAGGTGTGCCGGATTATGCAAGACGTCACACGTTTTCGCGACGTGCCAGCAGCGGAGTGCGACTTGTTAATTCGAGGAAAGCTGTTAGAAATCTGGCATTATATGTACAAGCACGCGCAAATTTCCCCGACCAAAAACGCAAACTACGAGCGTATCCAACCGGCAATTCGCTATATTCGCGAACAGTACCGCAACCCAATCACAGTTGCAGACCTTGCCGCGCAGTGCTCCTTAAGCGTCAGCCGCTTCAGTTTTTTGTTCCAAAAAGAAATGCATATGTCCGCCATTCCCTACTTGCAGGAATACCGGATTCGGCAAAGCTGCGCGCTGCTGCTCTCTTCTAAAATGTCCGTTTCCGTTATTGCCATGGAAACCGGCTTTGGCAACTTGAGCAATTTTAACCGAAACTTTATGCGCATCGTAGGCTGTACGCCCACAGAGTTCCGGGAAAGAGCGACTGCTTTGCGCCGTTTTCAAGAAAGTCAAAGCCTTTCGGAGGATAAAGAAAGCACGTAGAGGCACTCGCCCTCTACCCGAAATTTAATCTCGTATCCGGCAAAACACATACCATATTCGCGCATCGGGTCAGACTGATACGCCGGACGCGGGTCCTGCGCCAAAACGCCTAGCAGCGCCCTTTGCTTATCCGCCGCCACCTTTGCAAGAAGGTCAGCGGGAAATTTTACCTGCAGGCGATAATGATAAAACGGTTCGGAAAAACCGCCGGTGGCGTCGGGATGCGCGTCCGTATACGGGAGGTACGGCTTGATGTCGTATATCGGCGTTTTGTCTAAAAGATCTGCGCCCGCTACATGAAGCACCGGCCCCACTTCCTGCGTTTGCTCAATGCCAAGCAGTCGAACGCAGGAGAGGCCAATTCCGTTTGGACGAAACGGAGAGCGGGTTGCAAACACGCCCATCCGCTGATTCCCCCCAAGCCTTGGCGGACGCACGGTGACTGCCTGCGGACGCGCCTGCGCCTGACTAAACTGCCACAAAAGCCAAATATGCGAATACGCTTCCATCCCGCGAAAAGCCTCCGGCTTTCGATACGCCGCGTCCATAATAATTTTGCCGCGCAGTTCTTCAACTAACCCGCTTTGTCTGGGGATTCCAAACTTTTCCGCAAAGTCCGTGTGAATCGTGCCAATTGCCTTAAGCTCCATTTTCCTCCCCTTTTCCTGCCTGCGCCAGCGCCGACAGCGTTTCTTCAAGCACGGAAAAATACTCTGCAAACGTCTTTTTGCAGCAATACGGATTGCGGATACGCACTCCCTTCGTGCGAAGCCCTGTCAAAGAAAATGCCATAGCAACCCGATGATCTTCGTAAGTTTCGATTTCACAGCCGTGCGTATCGCCCGGGAAAATCGTAACGCCTTCGTCTTCCTCGGCAACTTTTATGCCAAGCGCTGTCAGATTTTCCTTGATTGCCCGAATTCGGTCGCACTCCTGAAGGCGAATGTGCGCTATTCCAGTGATGCGAATGGGCGCGTTCGCAAACGGAGCCATCGCCGCCAGCGTAAGCGCCTGATCCGAAAAAGCAGAAAGGTCAAAGCAAAAGCCGCCGCGAAGCACTCCGTCTTTCGGGCCGAAAACGGTGATTGGCTCTTTTTGCCTCGCGATAACGCTGCAGCCCATCTGCTCCAGTACTTTTAAAAATTCTACGTCTCCTTGCAGCATCGGAAGCTTAGCGCCTTCTACAGTAATTTCTACGCCAAGCAGCGCGGCTAACGCGTAAAAATACGCCGCTGCCGACATATCCGGTTCAATGCGGTAATCCACTGCCCGGTAGTGCTCATCTCCCGTAAGGCAGTAGCGCACTTCGCCGTTTGTCTCGCTTCGCTTAGCACGCACGCCGAAGCTCTCCATCATCGCGGCTGTCATAAGCACATAGCGCATCCCATGCGTTCCGGAGGCAATAATCTCTGCCTTTTTCCCCAAAGTGCCCGCCGCAATCAAAAGTGCGCTTAAAAACTGCGAACTCTGCGCAATATCCACACGAAAAGTATCCGGAATCCTGCCTTTTTTTCTTGCTCCTGTAATTTGCAAAGGAAAATGTCCGTCCTCTTCCAGACACGTAATTTCCGCGCCCGCTTCGCGAAGCGAAGCAATTAACGGCTGCATAGGCCGTCTCTTCATCTGTTCCGAAGACAAAAGCGTATACACGCCGTCCGAAAAAGCAAGCATTGCCGCCAAAAAGCGCGCCGCAGTTCCCGCGCTTCCTACGTTAATTTCCGCCTGTTTTTTTGGAATCTTTCCGCCGTACCCCGTGATGGAGACAACGCCGTCCCGGCTCGCAATCGGAAAGTCAAGCGTTTGCAGGCATTCAAGAAAATAAACTGCGTCTTCGCTTGTTAGGCAGCCTCGCAGCGTGCTCGTCCCCTGCGCCATTGCCGCAAGCAAAAGCGCTCGGTTTGTAATAGACTTCGAGCCGGGTACCGTAACCTTTGCGAACGCGCCGCGAACAATTCCGTCCGGGCAAGCCACCTCATACAATTCGTCGTTCATATCGTCTTCCTCAGTTTTTTTCTGCCGTTTCCCATTGCAGCTGCTGCTTTTTTCTAAGCGGAAACTCTTTAAGGGCGGTTCCCACCGAGTCCTCTGGCAAAAGCCGAACCGCCGTCAATTGGTTGTTCGTGCAGGTTTTATAATAATAAATGCCCTCTCCCGCGCTAATACACGACGAGTAGGTTGTAATATAATTTCTTTTCCCAGCGGAAGCTACGCTTCCGTCAGGCATAGCCACTGCGTCCAACAAGTGAAAGAAGTGAGACACACTCTCTTCTTCGTCTTTTTCCTGCGGGGTATGAAAAAGCAAATAAGACGCTTTTACAAAGCGGGAAGCCGGAGAAAAATCTCCCGGAAGTCCAACGCTTCCAAGCCCTTTTCCGAACGGGCGGACACCTGCGGCAGAAAAGACGTTTTCCGGCGTATCCGCCGTCAAGTTCAGATACTGCGCCAGATTTGTCAAATGAAAAGGAAACGGCGGGTTGTTCGTTAAAACGCCGGCCGGATTTTCATACACGCAGGTTCCGTTTTCGGTAGCTTCCAAAACTAGGGAGCCGGTAGCGTCCGCAATGTGCCAATGCAAAGGCGAGAGCGGCAGCGCTTCCGAAAACGGAATGTCTAGAAGCTGTACCGATGAAAGCATCTGCTTTGCCTCGGCAACCGATGCGCACTGTCCCAAAAGCCAAGGAATCAATTCAAACGGAGCAAGCCCCGTTTTCCCACCTTCTAACGTCTTTGCGTAAAAAGCATTTCCCGGAAAATTCAGCCCCGCCATGCAAAGTCCTTTTTCGTTCGCAGCCTCGGCGTATAGCGGATATCCGCCAACAACCGCCGCCATCCCATAAAGCGCGTAGTGGCTGAGCAAACTGCCTGCCTTTCGAAATGCAAACGGAAAATTCCCCGGTGTAATTACAACATGTTCGTCAAACTCCTGATCCCAATCCATGTTTCTGCCGAAATAAAACGACTTTGTTTTCATCGCAATACTAGTACACATTTCTCTGTACCTCCTCTATTCTTTTATACAGGAAAAGTATGACCTCTGCAAGTCCAAAAATACCAGCGCTCCAAAGGCCTAAGCATCCGCGGAAATTCGAAATTTTTTCAGGTATTTTGACGTTTTTTCTGTCACTTTCAAAATGCACCTGAAAAATGCGCTGGACAAAGCGGCTGTTTTCCTTTATCCTATTTACAGAATCAAACATGAAATTACCTACATTCACATAATTCCCTTTTTTGCAAAGAATCCCCTCCGAAAGGCAGGGGATTTTTTGCTGCGTATTTTACCTGCCCTTTACAAGTCTCCTTCGTGCTGTTATTGACACTGTTTCTCCTATCGCTTATAATAAGCTCTAATCATTTACATATGCGAGGTGTGGTTATGGAAGCAATTTTACCCATTATAATCGGCGTAGCTGCCGTGTTACTTATTTTACTCCTGCTTTTTGGTTATGTCAAAGCCTCTCCGGATAAGGCTTACATTATTTCCGGTTTACGCAAGAAGCCAAAGACGTTGATTGGGCGCGCCGGAATTCGCGTGCCTTTCTTCGAGAAGAAAGACGAGCTGAGCCTGCAGCTGATCCCGATTGACGTTAAAACTTCAAACGCAGTGCCTACCGCAGACTATATTAACATTAACGTAGATGCGGCGGTAAACATCAAAATCAGCGACAAGCCGGAGAAGCTGAATCTGGCTGCGCAAAACTTCCTGAACAAAAATACCGACTACGTTGCGCAAGTTGCGCGGGAAGTTTTGGAAGGTAACATGCGCGAAATCGTAGGACGTATGAACCTTGAAGAAATGGTCAGCGACCGTCAAAAGTTTGCGAACCTTGTAAAAGAAAACGCAGAACCGGACCTTGGAGAAATGGGTTTGGACATTGTCAGCTTTAACGTCCAGAACTTTGTTGACGAAAACGGCGTGATTGAGAACCTCGGTGTTGACAACATCGTAAAAATTCAAAAGAACGCTGCGATTTCCCGTGCGGAAAGCGAGAAAGAAATTGCGAAGGCAAAAGCAAACGCCGAGCAGGAAGCAAACGACGCACAGATTGCGGCGCAGACAATTATTGCAGAGCGTGAAAACGAACTGGCTATTAAAAAGGCAGAGCTCAAACGAGTTGCAGATATTAAGCAGGCAGAAGCCGACGCCGCTTACGAAATTCAAAAGGAAGAGCAGCGCAAAACCATCGAAATCACTTCTGCGAACGCAAACATTGCAAAGCAGGAAAGAGAAATTCTCCTGAAGCAAAAAGAAGCCGAAGTTATGGAACAGACCCTCGACGCGGAAGTTAAGAAGAAAGCCGAAGCGGAAAAATTTGCCCGTCAGCAGGAAGCGGAAGCGGAACTTTTCGAGCGCCAGAGAAAGGCAGAAGCAGAAAAGTTCGAGAAGGAAAAAGAAGCGGAAGCTCTGCGGATTCAGGCGGAAGCCACCATGTACGCAAAAACACAAGAGGCCGAAGGTATACGCAAAGTCGGCGAAGCAGAAGCGCGAGCGATTGAAGCAAAAGGTATTGCCGAGGCGCAGGCTATGGAGAAAAAAGCGGAAGCCATGAAGCTTTACGGACAGGCCGCAATGGTAGAAATGATTGTAAAAGCGCTGCCGGAAATGGCAAAGGCTATCGCCGAACCGTTAGCCGCCATCGACAAAGTTACAATTATTGACGGCGGAGCCGGTGAAAACGGCGTTTCGTCCATAAGCAGCTACGTTCCAAACGTACTTGCAAAAACGATAGAGTCGGTAAAGGAGACGACCGGGCTCGACATTGTAGACATTATGAAAGCAAACACCTACGACGCTAAGGTAACAAGAAACATCAACCTTACCGGCATCCCGCAGCCTCCAACGCCGCCTGCAGAGGCACCGAGCGAGGGCATGTAGAAGGGTGCAGATGGAGACCTGAAATGTACGAAGGTACGGTGCAACTCATGAAAAGGAGTTACACCGTACCTTCTTTTTTCTCCCTCCTATGCAACACCCAAAACTGTTTTGAAAAGCGCCAGCTGACATAGGAAACAAATCCCAAGCAAAGCAAGCGACTTATCAGCACTCCTAGCAACAGTTCGGAATACGGGTCCGTTTTGGGAAACACAAGCGTGACACGACTGCCTATACGATAGAGACCAAAAGGCACATCACTGCTGCCGCTTACCTCATGCCCATCTACCGTATAAGTATATTGAGTGTGATAAGTGATATAAGAGTCACCGCCCGAGCCATTCTTCTGTCTAGAAGATTCCACTTCCGTAACTACACCAGTCGCCATCCTGCAAGCCGGGAGAGTAACCACTTGAGCAGCAAATAACAAAAAGAGAAATATAGATACCCCTCTTATAAATATTCCCAAAACTAAACCTAGACAATTTTTCTTTTGTTTCTCTTCCACATCGCATGCTCCCTTCTTTGTTCTTTCAAGACTCTATCAGATGGGGGATTGACACCCGCCACTGACACAAATTTGTTAGCCAGCGCCTATAGAGACGGGAGGGCATCTTCCATCTGATATTATAGCGCAGGAAGGGCAAGGAAAGTAAAAGATGGGGTAAGGAATACGTAAATATTCAGAGGCAGAGAAGGACAGCAAATCGTATCAATCGCGTCAACCGATGTGATACGATTCTGATACGATTGTCGCTATTTTGAAACGGTAATCGATCTTATGAAGGCGCCGCGGTTTTGCATTATAACTGTTTTAGCACTTCGCCAATATCCTCATCAATACAAATGGAGCGGTCTGCGATTTCTCTTGGCGCGTAGGCTTCGCCTTTGTTGATGCAGGCGTACGACGCCATAGGATTTCTCGCTGTCATCTTCCAGAAAGGAACTTTTATTATGCCCGGAGTATTTCCGCCCACACCCAGTTCTAGGAAAAGCAGGTGAGCACTCTCATGGCGACGCAGGAAATCCTCGTAGCGCCTAGCAGCACAGTGCCAGCCTTCATCTTCCACGAAACTTACGTCTGCGCGAAGATTCATCGTCATCGGCGCGCCGCAGACAGGGCATTTGGGGATTAGCTCTGAGGGAATTTTCATATCCTTTTGCTGCGCTATCATCTGCCGAACATTTTCTTCATTGTCATAGGTCTTTTGGTGGCAGGGCTTGGAACATTGCCACAAGCCGTAATCGCCCTGCGTATAAAACAAGCGGCTTTTGTCAAACCCGGCCTTTTGAAAGCAGTGGTCTACATTTGTAGTAAGGACGAAGTAATCCTTTCCCTTAACTTGACACAGCAAATCGCTGTAAACAGGTTTTGGCGGATCCTGGTAACGGTTAATGAAAATATATCGGCTCCAATACGCCCAGTATTCCTCCAGCGCTTCAAAGGGGTAAAAACCTCCGGAGTACATGTCGCCAAAGCCATACTTTTCAATAAAATCGCTGAAATATTCTTTGAAGCGTTCTCCGGCATAGGTAAACCCGGCGGAGGTGGACAGCCCGGCTCCTGCGCCGATTATAATCGCGTCGGCTGACCGGACTTCCTGCCTCAGTCTCTTAATTTGCTCCAAGCAGTTTCCGGTAAATGTTGAGGTCCGTCTCTTTAAATACATTGAATATCGCCTCCATCTTGCTGTTTGTATGCTCTCTGCATACTTTAACCGTTTGAATTGCTATTTCCGCTGCTCTCTCATTAGGGAAGTGAAATTCCCCGGTAGAAATACAGCAAAAAGCAATGCTTTTGAGCCGGTATTTCGCAGCCAGCTCCATGCAGGAACGATAACAAGACGCCAGCAATTCCTCGTCTCTTTTTGTGAGGCAGCCGCTTACGATTGGTCCAACGGTATGCAATACGTAGCGGCAGGGCAGGTTAAACGCCGGCGTAATTTTTGCTTTGCCGGTTTCTTCTTCGTGCCCTTGCTCCTGCATGAATTGTGCGCAGGCCAGCCGGAGCTGTACGCCGGCAAAAGTATGGATCGCGTTGTCAATGCAGCCATGACAAGGGACAAAGCAGCCGAGCATTTGGCTGTTCGCAGCGTTTACAACTGCGTCGCACCGAAGAGTAGTAATATCTCCCTGCCAAAGGTAAATTCCTTCCTGCACCGGTCGCAGGCGGGCAAAGTCGGTAATTCCTTTGCGCTTTATCTCTTCCTGCAAGTACGCGTCCTGAACTCCCAAAAATTTCCAACCAGCAGGGCGCGGCAACCGAAGATTAAACAGGGAGCGAAGCATACGCTTTTGCTCTTCTTCGTCCTTTGGAATTTCCATTCCTGCATATCTTGGCCGCTCTTTTAGCAGCTGCTGGATTAAATACAATCTTCTTTCTGCCTGTGTCATTTCGCGCCCTCCCGAGTTGTTAATATTTGCGGGTCTATTCCTAAGCGAAGAAAAATCCCGCCGTCATATTTAGATAATTTTGGCCGCTGTATGTCGGATACTGCTTGCCAACTTCTTCCTTAAATTCCTCTGCGTTCGTACATCCTGCCGCAATCTTTTTCAGATTTTCCAGATAGTCGAGCTTTGTCTGAACATCTTTCAAATTCTCCGGCGTGTAATGCGAGGTAAGAATTTTATCGTAACCTTTTGCAATGTAGCTGTCAAGCTGCGAAATCATTGCATCGGCATGGCTGGCTCCTGCTACAATAGAATGACAATCATGGCCAAGCATGTGCGTGTAAATCGCATTGATTTCGGGAATTTCCACATCGAAGGCCTCCGCTGTCTGTGTGATGAAAAAGTCAATGCCGCCAATCGTTACCTTGCCGTTTTGCAAAATGTTTGTAATCTTGTGGATGGATGCATCAAAAATCTCGCCAAACGAACCGGCAAACTGGTCAATCAAAGCCTTCCATAACTCTTGCCTTCATTATAGCGTTCGCGATTCTGCTGTAAAGTACGCACAATATTGTGCCGTAGTTACCGTTAGGATACTATTGGACGTCTACCAAAAAAATGACTCCTTGACATTAAAATCGGACTACAGTATAATTCAAGGCAAAGTTTCTATAAGAAACTAAAGGAGGAATGCGAAATGGCAGAAAAGGATCTCCCGGCTTGCCCGGTAGAAACGACACTGACTTTAATCGGAGATAAATGGAAGGTTCTGATTTTACGTGACCTGATGCCGGGCACGAAACGGTTTGGAGAGCTAAAGAAATCCATTGGAAATGTTTCGCAGAAGGTTCTGACTGCACAGCTTCGCGCTATGGAAGAAAGCGGTCTGCTAACGCGCACCGTGTACGCGGAAGTTCCGCCTCGGGTAGAATATGCGCTGACCGAACGCGGAAAAACGCTAAAGCCAATCCTTGATGCAATGCAAAACTGGGGAGAAGCATACAAAGCGTCACTTCCCTCGTAAAAACGAGCCAGTCCGCTGACTGGCTCGTTTGTCTTTTATCAAGATCGCTTCTCTTGGGCGTGCGGCACAAAACCGGCGCGGCCAAGCGCGATCATAATTGCAGGGATGAGGATAAGCTGCAAAATAATGCCCGGTATCGCGTTAAGCAGAGCCCCCGCGATAAACATCCGGATTGTAAACGCAGAGCCGTTCATGCCTAAAAGGATTGCTTGCACAACTCCCCAGACGACTCTTCCTGCCACCATCGCGATTAACATGCTGCGATACAAGGCAAACAGGTTTTTGCGCTTTGCGCGGCCGTAGAAAAAGCCTATCACCAACCCGTAGGTCGCCAGTTCAAACGCCATGGAGATTGCGTTTGGCATAGGCGGCATCCCAAAGAGGAGGTTTCGCAAAAGCGGCAGCAGCACTCCAACCGCTCCGCCGAATTGCCAGCCGCAAAGCAGCCCGCAAAGCAGCACCGGCAAATGCATCGGCAAAAGCATACTGCCGATTTGCTGAATCTGCCCCGTTAAAAACGGCAAAACAAGTCCTATCGCCAAAAGCAGCGCGGACAGCGTTAAGTTTAGAATGGATTTCTTCACGGTAACCTCCGCCCTACATGCCAATCATTGCGGAAAATTCCGACATCATAGCCGATATTTCGATTTGCTGCGGGCAAACCTGTTCGCAGCTGCGACAGCCAATGCAGTTTGCAGGACGTTTATTTTCCGGCATACTGCTTACCGCCATCGGCGCAAGGAATCCGCCTCCCGTAATCTTGTGTTCGTTGTAAAGAGAAATCAGCTCCGGGATCGGAAGTTCCATCGGACAATGCGACGTACAATAATGGCAAGCCGTACACGGAAGACCGCCCTTGCGCGTATTCTCGTCCGTCCAAGCAATCAGCCTTTCAAACTCGTCTGCCGAAAGCGGTTTGTCTTCGGACCAAATCGCAACGTTTTCTTTAAGCTGGGAAAGCGTTGACATGCCGGAGAGAACCATCGTTACACCTGGAATTGCCTGAAGGAAACGGAACGCCCATGCAGGGATCGACTCGTCCGGGCGCATCCCTTTTAACGCTTTTGTCATATCTTCCGGAGCTGTCGCCAGTTTTCCGCCGCGCAATGGTTCCATAACCCATATGGGGAGTCCTGCATTTCTTACAAGCTCCAGCTTTTCCTTCGCATCCTGAAAATGCCAATCCATGTAGTTAATCTGCAATTGGCAAAACTCCATATGTTCCCCGTACGCTTCCAGGAAGCGCCGGATTACTTCGACACTGCCGTGCGCAGAAAGACCCAAATGGCGAATTCTTCCGTTTTTCTTTTGCTCCAGTAAATATTCCAGAATTCCGAATTTCGGGTTTAGGTAATCGTCAATATTCCCCTCGTATACGTTGTGGAAAAGGTAAAAGTCAAAGTATTCCGTCTTGCACTTTTCCAGCTGCTTTTCGAAGATTTCCTTTACCTTCGGCATGTTGCTGTTGTCGTATCCCGGAAATTTGCTGGCAAGGTAGTACGATTCTCTCGGGTATCGAGAAAGAATTTTTCCTGCGATGCGCTCGGAATTTCCGCTGTGATATCCCCACGCTGTATCAAAATAATTTACGCCGTTTTGATATGCGTAATCGATCATTTCGGCTGTCGCC
Organism: uncultured Lachnospiraceae bacterium; assembly: GCA_944384025.1. GTDB lineage: Bacteria > Bacillota > Clostridia > Lachnospirales > Lachnospiraceae > ISDg. The sequence continues at coordinate 57,760 of CALWRS010000008.1, forward strand.
TGCTCGTCAATTTCCGCATCGTTTCCTTCTACAACCGGCAGACGCATCATCCCAAGGCCAAGCCCGGAAAGTTTTAAATCCTGAAAGTCTCTGTAAATCATGTTCTTCCTCCTTGTTTTATTCAAGACTCGCGAGCGAGTCTTGAATTTAGAAAAGCTGCAACAACTCTCCTACCACCCGAACAACTCCGGCCACTACCCACGCAATTATGCATTGCAAAAGCACAACCGTAAGCGCCCATTTTCCGCCAAGCTCCCGGCGAATTGCAGCAATTGCCGCTACGCAAGGCGAATACAAAAGGCAAAATACAAGCAGCGACGCAGCGCCTAAGGGCGTAAGAATCGAAGAAACGGACGCCTGCGCGGGAAGCAGGACGGAAAGTGTGGAAACCACACTCTCTTTTGCCATAAAACCGGTAATTAACGCTGTGACAACCCGCCAATCTCCAAATCCCAGCGGCGCAAACAACGGAGCCAGCCCACCGGCAAGCACAGCCAAAATACTGTCTTTTGGCTCCTTTGCAAGATTCCATTGAAGGTCAAAGGTCTGCAATCCCCAAATAACAATCGTCGCGAGGAAAATAACCGTAAAGGCTCTTTGCAAAAAGTCTTTCGCTTTTTCCCACAAAAGCCGCGAAACATTTTTCCAACCAGGCAGACGATAGTTCGGAAGCTCCATAACAAACGGAACCGGCTCACCCCGGAACATGCTTCCCTTCATAACAATGGCGACTAATATTCCAACCGCAATTCCCAGAAAATACAAAAGCCCCATAACAAGCGGCGCATAGCCCGGGAAAAACGCAGCCGAAAAAAATGCGTAAATCGGCAGCTTCGCGGAGCAGCTCATAAACGGTGTGAGCAAAATCGTCATCTTTCGGTCGCGCTCCGAAGAAAGCGTCCGGCTTGCCATGACGCCCGGCACCGTGCAGCCAAAGCCGATGAGCATCGGAACAATGCTTCTTCCGGAAAGACCGATTTTCCGCAGAAGCTTATCCATTACAAAAGCAACGCGCGCCATATAGCCGCTGTCCTCCAAAAGAGACAAAAAGAAGAAAAGCGTTACAATAATCGGAAGGAAACTCAAAACGCTTCCGACGCCGGTTAAGACTCCATCTACGATCAGGGAGCGCAGCACTTCGTTAACGCCGCCCTTTTGCAATATATGTTCTACCGCTGTAGTAGCCTTGTCGATCCCAAGCTCTAGCAGCTCCGCTAAGGCGGCGCCGACTACATCAAACGTCAGCCAGAAGATGAGCAAAAGAATCGCAAGAAACGTCGGCAGCGCCGTATATTTTCCGGTCAAGATGCGGTCAAGCTTCCGGCTTCTTTCGTGCTCCCGACTTTCCTTTGGCTTTACTACGGTTGCGTCGCAAACTCTTTTAATAAAGGAGAATCGCATATCCGCAATCGCGGCGGCGCGGTCGAGCCCGCCCTCTTTTTCCATCTGGCAAATAATGTGCTCCAGCATATCTTTTTCGTTTTCGTCAAGCCCCAGCAGCTGCATAACCCGCGCGTCGCCTTCGGCGAGTTTGGATGCAGCAAAGCGTACCGGAATGCCGGTTTGCTCCGCGTGATCCTCAATCAAGTGCATAATGCCATGAATACAGCGGTGCACCGCGCTTTGCTTCGTGGTGGAGCAGCAAAAATCGATTCGTTCCGGCCGTTCCTGATAACGCGCTACGTGCATAGCGTGGTCAATCAGCTCTTCAATTCCTTCGTTTTTCGCGGCGGAAATCGGCACTACCGGAACACCTAGCATAGCTTCCATCTCGTTAACGAAAATCGACCCGCCGTTTTCCCGGACTTCGTCCATCATGTTCAGGGCAACGACCATCGGCAGATTCAGCTCAATCAGCTGCATCGTCAAATACAGATTTCTTTCGATGTTCGACGCGTCCACAATATTAATAATGCCTTTGGGCTTCTCTTCCAGCAAAAATTTGCGCGTTACAATCTCCTCGCTGCTGTAAGGCGACATAGAGTAAATTCCCGGCAAATCCGTGATGCGCGTGTTCGGATACCCTTTGATAACGCCGTCCTTTCGGTCTACGGTCACTCCGGGGAAATTTCCAACGTGCTGATTTGCGCCCGTCAGGCGGTTAAATAACGTCGTCTTTCCACAGTTTTGATTTCCGGCAAGCGCAAACGTAATCGTTTCGCCTTCCGGAAGCGGATTTTCCTCTTCTTTGCAATGATACCTTCCGCCCTCTCCAAGTCCCGGATGCGGAATTCTCTTTTTTCGTTCTTCCTGTTTATGTACCGTCTCCGACTCCGCAAGCTCGCGAATTTCAATCTGCGCCATATCCGCTAGACGAAGCGTCAGCTCGTACCCGTGAAGCCGCAGCTCTGCCGGGTCGCCCATGGGCGCATATTTTACGAGCGTTACCTCTACGCCGGGAATCAAACCCATATCCAAAAAGTGCTGGCGCAGGGCGCCTTCGCCTCCAACCGAAACAATGACTCCCTTTTTCCCGGTTTGCAATTCGTCTAATGTCATGCTTCCCACATCCTTGTCACGTACTGTTTCTCTACTCTGCTTTTTATTTTATCACAGGCGCGTCAGCATGACAAGTTGCGCAGCGACAATCCTAATAATCTCTATCGAAGCTTAAGTATCGCGTTCCTTGAAACGTTAATCTTCCGGTGTCTCCTTCAACCAAGATACCGTAATCCGGCCACGGCACAAGGAAGGACATGCGGTCTCCGCTTTCCACCTGAAAAGTGATATAATACGAAGTGTGATCGTCATGGGCTCCCATACCTCTGCTTACGTACCGCTGACTCTTTTCTACTATTGTCGCCGGTACAGTCAGACGAGGAGAGTTGTTGTTTTTATTCCAGGCGCTTATACACTTCACGAAAACGATGATAAAAACGGCAAAAAATAGTACAGAGGATATTATAAACATGACTCCCATTGCAGCAACCATGGATTTTCTCCTTTCTTAAAACTGCACGCTTGAACGTTTCAGATAATTCATTGTAGCATATCTTGTCTATCTCGTCTTTGAAAATCCACCAACATTTTCGCTGTTTTTCGATAAATATGAAAATGCAGCGTCATGTACCCCCAACCGCCAATGAAGCCGGTAAGGAATCGTCTTCTGTTGGTTGATTCACGTATGCCTGCAAACTGCAAAAACCAATCCGCAAACATTACACCAGACATAACCAGGCACTGCGGGATAGACAGTCGTTTCCAGCGAAAGAGCGCTGCTGCGGGCAAAACAGATGCGAACACACCTGTGCACCGAGCACATACAGGGAATTGCCATCCGCGAATAAAAAAGCTTCTCTGCGGCATCTGGTGACACCCCAGCCGTTCTCCGAGCCTCATCAAGGACATCCATATTTCTAATTTTTTTACACTCTGAACTTGTTGCCGCATTGACTGCACACCCAATATGCCCGGTTAACCGTTCGCTTCCCTTTGCCGCATGCGCCGCACAATACACCGAGAGGCCCCAGCAAAATATACCCACAGCACCCTTTTCCTACAGAAAAATCCTTCCCTGTTGTTGTAACTTCGTTGATGATTTGGCACTCTTTGCATCCGCACTTTGGACACGTCATTTTCGTTACCTCCTTTCTATCTCCCACACAAACGTAACTGTATCCCTCACATCGATGTCCTCCGGCTCTATGTCAATGCTCTTTGCCACCATAGGCGCAGCTATGCGGTCCTCCGCAAGACGGTATCGGGTGTTGGAGCAGAGGTGCACCTCGTTCCAGTTGTAATCTATAGATAGCAGGCTGCCAAGCGCCGCGCCGGATGCCGCGCAAAGAACTTCGGCTTTTTGCCGGGCGTTCCTAGCGGCGGAGCGAAGCATTTCCTCATTGATGGCCGTTGAATCCTTGATAGTAAAGGAGATGGACAGCTCCGGGTTGGTGCGGCTTCTAGCAATCGCCGACAGGGCTTCTTTGATTTTCTCGATGTCCTCGGCAGCGATGTCCATCGCCTTTTCGTATTCGGGCGCACCGGACGCAAGCGACATGGGCAGCACTACGGTATCCGGGCTTGCCGCCGCTCTTCCGATTCCTTTTATTGTAATTGTCTTTGGCATTTTACTTCCCTACATAAGGAAAATTTCTTTCTTTGTCTATTCTATCATGCCAATGGCAAAATGGAAACCATTATTTGCATCATAAGCAGCAAATACACTCCCGTCCTATAAGCTGTCGATGTGATATGTCGGGAAGCCGGAAGTTTAAACGCTAAGCTTTGCGATTGCCAAACAAAAAAGTCTCGGAAACCGAGACTTTTCAAAAATGCGGGTGACAGGAATCGAACCTGCACGGGGGTACCACCAGAACCTAAATCTGGCGCGTCTGCCAGTTCCGCCACACCCGCGCATAACCAGACTCTATCTTAGCATTGGCACGAAAAAATGTCAATGCAAAACCTTCATTTGTGCCTCCGGAATTCTTCCTTCGGACAAGTGCAAAAGCAGGTACGTCCCCTGCGAATTCATCTGCCTTGGATAGACCGGGCTTCCGGGATTTGCAAACAAAATGCCGCCCTGCCACTCAAGAAACGGCCGGTGCGTGTGGCCAAAAAGGACAATCCCCGCTCCATCTTCCTGTGCGCGAAAGTAAAGCGACTCCATCCCGTAAGAGACGCGCTGCCTGTGGCCGTGGACGACCAAAATCCGGTTTCCGGCAAGTTCTAAGAGCATGTCTCTTTTCAAATCCGTGAAATAGTCGTTGTTTCCGGCTACCATGTAGCAAGGGACGCGCGCTTCGTCGCGGATCCTCTCTTCGTCGCCGCATAAGTCGCCGCAATGAATCAATGCGTCGATCTTGCCTGCCTGCAAGAGCACTTTTCGCGCCGCCCCCCAGCGTCCGTGCGTATCGCTTATTACAAGAATCTTCATGAGACGCCGCCTTTTTCTACAGCTGTATCACTGCACAAAAGCGCGTTTTTTTCGATAATTTCCTTCATCTTGCGAAGCGCCTTTCCCCGGTGGCTCAAAGCATTTTTCTCTTCCGCCGAAAGCTCCGCCGTAGTCATTTTTCGATCCGGCAAATAAAAAATCGGGTCGTATCCAAAGCCATTTTCTCCGGCCGGCCGATGCGCAATTTCTCCTTCCACGGTTTCGCGCACCACGTACTCGTCTCCCGTCTGCGTAACAAGCGCAATCGCGCAGACAAAGCGTGCCGTGCGCTCGTTAGGCGCTGCGTTTGCAAGTTGGTCAATTAAATATTGGTTTTTTACAGAATAGCTCGTATCTTCGCCAAGGAAGCGGGAAGAATAAATCCCCGGTGCGCCGTTTAAGTAATCAACTTCCAAACCGGAGTCGTCCGCCATAGCGGCGTGGCCCGTCGCCTGCTGCACCGTTCTCGCTTTGATTAAAGCGTTTTCTTCAAAGCTGCTTCCGTTTTCTTCAATGTCTATTTTTAGTCCCGCGTCTTTAAGCGACAAAATCTCGTACTCTCCGGTTCCGAGGATTTCGCGGATTTCGATCATTTTATGTGCGTTTCCCGTTGCAAACAGCAATTTTGTTTTCTTGCTCATACATTCTCCCTGTCGTTTGTCTGATTTTCGTTCCTGCGCGGCGGCTTTGGGCCCATGTACTGGTAAAGGTACGTCTTTAGCATTCCGTTATACAGCTTGCGGTTTTTATCCGCCGGACGGCCAAAGTACTTTTGCGCGTCTTCGTAAGAAGTAATCAGGTAACAAGACCAATTCTCCAGCCCTGCATACCCTTCCCCAAGCGCGCGGTAGAGCGCAGGCAGCGCCGCCTTTTCTTCTAACCTCTCCCCGTACGGAGGATTCGTAATCAAAAAGCCGTATTTGTTAGGGCTTGAGAGCTCGCTGACCGGCTTTGCCTGAAAATGGATATGCTGCGCAACGCCCGCCATCTCTGCGTTTTGCCTTGCGACGCGAATCATATCCCGGTCAATGTCATAGCCCTGAATCTGAAGCTTCCGATCTCTTTTTTCAAGCGAACGCGCTTCTTCTCTTGCTTCCTTCCACAAACGCTCCGGAATGCGGTCGCGAAATCCTTCCGCGCAAAAGGTCCGCTGCACGCCCGGCGCAATGCATAAGCCCATAAGCGCCGCCTCAATGGGGATCGTCCCGCTTCCGCAAAACGGATCTAACAGCACGCGGTCCCAGCGCCACGGACTAAGCCCGATAAGCGCCGCCGCGAGCGTCTCGCTTAATGGCGCCTTCCCAACCAGCTTTCGGTAGCCACGCTTATGAAGCGACTCTCCCGAAGTGTCAATTCCTACCGTAAACACATCCTTTAAGACGGATACGCGAATCGCGTACTCTCTTCCGGTTTCCGGAAACCACTGCAAGCGATACTTTTGCTTCATACGCTCTACAATCGCCTTTTTCATAATGGACTGGATGTCCGACGTGCTGTAGAGCTTGCTCTTAACCGAAGTCGCCTTCGCAACCCAAAAGCGGGCATCCGCCGGAAGAATTTCTTCCCAGGGAAGCTCCTTCGTCTTCTCAAACAGCTCTTCAAACGAAGTGGCGCAAAATTCTCCCACCTTCCAAAGCACTCGCTCGGCAGTCCGAAGGAAAATATTTGCGCGGCAAATTGCTGCCGCGTCTCCGGCAAACGTTACTCTGCCGTCCTCTGCCTTTATAATTTCGTAGCCAAGATTCGTAATTTCCCGCTTCAAAACGGCCTCTAAACCAAAATGGCACGGGGTCATCAGTTCATATCTGCTCATTGAGCCTCCAAAAAAAACGCAAATTTCTATTCTCCATTGTAAAACGAATCGCCCTTTGCGTCAAGGCAAAACAAGCGCCTTGCCTACCCTTTGCGCCACCGATACGCCGTGTACCCGCCCATTAAGTTTACGCACGTATAACCTCGCTGCGAAAGCGTCTGACAGATTTCATAACTGCGCAAGCCGGTATCGCAGTACACAAAAATCTTCTTTTTCTCATCCGGAACAATCCTGCCCGTTAAAAGCGCTTCAAAAGGTACCCGAATCGCTCCGGGCAGATGCCCTGCGTCAAATTCGTCAGGTTCTCGAAGATCTATAAACAGGCAATCCGGATGGTTTAAAAAAACTTCTGCGCGGTTAATATCTATGTTCTCAAACTGCATACGCTCACCAAACAACCTTTTTCCTATTTTATGCAGATCGTCCATTTTTGCCAAAGAGAAAACCAAAGGGCCGGAAGATTCCTTCCGACCCTTTGGCGCTTTTGCTCCTAGGCACAACCATTAGTAATTCTTCTGGTTCTGATTGTTCTGGTTCTTGCTCTGGTTGTTCTGGTTCTTGTTTTGGTTCTTGCTCTGGTTGTTCTGGTTCTGCTTGTTCTCGTTCTTGCAGTTCTTGCAATTCTGGTTATTGTTTTCCATTGCGTTTTCCTACCTTTCAAAATGCACATTTGTCGCTTGCGAAAAATCCGCATGGATTCTTCGGAAACAGTAATACTATGCCTCAGGGAAAACAATTTTATACAAAAAAACCGCCGGAAAATCCGACGGTTTTCAGCGTGCATGAGAAGATTCGAACTCCCGACACCTTGGTCCGTAGCCAAGTGCTCTATCCAGCTGAGCTACATGCACACGTTGTACAACATTCAGTATTCTACTCGTTTGGCAAAGAAAAGTCAATACCTTTTTTCGGATTTTCCTCTATTTCCGCAAAAAATCCAACAACACAATCGCTGCCACCGCTTCTACAACCGGCACCGCTCTTGGCACAATGCAAGGATCGTGACGACCTTTTATCACAAGCTCTTCCTCTGCCTTTGTGGAAAGCCGTACGCTTCGCTGCGGCTGCCCGATAGAAGGCGTTGGTTTTATCGCAACCCGGAACACAATCGGCATTCCGGAAGTGACGCCGCCCAAAATTCCTCCGTGACGGTTCGTCTCGGTTTTAATCTGCCCGTCTTTTACGACAAACGGGTCGTTGTTTTGCGAGCCCAAAAGCTCGGCTGCCGCAAATCCGTTTCCAAATTCAACACCCTTTACCGCCGGGATTCCAAACAGTGCCGCTGCCATACGGTTTTCTATGCCGTCAAACATCGGATCGCCCACGCCGGCAGGCACGCCGGTTACGATGCATTCAATCACACCGCCAATCGAATCTGCCTGCCGCTTGGCCGCTAAAATTGCCTTGTGCATATTTTTTCCCGCTTCTTCCGAAAACGTCGGAAAACGCCCGGCCGGAAGCTTCGGAAGAGGCGTCTGCGCACAGTAGTCCGGCACCGTATCCGTCACGCCGCCAAGCTTTGCGATATGCGCCCGCACTTCTACGCCGCGCCGCGAAAGAATTTGCATACAAATCCCTCCCGCAATGCAAATCGGAGCGGTCATGCGTCCCGACGTATGTCCTCCGCCCGACACGTCCTGAAAGCCGTGGAACTTCTGCCCGATTGCGTAATCGCCGTGTCCGGGTCTTGGCACGTCGCGCAGATTTTCGTAGTGCTGCGGCCGCGTATTCGTATTGCGAATCATAGCCGTAAGCGGAGCTCCGCAAGTGACGTGATCAACCAGGCCGGAAAGAAATTCCGGGCGATCCTCCTCTCTTCTTGTCGTCGCGTAATCCGCCTGCCCCGGTGCGCGCCGGTTCAAAAACTCCTGCAAAACTTCCTCATCAATTTGCTCTCCGGCGGGAAGTCCGTCCACCGTTACGCCAATGGCCGGAGAATGCGATTGTCCCCAAACCGATACCTGAATGTTTTTTCCGAAAACAGATGCCATAATCGTCCTTTCTGCGCCTATGCGCCTGCGGTAATGTCCCCTTTAGTCAATCCGGTCATTTTGAAACCTCGACAAATGCTCGTAGGGAAGAATTTGGCGTCCGCGGTACAGCCCGCAGCCATCGTTAATAAGGGAATTGTCAATGGCCGCAAACATGTTCACGTCCAGCTTCGCAAGCTCTAGCTGCTGCAAAAGAATTCCCCGTTCGTACGCTTCGTCAAAGTAGCGGCACTCCCCTTTGGGAACCGTGTCAATGCGGCTTCGCTCATTCTCCTGGTGCTTTTCGTAGCCCATGTGATTTGCCGGACCAATCTCCGCGTAATCGTCCATTTGCTTTGTACGAAGCTGCAATTCCAAAAAACACCGCGCACTATTGTCGTAAAACGTAATGTGCAGTGAGCGGTAGCCGTTGCTTCTTTTTCCTTCGATATAGTCCCGGTAATACGGCTGCACCGCCTCTTTTAACAAAGGCGACACCTTCTCCTGGGTACCCGAAAGCTCCGCGCTAAACCCCCGCTCCTCCAAAAATTCCGGAAGCACGTTCGCAATCTCGTACAAGCAGCGCAGCTCTGCCTGCTCCCTGTCTTCTCCGTCTTTTAAGTGGCACTTTGGCATCGAGATAACAATCCGGTAAGCAATCAAATCCCGAAAGCAATTTAGGCGCGTCTTTAGTTCTGCAACGGAAGGATAACGTGCGTACGCCTGATAATAATCGCTGATATATTCCACGATATAACCGTTAAACTTCGCTTCCGCGCGAATCAAGGATTTGATTCGTCCTTTAAACGTAAAGGCAAGGTACGGGTATTTCCCCGCCATATACTTGTAAAAATCCCGAATCCGCTGAGACTGTGAAGTAAGAAACTCGTTGTGCTCCAAAAGCTCCGTAATCTGAATTAAAAAATTGCAGTGAATCAGGTCAATAGGATTTTGGTTTTCCTTTGCCGATTCTCTTAAATCCTTCGTGTACTTGTATAAAATCCGCAGCACCGTATCGCCCGAATACAAATAGTCGTTCAGCTTAACCATTCCACTCCCCCTTAAGCAAAGAAAGATTTCAGTTCCTCGATATCCATGGCGCGAATCTCGCAATTCCCCGAATCGTTTGGCACAATCAAATGAATCCGGTTGCCCGCCCGCTTTTTGTCGGTAGTCATAATCGCATACATCTGCGAAAACGTGTACGCAGACGTCTGCGGCAGCTCAAACTTTTTGCAAATTTCGCGCAAAAGCGCAAGCGTTTCTTCCTTGCAAAGCCCGCGCCGCACAGCCGCTTGCGTAACGATGCACATCCCCGCTGCCACCGCTCTTCCGTGCGAAGTTTGGTACCCGCTAAGCGCCTCAATCGCATGGCCGACCGTATGCCCAAAGTTCAGCAGCTGGCGCTTACCGTGGTCGAATTCGTCTTCTGCAACAATGTCGCGCTTCATTTGCACGCAAATCGAAATAATTTCCTCCATCCGCTCCCGTACGTCGGTTTGCAGCATTTCTAGAAGCTCTGGATTTCCAAGCATTCCGTATTTAATAATCTCTGCAAAACCGTCCTGAACAGTTTGCTTGGGAAGCGTTGCAAACGTCGTCGTATCGCACAAAACCAGATGCGGCTGATAAAACGCACCCACCAGATTTTTTCCTTCGGGAAGGTCAATCGCCGTCTTTCCGCCAACCGAGGAATCTACCGCCGCAAGCACCGTAGTCGCAAGTTGTACAAAGGGAATGCCCCGCAAATATGTAGCCGCCGCAAAACCTGTTAAGTCGCCGACTACGCCGCCGCCAAGCGCAACAAGCACGTCGGTTCTCGTCAGCCGGTTCATTGCCAAATAGCGAAGCAGGGAAATATAGCTCTCCGGCGACTTCGAAGCTTCGCCGTGAGGAATTATAAAGCGGATCGTTTGATAGCCTGCCCCCTGCAAACTGTCTTCGACTTTTTTTGCATAAAGCGGCTCCACGTTGTCGTCCGTCACAATGCACGCTCTTACGCCTCCCGCCGCGGCGCGGATTCGCTCTCCCGCTTCCGCGAGCAATCCTTCTCCGACCAAAACAGAATAATTTCTGCTTGCCCGCACTTCGATTGTCTTCATTTTCCTCTCCTCTACTTTACGTTGCCGTCAATTTGTTCCTTGCGCTGTTTTCCGTCCGCCAAAAGCGCTCGAAGCCGCTTTGCGTCGTCTTCTTCAATCGCCTGCTCGTACTCCTGCAAAGAGTGAATCAAGTGACGCAGTTCAAAAAGAAGCGGCTCTTTATTTTCCAAAAAAAGCTCCGTCCACATATCCTCCGCCAGCCACGCAACCCGCGTAAGGTCGCGGTAGCTTCCCGCGGAAAAGCCTTTGTGCGCCGTAGCGGTAGGGCTTTTTACGTAAGCGTTTGAAACGACGTGCGCAAGCTGCGAAGTAAAAGCAATCATCGAATCGTGCTTTTGCGCTGTCGTTACGGTTATATGCGCAAACTGTGCCGGCGCCAAAAGTTGCTTTACCCGATCCAAAAGGCGAATGTTGTTTTCCTCCGGTGGCACAATAATCATGGACGTACCTTCAAAAAGAGAGCCGTCGCTGTATTTGTAACCAGAGTAGTGCTTACCTGCCATCGGATGCCCGCCAACAAACGTAAAGCCGTACTCCCGCGCCAGCGAAAATCCGGTCTCGCAAACGCCCTGCTTCGTTCCGCAGCAGTCAATAACCATGCTTGTGGGCGCGATGTAACGCGCGTTTTCCCGCAAGTACTCCATCGCCGTGCGCGGATAAAGCGCAATCAGCAGCAAGTCGCATTCCGCAAGCCGCTCTTTTGTCAGCTCCGCATCCATATCCTCGCTTAAAAGCGCTAATTTCGTAATCTTTGTGCTAATATCGTAGCCGTAAACCGTAAAGCGCTTGGACTCTTTGTAAGCCTTTAGAAACGACCCTCCAATCAAGCCCAAACCGACAACGCCTACGGTCAATTTCTCTTTTTCCATTTTTTCTGCCTTTCTTACTGCCTAAGCGCTTCGTATACGCGCCGCGCCTTTTGCGCCGTATGCGTAAACTGCTCCGGTGTAAGAGACTGCGCACCGTCGCAAAGCGCTTTCTTTGGGTTATTATGCACTTCAATAAGCAGGCCGTCCGCTCCCGCTGCCACTGCCGCGAGCGCCATCGGCTCAACCATCCGCGCAATTCCGGTAGCGTGGCTTGGATCTACTACGATCGGCAAGTGCGTCAGCTCCCGAAGCGCCGGGATTGCGGAAAGATCCAGCGTGTTTCTCGTGTAAGTTTCGTACGTGCGAATTCCGCGCTCGCAAAGGATGACCTGCTCGTTTCCTCCCGCCATAATATACTCTGCGCTCATTAAAAGTTCCTTTAATGTGTTTGCAAGTCCGCGCTTTAAAAGGATTGGCTTGTTAAGCTTCCCAAGCTCCTTTAGCAGCTCGAAATTTTGCATATTTCTCGCTCCAACCTGAATCACGTCTACGTTTTCAAACAAAGGCAGCGTCTGTGCGCTCATAATTTCGGTAACAATCGGAAGACCGGTCGCCTCTTTTGCTTTTTCCAGAAGCCGAATTCCTTCCGCTCCCAGCCCTTGAAAGTCGTAAGGCGACGTCCTTGGCTTAAACGCGCCTCCCCGAAGCATTCCCGCGCCGGCTTCTTTTACACGGGCAGCTACGTCCAAAATCTGCTCTTCGGACTCTACCGAGCACGGCCCGGCAATCAAAGACAGGCTCCCGTCGCCAAACGTAACGCCGCCTACGCGAATTACGGTATTTTCCGGATGGAACTTGCGGTTTGCCTTTTTAAACGGCTCACTGATTCGCTTTACGCTGTCTACCATCTCTAACGATGCAACCAATTCCTCGTCAATACGGCTTGTATCGCCAATAAGTCCCAAAACAGTCTGGTACTGTCCTTCGGAAATGTGTACGCCAAGCCCCTGCTCCTCGAACCATTCAATCAGCTGGTCGCGCTGCTGTTTAGTCACTCCATTTTTTAATACGGTAATCATGTTTCATTCTCCCTCCGGTCGCTTAGACCAATTCTTCATAACTTCCTAAATATTCAAACTCCTCGCACTCTCTTTGCAATACCTCCAAAAGGTCTATAAAACGTGCGTCGTACACGGAAGCTTCAAAGTCAAAGTAAAACTGGAACTCAAAGTCCCTCCCCTGCCGCGGGCGGCTCTCCAGCTTTGTTAAGTTGCAATCGTAATCGTTTAACACCTTCAAAATACGGTAAAGGCTTCCGCGACGATGCGTCAAAACTGCCATAACGGACGTCCGGTTCGCTCCGGGAAAGATTTGCAAATTTTTCGAGATACAAATGAATCTTGTGTAGTTGTTGTCCCGATCCTGCACGTTTGCTTCCAGAAGTTCCAGCGGATATTCCTGCACGCAATGAATCGACGCTAGCGCCGCCACCGTATCCGCCGGACTCTCCGCCACAAGCTTCGCCGCAACCGCTGTGTTCGCTACCTCGTGAATTACGGCAAACGGAAACTGTTTTAAATATTCCGCGCACTGCGCAAGCGCCTGCGGGTGAGAATAGATGTCGGTAATCCGCTCTTTTTTTGCGCCCGGCTTCCCAAGCAGGTTGTGATTTACTTTAATGCGGACGCTTCGCACAATGTAAAACTGATGCGCCTGCATCAAGTCGTAAATCTGATTTACCGAGCCTGCCGTGCTGTTTTCAATCGGCAGCATCCCGTATTCGCAAAGCCCTTTATCAATTGCAGAAAAAACTGCCGCGAAATTTTTCATATAGATAATGTTCGGATAGTCAAACACCTGCTCAGCCGCCTGCTGCGAATATGCTCCCTTCGCGCCCTGACACGCAACCGTAGCGTACCTTGGGAACACTGCCTGCGTTTCCGATGTAGAAAACCGAATTTTCTCCGAAAGCAAAGCGTCCTGAGAAATCCCTTTTTTCGACGCTCTTTCCAGCCGGGAAAGCTCCTCTCTTTTTTCGTAGAGCACGCGAATCTGCTCTTCAATCCTGTTCTTCTCTTTTTGGATATCCATCCTAATCTCTCTCCCTCTCCTGCAAAAAAGCGCTTATTTGCCGCTTTTTTATGGCGAAAAAAAACCGATGTCTGCTGTGGCAAACACCGGTTACGAAACTTCTTTTTTTCACGATTTTTAGCTTCGCAGAGATGTTTTTTCACAGCACAATACGCCGGCGCAATAAAAGTAGCCCCAGAAGCTAAAAAAGTAAAAGGCATGATTCATTTGATGCACTTTTTCTTGCTCTGCCATGATTCTCCCTGCCATATCTGTAAGCCGCAAAAGCATCGCGACCTAATTTTTCGTAAGTATACCGCCTTTGGCGGAATTTGTCAACCCGTCATTCGAAACCGCATCGACATTTTCCTCCACGTTGCGAATCGCCTCCCAGATTGTCTGATCCGTAGCTTCTTTTCCGTAGCGGTCCACCAAAATCCGGTTGCGCTCCCCATGCGTCAGACAGCCCGCGCCGCCTACGCAGCCGCCAATGCACGCCATTCCTTCAATGAAATTCGCATCCGACTTTCCCTTTGCTTTAAGCAAAAGAGCCGTACGGCAGTCTTCGATTCCGTCGCAGGATACGGCCTTTACCTGCATGTTGTTGCCGTGTTCCCGGATTGCCTCCTGCACAGCGTCCGCTAAGCCACCGCAGCGCGCGAAAATACGGCCAAAATAAGAAGCGTTGTCAAGCACCTCCTCGGGAAGTCCCATAATATCGATATCTACGCTGTCAAACAACGCCTGCAGCTCTTCAAAAGTGATGACGTAATCTACCCACGGCCGCACCGTATCGAGCTTAATTTCCATTTTCTTTGCCGTACACGGTCCAATAAATACTACCTGCGCACCTTCCACGGTTTCCTTAATATAGCGCGAAATCATTGCCATAGGCGAAAGGTTCCCGGAAATGTTTGGCACAAGCTGCGGGAAGTTTTTATGGATATAGTTTACAAACGCGGGACAGCAGGAGCTTGTAAGAAATCCCTTTTCTTCCAGCTCACGCGCTTCCGAGTCCGCAACCATATCTGCGCCAAGAGCCGCTTCTACTACGTGCGAAAAGCCAAGCTCGCGAATTCCCGCAATTACCTGCCCCAACTTCGCATATTTAAACTGACTTGCGATGCTGGGCGCAACAATCGCGTAAATTCTCTTTTCGGGATTTTCCTTGCGCGCCTTTAAAAGGTCAATGACCGGCACAATATAGGACTTATCGGAAATTGCTCCAAAAGGGCACTGGTACATACATGCGCCGCAGGAAATACATTTTTCGTTGTCGATGTAAGAGACGCCGTCCTCCTGCATGGAAATTGCGTGAATCTTGCACGCGTTTTCGCAAGGACGCTTCCGGTTGACAATAGCGCTAAACGGACACACCTGCGCACACTTTCCGCAGTTGATGCACAAATTTTTGTCAATGGACGCTTTTTGGTGGCTGTCAAATACAAGCGCGTGGCGCGGGCAGACGTCCTCACAGCGGTGCGCCAAGCAGCCGCGGCACGTCTCTGTTACCGTATAACCTCCCGCCGGGCACTCGTCGCAGGCGTCCTCAATCACTTCAATTACGTTCGGGTTTTCCGGATTTCCGCCCATAGCAATTTTAATCTGATCGATCAGAATTGCGCGTTCCTTGTATACGCAGCAGCGCATCGTCGGCACTTTTCCGGGAATAATTTCTTTAGGAATGTCCGCCAAACTCTCTAGTAAGTCGCCCTTCCAGGCGTGGCGCGCAACCTGCCGTAAAACCTTGTACTTTAAGTATTGAACTTTAGTGTCAAATTTTCTCATGTTCTCTCCTTTTTAAAAAACCGAGCCAAAACACAAACTGCAACAATGGAAAGAATGAGTTCCGAAGCAAACTGCGCATACGCAAGCCCGTAAAGCGGAAATGCAAAATTCAAAAGATACAGCGCCGGAATCTCCAACACAATTTTCCTAAGAATGGCAAAGACAAACGACTTTGCGCCCATACCGCACGCTTGAAATACGCCAACGGCAATAAAATCCATGCAAAAGAACGGCATGGCAATACAAAAGCCTTGCAAAAACCGGCAGCCGTAGTCGATTACCGCCTGATTTTTCATGAAAAACATCAGGATGCCTTCGCTGCCAAAAAAGAAAAGGAAGCTCATTCCAAACATAAATGCAAGGGCAATCTTCACTGTAAAAAGAAGTCCGCGCTTCATTCGCGCCGTATTGCCGCTTGCGTAGTTGTAACTAATTAACGGCATAATGCCTTGCGAGAGCCCGAAGGAAATTTGCATTGGCACCATGCTGATTTTCTGCGCAATTCCCATAGCCGCTACCGCGTCCGCGCCGTAAGACGCCGTCATATTGTTTAAAAGCGTCATCCCCGTAACATTTAAAAGGTTTTGCACAGCCGCCGGAATACCGACTCCGCAAATGCCAAACAAAATGGGCTTTTCCGGCAGCGCCATCCGCGGTTTTAAGCAAATATATGTATTTTTACGTTTAATATACAGCAGTATAAGGAAATAAAGGCATGCCACGCAGTTGGAAATAAAAGTGGCAAGTCCCGCTCCGGCAGCGCCCATGTGAAGTCCCTGCGGAAGAATAAAAATCGGGTCAAGAATAATATTTAAAATGCAGCCGCTCATCGTTCCGAGGCTTGCGTGCAGCGACGCGCCTTCCGCGCGAACCAAATACGCCAGCACAACGTTTAAAATGGACGGAGCGGCGCCAAAGCTGACAGTCCACATCAAATACTCCGCCGTCGTTTCCTTCGTTGTCGCATCCGCGCCCAAAAGTACTAGAAATTGACTTTGAAACAGCGTGTAAATAAGGGAAAACAGCAATCCTCCCAGAAGCGCCCAGTAAAATCCGGCAGCCGAGCTTTTTCTGACGGTGTCCGAATCCTTTCTTCCAAGCGCACGGCTCATCATGCTCGAGCTACCAACGCCAAACAGGTTGTTAATTGCATTAAACGCTAACAGCAAAGGCCCGGCAAGCGTTACGCCGGCCGTTTCCGCAGGGACGTTCAGCAGTCCAACGAAAAAAGTATCCGCCAGATTGTAAAGCACCATAACAAGGGAGCTGAATACCGTTGGAACCGCTAAATTTCCGACAGCCCTTGGTATGGGCATTTGCTCAAAGAGATATTGCTTGTCCTGTTTGTCGCTCATTTTCTTTCCTTTCTATGAAAAAAAAAGCTCCTTTATCTAGATAAAGAAGCACTGCCGGCGACCGGAATCGAACCGGTACGGGTATCGCTACCCCCAGGATTTTAAGTCCTGTGCGTCTGCCTGTTCCGCCACGCCGGCAAAATAGGGAAAATGGGGCCTATAGGGCTCGAACCTATGACCCTCTGCTTGTAAGGCAGATGCTCTCCCAGCTGAGCTAAGACCCCAATTATAATAAGCATTCCTGCGTATTACCACTATTCTTTTATCAAACTTGAGGCGAAATGTCAAGTGCCATTTCGCAAAGCGACCCGGATGGGGTTCGAACCCACGACCTCCGCCGTGACAGGGCGGCGCTCTAACCAGCTGAGCCACCGGGCCAAGATATGCATTTGGTGAGATTCTATCCTCAAAAGACTGGACCATCGGGGACTCGAACCCAGGACCGACCGGTTATGAGCCGGTTGCTCTAACCAACTGAGCTAATGGTCCAAACAGCCGACGATCGGACTCGAACCGATAACCTGCTGATTACAAGTCAGCTGCTCTGCCAATTGAGCCACGTCGGCACAATAAGGAAATGACTCCAAGGGGATTTGAACCCCTGTTACCGCCGTGAAAGGGCGGTGTCTTAACCGCTTGACCATGGAGCCAGAAAGTGTCACAGCCGAAACTCAACTGCTACCTCCCCGAGTAGGACTCGAACCTACGACACTTCGGTTAACAGCCGAATGCTCTACCGACTGAGCTATCGAGGAAAATAGTGAATGCATTTCCTGCCTTATTTCCTCAGGAATTGCACCCTGAAAATATCATACCGAAACCATCTGTAAGAAACTTTGGTTAAGCCCTCGACCGATTAGTATTGGTCAGCTACACACGTTGCCGTGCTTCCACCTCCAA
>CALWRS010000009.1 GCA_944384025.1 uncultured Lachnospiraceae bacterium
GCTTTGCGGCAGGGGCTATGTGAGTGCAACGAACAGCGAGAAAGCCCGAAGGGCTTGCGAGCGGAACGTTCGTCGCTAGAG
Source organism: uncultured Lachnospiraceae bacterium (assembly GCA_944384025.1). Taxonomy (GTDB): domain Bacteria; phylum Bacillota; class Clostridia; order Lachnospirales; family Lachnospiraceae; genus ISDg. Next base: position 82 of record CALWRS010000009.1, read on the forward strand.
AGCCGAAAGGATACCGGATTAGCAAGTGCAACGAACAGCGAGTGATTAATTAAAACCTTTTGTGTGAGGGAATTCATGAAAAAGAACGTTATTGTAGTAGGAGTCGTACTCCTGCTTGCGCTTTTGCTTGGCTGCCTGTTTTTTGCGGCAGACAAATTAGGAAAAGAAAAGACGGTGGTGACGCCGTCGGTTAACGTAACGCCGTCCACGGAGGCGACGCCGTCTGCCGGGGGAGACCATGCGGCAGATCCAACGCCTACAAACACGCCAACGCCGGCAGATTCGGCGCAGCTAACGCCTACGAGTGCGCCAAGCGAAATGCCGACGCCGGAGCCTACGCCCAGTGAAACGCCTACAAACACGCCAACGCCAACGCCGGAGCAGTCACAAGGTCTAAGCGTGCAAGAAGCGATGGAGCTGCTCTGCCTTGTCAGCGCCGACGAGCTTCGACTGCCGGAAGATATTTCGGCTTATGACCTGGAAGCGGACGATTGGACGACGATGATCCGAGGCAAGGAATGTTACTGTATTAACGTTTTAAATCCAGGCGGAGGACTTGCCGGCATGTTCTACATTGCTCTGGATGCAAGTATTGGCTATCGCGTGGATGAAACGGGAGGATTTCTTGCGATTTCGCTTCCGTAACCGAGAATCGAAAGGAGGGTGCGACAGTGAGAGAAAAGATTAACGCCATGGCAAACGGCAGCATCTCTTATGAGCTGCCGCGCCTGATTTTGGACTGCGAGCGGATTAACTGCACAGTGGAAGCAGGGAAAGTGCTGCGCGCAAGAATCACGCTTAGCAACAGCGAAGAGCGCCTTATGAAGGGCATTGTCCTCTCCGACCATCCGGTTTTGGAGCCGGTGACGCAAAAAATTTCCGGCGTTCGGGCAAACGTGGATTATATTGTTCACGGCGAATACCTGACGGAGGGAGAAGTTGTTAGCGGCGCACTTACAATGATTACCGACTGCGGCGAGGTCGCGGTTACGTTTCGAGTGGAAGTTGTTTCGCCGTCGCTGTTTTCTTCGGAAGGAGAAATCCGGAACCTGCAGCAGTTTGCCGCATTGGCAAAAGAAGACTGGGCAAAGGCGGCGGCCTTGTTTTGGGAGCCGTCTTTTCGAACGTTTCTTACGCACCGCGAGCCGGAGCAGGCGCCGCTTTGGGATCATTTGCGTTCCTGTGCGATGCGGGATTTGGCGATGGAAGAGTTTCTTGTAAAGACCGGACAGAAAATGGATGTAAGCTTCCGGGTTGAAGAAAAGCCGATTTCCTACGAAGTAGGCGAGCGCGATTTTGTAGACCGGATTAGCGTGACGAAAAACAATTGGGGCTATTTGCGTGTGCGCGTGAGCGCAACGGAGCCTTTCTTGCTGCCGGAAGTTTCGGAACTGACGATGACGCAGTTTCACGCAAACGCTTTGGAGCTGCGGTTTCGCATATTGGCGGAAAAAATGGGCTGCGGCAAGCACTTTGCAAAGCTGGTGCTTGCATCGGAAGGACAGCGCGCGGAAATTCCTATTGTCTGCCATAAAGCGCAGGAAAATCCGCTGGAATTTGCAGCGCAGCGGGAGATAAAGCGGCTGTACGCAAAGCTTGCGGAAAATCATCTGCAATACGCGATGAATCGGATTCCGGCGGGGCGCTACGTTTTGGAAGCGGAAGCGCTTTTAGCAAGGCTTGAGCAGCTTGGACCGTGCGATACGTTAGAGTTTCGCCTCTACCAGGTTTATTTATACCGAATTGCCGGAAAGGAGAGCGCCGCAAATACTGCGCTTCGCCTGATTTCCGAAGAGGAATGGAAGATGGCATCGGTGCGTGGGAAGGCGTTTTACCTGTTTTTAAAGGCGGAGCGGGTGCAAAGCAACAAGCCGGAATTAATGGAGCAGCTGTATCGCTTGTGCAACGAAAATCCGGAGCATCCGGAGCTTGGACTCCTTTTGATAAAACTTGACGAGCGGTACGCAAAGGCGTCTCGGATGAAACTTGAGGAACTGCGCAGCCTGTTTGAAAACGGCTGCGAATCGCCGCTTTTGTACGCGCAGGCCGCAGAAATTTATAACAGCGATCCTTCTTGGCTGCACGAGCTGGATTCGTTTGCCGTGCAAAGCGTTTGCTTTGCCGCAAAGCGCGGCGTGGCAGGAAGAGAGCTGGCGCAGCAGTTTGCCTATCTGGTAGAGAGAGCGCGGGAAGTTTCCATGCTCTATTATCGAATATTGTCGCGCTTATACGACCGGCATCCGTGCAGGGAGCTGCTTCGCGCAATCTGCTACGTGCTTATCCGCGAGGAACGAAGAGAATCCTGCTACGGCGTTTGGTACCAGCGAAGCGTCCGCGAGCAGCAGCGCATTGCCGAATTGTACGAATACTACATGTATACCGTAGAAGACGATGTGGAGCGAAATCTTGACCCCGCCGTTTTGAATTACTTTGTATACAACAGTCGCTTAAGCGACGAGCGGCTCGCTTTCTTGTATGCGAACGTTGTCTGCCACAAAGAGAGCAACCGCCTGATTTACGATACCTACCGGGAAAAAATGCACACGTACGCCATGAGCCAGATGCGCGCCGGGAAAAACAGCCGCCATCTTGCGATTGTATATAACGACTGCCTGTCCGATTCGGAGACAAAAACGGAAGCGCTTGCTTATTTGCCAAGAGTAGCGTTTCGCTGTGAAGTGGAGTGTGCGCAGGAGTCCATACGGTATGTCTGCGTTACGCATCCGGAGCTTTCCGAAGAGACGATAGCGCCGCTTGTAAACGGGAAGGCGCAGGTCGATATTTATACGAACCGGTATTTGCTGTCGCTTGTGGACGAGGAGGGAAACCGGCACGTTACGGGCATTGTCTACCGCTTCCATCGCCTGCTCCACGCGCAGGAGTACTACGGCGAGTCGTATCGGCTAAGTCCGGAAAGCAGCGGGCTGCTTTTGCATTTGGCGGCAAGAGCGCAGGCTGAAAATAAGTACGACGGCGCTTCGATGGAGCTTCGGCGGCAGGCCGCGCGTCTTTCGGAAATTAGCGAAACGTTCCGCGGGGAATTGGTACGCACGCTGCTTTTGTATTTTTACGACAACTTCCAAGACGATATGCTTGGCGAGTATATGACGCAGTTGGAAGAGAGGCAGATTCCGCGCAAGCAGCGCGCGAAAATCGTGAGCCTTCTTATGATTCGCGCCCAACACGAGCGGGCGCTCCCGATGCTTTTGCACTTTGGCACAAAGGAGCTTGACCCTAGGCTTGTGGAGAGCTTTTGCATTTCGCTGCCGCAGGAATTTTGGGAAGCGCACGAAGCGGAAATTCTGCGTTTGATGTACTGGGCCTTTACGCAGGGCAGACGAAGCGAGCCGCTTATACAGCGGTTGGTTGACGGTTATCAAGGGCCTACGGACTGCATGTATCTTCTTTGGCAGGAAGCGAACCGCATGGGGCTTGCAAGCGCGGATATGGAAGAGCGCCTGCTTGCGCAAATGCTGTTTACGGAATCGCACATGGAGGACGCCGACCAAGTCTTTGGTCACTACAAACGCCCCGGAAGCAACCGCCAGCTGATTCGGGCATATTTAACGTACGTCTCGTACAAATACTTGTTTGGAGACGTCCCGCTGGGAGAACAGACGATTGCCTTTATGAAGCGAGACGTTTACATAGACGAAAACGACCTTTGCATTTTGGCGCTTTTGCGCAAGTTTTCGCAGCAGGAAGAACTGGATGCAGAGGAGCAGTCGTTTGCGGAATACTGGCTGCCCAAAATGGAGGCAAAAGGAAAGGTGCTTGCTTGCTTTCTTAAGCTGTCGCGCTACGTAAGGCTTCCGGAGAACATGGAAGATAAGGTCATTATCGAATACCACACCAATCCGAAAAACCGCGTGACGCTTCACTTTACTTACCGCGCGGGCGGAAAGCGCAGGCAGCAGGATTATCCGATGCGCAACATCGGCTACGGCATTTTCGTAAAAGAGCTGGTGCTCTTTGAAGGCGAACGGATTGAGTACGTAATCTCAGAAGAAGACGGGATCGATTCGACCGTTACCGAAAAAGCCGTACTGGTCGGAGAAATGAGCGGCCGCGATCCGCAGAGCCGCTTTGGGAAAATCAACGCCATCATTGCCGCGCGAAGGGCGGAAGACAAAGAAAAGGCGCTGGAGCTTTTGCAGGCTTACGTCAGAGATTCGTTCGCCGTAAGTCAGCTTTTTCACGAAATAGAGGAATAATGGAACGCACGCCGGAGGGGAGGGGAATATGGAACATCGAAGTCTGGTTGTAGGAATGGATCTTGGCGAAGAGTATACGCAGCTTTGCGTTAAGCGGGAAGGACAGGAGCCGGAGTCGATTTGCATCTCCCCCGGAAACGACCGCTTTTTAATTCCGACAGCACTATGCATCCGAAACGACACAAAAGACTGGCTGTTTGGAGAAGAGGCGATTCGCTGCCGCAACCGCGAGGCGGGCTGTTTCTTTTCCGACCTGCTTGGAAAGGCGACGAGGCAGGAGACGGTAACGATTTACGAGATGGAGTTTACGGGAGCGATGCTTTTGGAGCGGTTTGTGCGAAAGGTGCTTACCGCGCTGAAGCAAAGGTATATTCAAGATACGATCGAGCGCGTAACCGTAACCGTGCAGGAGTTAAATGAAAACCTGGAAGCGGCCATATACCAGTCGCTTGAGGGCGTTGGCATTCGAAGAGACCGCGCTGCCGTGCAAAACCATCTGCTGAGTTTTATGTATTACGCAGTCAGCCAGCCAAAGTCGCTTTGGGCTGCGGACGTTGGGCTGTTTGATTTTCGCGCCGAAGGAATGTTTTACTACCAGCTTAGCGCCTCTAGACGCGTAAGTCCCGTGGCAATTTCCGCGCAGACGGCGGATTTGTCCGACTTGATGGATTACGAAATGCTTCGTTCAATGAACGACAAGTCGCTTGCTTACACGTTTCGAACCGTTACGGATAAAGTGCTTTCGCATCGGCTGCTTTCGGCGATTTACGTAACCGGAAGCGGGTTTGAAGGCGCTTGGTGCGATTCGGTATTGCGTGAGCTGTGCGTAGCGCGGCGCGTCTTTAAAGGGCAGAACCTTTACGTAAAAGGCGCGGCTTATGCGGCGGCAGGCGGCCCCGCGCAAAACGAGTTTCTTTTCCTGACGGAAGATATGCTGCGGGCTACCGTGTGCATTCGCATGTTTCGCGACAATCGGATTTCCGATTATCCGCTCGTAACCGCAGGAACAAAGTGGAACGAAGTCAATGCAAAGACCGTAGGCATTTTAGACGATACGGACGAAGTGTTTTTCACGGTCTTAAGCGCGGTTCGAAAGGAAACCAAACACGTAGTAATGAATCTGCGCAATCTTCACCGAAGAGAAAACAAGACGACCCGGGTTTCGATAGGCATTCGCTGCATTGACCGCGATACGGCGGTGCTTACGGTGAAAGACTTAGGCTTCGGGCAGTTTTATCCAAACACATACCGCATCTGGGAAAAGGTAATTACACTGTAGCAGCTGCAAGCGGGTCTTGAGTTTTGGGAGAAAGGAGGGTCCTATGGGACGGCTTATTTACTGTATCGGCGAAAAAGCGAAGCTGCCGTATTATTTTGCTTCCACGGGAACCCGCGTTTACACAATGGAAGAATTGTGTTACTACCTCTACCACAACATCGAAACGCTCCGGGAAGATCTCGCAGACGACCAGCTGATTTTTTGGATTCGCGACGAGCTGAAAATGCCGGAGCGCGCCGACTACTTAGAGCAGATAAAGCGAAAGGAAGCCGGTATTAAGGACTTTGTCGTCGCTGTTTTTTGCAGCACGGATTACTACTCGAAAGAAGAAATCGAGCAATTGGTAGCGGAAATTGACGCATATTTTTCGCTTCCGCCGGTTGCGCGAAAGAAAAGGCACGCGGACGCTTTTTTGCGGTGCGGAAATACGCATGAGGCAATGTCCGATTACCGCAGCCTCATTGACGACAGGGAGTTTTCCCAGCTTACAGATGCGCAGCAGGGGCAGGTTTATCACAACCTTGCCGTTTTGCAGGCGCGGGACGGGCTGTTTCGAAACGCATCGAATTATTTTCTTCGAGCGTATGAAAAAAGCGGCGAAAAGGAAAGCCTTTGCCAATACTTGTACGCCCTAAAGCTTGGCGGCATGGATGCGCAGCTAAACAAAGAGCTGAACCGCTTTATCAAGGAAACCGACGTAATGCGCCGGATGGAAAATCAGTTTTATTTTATTGAGGAAAATCGGGAATATTCGCCGGAATACGGCAGTGTGCTTCGGCTGATGGAATTAAAGGACCGGGAAGACCTAGAAGAGGATTTCTGGTGGTTGTTTGACGAGACGATTTCACGCCTGAAAAAGGCATATCGCAGCTAAGAAGGAGAGCAGTGTGAAGAAAATACGAAGGATTTTATTTTTTCTGCCCTTACTCGGGCTGCTTGGCTGCGAAGCAAGGGTTGCAGATACGGATTTGTTTCATTTAACCGTGACGCCGGAGGAATTTCGCAACAATTTCGTTACCGTGACGCCGGAGGAGGTTTCCGCGAAAAATCCATACACGCAAAGCATTTTGGCGTTTAACCGAGCGCCGGAAGCCGTTAAAAGCGTAGCGGCGTGCGATTTCTCAAGCGCAGAAGCGATTTATGAGAGCTACTGCCGGCAGACAGCTCAGACCGATGCAAACGGACAAGTCTGGTATCCGGATTCCGTTTACGTAGACCGGGTTCCGACGAACCAGTATTTTAATGTAAAGCGCTTGCTTGTATACGACGAGGCTACGGACAGCGCGTACGGCTACTACGACAACGGCGACCTCGCTTTTGCCGTCGAGGGCGCGCAGAGCGAATCTGCGCAAACGACGCTGTACGCATACGGCTACGATGCAAACGACCGCCGCATTTATTGCGCGTGGCGGGGCTTAGAAGAGAGCGTCGTCTCCTTCTCCTACCTAAACTACAACGAATCGGGGCACGTATTTCAGGAGTACCGCTATCCGGTGCAGGAAGAGAAGGACGACCGGATTTTGTTCGTGGAATACGGCCTGAATTACGTCGCGGACGGCAGCTATTTTTATTTTGTGGGCGGCGAAGACGGCGGCTACACGGAATATTATTTTTATTCGGACGCAAGCGCATCCTGTGAAAGAAGCTACGACAAGAGAGGCTTTCTTTTGCGTGAGGAGCGCTGGGATTTGGCCGGACGGCAGACGTATCTGTTTGAAGAGGATGCGGCGACAGGAGAAAATTCCTGCATCCAGCGTGCGTACGACGACGAAGGAAATTGCATTTCAAAGCATGTGTACGAAAACGAGATGCTTATCGCGGAAGAGCAATACGAATACGGCTACGACGAAGAAGGGCGCATCCTCACGATGGATGTTTACGTCGAGGAGACGCTGTCGGTGCATTACGATTATTTTTACTTAACCGACGCGGCCGGAAGGGTGACGCAGGCGCATAGAACCGGTTCGGATGGAAGTACGCAGCAGCTGCTTTCCCGCGTTTATCGTTTCGAATAAGAAAAAATACTTGAAAGAACCTGCATCCTGCGCTAGATTAGGAACATGGGAAAATGTAAAATACAGAACCGGAGGCTGAAATGAAAGAGCTTGCAAAAAATTATGACCCGAAGGATATCGAGGATCGCCTGTACGCGATGTGGCAAAAAAAGAAGTATTTCCATGCGAAGGTGAATCCTGAGAAAAAACCATATACGATTGTGATTCCCCCGCCAAACATTACCGGGCAGCTGCACATGGGACATGCGCTTGATAATACGCTTCAGGACATTTTAATTCGCTTCAAGCGGATGCAGGGCTACGAAGCGCTTTGGCTTCCTGGAACCGACCACGCGTCCATTGCCACGGAGGCAAAAATTGTAGAAGCCATGAACAAAGAAGGCGTTACCAAGGAAGATTTGGGGCGCGAGGGCTTTTTGGAGCGCGCGTGGGAGTGGAAGCGCCAGTACGGCGGACGGATTGTTTCGCAGTTAAAGAAGCTTGGCTCTTCGTGCGACTGGGATCGGGAGCGCTTTACGATGGACGAAGGCTGCAACCGGGCGGTGCGCGAAGTCTTTGTCAACCTGTACAACAAAGGGCTGATTTACCGCGGTAAGCGCATTATTAACTGGTGTCCGCATTGCCTGACGACGATTTCGGACGCGGAAGTAAATTACGAGGACCAGGCGGGACATTTCTGGCATTTGCGCTACCCGTATACCGATGGCAGCGGGTATATTGAAATGGCGACGACGCGGCCGGAGACGATGCTTGGCGATACGGCGGTTGCTGTAAATCCAAACGACGAGCGGTACCGCGACTTGATCGGAAAAACGGTGACGCTTCCGCTTGTGGGACGCGAAATTCCGGTTATTGCCGACGATTACGTAGATATGGAGTTTGGAACGGGCGTCGTTAAGATTACTCCCGCGCACGACCCGAACGACTTTGAGGTAGGACTGCGCCATAATTTGCCGGTTATTAACGTTTTGACGGAAGACGCAAAAATCGTTGCGGATTATCCAAAATATGCGGGAATGGATCGCTACGAAGCCAGAGAAGCGATTGTAGCGGACTTGCAGGCCTGCGGAGCGCTTACGGAAATTGAAGACTACAGCCACAACGTCGGAACGTGCTATCGCTGCCGGACAACGGTAGAGCCCAGAGTTTCCATGCAATGGTTTGTAAAAATGGAGCCGCTTGCCGGCCCCGCTATTGACGCTGTGAAAACAGGGAAGACGAAGTTTGTTCCGGAGCACTTTGACAAGACATATTACCATTGGCTTGAGAATATTCGCGACTGGTGCATCAGCCGCCAGCTCTGGTGGGGACACCGCATCCCGGCGTTTTATTGCGATGATTGCAAAGAGATGGTCGTTACAAAAGAAGAGACGGCGGTTTGTCCAAAATGCGGCAAGCCTATGCGGCAGGATCCGGATACGCTTGATACGTGGTTCAGTTCCGCGCTTTGGCCGTTTTCCACGCTTGGCTGGCCGGAGAAGACAGAGGATTTCGACTACTTTTATCCGACAAGCACACTTGTGACCGGCTACGATATTATTTTCTTCTGGGTTATCCGCATGATGTTTAGCGGCTTAGAGCACACAGGCAAAGTTCCGTTTGATACGGTACTGATTCACGGACTCGTTCGGGATTCGCAGGGCCGCAAAATGAGCAAGTCGCTTGGAAACGGGATCGACCCGCTAGAAGTCATTGACCGCTACGGCGCAGATGCGCTTCGCTTTACGTTAATTACCGGAAACGCGCCCGGAAACGATATGCGTTTTTACTGGGAGCGAATTGAAGCCAGCCGAAACTTTGCAAATAAAGTTTGGAATGCCAGCCGGTTTATTATGATGCATATGGATAAGCTTTCGACCGAGAACCCAAGCGTCTTTGAAGAAATGCGGCAGGGTTCGTACGGCGAGCTTACAAACGCGGATAAGTGGATTTTATCGAGAGCAAACAAAGTCGTTTCAGCTGTAACGGAAAATATGGAGCGGTTTGAACTGGGGATTGCGGCAGGGAAAATTTACGACTTCATCTGGGAAGAGTTCTGCGACTGGTATATTGAAATGGTGAAGCCGCGCCTGTACGCAGACGCCGCCGCCGACAAAAAAGCGGCAATCTGGACGCTGCAAAACGTATTAACGACAGCGCTTAAGCTGCTGCATCCGTTTATGCCTTTTGTTACCGAAGAAATTTACCGAACGCTTAAGGAGGCGGACGGAAGCTTTACCGAAGACACTTCGATTATGATTTCCGCATGGCCGCAAAGCGTGCCGGAGCTTGATTTTTCGGGCGAGGAGGAAGCCGTAGAGCTGATTCGCACCGCAGTTACGGCGATGCGCGCTCTGCGCACGGAAATGAACGTTCCCCCTTCGCGCAAGGCGACCGTATATGTCGTTTCCGAATCAGCAGAGCTTTTGGACGCGTTTGCTTCCGGCAAATCGTTCTTTGCTTCTTTGGGAGGAGCAAGCGAAGTAGTGCTTCAGAAAAACAGAGACGGCATCGACCCAGAGGCCGTATCGGTCGTAATTCCAAACGCTACGATTTACATTCCTTTTGCGGACCTTGTAGATATTGAAAAAGAGCTGGAGCGTTTGCAAAAAGAAAAAACGCGTCTGGAAGGCGAATTAAAGCGCGTACAGGGACTTCTTTCCAACGAGAACTTTGTAAAGAAGGCGCCGGAGGCGAAGCTTGCCGAAGAAAGAGCGAAACTTGACAAATACACGGCGATGATGAGCCAAGTAGAAGAGCGCTTAAAGAGCATGGAGCTTCACCGGCACTAAACGCGTCCGGAAGCAGAATTTTTCGTTTCTCGACAGGATGCGCAAAGGAAGTTTTTCAAGTGGGAAAAAGTTACTTGATTTTTACAAAGGGGCTCGTTATGATAGAAACGCAGATTCCTGCGGGCGGGTCCTGCATTAGGGACAGAGAGGTATCCGATTTTGATTAATTTTGATGAGGAAATTGCAAAATTCAGCCCAAGCCTGGAAATTAGTCAGGCGGAAGAGGCTATTATGAGCCGCGAAATTGTAGACGTTGCGGACATTATAGAAAAGATTTTACAGGAGAAGAAGCAATGATTTGTCCAAAATGCGGCGCGAATATGACGCTGAAAAAAGGGACATGCGCAAAGTGCGGCTACGACATAGAAGTAAACCAGAAGACGCGCAAGATCTCCTGCTACTTTTACAACCAAGGTCTGGCAAAAGCAAAAGTACGGGATCTTTCGGGCGCGGTCGATATGCTAAACCGCGCGCTTAAGATGAGCAAAAAAAACGTGGACGCCAGAAACCTGCTCGGACTTGTCTACTTTGAGATGGGCGAGACAGTTAAAGCGCTTCACGAATGGATTATTAGTAAGAGCTATTTGCAGGGAAACAACCCTGCGGAGCGATATCTAAACATCTTGCAAAGCAATCCGACAAAGCTGGATAATCTAAACGGAGCCATCCGGAAATACAACTCCGCGCTTGACCTTGCACAGCACGAAGGAACGGACTTAGCGCTTATACAGCTTAAAAAAGCGGTTTCTCTAAATCCGAAATTCATTCGGGCGTGGCAGCTGCTTGCACTTTTGTATATGTGCTCCGGCGAGTACGAATACGCCAGAAAGTGCATCAAGCGCACGCTTGCTATTGACATTGCGAACACGACTTCCATCCGCTACTTAAAAGAAATTCGGGATTTAAGCCGCCAGGGAAAGCAAATAAAACTGCTTGATACGCAGACAAACGGGCAAATTCCCGTAGAACTTGAAGACAAGAGCGGAAAGGACAAAACAGGCATTTTTCCTGTGTTTCGTTACGAAGAGGACAAGCCGGATTACCGTATTTTCTTAAGCTTAGTGCTGGGTGTTTTTCTGGGGATTTTAGTTGTATTCTTTATGGTTGTTCCGGGCGTACGCTCCGGAATGCGAAACGAGTTTAAAGCAACGCAGGCCCAGTACGCGGAAGAGCTTTCGGGCTACTTGTCGGATATTGACTCATTGGAAAAGGAAAACCAGTCGCTGCAGTCCAAAATTGAGCTGCAGGAAATCGACTTGGAGTCGCTAAATACGGAGATGGAAGAGCTTAGCAACCGCGTAGGCGGCGTAAATATGTTCCGTCTGATTTCGTATTATTTGCAGCTTCAGGAAGAAGAAAGTGCGTCCCGCATGCAAATCTACATTTTGCAAAAGCGCATCAACGCTGTTTCGCAGGAAGAATTAAGCGTAGCGGCGGCGAAGGAAATTTACGACCGGATTTTGGAAGCTTACCCGGACGTAATGACCGTAACGATGACCAGTACCGAGCTGTTTGAGCACGGTCTTACTTTGTACGAGGCAGACAATTACGAAGAAGCGCTGGAAATTTTCCTTTACTCTTACGAAAAATCCGCGGATAACGAAAGAAACCTTTATTATCTGGCGCGAACGTATCATTTGCTTGGACAGAAAGAGGAAGCGCTCCGCACGTATAACGAATATATGGAGCGGTTCCCGGAAGGACAATATTACGACGCTGTTTACGAGTTTGCGGCGGAACTGTAAAAAAAGAGAATGCATACAAAAGAGAGATTTCCAAAATTTGGAGATCTCTCTTTTTGCGTGTATGCCCGGAGGCGCACGCATCAAAAATTAGGGCTTGCAGGCAGGAAAGGAGAGGAAATGGGCAAGGAAAAACATCCGGCGCAGTATACGGTAAAAAACCGCACTTTGTATGTTGCGCTGCAGGAGGATCTGGATCAGCACAATGTAGATCGGATTCGTCAGCGTTTGGACGCGCTGATTGACGAGTGCGGGAGTAATGAAATCATTTTTGATTTCAGCAAAGTCAACTTTATGGACAGCTCCGGCATTGGCATGATTATGGGGCGCTATCGGCGGATGATGCTGTTAAACGGTACGGTGCGGGCGGTTGGCATCCATCCGGGAATCGAGCGCATTATCAAGTATTCCGGATTGTACCAGATTTTAGGAAACGTGTAAGGAGGAACGCGATATGGAAGAGAGGATATTACATAACCATGAAAACGAGGTGACGCTTCGTTTTCCGGCGCTTTCAAGAAACGAGAGTTTCGCGCGAATGGTGGCGGCTGCGTTTGTGACAACGCTAGACCCTACGATTGAAGCGCTCTCGGATTTAAAGACGGCGATTTCCGAGGCGGTCACTAATGCGATTATTCACGGTTATGAGCGAAAACCGGGGGAGATACGCATGTACCTTGCGCTAAGCGAGCAGACGGTTTATGTGGAAATCGAAGACTACGGAGAGGGAATTGCGGACATTGCAAAGGCCAGAGAGCCGATGTTTACAACGAAGCCGGAGCAGGAGCGCTCCGGAATGGGCTTTTCTTTTATGGAGGCGTTTATGGACTCGCTGGAAGTAATTTCCGAAGTAGGCAAGGGAACGCTTGTGCGTATGAAAAAAACGATTCGCGCGTAGGAGAGGGATGGAAGATTGGACGTTGGCGCAAAGATTTTACAGGCGAGAAACGGAGATCCAAAAGCGAGAGAACAGCTGATATGTGAAAACGCAGGACTTGTTTACAGCATCGTAAAGCGGTTTTTAGGAAGAGGACAGGAAATGGAGGACCTGGTTCAGATTGGAAACATCGGCCTGATTAAGGCGATTGACAATTTCGACCTGTCGTTTGACGTTCGCTTTTCTACGTACGCGGTTCCGATGATTGTAGGAGAAATCAAGCGCTTTTTACGAGACGACGGGATGATTAAGGTTAGCCGGACTATTAAGGAAAACGCAAGGAAAATATACCGCTTGAAAGAGGAAATTGAAAACAGCGAAGGGAGGGAGGCGGCGCTTGCCGAACTGGCCACGCGGCTATCGCTTTCGTACGAGGACGCCGCCACCGCCGTATCCGCCTGCTCGGAAGTCGAATCGCTAAATCAAACCGTTTGCAGCGGCACAGACGGAAAAGAGCAGTGTTTGCTGGACCGTATTGAGCAGTCCGGGCAGTTTGATGAAGAAATTTTGTCGAAAATGGCGCTCTCGGAGGCGATTGCTTCGCTTAGCGAGCGGGAGAGATTGATTATCATTCGCCGCTATTTTGAAGAAAAGACACAAACGGAAATCGCAAAAGAGCTTGGCGTTTCCCAAGTGCAAATCTCCCGGCTGGAAAAGAAAATTCTAGGCAATATGCGTCGTATTTTAACAGGATAAAAAAAGCGCATAAAACAAGAGAAACGGGAGACGCTATTTCCAAAACAAGAGGACAAAGGAGGAATCGATTATGAAGACAAAATGGATTATTTTCAGTCTTTGCGTGCTAGCGGCAGGCATTGCCGCGCTTTGCTACCTGTATTTCTTCCAGCAGGCGCCGCAGATGATCGAGGGAGTGTTGATTTGATGAAAGAAGTTACGGTGATGGTTCCTCAGATTGTCCGGGTCAAAAAAAAGAAGGTGCTTTTGCAGGACATTGTGCGGATTACTGGTGACGACAAAGCGCTTGTTAAGCGACTGCTCTCCGGCGTGTTTTATCAATTTCCAAAGGAGCAGGCGCAGAAAAAAGTTTTTACCGCATGGAAACTCGTGGAGATTCTTACGCGGCTGGAGCCGGGCATAACGGTTAACGTCCTTGGCGAAGCGTCGTTTATTGTCGAGTATCTGCCGCCCGGAAAGAGCGCGGGAGGGCAATGGTGGAAGGCAGCGTTTGTGTGTATGGCGGTATTTTTTGGCGGCGCGTTTTCGATTATGACGTTTAATCAGGACGTAGACGTCGCGAAGGTGTTCGCGCTTTTGTATGGGCTGGCTGGTTACAGGGAGAAGCCGGGAATCCCGTTTATGGAGATTGGCTACAGCGTTGGGCTGGCCGTTGGGATTATCGTGTTTTTTAACCACTTTAGCCGCCTGCGGCTAGACGCCGATCCGACGCCTCTTGAGGTGCAGATGCGGACGTACGAAAAAGAGGTCAACGAGGCAATTATGGAAAATGCGGACCGCGAAGGAAAGGTTGATTGATGGGAGATGCGCTTCGCGACGCGCTTGTCGCTTTGCTTGGGTTTTGCGGGGGAGCGATTGTTGCAGGAGGGTATATTGCGCTTGTCGTTAAAGTCGGCGTGATTACGCGCATGACGGCGCGAACGAAAACGGGCGGCTGCAGCCGGTTGTACGAGGATGTTCTTGTTATCGGAGCTGTGCTTGGATGTCTGTATTCGATCTTTTCGTGGAGGATTCCCGGGAAATGGCTGTTTTTAGCGCCGTATGGCGCATTCGCGGGCATTTTTACGGGCTGTTTGGCGATTGCTCTAGCGGAGATTGTGAATGCGTTCCCTATCTTTTCAAGGCGCATTCGGCTAAAAAGAGGGCTGCCGTGGATTGTGACGGCGCTGGCGCTTGGGAAGCTTACAGGGTCTTTGCTTCAGTTTCTTTCGGGCGCGTAACAAGTTTTCAGGGACGATGGTTCGGAAAAGAGGTTTGTAATGAAGGAACAAGTAACAATCAAGCAGGTTTTGGAAGCAGCGGATGAGACCGAGCGGAAAGAAAAGTACAATCAATACGTAAAGCAGACGACGCCGACGTTTTCGCGCCTTGCAAATACTGCCCGCGCTTTTTTGGTAGGAGGAGGGATTTGCCTGCTTGGCGAAGGATGCAATCAGCTGTTTCAGAGCTTTTCATTGGATGAAAAAACGGCAAGCTACTGGACGACGCTGGTGTTAGTAGCTGCCGCTGTTTTGCTTACGGGGCTTGGCTGGTACGCGAAGCTTGCTAAGTTTGCCGGAGCCGGCTCGGTCGTCCCGATAACGGGCTTTGCCAACTCTGTTGCGTCTCCGGCCGTGGAATTTCGCGCGGAGGGGCAAGTGTTTGGCATCGGCTGCAAAATCTTTACGATTGCCGGTCCGGTCATTTTATACGGCGTGTTTGCAAGCTGTTTTTTGGGACTGCTTTACTGGCTGGCGGGAGTTATCGGTCTTTTGTAATCATCCCATCAGCTTATGGCCGATGCGGTTTAGCAAATACCACAGCTTGCAGCCGCTCTCGTGCGCGAGCGGGTACGTGTAATACTCCCGCGCCGTTTGCACGTGCAAAAGCGTTGCTGCAACGGGCGTGCCGTCGGTTTGGGTAAGCATGGGTATGTGGTTGCGGAAGCGGATTTTTTTAATCCCAAGCAGCGAACTGTAGCGGAACTGGCCGACCTTTGCGTTGTCCGCGCTCGTTAAGTTATGGTCGCATACGCGGCCGTCGTTTACGGCGTTATGGTTGCGAAAGGCAAGCGTACCGCCCTGTTCGGTTAAAATTCGCTTCCATGCCGTTAGTAAAACCGTATCGGTAATGTCGCCGTTTTGGTATTCGCTGGAAGCGGACGGCTGCTTGCTGACTTCCTCAAGCCATGCTTTTTGTGACGTATATACTTGCGTAATAAAATCAAGAAACTGCGACAGATACGTAAGCCGCCAATACGTAAAGTGCGGGGAAGAAGCTTCCCCAAGCGAAACCGGCAGCTGCGCCGTGCAGCAGGCAAAATCTACAGCGGAATAGTCGTCCTGCGTCGGGTCGTGATAAAGCAGGATGTCGCTGTCGCCAAAAAAGCAGCGGGAGATGCCTTTTTGGGCGCAGAATTCGTAAAGCGCAAAATGGCGGTCAAAGCAAGTCCGCTCAAACTCCTCGGTTAAATTTTCGGAGATGTGGCTGTACACTTCCTGAAATTTCTTTGCACGTTCGCCCAGATAATCGTCTGCAGCGTACCAGTTGCTTGTAAATCCCCGATTTGCTTCATCGCCCAAAAGAATAACGTTTTGTCCGCCGCAGACTTTGCAGGCCTGCCGCAGGACGTCGTAGACGTAATCCTCACCGCCTCTGTGAAAGAAAATCACCGGACAGCTGCCTGTGAAGTCTCGCTGCACAAATGGCCGTTCGTGGCGGCGGTTTGCTTCAAAGAGCAAATACAAAAAGCAGGGAGTCAGCCCCATCATGTGCCGGAAGACCTGTCCAAGGTCCGGTTCGTATATGGACTGCGCCGCAACAAAGCACAGCACAAAATTTAAGACGTCATGTAGCATCCGGTCGCCTGAGCGAACCGGATTTTTCCAGTCAACGTCAATAAGATAGCGGATGGTCTTTCCATACAAAAACAGAGCGCCAAGCTGTATGGGAAAGAAAACCCATGCGTGACGGGCGCTTTTAAACAGCACCTCAATCGGAAATAAAATCCGCGCAAGGATTGCCAGACTGTTGGCAAGGAAGTAGGAAATATGACCGTAGAGCTCTTCATCTTCAAATAAGTTGTTAAGGAATGTAGCGCCGCCGGACGTTCCTCTTGCGTGCGGAAGAAAATCAAGCGCTTCAAACTGATACGCTACGCAAAGCACAAGCAGATAAAATAAAAACAGGCGGAATCCCCATTTTTCACTGCGCCGCCACAAAAGCGCGAGCGAAAACAGCGGAAGAATAATAAGCAAATACGGGTTTTGCCACAACGAAAAGGCAGCTAAAAGAAGCGCCGCAAGCACGTAGCGAAGGGGCGTTTTCAGGCGAAGCACAAGCAGCAAAACCGTGCAGAAAGCAAACAGCAGTAAAGTCTTCGTTGGCTGCATCAAAAACAGCGCGTCAAAAGGAAAGAGAAGCGCAAAATACAGATAGCCGATACGATTGCGAATAGGAAGCGTAGCAAGCATAAGCAAATAAAGAAGCGCAAACAAAAGGGCAGCCTGCGGCCGTGTCAGCCCTGTCGCGTCTTCCCACACTTTCCACTCGGTCAGCTTGTCGGCAAACAGCGCAAGAAGGCCTGCGTTAAGAGCCAGCTTAACGATTGCGGCGGCGTACACCGAGAATACGTTTCGGCCAAGACGTTTTTTCTTTTGCGAAGGGTTTTCCAGTACCGACATATATTTTTGCTCCATTCTTCCGGAATGTTTTTTCGGAAACTTCCAGACTCTATCATACCCGAGAAGACCGCCTTTGTAAATGCCTTTTGCGATTTTGCATACAAAATTCAGGAAAGGCGCATACTGACGGAAAAGAACGTTTCGTTAGGGAGGCGACCATGAAAACAAAGGGAAAACAAAGCGTGGCTTTTGCTAAGCCGCCATACGTTCTGGGGGAAGCTTCGGTTGTCGGAAAAATGGAAGGGGAAGGACCGCTTGGAAAATATTTTCATGAAATTTGTCCGGATCCGTTTGTCGGGAAAAAAACGTGGGAAGAGGCGGAGAGCGCACTTATGGAAAAGGCCTGCAACTTAGTGCTTGCAAACGCCGGCGTAAGGCGCGATGAGGTGAACTACATTGTCGGCGGCGACTTGCTCGCGCAGTTGATGGCGACGAGTTTTGGCGTGGAACGGCTGCAAATCCCCTTCTTTGGAATTTACGGCGCCTGCTCTACGATGGGCGAGTCTTTGACGCTTTCGGCGATGATGGTGGAGGGGGAATACGCGCAAGGCGTTTTAGCCGTTACTTCGTCGCATTTTGCAGGCGCGGAAAAGCAGTTTCGTTTTCCGCTTGCCTACGGAAACCAGCGTCCGGCCTCGGCGACGTGGACAGTTACCGGAAGCGGCGCGGTGATTCTTGGCAACGAAGCGTTAATGTCTGGGCAAAAGCAGCTGGCGCCGGGTGCAAAGGTGGTAATTACCGGAATTACGGTCGGACGGATTACCGATTATGGAATTAAAGATTCGATGCATATGGGAGCGGCGATGGCGCCTGCGGCCGCGGCGACCATTCTTGCAAATTTCTCGGATTTCGGCGTAGATGCCAAAGCGTATGATTTAATTGTAACGGGTGATCTGGGAACGATTGGCAGTCAGATCCTTTATGACATTACAGAGGCAAGAGGGGTTTCGATTCGAAAAAACCACATCGACTGCGGCGTTAAGATTTACGATCCTGCCAGACAGGATGTGCACGCGGGCGGAAGCGGCTGCGGCTGCAGCGCGGTCACCTTAACCGGTTACCTGCTGCGAAAAATGCGCGAAGGTGTTTATAAACGCATCCTGTTTGTGCCGACAGGGGCAATGCTTTCCCCGGTCAGTTTTCACGAAGAACTTACCATTCCCGGCATTGCGTACGGGATTATTCTGGAAAGGAAATAAGAGCGATGAATTATCTTTGGGCGTTTCTTGTCGGCGGCGCAATTTGCGCCATCGTACAAATCTTTATGGACAATACAAAACTTCAGCCGGGGCGGATTATGGTAGGACTTGTGATACTGGGAAGCCTTATCAGCGCGCTTGGCTGGTACAAGCCTTTTTCGGATTTTGCCGGCGCCGGAGCGACAGTTCCTCTGCTTGGCTTTGGAAACACGCTGTTTGAAGGCGTGAAAACTGCCGTAGACGAAGAAGGCTTTCTTGGTCTTTTTTTGGGAGGCCTTAAGGCAGGCGCGCTTGGCACCTCGGCAGCGCTTGTTTTTGGCTACATTGCAAGCTGGATTTTCAAGCCGAAGATGAAGTAGAAAGCGGCAAGATGCTGTGATTTCGTTATCAGCATCTTGCCGCCTTTTTTTAGCGGAAATTCGTATAAGGCGCGTGACCGGACGTTATCGTTACGCCGCGAACTGCCGCAAGTTCTGATACGGAAACAATTTGATAGCCGTCGGCAATCAGTTCCGGAATCATAGCGCGTACGGCTTCCACCGTGAAAGAGTAGGAAGCGTGCATCAAAACAATGTCGCCGTCCTTTACTTTGCTCATTACGTTTGTGTAAACCGAATCGAACGAACCGTTGTTCCAGTCGGCGCTGTCAACGCTCCAGTTAATCAGCGGCGCGTTTACGCTTACTTGAACCTTTAAGTTGGAGTCGCCGTACGGAGGACGAACGAGAAAATTGGTAATTCCGGTCAGCTCTTCCAAAAGCGCACGCGTTTGCTCAATTTCCTGTGCAATTCCAGCTTCGTCAAGTTTCGAGAGGTACGGGTGCGACCATGTATGGTTTCCAAGCTCGCAGCCCTGCTCTACAACGCGCTTCATAACGTCTTCGTAGGAGCTGTTGTAGTTGCGTCCCCAGACAAAGAAAGTCGCATGCATCCCGTATTCTTCCAAAATGTCCAAAATGTCGTCGTAGTACTGCGACGGACCGTCGTCAAAAGTAAAAGCGACCAGCTTTTTCTCTGGGTCAATCCAAGACGTGTCAAGGTTCGAAGTATCCCATTCTTTCATAACTGCCTCCGTTGGTGTAGGGGATGGTGTAGAAGTTGGCGTCGGCGTGCTTGTGGGCGTTGGCGAAGGGGTTGCTTCCTCGCCCGGAGTAGGCGTTGCCGTCAGATCCAAAATGTCCGGAGCCGGAGTTGGCGTCGCGTCGTCGCCTGTGCTGCATCCAACGCACAGGAGCATTGCAAGCAGCAATACGATTGCACAGTGTTTCATAAATTTGTTCTTCTCTTTCTAGTTGCTTTATTTTTATGGGGTCGAGCTAAGCGGATTGCCAGCATGCAGCGGGCAAAGCTGCTTTAGCGAATCCGGCAGAATGTAAGCCGTATCTTTCGTTCCGCCGTGTCGTTTGCTCAGTTCCGTTTCTGTTTTGTTTAGGTACACCTTGCTGACAATGCTCGGGCAGGTTTCCGTTGCAAGAGCGCCGGACTCCGTACATATAGTCACTTTGGTGTGGCAGGTACAGGACTGGTAAGGAGCCGTACCTTTTGCGAAAATTTCTTCCGCAACGCAGTTGCCGCCTTCGTATTGGTTGCACAGTCCGTCAACCGCCAAGTTCCCGCACTTCGTACAGATTTTAGCCGTAACAATGGAAGAAGGCACTTCAAAATCCTTTTCCTCGCAGCCTTTTAATACGTGTACTTCCTCCATGATGTTGCGCCACATATAGCGGTAATACGTGGAGTTTGTCTGCGAGAAGTTGTTGTCAAAGCCCGACCAGATAGCGGCGCAGTAATACGGCGTAAATCCGGCAAACCAAAGGTCGTAGTTGTCGTGCGCCGTTCCCGTCTTTCCGGCAACCGGAATATCAAGGTTTTGGAAGCGGGAGCGCGTTCCCGTACCGATTAGCGTTGTATCGACCATCGCGTCCGTTAAAAGGTACGCGGTAGACGCTTTCATAACCTGCGAGGACTTGACTTTGTTGTTGATTAAAACGCTTCCGTCGTACGCAAGAATTTGCGTGTAATAGCGGGGCGTGTGGTAAACTCCTTTGTCTGCGATTGCAGAGTAAGCGGCGGTCATCTCCAAAACGGAGCAGCCTGTAGAAAGTCCGCCAAGCGCAAGCGCGATTGTGTAATCGGAAACGCCGTCGCTCGCGTCGGTATCTAACTGGCTGAAGCCAAGCGCCTGTAAATACGACATCGCCGTGTAAGGCGTTACCGCTTCCATACAGCGCGCGGCAACAATGTTCATGGAGTGGTAAATACCGCGCCGAATCGATTGGAGTCCTTCATAACCGGTGCGGTACCAGTTGGTGACCGTTGCGCGGTTTTCCTCCGCGATGTTTTCCTGATCCGGGTACTCGTAGTAGGAGTCGTCAAACGTGCTCGCTAACGTAAAGCCACAAGTGTCAAGGGCGGGCAAAAACGCGGCAAGCACTTTAAACGTGGAACCGGCCTGCCGGTAAGTTCCGGAAGCGCGGTTTAATACGCGGTTGCCGACCTTTTCTCCGCGCCCGCCGTATTGGGCGACAACGTTTCCGGTCGAAGGCTCCATAATTACCATTGCGCTTTGGGGCTGCAGGGAAATCGAACGGGACTCCTGCACGCGGTATTCCTTTCCAGGGTACTCCTGCTCAAAATTCTCGCACATCGCTTCCAAAAACGCGTCGATTTTCGCGTTCAGATCGTCTTTATCCAAGGTGTATTTGTTAATGCCGGTAGAGCCTTTTTTGTGGTAGTACAGCTTGTCGGAGTCTTTGTAGTTTGCGTAATACGCAAGCAAGTCGTTTAGGTGATAGTGCGAAGAAGTACCGTCCGTAGCGACAATCGAAAGCGCGTACGACTCCGCCAGCTCGTAATAAGAACCTTCTCCGACGGCTGGGAAATTTTCCTCGTTTTGGTAGTAGCCATCCATAATCGCCTGGATATCTTTATCCTGCGTGGAGTAAATTTGCAAGCCGCCGTTGTAAAGCAGACGATAAGCATCGTACGAGGAGTAGCCTTGCTCTTCTAAGTCTTCTACAACCTGCTCAATAAGTTCGTCAACGAAATACGAATAATATGAGTTGTTTGTTCCTTCGGTATATTGGTTATGCAGCCCGATGCGAAGATACACGTCGTCTGTGTCGGCAATCGCAATATCGTATTGCTCCTTCGTGCAAAAGCCGTTTTCGAGCATGTTATCCAAACAGTCTTTGCGCCGTCTGGCGTTGTCCTCCGGGTACTTGAGCGGATTCATGTAAACGGGCGAATAAGCGATGGGCGCTAAAACAGCCGCCTCGCTGATGGTCAGCTCGTCTACGTTTTTGCCAAAGTACGTCTGCGCCGCCTTTTGGATACCGTAAGCGCCGTTTCCAAGGTTAATGATGTTTAGATAATATTCCAAAATCAGCTGCTTACTGTATTTGGACTCAAGCTTAATCGCCAAATATTGCTCCTGCAGCTTGCGGACAACTTTGTCTATCGCGCTCTTTTCGTTTCCTCCGGAGAACACTTGGTTTTTCAAAAGCTGCTGTGTGATCGTACTTGCGCCGTAATCCAGACTTTGTTCCTTCACAACCGAAAAGACCGCACGGAAAATACCGCGGATATCAATTCCGCTGTGCTCGTAAAAACGTTCGTCCTCCAGCGCGATAAAGCAGTTTTGAATGTCAATGGGAATTTCGTCGATGCTTACGTATTCGCGGTTGGAGCCGGCGCCTACAAGCTGTACGCAGACCGATCCGTCCGAGTAATAAATCGTGGAAGGAAAGCCTTCCGGCGTAACGCTGATGGAGTCAATACTCGGAGAGGTACGAATAATTCCAAGGTAAGCGCCGTAAGCGCCGTACGTACCTACAATCATGCAAAACGCCATAAACACAAGCGTCAGACGGAAAAAGGTTATGCGAAGCAGCGAGTAAATGCGATGCTTGCCGGAGCGAAGCATTTTCTGCCGCTTTATAATCTGATGATAACTGTAGTTCATTGTGGGGAAATACCTCCTGTCGTTCCATTATAGCATTTCGGAAAAGGCTTGTAAATAAGCAGCTTTACAGCAGGTGAATGCCGTCCTCCAAGCGAAGATACGCGAGCGGATCGCCGCAGGAAAGCTGCGCTTGTCCGGCGGTTGCCTCCAGCATTTTTTTTTGGACGGAAGAAAGAAGCGAAGGCGGCACGAGGATGTGTGCCGTAACCAGCTCGGCGTATTCGGTACTCAGCACCGGAATGTCGTTTTCGGAAGTTAAATACAAAAGCTTGCCGATGCCTGCGTAGTCCGTCTGTACCGTAACGGGGACAGCGGTTTCACGCGCAGCAATTTGGCAGGCGGCAAGTCCCTGTCTGACGGCGCCTTGGTATGCGCGGACAAGCCCGCCGGTTCCAAGCAGCGTTCCGCCAAAATACCGCGTGACGACGGCGCATACGTTTGTAAGCCCTTCGGAAACAAGCACGTCAAGCATAGGACGTCCGGCAGTGTGCGGCGGCTCGCCGTCGTCGCTGCACCGCATAAGCTCTTGTCGGTCTCCAAGTATAAAAGCGTAGCAGTTGTGACGCGCATCCCAGTATTGCTTTTTTATGCCTTCTATAAATACCTGCGCTTCCTCCTCGTTTTGAACGGAGGTGATGGTGGCAATAAAGCGCGATTTTTTTTCGGAAATCTCGCCTTGGCCGCCGCGGTACACATATCGGATGACGTCCACTTTTTTGTTCTCCCTTCTGCTTGACAAAATATGAAGATATGTTATACTAAATCAGAGGAACTGGTTAAATTCTTTATTATACGTATAATTGATAACCTGAAGGCTTTGACACAACGCATCCATTTCCACATTTTCCTCTTGACACAGCATATCAAGCGATGCATATTTATCTCTAAGCAGTGTGTTTATGTAACTGAGAAGGATGACGGGGTCTTTTGGCAGCATAGAAGCTCTCCTTTCTTTGCAACCGGCATTCTTCGCCGCGCTCCGATAGTATAGCATGTTTTTTCGAAAAAGGCAAACGCGAGCCATGGTTCCTTCAGGAAATACGGAATGGAGGTGAGAACAGTTGAAACGTAAATTTCCTCAAATTGTGGCGGCGATAACCCTCGTTCTTGTTTTTGCATCGGTGGTCTTAACGTTTGTGGGAGCATTTCTTGACGGCAAGACAGCCGACGGACTGCTTTTCACTGGAATCTTTGGGTTTGTCTTCTTTGCGATTGTCGGATGGATTCTGATACACGTGTATCAGCGTGTTCATAAAGACGACGTGACCGAAGAGGAGGAACCGAAGCAGTGATGCAACAAAGGACCCTGCAAGCAAGGTCCTTTGTCAGGAATGAAAAAAGGGGAGAGCATCCCCCGATTTGGGAGGATAAGTTTACTTATCATTTGCTGACCGAACCTGCAAAGCTGGTGTGCTTTTGCAATCCGGTACAAACATAGTATTGCCCGAAAAATGGACGTTATACAAAAAACGAAGGAGATTTTTATGAGCTTATTTCAAGAATGGAGAGACGGCGCATACGCCAAGGACATGAACACAAAGGAAGGCCAGCTGTTTTGGGGAAATTATTTTGCCTTAGAAAAAGCTGTCTACGAAAAGCTGCTGGAAAACCCTGACATTGTTGTGTCGGGAACCGTAGCGGAATTGGCGGAAAAGTACGAAATGAGCGTATTTTTATTCACCGGATTTCTGGACGGAATTAACGACAGTTTGAAAACGCCGAACCCTATTGAAGAAATGACGGAAGAAACCGTAATCAGTCTTCCGCTTGACCTTGAAAAGTTGTACTACAATATGGTGGAGGCGAGAGCGGACTGGCTTTATGAACTGCCCGCGTGGAATCGTCTTTTAAGCGATGAGAAGCGCAAGGAATTGTTTTTGTCTCAAAGAAAAAGTAATACAGTTGTAAAAGAAAAAAAGATTGGGCGCAACGACCCCTGCCCTTGTGGAAGCGGTAAGAAATATAAGTACTGCTGTGGAAGAGCAGCGCGGTAGTTAGTTGCGCAGGGAGGAGCCAAGTTATGTATAACAACGCGCGCATAGCAGCATTTGAAAAGGAGTTTGCAAAGAAATTGGCGAGAATTCGCGAAAGTCGGAATCTTTCGCCGCGGGAAATGAGTAAACAGATGGGGCGCAGCGAGGACTACATCGAGAAGCTGGAGCGTCAGGAGACGATGCTGTTAATGGATGATTTCTTCGATATTTGCCGCTTTTTGGAAGCATCACCGCAGGAATTTTTCCAAACGGAGGAAGAAGAACAATTGGCGCAGGCTGCAAAGAAGTTTTCTAAGCTGCCGCGAAGCAAGCAGGAAGAGTTTTTAAAGCTTATGGAAGAGATGCTTTAGTTGTAAATGCACCTCGTTCTGATGAGTTTTTCAGTTTTTCCTCAACCAACTGCCTGATACGGGTGTTTGTAGTTACAATACCCTCGATAGCGTTGGAACTCTCTGTATTTTTTAATTTTTGATTTCGGAATAATTAAACTCTCTCACAACATCACCTCCCGGTTATTCCCTTAAATTATAGCGCATAATCCCGCGCCAAGACTCGCGAGCGAGTCTTGAATTTCATGTTCAATCCTGCTATAATTTCAGAGAAATTCATCGCGTTCTGAGAGGAGGATTACAGCAATGGATCAGCACATTCCATATAAAATTTATTTGGAGGAGCAGGAAATGCCCGTTAATTGGTATAACGTGCGGGCGGATATGAAAAACAAACCGGCGCCTCTTTTGAATCCGGGCACCGGGAAACCCCTTAGTGTAGCGGAGCTTTCTCCGATCTTTTGTGAAGAGCTTGCAAAGCAGGAGCTTGATGACGACACACCGGAGATCCCTATTCCGGAAGAGATCCGTAATTTTTACAAAATGTACCGGCCGTCGCCGCTTGTCCGTGCATATTGCTTGGAAAAGAAGCTGCAGACACCGGCGCACATTTACTACAAATTCGAGGGAAATAATACATCGGGCAGCCATAAGTTAAACAGTGCTATCGCGCAGGCGTATTATGCAAAGAAGCAGGGACTTCGGGGCGTAACGACCGAGACCGGCGCAGGGCAGTGGGGAACGGCGCTTTCTATGGCCTGCTCCTACTTTGATCTTGACTGTCAGGTTTATATGGTTAAGGTTTCTTACGAGCAGAAGCCGTTCCGCCGTGAAGTGATGCGGACGTACGGCGCGAAAGTAACGCCGTCGCCTTCGATGGAGACGGAAATCGGCCGGAAAATAAACGCAGAGTTTCCCGGAACGACGGGCAGCCTTGGCTGCGCAATTTCGGAAGCGGTTGAGGCGGCTGTTTCGCAGGAAGGATATCGTTACGTGCTTGGCTCCGTACTTAACCAAGTGCTTTTGCATCAGTCCATTATCGGCTTAGAGACGAAGGCTGCGCTTGATAAATACGGCGTGAAGGCGGATATGATTATCGGCTGTGCCGGAGGCGGTTCAAATCTTGGCGGATTGATTTCTCCGTTTGTTGGGCAGATGCTTCGCGGAGAGGCGGATTATCAAATTATCGCAGTAGAACCGGCATCTTGCCCGAGCCTTACGCGCGGAAAATATGCGTACGATTTCTGCGATACCGGAAAAGTTTGTCCTCTTGCGAAAATGTACACGCTTGGCAGCGGTTTCATTCCTTCGGCGAACCATGCCGGCGGACTTCGCTACCACGGCATGAGCAGCATTGTTTCTCAGCTGTACGACGACGGATATTTGCAGGCGAGAAGTGTAGAACAGACGGCTGTGTTTGAAGCGGCGGAAATGTTTGCACGGGTAGAAGGAATTCTTCCTGCGCCGGAGAGCAGCCATGCAATTCGTGTGGCTATTGACGAGGCGCTTCGCTGCAAGGAAACCGGAGAAGCAAAGAACATTGTATTCGGTCTGACCGGAACAGGCTACTTCGATATGGTAGCGTACGAGAAGTACAACAACCGCGAAATGAGCGATTACATCCCGACCGACGAGGATATTGCTAAGAGTCTAGCAAGCCTGCCGGTAATTCCGGAGTAAGAAAAGCTGCGTAGAAATATTCTACGCAGCCTTTTTTTACCTTGTCTGCCCGCTTGCAACGGGAGCGAATTGGCTCTCGTACAAGTGCTTGTAAAAACCGTTTTGCTCTAGAAGCTCTTGGTGCGTGCCCTGCTCTACGATGTGACCGTCTTTCATGACGAGAATGCGGTCAGCGTCGCGGATTGTAGAAAGGCGGTGCGCCACAATAAAGCTCGTGCGCCCTTTCATCATGCGGGAGAACGCGTCCTGAATTTTAATCTCCGTTCGCGTGTCGATAGAGGAAGTCGCTTCGTCTAGAATAAGCATCGGCGGCAGGCAGAGCATAACCCGCGTAATGCAAAGCAGCTGTTTTTGCCCCTGCGAGAGCTCGTCGCCGTTTTCGGAAAGGACGGTATCGTAGCCCTTTGGAAGACGCAAAATAAAGCTGTGGGCATGTGAGGCCTTAGCAGCCGCAATCATTTCCTCTTCCGTAGCGTCCGGTTTCCCCATGACAATGTTTTCACGGATTGTGCCCTGCATCAGCCACGTCTCCTGCAAAACCATGCCGAAATTTTTGCGCAAACTGGCGCGGGTAACATTACGGACGCTGTGTCCGTCAATGCGGATGTCTCCCTGCACTGTATCGTAAAAGCGCATCAAAAGGTTGATGAGCGTTGTCTTTCCACAGCCGGTCGGTCCGACGATGGCAATGCGGCGCCCCGCTTCCACCTGAAGGTTCAGGTTTTCAATCAGGCTTTGCTCCGGCTTGTAGGAAAAGGAAACCTGCGAGAGCTCTACATTTCCCGCAACCGTTTGCAGCACTGCGGCGTCCGGGTCGTCGGGCGTCTGCGCTGTGCTGTCTAAAAAGTCAAACATCCGCGCCGCGCAGGCGAGCGCGTTTTGCAGCTCGGCAACGACGCCGGAAATTTCGTTAAACGGCTTGGCGTACTGTCCGGCATAGCTTAAAAAGCAGGACAGGCCGCCAATCGTAATCGACCCGCCGATGGCGGCAAATGCGCCTGCAAGGGCGACGGCCGCGTACACCGTACTGTTTACAAAACGGGTGGTCGGATTTACCAAAGAAGAGTAAAACGTTGCCTGCAGGGAGCATTTGGCAAGACGGTCGTTTACTTCATCGAAAACGGCGAGCGCTTTTTTCTCGTAGGCAAAAGCCTGAACAACGCGCTGGTTTCCAATCATCTCTTCGATGACCGCCGTTTGCTGGCCGCGCGTCACGCTTTGCGCGCGAAACATCTCGTAAGTGTGGTTTGCAATAAAGCGGGCGACAAACAAAGAAAGCGGCGTCAATAAGACGACGACAAGCGTAATGAGCGGATCCAAAAGAAGCATGAAAACAAGCGTTCCAAGGATCGTAATTACGCCGGTAAACAAGTTCGTAAAGCCCATCAAAAGACCGTCCGCGAACTGGTCTACGTCCGCAATCACGCGGCTTACAATGTCTCCGTAGGCATGGGAGTCCAGGTACGAAAGCGGAAGCTTTTGAATGTGCTTCATTGCGTCGGAGCGAATGTCGCGGACAACCTCGTAAGTGATTTTGTTGTTAATAACCGCCATCAGCCATTGCAGCAAGGCAGCACAAAGCGCACACCCGCCGGCGACGGCAAGGTGGAAAAAGAGCGCTGAAAAGTCTACGTTTCCTTTTCCGAGAATGGTGTCGATTGCCTGTCCTACGCGAATTGGCACATACAAAGTAAGCGCAACCGAAACGGCGGCAAGCAAAAGGGAGAACGCCAAATAGCGCCGATAAGAACCAAGGTAATTTAAAACACGTTTTATCGTTTCTCTATTCATTTGGTGTGCGCCTCCTTTTTAAATTGCGAGTCGTAAATCTCCCGATAGACCTTGCAGAAGGAGAGCAGCTGTTCGTGCGTCCCCTCGCCGACAAGCTTCCCGTCGTCCAGTACCAAAATGCGGTCCGCATGCATCAGCGAAGCGGTTCGCTGGGATACAAGAAAGCAGCATGGGTTTTGCGGCAGCGAAGCAAGCGCCCGGCGAAGCGCCGCATCCGTAGCGTAATCAAGCGCCGAGGCGCTGTCGTCCAAAATCAGAAGCTTGGGATTTCCAACGAGCGCGCGGGCAATCGTAAGACGCTGGCGCTGGCCGCCGGAGAAGTTTTTTCCTCCCTGACTGACGGGAGCGTCCAGACCGTCTGGAAGGCGGCGTACAAAATCTTCCGCCTGCGCAAGCGAAAGCGCTTCCCAAAGCTCTTCGTCGGTAGCGTCTTCTTTTCGGAAGCACAGGTTGGATCGGATTGTTCCCGAAAATAAAACGGGATGCTGCGGCACAACGCCGATGGCCCGCCGCAGCGCATCCGGCGGGAAATCCTTCACGTTTTTATTGCAAATTTTCACGCTTCCCGAAGTTGCGTCGTAAAAGCGCGGAATCAAGCTGACGAGAGAGGACTTTCCGGAGCCGGTTCCGCCGATGACGCCAATCGTCTCTCCTGCGGCCGCAGTAAAGCAAATATCGTGCAGCATGTCCGCAGACGCGTCGCGGTAGCGAAACGTCACGTGGTCAAACTCTACGCACGCGCCTTTGGCAAACGCTTCCGCAACCGATTCGCAGGTTTCTTCGCATAGCGCCAAAGAAGAATGTTCCTCGAAAATGGCCTGCACGCGGTTGCCGCAGGCAATCGATTTGGTAATATTAATAATCAGGTTGGCGAGCTTGATTAGCTCAACGAGAATCTGGGACATGTAGTTATACAAAGCCACAACCGCGCCCTGCGTAAGAACGCCTGCGTCCACGCGAACGGCGCCTGTATAAACGAGCCCGATAATGCCTAAGTTAATAACTACGTAAGTAAACGGGTTTAAAAGCGCGCTGATTCGTCCGACGTGCTTTTGTTCCGCAGCCATTTTGTTGTTTTTCTCTTCAAAGCGGTGGATTTGCTCCTCCTCTTTGCAAAAGGCGCGGATCACTCGAACGCCGGTCAGGTTTTGTCTTGTCAGAGAAAGCACCTGGTCAAGCCGAATTTGCACTTGCCGGTACAGCGGGATGGAGCGCAGCATAATTCCAAAAATAATTACAGAAAGTACAGGAATGATAAGCGCAAAGATGGAGGCGGCTTTTACGTCGATGGTAAACGCCATAATCATTGCGCCAAAGACGACAAAAGGCGAGCGCAGCACAAGCCGAAGCGTTAAGTTTACGCCGTTTTGGATTTGGTTTGTGTCGCTTGTCATGCGCGTAATCAGAGAAGACGTGCCAATCCGGTCGAGCTCTGCGTAGGAAAGCGACTGCATGTGAGCAAACAGCGCGTGGCGAACCTTGGCCGTAAAGCCGACGGCGGTTTTGGCGGCGAAGTACTGGGCACAGACCGAGCACGTAAGCCCTAAAAGGCCAAAGAAAACAAGCAGCAGACACATCCGAATCAGGTAGCCCGTGTCCTTATGCGGAATTCCGTTGTCAATTACAGCGGCGACCACAAGAGGGACTAGCAGCTCCAAAAACGCTTCAAGCATCTTAAAAAGCGGCGCCAGCACGCACTCTTTTTGATAGCCTTTCATAAATCGCAGTAGTTTAAACATTCCTTCCTCCTGTATCCCACGAAAAGTCTTTTCTAGTATAGACCAAAGAAATGCAAAAGAAAAGAGGAAAAAATTCTGGACAGGAATGGCGGCTCTTGTTACAATGTAGGCGAAAATCACACTTTCTATCGGAAGACAGGAGGAATAATGGATATTTTTTTGGTTGTCGGATTACTGGGCGGTCTTGCCTTTTTCCTGTTTGGAATGAACATTATGTCGCAGGGGCTGGAAAAGCTTGCAGGCGGACGTTTGGAAGGCATTCTCAGTAAAATGACTTCAAACCGGTTTAAAGGACTTTTGCTTGGCGTAGGCGTTACGTCGATTATTCAGTCGTCGTCCGCCGTAACGGTTATGTTGGTCGGGCTTGTGAATTCCGGGATTATGAAGATTGGCCAGACGATTGGCGTAATTATGGGCGCAAATATCGGGACTACGGTAACTGCGTGGCTTTTGAGCCTGATTGGAATTGAAGGCGGCGGAACGCTCATGCGGTTTCTGAAGCCGGAAAACTTTTCGCTGGTGCTTGGATTTATTGGAATTGTCCTGATTATGATGTGCAAGCAGCCAAAGAAAAAAGATATTGGAAACATTCTGCTTGGCTTTGCAGTTTTAATGTACGGCATGAAGCTTATGAGCGACGCGGTTAGCCCGCTGCAGGACATGCCGGAGTTTACAAGCGTTTTAACAGCGTTTGAGAACCCGTTTTTCGGGATTTTGGCGGGAGCCGTATTAACCGGCATTATCCAGTCGTCCTCTGCGTCTGTTGGTATTTTGCAGGCGCTTACGTTAACTGGAAGTATTAGCTACGGCGTAGCGATCCCAATTATTATGGGACAGAACATCGGTACGTGCATGACGGCGTTTATTTCCAGTATCGGCGTTAGCCGCAGCGCGAAAAAAGTAAGCGTTATTCACGTTAGCTTTAACTTGTTTGGTACGGCGGTATGTCTGGTCGTGTATTATGTCATCCGGCTTCTGGCGGCCGCAGGCATCGGAAGCGACGTGGACGGGCTTTTGCAAAGCGTTATCGACCCGGTTGGCGTTGCAACGGTGCACAGTTTGTTTAATATCGGCACGACGCTCCTTTTAATCCCCTTCGCGCAGGTTTTGGAAAAGATTGCGAACCGGATTGTTCGCGACGGAGGGCAGGAGGAAGGCAAGCTGCTTGACGAGCGTCTTTTGGTAACGCCGTCCTTGGCGGTTGCAGAGTGCAGAAAGCGCACGGAGCAAATGGCGGAAGTTGCCTGCTTAGCCATAACGGAGGCGCTGTCGCTGTTTGAAGAGTACGACGAGAGCGTAAAAGCAGCTGTTTTGGAAAAAGAAGACCAGCTGGATCGTTACGAGGACAAGCTTGGCTCGTACCTTGTTGCAATCGGAAGCCACGAGGTGTCCGTAGAAGACAGCGGTCAGAAAAATCTGATGCTGCACGTGATTGGAGACTTTGAGCGCATTGGCGACCATGCCGTGAACTTGCTGAAGGCAGCGGCGGAAATGCACGAAAAGAAAATCCACTTTTCCGAGGAGGCGCAAAGGGAGCTTCGGGTTTTGGAAGGCGCGCTAAAAGAAATCCTTGCGCTTACGCTTCAAGCGTTCCAAAAAGGAGACGTTTCCATTGCGCAAAACGTGGAGCCGCTTGAGCAGGTTATTGATAAGCTGATTTTAGAAGTGAAAAACCGGCACTTTGTCCGGCTGCAGGAAGGGAGCTGTACAATCGAGCTTGGCTTTATCCTTTCCGATACGCTGACGGATTACGAAAGAGTGTCGGATCACTGCTCCAACATTGCCGTTGCTCTTATTGAGCTGGCACGGGGCGGCTTCGACACGCATAAATACTTAAATCGTGTAAAGGATGTAAGCAACCGGGATTTCCACGACGTATTCGGGGAATACGCGCAGAAATACCGGCTGGACGAATCGTCGGCAAGCCGCTAAGGCCGGTACTCGTGCGTACGGAAGTAGTCCGAGTAAAAGATTTGATCAAGCAGGCGCATTCGCTCTACTTGCAGCAGCGCGCGCTGCTTAAAGTCTTCAAAATCTTCTTCGGTTGCGTCTTCGGCGCGGTATTTGATATCCGTTAAGGAATAGCCCATAAACTGATCCGTCAAAAGCAGATTGTAGGCGCGGGAGTAGATAATGCTCTCGCGCTTATTTAATATCGTGGAGCCGTAGTACAGGT
The DNA here is from genome assembly GCA_944384025.1 of uncultured Lachnospiraceae bacterium. GTDB lineage: Bacteria > Bacillota > Clostridia > Lachnospirales > Lachnospiraceae > ISDg. The sequence continues at coordinate 32,269 of CALWRS010000009.1, forward strand.
TTTGCCAGCCGGGAATTCCAAGCACGTCAAGCACGGTCGGAATAACGTCGGCAGTTGTCGTAAATTTTGTGATGCTGCGGGGCGTTTGATTCTCCTCCATAGCCGTTACAAGCTTCTGGTCGTAAAGAATAAACGGCACACGGTACAGCTCCGGGTCAAATCGCGTGTCGATGTTTTTTACGTAGTTGCTAAGGTTGCTGTAATAAGTATTATGATCGGCAATCAGCAAAATCGTCGTAGTTTCAAGAAGCTCTTTGCTCTTAAGGTCTTCCATCATAATGCCGATTGCTTTATCTAAGTCGGCGATTGCCGCAGCGTACGTGCGGAGATAGTTTTCGTTCGTATCGCCCTTTGGAAATACGCCAAGCGCGTCAAATTTTTCGTAATATTCCCGGAAATTGGTGCGCTCATCGTAAAAACCGTGCGAGGAAAACGTAATCCAAAAAGTAAAAAAGTGCCGGTCTTTGGGAAACATCTCGTCTTTCATGCAAGCCATCGCGTCGGAGTCAAGGTTGCGCTCCTTTTGCTCTGTGTTCCACGTGTTCTTAACCCCGTACGCCTCCATATCGTAAATGTCGGTCAGAGACGAAAAGCCAAGGCTTTGGTGAAGCTGCTTGCGGTTATAGAAGTTGCCGGTGTTGTGATGGAACGAGCGGACGCTTGCGTTATCAAAGCCCAGTTCCTTTGCCTGCGCGCGAAACAGCGCCGGAAGAGCGTAAGGAAACGCGTTTTCGGCAAAGTCGTAATGCAAATACTTCCCGGAAGGGTTGCTGCCAAGCAGCATTAACGCTTCTGCGGTATCGGTTTTTTCCCGCGCGTAGAAGTTGTCACAGGTGACACTTTGCGAAATGAGCTGCGTGAGATTCGGGTAAATTTGCGCGGTCGTCGCCTCGTCGTAAATTGTAAACGGGTACCATTCAAACGACTCCACAAGAATCATAACAAGGTTGTTACCTTTGCTGACTGCGTGATAAGGAGACGTTTCCAAACGCTTTTCATAAATTTTCTCGTCCAAATTTTCCAGATGTCCGGTGTCAACCTCCACCGCTTCGGCGCGGTGGATAAGCTCGTATGCCAGATTGGCGGTAATTCCCAGTTCCTGGTAGTTGTTGTTTGCATCGTAAAGCATCGCCTCGTAGGAATCGTTTGCATGTTCCGCGTGGCTGCCGGGACGGTAAATAAAAAATACAAGCAGCAGCAGTGCAAGGAAAATAAGCCGCGGCCGATAAGCAGGTTTTTGCCCCTGCAGTACTCCGGCGCGCCTGCAGCGGCGGACGTATGCGATAGAGACAACAATAAAGGCAAGCCAGAGAAGAGCGCCAAAAGCAATCAGCCCGTGGCTGATAACGATATGCTCGATGGTGGCGTAAGCGTCGTTTCGCATGTTAAACATGCTCCACTCAAAGATCGTTCCGTTGGAGAGGAACAGGTAATTGCACGCTAGAACAATCCCTACTTGCAAAAACAGGAAAAACGCGCCAAGCACGCCCTGCAGCCGCCTGCTGCGAAGCAGGGAGATGAGAAGAACGAAAATTGTCAAAAGCATAAGCAGAAAAAGTGGTCTGCGAATGAACGGCGAGCAGTCGAAAAAAAGGAGCGCCCCCATCTCCCAAAGGATAGCTAGGACAAGATAAAGTACCGGTATGAAATTTTTCTTTAAAAACAAAGTGATTTTTTTAAAATTCATGCTTCCCTCAGCTCTTTTCCGTAAATGAGTCCGCGTGTTCCGGTAGCAATAAAGAAGCGTCCGGGAACGCGTTTGTCTGCGTCTACGCTTTTGATTTCTCCAAAGCAATGCGCGTCGTCGTTTAGTTTCTGCCAGCTCTTCCCGCCGTCAAACGACCGGAAAAAGCCAAAGGTTCCGTTTAGCCGGCCGCAAATATACAGCGCTTTTTCTGCGTGTACATACTCTGTCGCATCCGGCAAAATGCCAAGTCCCACGCAGTAGACAAAATCGCCCGCAGCGGTGACGCGCTCGATTGTAAATTCGTCTGCTTCCGGCAAGTAAACAAGCTTCCAAAGACCGTCTTTGTTCATGGCCATGTAAAAAGTTCCGGTAACGCCTGCTGCGCCCCTGATTTCTACTTTGTTGGCGGCGTCAATATTGCAAAGAACTTGCACAGGCATATTGTGCGGTCGCTTCTTTTCGTAAAAGTTCGCCCCGCCGTCGCGGCTTACAAACAAACGGGAGTCAGGGCCGAAGCCATAAAACACAGACGCGTCTTTGCGGTCGGAAAACGGCTTTAACATAATTTTGCTCACACGCTCTCCCTTTAGGTCGTAAACGGCCGAGGAAGCGTAGTGCATGGCAAAATCGTTTGAGTACACAAGGTTTTCCACTGGAAGCAGGGCGCCGGAAGCGACTGCCCAGACAATGGATTTGCCGTCGGCGCTAAGAGCGGCCCAGCCGGCGTTGTTGTTCGGGCGGCAAATTGCTTCAAGGGATGCGTCAAGCGACGGAGAAAGCCCCCATGGAAGCTCTGGCCGGACAAACGTCTTTCCGCCGTCGCGGCTTACGATCAGCCCGCCTTTTGTAAGCCCCGTCCAGTTTCCGCGCGGCGTAGCGACAACGAGGTTCGGGAATTCGTCGGCATAGTCTGCGTTGATGCACGTAATATAGCGGTTCCCGTTTTCATCCGCAAAGCTGTTTTCGCAGGGAACGCCTTCCTTTGCAAAGGCGAAGCCGCCAAGGTCGCCGACAATGTCAAGCACCATAGTCGAACCGCCTGTGGGAGCGTAGACGTTTAGGTGCACAGTCTCTTCGATTCCGGCGCAGTGGTCGGTAAAGCTCCAATCCGGCGCCTGCAAGTTTTCGCTCATAAAAACGCCGGTTCCGGTATTAAAGACCGCCATGTTTTCGTTAAACGGATTGTACTTGATATCGCTTAGCCAATGCAAAAGCGAACCGCCGCCGTTGTATTCAGGCCGCATGTAGGAGGTGCGAAAATGCAGGTTCCCGATTTCCAGATTGCAAAGCTTAATTTCCCAGGTTTTGCCATAATCGGCGGACTGAAAGACCATATCGCCGGCATGGCGGCAAATTGTGGACAAAAGCACAAGCCCTTCGCGGCTCTGGCACGAGCTGACGCCGCCAAAGCCGCACAGGCAGAGGCGGTTTTTAAATACGCCGTACTCCGGAAAATTTGGCGTTATGTCAAGCGGCTCAGTCAGTTTGCCGCCTTGTAAGAGGAAACGAATGACCTTTCCGCCGGTGACGTCGCCGCAGTCGCAGCTGTAACCGTCCTTTAAGTAAGCGCGTGGGCCGGTCTGATTTAGCGTAATGTACAGGTAGCGCCCGTCAAAGTCGCAGCGGTGGCCTACGTAGCCCGCAAGCGGCCCTTCGCACGAAAGAAGCTGCGGCTGCCAAAGCGGCGAAAAGGAAGCGCCGCCGTCGTAAGAGACAAAAAGGCTGTGTCCGCGCGTATTTTCGTTCGGACGATTCGCGCAGCCGTCTGCCGCAACAACAAGCAGGCGGCTGTCTCGCAAAGCAAAAACAAAAGCAAGGTTCGTTTCGGGATTTGGAGAGTCGTTTGAGCAAACAGCAAGCGTCTGCCACGTCTTTCCCCGGTCGCTTGTGCGCAAAAGTCCCGTTGTCTGCGATGCGAAATACAAAACGTCGGAGTTAGCAGGGTCAACAACCAGGCGGCAGCCGGTGCCCCTTCCCGGATTGTTCCCGTGAACCGGGCAGGGCAGAGGAAAGCGCACAAACGTCTCGCCGCAGTCTTCGCTCACGCACAGAAAGCCGTTTGTCCTAGACTCGCCGCCCAAACCGCAGACCGCATAAAGCCTCCGGGGGGAATTATCGTCAAGGGCAATGGCGAGCGGATACGTTTCGCTAAGGTCCTCGTGTGTTACGTGGTCAACGAGACTCATCCAGCAGTCCCCGTCAAAATCGTAGCGGTAAATTCCGCCAATGTCCGTGCGTGCATACAAAATGTTCGGGACTTTTTTGTGGAAGACAAAGCCGGTGACGTAGCCGCCGCCGGGGATAGGCATGTTGCCGTAAATATAAGGGACAACTGTGGATTCCCGCCTCATAAGAACCTCCTCCTGCCGGAAAATCCGGCGCTTCAAATTCGTTACAACAGTTTAACATTTCTTTGTGGAACAGGCAATCCCTTTCTGTCTGTGAAAAGAAACTCTTGGCAGGCGGAAAAAGCTTTGCTATACTGATGCCTAAAGTATGTTTTCGCGAGGCGCTTATGGAACGGATATCAAAAACGACGCAGGCAAACAACCCGCTTACCGGACTGGATTACCCCGACCCCGACGTAATCCGTGTAGAAAACGTCTACTACATGGTAAGCACAACGATGCATTTTTTCCCTGGCTGTGAAATTCTTCGCTCCTACGATTTGGCAAACTGGGAGCACGCCGCTTACGTATTTGAGCGGCTGGATAGTACGCAGGGGCAAAGGCTTTTAGGGACGCAAAATATATACGGAAAAGGCATGTGGGCGGCTTCTCTGCGCTACCATGGCGGCCTTTTTTACGTGCTGTTTTCGGCAAACGATACGAAAAAAACTTACCTTTTCACGGCAGAGCGCATAGAAGGGCCGTGGACAAAAAAAGAAGTGGAAGGGTTTTATCATGACGCTTCCCTGCTTTTTGACGACGACGGAAAAGTGTATTTGTCTTACGGAAACTGCGACGTGCGGATTGTGCAGCTTAAGGAGGATTTAAGCGGGCCGATGCCGGGCGGGCTTTCGCGCATTGCGGTAAGCGACGCGGGAAATCCGCTTCTTGGATACGAAGGCTCGCACTTTTATAAAATTAACGGAAAATACTACCTGTTTTTGATTCACTCCCTGCGAACGCAGTGGAAGCGCGTGCAGGCGTGCTTTGCGGCGGACTCTTTAACCGGTGAATTTCGCGGCGGCGATATATTAAACGACGACCTAGGCTACCATAACCAGGGCGTCGCGCAGGGCGGTGTTGTGGATACGCCGGAGGGCGACTGGTACGCGGTTTTGTTTCAGGATCGCGGCGCGGTAGGACGGATTCCAGTTTTGATTCCGCTTTCGTGGAAAGACGGATTTCCCGTGCTCGGAAAAGACGGAGCCGTTCCTGAAAAATTCCTTGTTCGCGCGGCAAAGACGGAGCACGCGTATGAGCCGCTTGTTTGCAGCGACGATTTTCGCGGCGGCGCGGAGCTCTCGAAAGAAGAGACGGCGCGAAAATACGGTACGTTTGGACTGCGAAGCGCATGGCAGTTTAACCACGAGCCGGATTTAACTTTCGTAAAACATTGTCCGCGGAAGGGAAAGCTTTTCTTAAAAACCGGAAAGCAAAGCACAGACGTTTTGCAGGCGCAAAATACTTTGACGCAGCGAATGTGCTTTCCTTTTTGCGCCGCGGAAGTGACGCTTGACGTTACCGGTCTTAAAGACGGAGACTGCGCGGGACTTTGCGCTTTGCAAGGCTGCTACGGCTTTGTAGGCGTTAAAAAAAGGCAGGGGGAAACCCACGTTGTTATGGTAAGCCGGGAGCTTTTAGACGGGCAACTCTTGCCGGAGAAGGAATGGGAAGCCGTTTTCCTGCCGGAGAAGAGCGTTCGCCTGCGGCTGGAGGCGGATTTTACGGATGGCAGGGACGAGGCGCGGTTTTTCTACCTTGCGGGCGATACGTGGAAGCCTATAGGCGCTTTGCATAAATTGTATTTTCGACTAGATCATTTTACCGGCTGCCGCTTCGGACTGTTTTTGTATTCCAAGGAGCAAATCGGAGGGACGGCAGGGTTTCAGGAGTTTCGATATGATTTTTGATACACATGCACATTATGATGACGAACAGTTTGACAAAGACCGGTGGGAGCTGCTTGGCTCGATGGAGGAACATGGCGTTTCGCACGTCGTAAACGTGGGCGCGAGCATTTCCGGAAGCCGGGATGCGGTGCGTTTTGCCCGGTTGTTTCCGGGGAAGGTGTTTGCAGCCGTTGGAATTCACCCGGAATATACGGGGCAGATGCGGGAGAAAACGATTGTTGAAATGCGGGACCTTTCGGAGCTTGAAGGCGTTGTCGCTATTGGCGAGATCGGACTTGATTACGCGCAGGAGCCGGAAGACGCAGGCGATAGACACCGCAGAAGAAAGCTGCAGCAGTACTGGTTTGAGCGGCAGCTTTCGCTGGCGCGGGAAGTGAAAAAACCGGTTATGATTCACTCGCGGGATGCGGCGGAAGATACGCTGCAAATTCTTACAAAGCACACGGAGACTGCCGTAAAGGAAGGCAGTTTTCGCGGCGGCGTTATGCACTGCTTTAGCTACTCTCCGGAGTATGCCGAGGAAGTTGTGCGCCAAGGCTACTTCTTAGGAATTGGCGGCGTTCTTACGTTTAAAAATGCCAAGCGGCTGCCGGAAGTCGTCGAAAAGATTCCGCTTGAAAAGCTCGTTGTGGAGACGGATTGCCCTTATTTGGCGCCTGTTCCGTTTCGCGGAAAACGAAACGAATCGTCTTATCTGCGCTACGTAATTGAGAAAATCGCGGAAATCAAAGAAATGTCCGTAGAAGAAGTGGAGGCAGCGACGGAGGCGAACGCATGGAGGTTGATTCATGGCGTACTTAAGTGACCCAAAGGAGACGATTGCGGTTTTAAACCGCTACGGCTTTGCCTTTAAGAAAAGATTTGGGCAGAATTTTTTGATTGATGCGCACGTGCTGGAAAAAATCTTGAACGCATCCGGCGTTGCGGCGGAGGATACGGTGCTGGAAATCGGTCCCGGAATCGGGACGCTTACGCAGGCGCTGTGCGAAAAAGCGCGGAAGGTCGTGGCGGTTGAGATTGACCAAACGCTCATTCCTATTTTGCGGGAGGATACTTGCAGGCAATACGAAAACCTGACGCTGATTAACGAAGACGTGCTAAAGCTTGACTTGCACGAATTGTCTGAGTCGCTTGGCGGCTGCAGTTTTCAGGTTGTGGCAAACCTGCCGTATTATATAACGACGCCTATTTTGATGCAGCTGCTTGAGCGGCGCGTTCCGGTGAAAAACATTACGGTGATGGTGCAAAAAGAAGTCGCCATGCGGATGCAGGCTGCGCCGGGAACGAAAGACTACGGCGCGCTGTCTTTGGCGGTGCAGTATTTTGCAAAGCCGTATCTGGCGGCGAACGTTCCGCCAAACTGCTTTTTGCCGCGCCCTACGGTCGGCTCTGCGGTCATTTGCCTAACGCCGCACAAAGAGCCGCCGGTTTTTGTAGCGGACGAAGCGTTTTTCTTTTCGCTTATTCGGGCATCGTTTGGGCAGCGGCGAAAAACGCTTGTGAATTCGCTTGCGGGCGCTCCTAGCGGCGCAATCCCCAAAGAACGCACGCTAGCGGCGCTGTCGCAGATGGGTCTTTTGGAGACCGTGCGCGGAGAAGCGCTTTCCCTGCAGCAATTTGCGCAGCTTTCGGAGCTTTTGGCATGAACGTGCTTGTACGAAAACGCCTCTCCCGCGTGCGAGGGGAGCAGGCGGGGGCTCTTTGGGAAAAAGTAAAAGAAACCGAGGGAGGATTGGTTCCGGCTTTTTGCGTAGAAGACAACTTCGCCTTCTTGCCGCACTTTTTTTTAGGCTACGAAAAGGGAGAATTAGAAGCGTACGCGGAATGCTTCTTTCCCGCAGGGCGCTCGGCGGAAATTATGCTGTTTGTGCAGTCAAACGGCCGCCCTTTGGAGTGGACGCAGGCGATTTTAAAAAAGCTGGAAGAGGTTTTTCTTAAGTACCCGCAGCTAAGCGGAATACGATGCGAATTTGTATGTACCCCGCAAAGCAAGGCACTTCGCGAAGCTCTGCGAGAGCTTGGCAAAAGAAAAGTGCGAAGCGAGTACCTTTTGGAACTGCGGCCGCATCACGAAAACAGGAAAAATCTCCCAGACGAAATACTGCCTGTTTGGAAAGAGGAGGGAGGCACGAAGGAACTTACGCTTTTTCACGCAGAAGAAGAAGCTGCGCACGGAAGACTTTTTTTGGACGAGGGCAGAGCGTTTCTCTTTGACGTCTGGGTTAAGCCGTCGCACCGAAGGCAAGGGCTTGGAAGCTATCTGGTTAGCGAGCTTTTCAAAAGCGCCGGGCAGCGACCGGTGCTTTTGCATGTTTTTGGAAAAACAAGCGCCGCTATGCGCTTGTATCGACGTATTGGCTGTGCAGTCTTAGAACAGCGGGATTATTTTAGCTAAACTGGTGAAAAATAAAGGAAAAGGCAAAAGAGAAATGTAGAACTTACCTATTGAAATTATAGGGAGTTTCTGCTATTATTTGTTTGAAACCTTTCCCTGTATGTGAATTTTGGAGGGATACGGGTTATGTTGGGATTGAGAAAGGAGTATTTCATGAAAAAGAAACTATTGGCGTTGTTCCTCATTCTTTGCATGGCTATGACGATGTTTGTTGCCTGCGGAGAAAAGGATAGTGACGATGACGACGAGGATGACGGAAAGAGAACCGAAATCTCGAATGACGACGGCGGCAAAGCAGACAGCGTTGGCGACATTATGGATCAGGTTCAGAACATCACCTCCGCTACGTTTGACATGGGTATTAAGCTCTCCATGCCGGGTCAGGAATTGACGATGTCTTTGTTTGGCGCTACAGATAGCGAAAACGCAAGCGTAGGTGCAAACGTACAGGCAGACATGGAAGGAAATGAAATTAATCTTGCCATTGATGAAATAATTGTTGTTGCAGACGGCGTTGCATACGTTAACGCAGGCGAGCTTCTGGATTTTGTAATGACGTTTGACGCGGAAGCAGCGGATGCGCTTAGCATTATCGAAGTAGACTGGTTTGCAGTTCCTCTTCCGGATGAATATGCGAAGAGCACGCAGACCATCTCTGAGGAATCGCAGAAAATTGCGACAGAGCTGATTAAAGACCTTGCGGCTGCCGGAGAGCAAAGCGGTACGAAGGTGACGTTTTCTACGGCGGAGTCTGTAAAGAACGCACTGGAAGTTATGGCTGTTTTCCTTGAGACGGATGCAGAGAAGTTTTTCGCAGAAGTTGTAGACAGCACTTCGGAAGTTCCTATTGATATGAACGCATACGCAGAGAAGCTGCTTGACTTCTACTACGACGATCTTGTAGAGCTTGCTGAGATGATGGATATGTCCAAGAGCGACGTAGACGAAGCGATTGAAGAGGTTAAAGGGCAGGATTTGAATCAGTATGTCGAAGATGCCTTTGAAGCAGAAGTAGAAGTACCTTCTTCGGCTGAGCTCGCACAGATGGCTGCACAGCTTCGTGAAGCAAAAGAGTCTCTTACCGACGAAATGATGGAAGGCATTTCCCTCACGATTGAAGCTTCTAAAGACGGCGACACTTACCGCGTAGACGCAATGCTTTCGGCTGAGCAGGAAGGCGAGAAAGTAGAGATGAACGCTTATTACGAAATCGTAAGCAAGAGCGTTAACGTTTCTGCACCAAGCAACGTAACTTCCTTGAAGGATCTGTTAGGAAACCTGCTGGAAGCCGGAATGGCTTATTAAGCCGGATTGTGCTTTAAAATTAAAAAACGCTGCGGCGCACAGCAGTGCGCTTCGCAGAACAGAAAATCCTCCGTATGGCTTTGGCCATGCGGAGGATTTTTTTCCTGCGCAGACACTTTACAAAGAAAACGACTTAGGATATCATTAATACGACCGGGTGCGGGACAAGGAAAATGTGGAGGATGGGAATTATGGCGGAAAAAGAAAAAGAGAAAAACACAGCGCCACAGTCACAGGAAACAAAAAAAACAGCGGAAGAGAGCAATAAGTTCAGTTTCCGTCATGCAAGAGATTTTCAGGGACAGGCAATTGCCGCGTTTTTTGTAATCGGTGCCGCCTTGCTGCTGTATTTCTTGCTTTTGCGTATCCATGTAGTGACCGATATTTTGGGCGCTCTTATGAGCGCGCTTTCGCCGGTTGTTTTCGGCTTTGTTTTTGCCTTTGTGCTAACGCCCGCGGTGCGCTTTTTTCAAAAGCATTTTCTGCGCCTTTTAAAGAAGATTGTGAAGAAAAACAAGAAGAAGAGAAATCTGGAGAAAATCGCGCGCAGGCTCTCGGTGCTTTGGGTGATACTGCTTGTTGTTGGCGTGATTATTTCTCTTTTGTTTGCTATTATACCGGAGTTTTTAAACAGCGTCAGTATGCTTGCAAAAAATCTGCCAAATTACGCGAGCAGCCTTTTAGTGTATGCGGAGCGGATTTTGGAAAATCATCCGGAAATTTCAAAAGTCGTTACGCCGTATTTGGAAAACCTGACGGAGTATGTGGAGGACTTTCTTTCCGGTTACTTAAGCTCGATTCTTACGACCGCTTATAACTGGGTGTCCACCGGCGTTGTGACAGTCTTTTTGATTCTCTACAACGTCCTGCTGGGGCTTATCATTTCCGTATATTTACTTGTGGACACGGAATACTATCTGGGACTTGGAAAAAAATTCGTCTTTGCCGCGCTTCCTAAGAAAAAGGCTGCAGTTTTGCTGCGCACGATGCATAAAGCGAACCGCATCTACTCCGGCGCTATTTTAGGCAAGATTTTAGACTCAGTCGTTGTCGGGATGCTCTGTTTTATTAACACGATGCTCCTAAGCCTGTTTTTCCCAACGCTTAGCGAGTACTCGTTTTTGGTCAGTTTGATTGTAGGCGTAACGAACATTATTCCGTTTTTCGGGCCGTATATCGGAGGAATTCCCTCTACGCTTCTTATTATGTGTATCAACCCTTTGCACGGACTGATTTTCGCCGCGTCCTTAGTTGTTTTGCAGCAGTTTGACTGCAACTTCCTAGAGCCGCACATTGTCGGCGATAAGATTGGTTTAAAGCCGCTGTTTGTACTTGTCGCATGCCTTGCGGGCGGCGGTCTGTTTGGCATTGTGGGAATGCTGATTGCAGAGCCGACCTTTGCGCTGTTTTACTCGCTTTTAAAATCTTACTTGGAAATTCGGCTGGAAGCAAAGCAGCTTCCGGTGGAGACGGAAAATTACGTAGGAGCGCTTTCTACTTACTTTGAACAAGCGCCGAAAAAACAAAAAGAAGAATAAAGACGCGACCGCGCTATTGACGGATTCGGTTCTGTTCCATGGACTACAACATATACTTCCTTAAGATTGTACCATTTTGGGGGAAGCCATGGGAAAATATTGCCGGAAAGTCGGATATTTGTACGCCGATTTTTGTAAATCGGCGGAGTGCGCCGGGTGCGTAAAGGCGATTATCAGCGCGAGAGAAATGCGCGTCTGCCTTTGCCTTACCGGAAAACCGTTAAAAGGCGGGGAGAGCGGGCTGTATTTGTTGCAGCAAACGGCAAACGGGCCGTCTACCTTTTTGCTGGACGAATTTTTGATTCGCCCGGATGTGCGAGAGTATTGTTTTCAGTATTGCTTAGAAAAAACGGAGCTTCCCTGCGGGCAAATCGTCGGGTTTTTGGTGCTTTCAAAAGAGACGGCGCTTGCTTGTTCGTTTGACGGCAGAGAGCTTTGCGGCGCTGTTTGGATGCCGGCGTCCAAAAAAGAAAAGGGCGAGGAACGTGCAGGGGGCGAAACGGAGAACCTTTTGGAAAAACACCTTTTGGAGCAGGAGAAGAATTGTCTGAAGGATGCAAAGGAGCTGGATTCCTGCGCGGAATACCCGCTTTCGCTTTGCGTAGAGGAACTGTTTCGAAAACGTCACCGGATGCAGCCGTTTTTGCAAAATGAGTTTTCGTGCTGCGTGCGCATTAGCCTTTCGGATTTGCGCTTGTTACAGGATGCAGGAAATTTTGGCCCCGGAAACAGCTTTTTGTGTCACAGTTATTATCGATACCGGCACTTGCTGCTTGCCAGAAAACCGGGCGCGGAGCCGGATAACTGGGAGATTTGGCTGCTTGCGCCGGGAATCGGAAACGGCAGGGAACGGCAGATGTCAGCTCTCTACGGGTTTACCATCTTTCGCTCCATCCACGGCAGACATTGCACCGTCGGATACGGCTACTGGGGGATGCGCCTGCTTTTCGGCGCGCAAACGCTCCCGGAGTTCCCGGAAGAAAGTCTGTAAAATATCCCGGCAGCTCTCTTCCAAAACCCCTTCCGTTATTTCGACGCGGTGATTCAGCCCTTCGGTCTGCAGGAGATTTAAAACAGAACCTGCGCAGCCTGCCTTTGGGTTTTTGGTTCCCATTACGACCCGGTCCATCCTTGCCTGCACAATAGCGCCGGCGCACATCGGGCACGGCTCGAGCGTAACGTACATGGTGCAGCCTTCAAGCCGCCAGTCGCCAAGCATGCGGCACGCTTTTTTAATAGCGAGGATTTCCGCGTGTGCAAGTGCGCTGTGGTGCGTAGTGCGCCGGTTATAACCTCTGGCGATAACCCGGCCTTCGTAAACGATAACGCAGCCAATCGGAACTTCGCCGATGGCGGCGGCTCTTTTTGCCTGCGTCAGCGCCTGCTTCATGTATTTTTGATCCGTGTCCATCGCCATCCTTAAAATTCCCCAGACTTTCTTCAAGACTCGCTCGCGAGTCTTGGCGCGGGATTCGCACCGCGAAAGCATTATAGCACTCGGCGGGGAAAAAGTATAGTTTTTTTGCGAATTTCGGCTTTTTTCCTTGCGAAAACCGAGGGAAGCTAGTAAAATATTTGCGATTAGTGATGTATCGGGAGGGTTTTATGCAGCTGTCTAAGCAGAAAACAATTGCCTTTTTTATAGCAAGACCTGCAGCGGAATACCAGCGCAAGCTTTTGTCCTGCTTTACGCGCCTTGCGGCGGAACAGGGGTATTATACGCTCGTTTATACAAGCTTCGGCGGATACGGAGACAACGAGGGCTTCTTAAAAGGAGAACGCTACGTTGCGGATTTGCCGGAGTACGAAACGCTATGCGGCGTTGTCCTTGCCATTGATACGTTCGAGGAGCCGGTGCTTGAAAAAATGATTATCGACCGCGTCAGAGAGCGGACGAACTGTCCGGTTGTCTGCATCCGACGCGCTGTGGAAGGCTTTCACAGTATTTTGGTGGACGACAAAAATTCGCTGGACGGAATTGTCCGGCATATGCTTCGCGACCACGGCTACCGCGACATCTGTTATGTAGGCGGCCCGGAAAATCACCCGGACGCGATTAACCGCTGGGAATGCTTTTCGCGCGTATGTAAGGAATACGGCGTTTCCGTTGGCATGGACAGCATCTTTTACGGAAATTTCTGGAGAAATCAAGGAGAAGAAATCGTTAATTACCTGCTAGAGGGAAGAGAAAAATGCCCGGAGGCGATTATATGCGCCAACGATTACATGGCGATTTCCGTATGCAACGCGCTTTACGACCGCGGAATCCGCGTGCCGGAAGACATAGCTGTTACGGGCTTTGACGACATTTCCGAGGCCAAATCGATGATCCCGTCGCTTTCTACCGTCAGCATGGACATTACCGCTATGGCGCAATGCGCGCTTCGCACGCTGGAGCGGCTGCAAAACGGAGAAGAAGTGCCGATGCTGCAATACATCCCGACAAAAGAAGTCATTAGGGAGTCGTGCGGCTGCAAGGGAACGGGTTACAACGATTACGAGCATTCGGTTCGAAACTACTACAAGATGCTCCAAAGAGTAAACAACAACACGTACCAGACTTCGTTTATGACGCTTGACGGCGGCGGTGCGGAAGACCAGGACGCATTAAATCAAATTATTTACCGCTACGTCTTTAACAACTTCGGCTTCCGCGATTTTTTGATTGTCTTAAACGACTACGACTGGGCGGAGCCGGAGAACGAAACGCCTTATACGACATTCACTTCTCGGATGCATCTGCGAACCGTAATTCAGAACAATATTCTTTTCGGGCATATCGACCATGTGTTTGACAAAGAGGACGTGCTTCCGTCCGAATACGTTTGCGAGATGCCCTGCGCGTATTTGATGATTCCACTGCATTACCGGAATCAGTGCTTTGGCTACGCGATGATCAACTTCTGGCACGACGAATTAAATCCGACGTTTTTCCAGTACTTTATTATGAACATCTCTACAACGCTGGAAAATATCCGCATCCGCAGCCAGATGCGCGCGCTGATTGGACGCTTGCAAAGCATGTATGTAAGCGACCCTCTGACCGGGCTTTTTAACCGGCGCGGTTTTGAAGAGCAGTCAAAGGAAATGTATCAAACGGCGGTAAAAGAAGGACGTCCGCTTGTTATTGTCAGCATTGACATGGACGGCTTAAAGACGATTAACGACACTTACGGACATGCGCACGGAGACGTTGCCCTGCGGGCGATTTCCAACGTCATCTCTTCCGCAGGCTTTCAGCAGGAGAGATTCTACCGCGTTGGCGGAGACGAATTTGAAATGCTGGCGCTTGATTACACGGAGGAGATGGTAGAGCGCTACAAAGAGCGCCTGCAGGAATTTTTGGCCGATTATAACCGGCGCTCCAAGCGGCCCTACATTTTGCAGGTAAGCCTTGGCTACTCGCTGTGCGACCCGGCGGAAGAGCGCAGCCTGCAGGAATGGCTGACGCTTAGCGACCAGCGCATGTACCATCACAAAGAGAGCCGCAGAGCGAGCAGACAAATTATTCGCGAGTAAGCGGTTTGGCAACGGGAGGCTGTATGAAAGAACGTTTGGAAAAGAAATTCGAAGCGATTTTTGGAGCGGGCGGCGACATCCGCACTTACTTCGCGCCGGGCAGAGTGAATTTGATTGGCGAACACACCGATTATAACGGAGGACATGTCTTTCCGTGCGCGCTTACAATCGGCACTTACGCGGCAGCGAGGAAAAACAGCGACGGCAGGCTGCGGTTTTACTCGATGAATTTCGAGCAGCTTGGCGTAATCGAAGCAAACGTGCGCGACTTAACGTACCGCAAGGAAGACGACTGGGCAAATTACCCAAAAGGCGTCATTTGGGCCGCCATGCAAAAAGGGTACGAAGTTCCGTACGGCATGGACATCCTGTTTGAAGGAACGATACCAAATTCCTCCGGGCTTTCCTCCTCCGCGTCCATTGAAGTGCTGACCGGATATGTTTTAAAGGACCTGTTTAATCTTTCCTACGACATGATCGAAAACGCGCAAATCGGGCAGTACGCGGAAAACCAGTTTATTGGCGTAAACTGCGGAATTATGGACCAGTTTGCCATTGCAATGGGCAAGGAAAATCACGCAATCTTTCTGGATACGGCAACGCTTGCGTACGAATACGTTCCCGTTCGGCTGGACGGCTGCCGGATTGTGATTATGAACACAAACAAAAAAAGGGGGCTTGGCGACTCCAAGTACAACGAGCGGCGCGCCGAGTGCGAAGAAGCGCTTGCGGAGCTTAAAACGCGCGTAGACATTGCGTCTTTGGGCGATCTTAACGAAGAGCAGTTTGCCGCATACGAAGACGCAATCGCCTCGCCTATTCGCCGCAAAAGAGCACGGCACGCCGTACTGGAAAACCAGCGGACAATCCGCGCGGTAGGGGCTTTGCAGGCCGGAGATATTGCAGAATTCGGCCGTTTGATGACGGCTTCTCACGTCTCTTTGCGCGACGATTACGAAGTGACCGGAAAAGAGCTGGATACGCTTGTTAGCGAAGCGCTTAGCCAGCCGGGCGTATTGGGCGCTCGCATGACCGGCGCAGGGTTTGGCGGCTGCGCAGTCAGCTTAGTGCAGGAAGAAGAGGTGGAAAACCTGATTTCCCACGTGGGAGAAAAATATACGAAAGAGATTGGCTATGCGCCCACGTTTTACGTTGTTGCTATTGGGAGCGGGCCGAAAAGACTTTAAGGAGGAGAATGGGAATGCAGCTTTTGGCAGAGGACAAACAAAGACTGCTCTCGCTTTTTTCCGCGAATTTGCAGAATTACCGAAAAACGCTCCGGCTCTCGCAGGAACAGTTTGGCGACCAGATTGGCATTTCCCGGCAGACCGTAAGTTCCATCGAACGCGGCGCATATCCTCTGAATTGGTCCACTTTTTTATCCTGTCTGCTTGTGTGCTCGACGGATCAAAGAGCCAGAAAGCAAATCTTTCACACTTTCGCGGGAGATGCTGTCGTACTGGAATTTCTGGAAGGGCTGACAAGGAATCCTTCTTCTGAACGGCAGGCGGTTTTAAGAAACCGCGCCAGCCAGCTCGTCGTAGCTTCCTGCACAATCAAAGACGACCCCGATTACCCAATTTTAGAAATGGACGCGTCCCTTAGCGCAATGCTTTGGGGCGGCGCAGACGCTTGCGGCAGTGCGCATTACATGGAGCTTGTTTACGAAGCAGACCGCGAGGCGGTTCGGAGCATTCTTTCGGAGAAGCTTCGGCGCGAGATGGTTGTCTGCTTAGAGCATCGGGTTCTCAGCGTAGAAGGAGAACCGGTTATGATGCAATGCTTTATCCGCCGTCAGAAGAAAATGATGAAAAACGGCGTTTTCGAAGTTACGATGCTTCCAGTGACCGCGGAGACGCTGCAAAAGCGCCAAATTTCCCGATTGATTAAAAATTTGCCGGTAGGCATTGCTGCGTTTTCCTACAAAGGGAAGCCGTCGCGGGAAAATGTGCCGGAAATCTATTACGCGAACGATACCTTTTACTCGATTATCGGATATACCCGCGAGCAGCTAGCGGGTATCCACAACAATTATCTGACGGATATTATTGCCCCGCACGATGTCCGGGAAGTACTTCGGCTTTTTGACCCAAAGCACGAAGAGCATTCCGTAGCAGAGGCGGATTTTCGCGTGAACCGCTCCGACGGCAAAATGAGCTGGGTGCACGGTAGAGTGTTTGTTGTAAGCCGCTCGGAAGAAAGCGGAACGTTTGTGAGCTGCACTTTTACGGATATTACAGAGCGTGTGAACGCAGAGCTTGCCATGAAATACCAGCTTGAGCGCTATCGGCAGGTAGAGGATGCGTCGGACGACTATCCGGTAGGCTACGACGTGGAAAAGGACGAGCTGACGCTCCCGATTCAGCTAAAGCATTTATCGATTGAAAACGGCGTGCTAAAAGACTTTCTAAAACGAAAAATTGCGCGGGAGTGGGTGCATCCGGAAGATTACGAAGATTTCGCGCGCCTTTGCAGGGAAGTGTTGCTTCAGGGAAAAAACGGCAGAGGAGAGTATCGCGTTCGCATCAACGAAAAGGAGTACAAATGGTATCGCCTTTCGCTTGTTGCCGTAGCAAACGCCGACGGCCGCATTGCCTTTATTTACGGCAGAGCGGCGCTGATTGAAGAAGAAAAGAAAATTCAAAAAGAAAGCAGCGCGAACCGGCTGTTTATTAACCGACTGACAACGACGGACCGCCTGACGGGACTATATAACCGCGCGGCTTTTTGCGCCAGAGTACAGGAAATGCTGCGCCAGCCGGATGCGGAGGCAGTCCACGCAATCGTTTCCTGCGACGTCAACGATTTTTCCTATCTGAACGAAAAATTCGGGTATCCTGCGGGCGACCGAATTTTGCGCGATTTTGGCGCGATGTTTTTGCGAAAAGGGAAAAAATGCTTTGCCTGTCGGCTGCATTCGGACTATTTTCTCGTTTATCTAAACGCAGAGTCCTGGGACGTTGTATTTGCGAAAATCCGCAGCTGGACGAAAGTTTTTGCGGAGCACCAGCGCAAATATTTTCCGGAAATCGATATTCAGTTAACGCACGGGATTTACTTTCTAAAACGCGGCGAGGACGATCTTGTGCAGGCGATTGACAACGCAAATCTGGCGCGTAAACAGGCAAAAGCCGAGCAGTGCAAAGTCTTTTGCGTATGCACGGAGGAGCTTCGGGCGCGCAGAAGCTACGAGCAAAGCATTGCCGGAGAAATTATGAACGCGATACGCGACAGGAAAATAGAAGTTTTCCTACAGCCGAAGTTTGCGCTTGGAAACCGCGAAGTGATTGGCGCGGAGGCGCTTGCGCGCTGGAAAAACGAAGACGGAAGCTACCGCTCTCCGGCGGAATTCGTGCCGATTCTTGAAAAAACAGGGCATATATCCGAACTGGACTTTTACGTCTACACAAGCGTCCTGCAAACGTTAAGACGATGGCAAAAGGCCGGAGTTCGAAGAATCCCCATCTCCGTTAATTTTTCCAACAGCCGCTTTGTTTCGAATTTCGACGACCGAATTGTCCGGCTTGCCGAGCAATACGGCGTAAGCGGGCAGTTTTTGGAGCTTGAAATTGACGAGGCGATTTTGTCAAACCGCGGAAGAGAGATGGAAATGCTCACCCGGCTGCGCCAGCTTGGCTTCCGGATTTCTCTGAATAATTTTGGCAGCGGCAGCGACACGCTTTCCATGCTGATTCACGCGCCGGTTAACAGTGTGAAAATACGCAAAAGCTTCTTGGAAAACATTGGAAACTCAGAGCGGGAGCGCGACTACGTGCGCTGCATGTGCGAAATGATTGCCTCCGTTAAGAAGGAGGCGGTCTTTGCAGGCGTGGAGACCGAGCAGCAGGAAGAGTTTTTAAGCAATTGCGGCTTTACAAAGGCGCAGGGATATCTCTTTGAGCGTCCGATTCCTATTCCGCAGTTTGAGCAAAAATACTTGCATTCCCCGGCGGAGAAAAACGGAATTGCCCCTTGACAAGCGGGCGGAAACGAATTACTTTAGTTACTTATAAGGCAAGACCTTTGCCGCACGAGGGAGGAAGTTATGGATCTTGTTACCGTAAAGCAGATATATAAAAACAGAGAACAGTATCTTGGAAAAACCGTAAAGCTGGGAGGCTGGGTGCGCAGCAACCGAGACTCCAAGTCGTTCGGATTCCTTGTGATTAGCGACGGAAGCTATTTTGAGCCGCTGCAAGTCGTTTACCACGAGCAGATGGAAGGCTTTGCCGAAACGTGCAAGCTAGGCGTTGGGACGGCAGTTTTGGTAGAAGGCGAATTAGTAGCTACGCCCGAGGCAAAGCAGCCGTTTGAAGTGCAGGCCGTTTCCGTTGTCGTAGAAGGCAGCTCCACGCCGGATTACCCGCTTCAGAAAAAACGGCACACGCTGGAGTATTTGCGTACAATGACGCATCTGCGCCCAAGAACAAATACGTTTCAGGCAGTTTTCCGCGTTCGTTCGCTGGCGGCATACGCCATCCACAAATTCTTTCAGGAGCGCGACTTTGTATATGTGCATACGCCCCTGATTACCGGCAGTGACTGCGAAGGCGCGGGAGAAATGTTTCAGGTTACAACGCTGGATTTGAAAAACATCCCGCTGACAGAAAACGGAGAAGTGGACTTTTCGCAGGACTTTTTCCGCAAGCCTACGAACCTTACCGTAAGCGGACAGCTAAACGGCGAAACATATGCGATGGCGTTTCGCAGCATCTACACGTTTGGTCCGACGTTTCGCGCGGAAAACTCAAACACGACACGCCACGCCGCAGAGTTTTGGATGATTGAGCCGGAAATTGCCTTCGCTGACTTATCGGACGATATGGAACTTGCGGAGAGCATGATCAAATATATTATCCGCTACGTTTTGGAGAACGCGCCGCAGGAAATGCAATTCTTTAACAACTTTGTGGACAAAGGGCTGATTGAGCGGTTAGAGCATGTGGCTTCTTCAGAATTTGCGCACGTAACGTATACGGAAGCGATTGCGCTTTTGGAGAAAAACAACGACAAGTTTGACTACAAAGTAAGCTGGGGCTGCGATTTGCAAACCGAGCACGAGCGCTATCTGACGGAAGTTATTTTCCGCAAGCCGGTGTTCGTTACCGACTATCCAAAGGAAATCAAGGCGTTTTACATGAAGCTTAACCCGGACGGAAAGACGGTTGCGGCGATGGATTGCCTTGTTCCGGGAATCGGCGAAATTATCGGCGGTTCGCAAAGAGAGGACGACTACGACAAGCTCGTAAAGAGAATGCAGGAGATGGGACTTAAAAAAGAAGATTACGAGTTTTATCTGGATCTTCGCAAATACGGTTCCGCGCGGCACGCCGGATTCGGTCTGGGCTTTGAACGCTGCATTATGTACCTGACCGGTATGTCCAATATCCGCGACGTAATTCCGTTCCCAAGAACCGTAAACAACTGCGATTTATAAATCAAAAAACCGAGAGCGGCGGCTCCGTAAGGGCTGCCGCTTGTTTTCCCTAAGAAAAGCATGGAGGAAAAAATGCAGGCACGAAAAAAACTGCGAATGATTGGCACGGTCCTTTTGACCGTTTTTTTATGCATCGGCCTCTTGGGCGGGTGCAAAAGCCGCGAAAAGGAGGCTTTTCAGGTTGTATGCACAGTATATCCGGTATACGACTGGCTTTGCAGCTTGCTTGACGGCGTACAGGGCGTGGAAGTGACGCTGTTAAACGACACCGGCGCGGATATGCACAGCTACCAGGCGAGTGCGGACGATATGATTGCCATTCAGGAGAGCGACTTGTTTGTATGCATCGGCGGAGAGTCGGAACAATGGGTGCTTGACGCGCTTTCGGACGAAGAAGACCGCGAGGGAAAAATCCTTCTGCCGATGCTTAAAGAGTGGCGAGGCGAAGACGAACCTTCGGACGAAGAGGAAGACGAGCACGAAGAGCACGATCACGAGCACGAAGAAGCGTCGATGGACGAGCATGTGTGGCTGTCGCTTCGAAACGCGGACTTTTTCGTCGGGGAGCTTTCGGAAACGCTACAAAAACTGCTTCCGGAGGAAAAAGAGAAGATTGCGGAAAATGCGTCGCTTTACAAAGAGAAGCTCTCTGAGCTAGACCAAAAATACGAAACGCTTTGCAAGACAGCTCCGATTGATACGCTTATTATCGGGGATCGCTTCCCGTTTCGTTATTTGGTGCAGGATTACGATTTGCATTGCTACGCCGCTTTTTCGGGCTGCTCGGCGGAGAGCGAAGCAAGCTTTGAGACAGTTATTTTTCTGGCGGAAAAGCTGGAGGATCTGGGCATTGACACTATTTTGGTGCTGGATGGCTCCGACAAAAAGATTGCGCAGACAATTGCAGAGAATACAAGTGGTGGCGGTCAGAGCATTGTCACATTTAACTCCCTGCAGTCGGTAACGCCGCAAGACGGCGTAGATTATCTTTCTGCGATGGAGGAAAATTATAAAGTACTTGCCAGGGCGCTTGGCGCAGAATAAAAAAGGAGGAAGCCGATGGGAGAGATGATTACAACGCTGGGGCATTATCTTTCTTACCCCTTTGTGCGCTATTCGCTGATTGTAGGCGTGCTGATTGCGCTTTGCTCGGCGCTGCTTGGCGTAGTGCTTGTGCTAAAGCGGTTTTCTTTTATCGGGGACGGCCTTTCGCACGTAGCTTTTGGCGCTATTGCCGTTGCCGCCGCCTTAAAAGTGATGAACCAAACGGCGCTTGTGCTGCCGGTTACGTTAGCGGCGGCCGTAATTCTTTTGCGCACCGGACGTAATCCGAAGCTAAACGGCGACGCCGCGATTGCAGTAATCTCCGTAAGTGCGCTCGCGGTAGGGTATCTGCTGATGAATTTAACTTCTACTTCCGCAAACGTTGCCGGAGACGTTTGCTCGTCTTTGTTTGGTTCGAACTCCATTTTAACGCTGCGTGAATCGGACGTCTTTTTGTGTATTGGAATGTCGGCTGCGGTGCTGTTATTGTTTGCGCTTTGCTATCACCGGATTTTTGCCGTAACCTTCGACGAAAACTTCTCCCGCGCTTCGGGGCTTAAGGTGGGCGTGTACAATACGCTGATTGCGTGCATTACGGCCGCTATTGTCGTACTTGCAATGAACTTAGTCGGCTCGCTTTTAGTTTCTGCGCTCATTATTTTTCCGGCGCTTTCTTCGATGCGGCTGTTTCGAAGCTTTCGCGGCGTAGCGGTATGCTCGGCAATTTTGGCGGTTGTTTGCGCGCTTTTTGGAATTTTTATTTCCCTGCTTGCGGCAACGCCGGTAGGAGCAACGATTGTAGCGGTGGACTTAGCGGCGTTTTTGCTTTGCATGGGTATTTCGCGCGTGGCGCGCTAAAACGATTGCCCTTAGTGGCGCTTTGGCTTTGGCAGTTCGATTACGTAGCGCTCGTACGCATTGACAACAGTCGTTCCTTCAAACTCCTGCGTTCGCTTCAGCTTCCGGCTGTAGTTTAAATGCGTGTGTCCGTGCACAAAATAAGCGGGCCGGTATTTCTCTAAGAGCCAGCGAAACGCGTGAAATCCTTGGTGCGCGAGGTCGTTTGCGTCGCCAAGGTCGTAAGCGGGCGCGTGCGTGAGCAAAATATCAAAACCTTTTTTGCGCCAGAGGCGAAAACGGAAGCGTCTGGCGCGTTCAGTCATTTCTTCCTGCGTATATTGGTGGATGCCCGGCTTATAGCGCATAGAGCCGCCAAGCCCCAAAATACGCACTCCCTGAAATTCATAAATCTGGTCGTCAATGCAGATGCAGCCTTCCGGCGGCGTCCGGCGGTAGCAGTCGTCATGATTCCCATGTACATACAAAACCGGCGCCTTCGTAAAAGTCGCAAGAAAGGAAAGATAAAACGGCGATAAATCTCCGCAGGATAAAATTAGGTCGTATTCATCCAGCTTTCCCGGTTCATAATAATCCCATAATGCCTTGCATTCCCTGTCGGCAATTACTAGTATTTTCATACCCCTTTTCCCTTCTCCTGTCCGTTTTAACGCATCAAAGGTGCGTCGAGCTTTCCGGGCGGAACAGCCCCTGCAGCTTTACAAGCGGCTGGACGCTTTCCAGTACGTCGTCGATGGTTGGAATAAATCCGCGCACGTTTTTCACAAGCTTGTTCATGCGGATGATTTCCATAGGGTCCATCTGCGCACCGGCGTCCACGCAGGAACCGTCCTGAAACGTAATCAGGTCGGAAAAAGGATGGAAGGTTTCGTTCTTTATGGAATTTTTCAAAAGCCGAATAAGGCGTTTGGTGTCTTCGGAGAGTTTTTCAGAGTAAATCACGTCGATGGCGTCGGCGGAAATTCCCCACCAATAGTTTAGCGCGTGCAGCCCCGCAGACGCTTCCTCATCTTTCCAATAGCCGTTTAGAATACTGCGAAGAATTTCTTCGTAAAGCTTCCCCCAGTGCCAAACGGGCATTGCAAGGTTTCTGGGAGGCTCCCCTTTTATGTAGAGCCCGTATTCTCTGGACGGATTGGACGTTGCGTTTAAATCTCGGTCGGAAATCAGGCGGATGTCGTTTGCGGCGAACAAATCCTCCTCTCCGGGGTCCTTAAGCGTCGTCCACTTCAGATAAACTTCGGCTTCGGGATTTACCGTGCTTGCGCCAAGCGCAAACGCGTTGATGCTGGCAGCGGAGCCGTAAATCGGATAATCCGTTACGTAGCCGATTTTATTGTTTGGCGTAAGCGACCCTGCAATCGCGCCGATAAGAAACTTCGCCTCGTACATCCGCAAATAATACGAGCGGACGTGCTGATAAGACATGTTTAGGCAGCAGTTTAGAATCTTTACATCCGGGTGCTCTACTGCGAGCTTTGTCGCAATGGCAATATACTGCGGCGATGTCAAAAACAGGATGTTGTAGCCGTCTTGCAGGATAGCGGCAAGCGTTTCTTCGGCAATATCAAGCGTCACGTCAAAATACGCGTCGGTCTGGATTTGGTGGCCAAGCGCGTCTTCTACGTACTCTCTGCCAAGCTCGTGACTATACGTCCAAGCGCTTGTTTCCTTGTTCTTTTCGTAGACCCACGCGGCGGCGTACGTTTTGCCGGACATGAGCTTCGCAAGCGTATGCTTTTTCGGATCTTCAATCGGGTTTAGGGAAATGGCAATGGAGCGCTCTCTGGCGTAAACCAGGAACTCTTTCCAGATTTTTGTTAAATCGGACTTCCAGTCGGCAGAGAGGTTGTTTTTTGCTTTTTCGTAACCGAAGATGTTTAGATAAATGAGCAAAGCGTCGGAAGCGGTCAACGACAGCTTGGCGCCGCCTTTTGCAAGAAATTCCTTGCGGAAATTTGTGTAAACCGACTTAAAATCCAGCCGGTCGTCCTCCGTCCAGACTTTTTCCGCGTCGCCCGCAGTTGCGGTAAGCAGCAGGGCGTAGCTTCCGGGCTTTGTAAAGCTTAGATAATTGATGGCAGTCTTTTCGTAAAAGCTCAAAAATTCGTAATAGCACAGACTTTCTTTCGTGTCGGTGCGTTTGGGCACAATGCGCGTCACTTGTCCTTCGATGCTGACTGCGCCCATGTATTTGGAAACGCTGACCCGCTTGTTGCCCTCCTGAACGTAAAACTGGTTCATAAATTCGTAGGCGATAATCGGCTCGCGTAAGCCTTCTTTTTCCATGGAGTCGTACAAAGCTTCCCATTTCAGGGCAAATTCCGTACCGCGCTCTAAAAGCGGCATGAAATTGCGCGCAAAGGCGTTGGAACGGTTTTTGTTGTAGGTGCCGACAATTTTCTCGATAGGGATTTCCACCAGACCGAGCTTCGTGCGGCACTCGATATCAACATGCGAGAGCATGTCGTCTAAATAGGAAAGATAAGGGTATGCGCCTTTTGATACGCAGGAATCGTACTCTTTTTCTCCTGCGCGAAGCGCTTTGGTATATTCATCAGAAGTCATAAACGTCCCTCCGTTTGTTTGCGGTACCTTTCAAATCGATTCCAAGTATACCGTTTCCGAGGAGGGAATGCAAGACTAATCCTTTAGCACGCGGGCGCGAAGCAAAAGCTTGCGCAGCTGCGGGCCAAACGCGGCGGCAAGCGCCATCTTTAAAAAGTCCACGGGAAGAAACGGGAGCACGCCGATATGCAGCGCGGCAACAAAGGAGTAGCCTCCGACATAGGCAAGCCAGAGCGTGCCAAACAGGTAGCAAACGGCAGTTCCCAAAAGCATGGCAAGAAAGCATAGGATTCGTTTTTGGTAAAACCGCTCAATCACAAGTCCGGCAATAACGGTCATTGGCAAAAAGCCAATCAGATAGCCGCCCGTAGGGCCAAGGAGCTTTCCGGCTCCTGCGGTAAAGCCGGAAAAAACCGGAAGACCGGCAAAGCCAAGCAAAAGATAGAGCAGGTAGCTGAGCGTACTTTTTTTCATGCCAAGGATGTACAGCGAGAAAAAGATAACGAGCATCGTTAGGGAAATCGGAACGGGGCCGATTGGAATGGACTGGGGTGCAAGGACGCACGTAAGCGCCGTCATTAAAGAAATCAGCGCGAGGTCGGTTACGGACAGACGCACGGAAGGGGTTGATTTTGCTTTTTGCATGGAAGAAATCTCCTTTTTAGGTCTTGAATATTTTTGTTTGCGCCGGTCGGATGCTCACTTCGCCGGAGGACAGCGCCTTTTGTTCCCCGTCGGGAAACTGCACGAGCAGGCGGCACTGGTCGTCAATGGACAGCGCGGTAGCGTCCCGAAAACTGCCGGGAGCGTAGATGTTGTCCACAACGCGCACAGGCTTTCCTAAAATGCAGGAAAGCTCCCGGTAGGCGCCTAAAAACGGCTTTTCTTCCAGGTGGTCGTAGGAATCCAGAAAACGGTCAATAATTCCTGCAATCAGTGCAGCCCGAAAGCCGGGCGGCGTTTTGCCTTTTTCAAACAGCGAACCGGCAACGTCTTTGATGCTTTCGTCAAAACCGTCTTCCGGCAGCTCTAAGTTTATGCCAATCCCGACAACGGCGTATTCAAGTCCCTGACTTTCGAAGTCTACGGCAGCCTCCGTTAGGATTCCGCAAATTTTCTTCCCGTCTAAAAACAAATCGTTCACCCATTTGATGCCAACGGGGAGGTTTGTTAGATGGCGGATTGTCTGCGCGGCGGCGACGGCAATGGCGGTCGTTAGCATAAGCGCGTCTTTTGCTGCCATCTTCGGGCGAAGAAGCAGGCTCATATAAACGCCGGAGTTCGCAGGAGAGACGAAGCTTCTGCCAAGCCGTCCCTTTCCGGCGCTTTGCGAAAGCGCAACCAAAAGCGTTCCTTCCGCCGCGCCTTTTAGAGCCTCTGCTTTCAGGCAGGTGTTCGTGGACGTTACGCTTTGCAAAACGCTTATTTGCACCCGCTCTTTATGCCGCATTTTGGCGGCGATGGCGGGAGAGGACAGCACGTCGCTGTGCGCGGCAAGCGCGTACCCTTTGTTTGTAACTGCGTCGATAGGGTACCCTTGCGCCTGCAAGGCTTTCATTGTTTTCCATACGGTGTTTCTGCTGATAAAAAGTTTGCGCGCCAGCAATTCTCCGGACAAGTATGTTCCACGGTTTTGCTCGAGAATTGCTAACAGCTGCTCTTGGTATTTCATACACGGTTTCCTCGCACACTGCGAATTTGTTTTGCGGAAATTATAGCGTGCAGAGAGACTATTGTCAACCGGAGAAAGAAAAAAAGGTGACAATTGCCGGTATTAGCACAAGATATAGTGGAAAACGAAAAAAAAATCTATATCTTGTGCCTATTAGGGGTTGAATTCTTTATTGTTCTGCGTTAGAATGAAGGCATCGCATTTAATGGACGTAGCTTTCGCATTGGGGGAACACACATGAAGATTATTAAAAGAAACGGCTCGGAAGAGACTTTTAACCGGGAAAAAATCAAAAACGCTATCTTAAAAGCGAACAACGAAACGGATCACAAGCCGGAACTTACGATGCGTCAGATTGACTATATTTCGCTTGTGATTGAAGATTACTGCAACGAAATCGGGCGCGCGCTTTCCGTGGAGGAAATCCAAGAGTTGGTAGAAACACACATTATTTTACAGGGCGCACCGGAAACAGCAAAGCGCTATATCCGCTATCGTTTCACAAGAAACTTAGCCCGCGTTGCAAACACAACGGACAATCAAATTTTGTCCCTGATTGAGTGCAACAACGAAGAAGTGAAGCAGGAAAATTCCAATAAAAACCCGACGGTCAACTCCGTACAGCGTGACTATATGGCGGGAGAAGTCAGCAAAGACCTGACAAAGCGGATTTTGCTTCCGGAGGAAATTGTCCGTGCGCACGAGGAAGGCATTATCCACTTTCACGACGCCGACTATTTCGCGCAGCATATGCATAACTGCGACCTTGTAAACCTAGAAGACATGCTGCAAAACGGCACAGTTATTTCCGGCACGATGATTGAGCGGCCGCATTCGTTCTCTACGGCATGCAACATTGCCACGCAGATTATCGCGCAGGTCGCTTCCAACCAATACGGCGGCCAGTCCATTTCTCTTTCGCATTTAGCGCCGTTTGTGCAAGTGTCAAGAGAAAAAATCCGGCGGCAGTCGGCTGCGGAAATGGAAGCGCTTGGGATTGCCATTAGTCCGGAAAAGATGAACGCGCTTGTGGAAAAACGGCTCCGCGAGGAGATTAACCGCGGCGTGCAGACAATTCAGTACCAAGTCGTAACGCTTTTGACGACAAACGGACAGGCGCCGTTTGTTACTGTGTTCATGTACTTGAACGAAGCGAAGAACGAGCAGGAAAAAAAGGACCTAGCGATTATCATCGAAGAAATCCTCAACCAGCGTATTATCGGTACGAAAAACGAGGCAGGCGTTTGGGTGACGCCGGCGTTCCCGAAACTGATTTACGTTTTGGAGGAAGACAACATCCGCGAAGATTCTCCGTATTGGTATTTGACCGAATTGGCGGCAAAATGCACCGCAAAGCGCATGGTGCCGGATTATATTTCCGAAAAAGTTATGCTGCAAAACAAAATCGACGAAAACGGCGAAGGCCATTGCTACACGTGCATGGGCTGCCGCAGCTTCTTAACGCCTTATGTAGACGAAAACGGCAAACCGAAGTATTACGGGCGGTTTAACCAAGGCGTCGTAACGCTTAATCTTGTAGACGTTGCCTGCACAGCCTGCCGCGACTCCAGAAACGAGGAGCGCTTCTGGGAAGTTTTGCAGGAGCGGCTGGAGCTTTGCCATCGGGCGCTTCAGTGCCGCCACAAGCGTTTAAAGGGAACGCTTT
This sequence comes from uncultured Lachnospiraceae bacterium, assembly GCA_944384025.1. Taxonomy (GTDB): domain Bacteria; phylum Bacillota; class Clostridia; order Lachnospirales; family Lachnospiraceae; genus ISDg. The sequence goes on from CALWRS010000009.1 coordinate 60,036, forward strand.
CGGATGCTGCGCCGATTCTTTGGCAATACGGCGCGCTTGCCAGATTAAAGAAAAAAGAGCCGATTGACCGGCTGCTTTACGGCGGATACTCCACCTTGTCTTTAGGATACGCAGGACTTTGGGAGTGCGTTTACGAAGTGACTGGAAAGAAGCTGACGGAGCCGGAAGGCGAAGCATTTGGACTGCGCGTTATGGAAGCGTTAAACGCGGCGTGCGCACAGTGGAAAGCCGAAGAAAACATTCATTATTCCCTTTACGGAACGCCGCTTGAGTCAACGACGTACAAGTTTGCAAAGAGCCTGCAAAAGCGCTTTGGCATTATTCCAGGCGTAACGGATAAAAATTATATTACGAACTCCTACCATATTCACGTGACCGAGGAAATCGACGCGTTTGCAAAGCTGGCGCTAGAGTCGAAGTTTCAAAACCTCTCTCCCGGCGGCGCGATTTCCTACGTGGAAGTTCCGAATATGCAGCATAACATTCCTGCGGTATTAGAAGTGATGAAGTTCATATACGACAACATCATGTACGCGGAGCTGAATACAAAGAGCGACTACTGTCAGGTGTGCGGCTATGACGGAGAAATCCAGATTGTAGAAGAAGACGGCAAGCTGATTTGGAGATGCCCAAACTGCGGCAACGAAGACCAGTCGAAGATGAATGTGGCAAGACGTACGTGCGGCTACATCGGAACGCAGTTTTGGAATCAGGGACGCACGCAGGAAATTCGTGAAAGGGTATTGCACTTATAATGCATTACGGAAACATAAAAAAATGTGATATAGCAAACGGGACCGGAATTCGCACGGTCCTGTTTGTGTCCGGCTGTACGCATCATTGCAAAGGCTGCTTTCAGCCTCAGACGTGGGACTTTGGCTACGGAGAGGAGTACACGGCGGAAACGGAGAGCGAAATTATAAATTCGCTTCGCCCTTCTTACGTGCACGGGCTGACGCTTCTTGGCGGCGAGCCGATGGAACCGGACAATCAGCGGGCGCTTATGCCTCTTTTGCGCCGGATCCGAAAAGAGCTTCCCGAAAAAACAATCTGGTGTTATTCCGGCTACACTTGGGAAGAGCTGACCGGAGAGAGCCGTGCGCGCTGCGAAGTGACGGACGAGATGATTTCTCTTCTAGACGTCTTAGTAGACGGCGAGTTTGTGGAGGAAAAGAAAAACATTTCCCTGCAATTTCGCGGAAGCGAGAACCAGCGGCTGATTGACGTGCCGAAAACACTTGCAAAAGGCGAGGTGGTAGCGTGGAAGGAAGCGTGAGCAAAGAAGACAGGGAATGGAACGTGTCGATGAACCTGTTTAAATTAGAGCGTCAAAGAGACCGGCTGCGGCTTGCTCTTTCGGAGCTTACAAAAGACTACGAAAGCCTTGCTGTACGTATGCGGCAGGAAAGAGCGGGCGTTATTGTTTCGTGGGCAACGCTTCTGGCGCTTGTTGCAGTTTCGCAATACGTCATTGAAATTTTTTTGACAAGAGGCTACGGAACACTCTCCATCGTTCCTGCCGTTATTTTGCAAGGGATGTGCATCTTTGCTTACGCGTCGCTGCTTGTTTACTGTGCGCACCAAACCTTTTCCCTTCTTTTTCGCTGCAGTGCAAAAGAAAGCGATTACGTTGAGCGGGAGCGCATTCAAACGTACCCCAAGGAGGAAGAGTACCTTTTTTCCTGTATGCAGCGTCTGCGAGACAAAATGAAAATGCTCGATAGAGTGGAGAATACGCTAAATCGGCAAGGAGAAATTACGCAGGAAGAGCAGGATCTGTTAGACGACCCGAATCCGGCAAGACTTCCGACGAATAAATACACAAATTTGTCCGTTTGGTTTTTTTCGTGGCTGTTCGGGAAAAAATAAAGCAGGCGCGGCGAAAAATTCATAAACTACTTGACAGGAACATAAAAAACATTACTATAAGAGAAACAATGGAGTTGGCGCTGCCGGCTCCTTTTTCTTTTTTGGTGAAAAAAGAAACTATTTTATGATAGGGAGGCAGCAATGAGCACGATTGACCTATACGAACGAACCGAAGTAATAAACGAATGGCTGGCCCGTTACGGAGTAAAGTTTGGAATTTACAAAAACAATCAGTTTAAGGAGCAGCTGTTCCCCTTTGACGCCATCCCGCGCGTTTTAAGCGCGCAGGAGTTTGCCGTAATGGAGAAGGGCCTGAAACAAAGAGTGAAGGCGCTGAACCTGTTTTTGAAAGATATATACGGCGAAAAGGCGATTCTTAGGGACAAAGTGATTCCGGAAGAATTTATTTACTCCTCAAGCGGCTACACGACGCAGTGCGAGGGAATCCGCCCGCCAAAAGACGTCTTTTCCCATATTTCCGGCATTGATTTGGTGCAGGGAAAGGATGGGGAGTGGTACATTCTGGAAGATAATCTCCGCGTCCCTTCCGGCGCTTTGTATCCGATGATTGCGCGTGAGCTTTGCAGAAGAAGCAGTCCGCGCACGTTTCGGGAAAATCACATTGAGGACAATCGAAATTATGCGGATTTGCTCTCGCATGTAATGGAGCACGTAAATACCGGAGAAATTTCCGTTGTCTTAACGCCGGGGCGCTACAACGCCGCTTACTTTGAGCATTCCTTCTTAGCTGAGCGGATGCATGTGCCGCTTGTAGAGCACGACGATTTGGTTGTGGAAAACGAGCACCTGTATTTTATTGAATTTTAACCCGGAGTCCGTGATTGGAATTCCGCACATCTTTGACGTCTACCGCAGAGGAAACGTAGCGCTTTTAAATGCGCCGGGGAACGGTATTGCCGATGACAAAGGAATTTACTACTTCGTTCCGAAGATGATTTGCTACTATCTAAGCGAAGAACCGATTTTAAAAAACGCGCCGACGTATTTGCCGTTTTACGAGGAAGACCGCAAATATGCGCTGGAGAATTTCGACCGCCTTACGTCTGCTATGAAATGATTCGCCGGATTACGGAGCATCCGGAGTACCTGCAAGGAATTGTAGAAATTTATCCGGCAATGAATCCGCTTGGAATCGATTCGGTAAGTCGGGGCATTCCCGGCTTTGATCTGGATATGAACCGCCTGTTTCCGGGCTCGAAGGACGGGGCAATGACAGAATACCTGGCGGCGGGAATTGTGAGCGACCTTTTAGGGAGCAGTCTTTGTGTGGATATTCACGCAAGCAACATCTACTTAACGGAGATGCCGCAGATTCGCATTAACGAGCTGCACAAAGATATGCTGCTTCCTTACGCGCGCCTGGCAAATGTGGATTTTGTCTGGGTACACGGCGCGAACACTGTCTTAGAGGCGACTTTGGCGCACAGCTTAAACAGCCGTCAGACGCCGACGCTTGTTGTGGAGATGGGCGTTGGGATGCGCATTACAAAAGAATACGGCGACCAGCTGTGTGAAGGGCTCTTTTCGCTGATGAAACATCTGGGGATTTGGAGCGGGCAGGCGCAGGCAGTGAAAAAACCGCTCATCGGTTACCGCCCGGAGGAAGTGGCGTTTTTAAACGCGCCCGTTTCCGGCATTTTTCTAAAGGAGTGCACGCACGGCGAATACGTTGAAAAAGGGCAGCACAACGTCCGTTATCGACGAAGCAAGCGCTGAGCAGGTTGTAGAAAGTGTGCTGCGCTATATGCGGGCGGAAGGAATTTTGTCGGGAGAAATAGAACCGGCACCCGCCTCCGTCATTGTCTCGGACCGGCAAATCGCATCGGTTCGGCCGGAAAAGGCAGGGTTTTTCCGACCGCTTGTAAAGCCTGGAGACCGGGTTTTGGCTCATCAGCCGATTGCGCGCTTAGAAGAAGTGTACTTTGGGCAAACGCTTGAGGAGCTTGTATCGCCGTGTGACGGAATTGTCTTTTTTGTACACGATGAGCCGCTTACTTATGCAAATACGGCGGTCTGCAAGATCATCCGTTGCGAAACGCCTGCCGGTGTGCTATGATGTTGCACAGAAAGGCAAAAGGAGATCGGCAGACGGCGCAGCGTCTGCGGCAGTGGCGGAATGCATATATGGGACAAACTGACAAGATATTTTAACGAGCGGAAATTTCTTCCGGTCGATTTACACAGGGAAGGGATGTGCCTGTTTTACATTGCAGACGGGCAGTCCGCTTCCCTTGTCTGGCTTTTGCAAGACAGTGTGCTCTCGGGACTAACGCGGGAGCAGTACGAAAATTATTTAAAGACCATTCAGGGCGTTTTTTTTAAGCGCGGCTTTGAATTTGTCCCAACGATGGCGCTTTTTTTAACGTCGGATATCGCGCACGTAAAGGAAGTAGCGCAGGGCAGCATGTACTGGATTGCCGACGAGGTCTACGGACGGCTTGTCGTGTTTGAAGATCAGCCGGAAGATTTCCTTGGCCTTCGTACAATGCTGGAAAATAACCTCGCTTTTGCAGGCGAGAGCAAAAGAAGCGAAGAGGCGATCTCGCCGGAGGATAGGAAAAGAAAGCAGGAAGCGCGGCGCAGCTGGGACAAGGAAAACCGCAGGCGAAAAATGCGCGGCACGTACGAAAATGTCTCGCGTTATTCGTGGGTTACGCTTGCCCTTATTGCCCTAAATGTCTTTGTATTTGTTTTGACAGATCTTTTTCGCCTGCGCGGACTTTTGGAAAACGGCTGTCTGTACTGGCCCTCCTTGTTTTACCAAAATGAGTACTACCGCGTGTTCACCTGCATGTTTTTGCACGCAGATATCGGGCATATTAGCAGCAATATGATTGCGCTGTTTTCCATCGGCGATATCGTAGAGCGGGAAATGGGGCATTTTCGGTTTGCGCTGCTGTATTTTGTTTCCGGTCTTTTGGCGTCGATGACTTCGGTCTGCTACTTTTACTTCCAGAGAGAAAACAGCTCTTCTGTTGGCGCATCCGGCGCAATCTACGGAGTTGCCGGCGCTCTTTTGATGATCTTTTTGACGAATTCGTATTTGCGCAGGCGGGAAAATCTGATTCGTATGGGGATTTTTATCGTGTTTTTGTTTTACCCGATGTTTACCGGAACGCAGGGAATTGACTACGCCGCGCACCTTGGCGGCTTTGTATCCGGCGCCTTGATTTACTGGATACAGTCTTTTGTGCGTCCAAAAAGAGGGCGCAGCTGGAAGCGGAAGTTTTAGCGGCTACGGAGGCAGGAAGATGTTTCGCATGTGGGCAAAAATGTGGAAGGACGCGCGCTTACAGCGCGATATAGTTATAGAAAATGCATCCGGCGACAACCGGACAAAAAAAGTTTTTGACGCGCTTGATGAGGTGTGCCGGACGTTTGATCTGGCAAAACCAATCTGGCTGGACGCAAACATCCGCGAATTTCGCCGACGCGCGGGAACGCGCTTTTCGCAGGATAATTTCACCGAAGTTATCGCCTTTGACTATTTGGAAATCCAAATGCTGGAGGAGGATTCCTGAGGTTGCCTTTTGCTTTTTTATATGATAAACTGGACGCGTAGCGTTTGGCGGGGAGGCGAGAAGCATGGCATATACGACGCTGTATCGAAAATTTCGCCCGGACACCTTTGAAGAGGTGAAGGGGCAGGAAGCAATCGTAAAGACATTGCGGAATCAAATCTGCTCCGACCGCGTGGGACACGCGTATTTGTTTTGCGGAACAAGAGGAACCGGAAAGACGTCGGTTGCCAAACTTTTTGCCAAAGCCATTAACTGCGAGCACCCGGTAAACGGAAACCCGTGCAACGAATGCGCAGTTTGCAAAGCGATCGCCGCAGGGAATTCCATGAACGTGCTGGAAATCGACGCCGCATCCAACAACGGCGTGGAAAACATCCGGGAGATTGTGGAAGAAGTCCGGTATTCTCCAACGGAAGGAAAGTACCGCGTGTACATTATAGACGAGGTGCATATGCTCTCCATTGGCGCTTTTAACGCGCTTTTAAAGACGCTTGAGGAACCGCCGCATTACGTAGTATTTATTCTTGCGACAACGGAAGTGCACAAAATCCCGATTACTATTTTAAGCCGCTGCCAAAGGTACGACTTTAAACGAATTGCCCTAGATACAATCGCAAGCCGCCTTCAGGAGCTGTGTGAAAGAGAAGGAATTTCCTACGAACCAGAAGCGATGGAATACATCGCAAGGCTTGCCGAAGGCTCCATGCGGGATGCGCTCAGCTTGCTTGAGCGGTGCGTATCGTTTTACTTCGAGCAGGAGCTGACTTACGACAAAATCCTTGAAGTGCTTGGAACGGTTGACGTAGAAGTGTTCGCGCAAATGCTTCGCTACATTCGCGGCGCGAGCGTGCCCGGCTGTATTGGCGTTTTGGACCGGATGGTGGCGGAAGGCAGAGATTTGTCCCGCTTTGTCGTTGATTTGACATGGTACATCCGAAACCTGCTGCTTGCCGGCAAAGGGGATGCGCTTGGCAGTGTGCTTCCGGTTTCTAAAGAGCAAAGAGCGCTTTTGGTGCAGGAAGCAAGCGTATTTGAGCAAAACCAGCTTATGCGCTACATTCAAGTATTGAGCGAGACAGCAAATCAGCTTCGCTACGCCGTACAAAAGCGCGTTTTAGTAGAGATGGCGCTGATCCGCCTTTGCCGTCCGCAAATGGACGTGGATCAAAGTGCTTTGTTAGAGCGAATACGGCAGTTAGAAGAGCAAATCAGCGACTTGCGGCGCGGCGTAGTTGCGCTTCCAGACAGGCAGGAGACGCAGGCAGAGACGGAGCAGGCAGAGGACGAAAATCTTCCAAAAGCGCTTTCGGAAGATTTGCGTGCCGTTGCGGCGGATTGGACAGAGCTTGTGCGGCAGTTTCCGCAGCCGGGAAGGCTGTGTTTGATGAACGCGCGTCCAAGCGTTACGGAGAACGACCGCTTGCTGCTGGTGTTTGATAACGAAACCGACTACAAGTTAATGAGTACGGAAAAAAAGAAATATGAGCTGCAAAAGCTGATTGCGCGGATTACAGGAAAAGACGTTTCGGTCGATATGAAGCAGCTTGCGCCGGAAGAATCCATGCGGGAGTACGTTGACATTACAGTATTAAATCAACGTCTTAAAAATATAATTATAGAAGAAATTGATTAAAACGGAGGCTGAAGAACAAATATGGCAAAACGCGGAGGCTTTCCCGGGGCGATGCCGGGAAACATGAACCAATTGATGAAGCAGGCGCAGCGCATGCAGCGCCAGATGGAGGAAAAGCAAAAGGAGTTAGAAGCAAAAATTTGGGAAGCAGCGTCGGGCGGCGGCGCGGTTAAAGTGCGCGTAAGCGGCCAAAAGGAAATTGTTGGGATTGAAATTTCTCCGGAAGTGGTTGACCCGGATGACGTAGAAATGCTGCAGGATCTTATTATGACAGCGGTCAACGAAGCGTTCCGAATGATGGAGGCCGAGTCCGGCGAAGCGATGAGCGACATTGCCGGAGGACTGGGCGGAAGCCTTGGCGGCTTTGGGTTTTAGGTGAGTGAAGAGCCGTGGATTATTATAGCGAGTACATCAGCAAACTGATCGAAGAACTTGGAAGACTTCCGGGGATTGGCGCAAAGTCCGCGCAGCGGCTGGCGTTTCACCTAATTAACCTTCCGATAGAGCAGGTAGAGAAGTTTACGCAGACAATCGTTGACGCGAGGAAAAACGTCCGCTATTGCAAAACCTGCTTTACCTTAACGGATCGAGACGTATGCCCGATTTGCGCGAGCGCAAAACGAAACCACAAGACGATTATGGTCGTAGAAACGTCCAGAGACCTCGTCGCATACGAAAAGACGGGGCAGTACCAAGGCGTATACCACGTCCTTAACGGAGTCATTTCCCCTATGCAGGGAATCGGCCCAAACGACATTCGCCTGCGGGAACTGCTCATCCGGCTTGAAGGAGAAGTGGACGAAGTGATTATCGCCACGAATTCGAGCCTTGAAGGAGAAGCGACGGCGATGTACATCAGCAAGCTCATTAAGCCTACAGGAATCCGAGTTACGCGGATTGCAAGCGGTGTGCCGGTCGGAGGCGACTTAGAGTATATTGATGAAGTCACGCTGCTTCGTGCGCTTGAAGGGCGTACGGAGCTGTAAAATACGCAGTTTAGTGACAAACGGCTGTTAAAAGCAGCCGTTTGTCTTTTGTGTTCGCCCGCCATGGGCGGGCTCTAACGGGTGAAAGTCCCGAGTGCGCGTAGGCAGCGACGAAGCACATAGCTGAACAGCAAGGGTGTCCATCGTGAGGTGGAAAATGAAAGACTAGCCGCATTTGGGCTAGTCTCCATGAGCAACTACTACGCCGAGAGGCGTGTCACTTGTTAAGTTGATTGAACCGCCGCCTGCGGAACCGCATGAGCGGTGGTGTGAGAGGTCGGAAATTCCTCAATTAGAGGAATTTCCTCCTACTCGATTAGTAGGGCGTGGGGAGGGGCAGCTGCTGCGAAGAAGCGGTTTCGCGAAGCGCAGTTCCAAGCCGAATACCCTCGAAAATGCATTCCGCCAACTGCATGACGATGTGCAGCCGCGTAGTTTGCAAAATCATCTGGTCCGCGCCGCAGGAACGGTTGACGATCCCTGTAATAAACAGATCGCCAATAGCGGGAAGTTTCTTGCTGACTCCGGCGCCCGGCTTTAGCGCTCCGGCGCCAAGCGTAATGTATCCGACATGTTCCTCGCTGCCAAGAGAAGCGTCTGCGGCAATGAAAAACGGGCGGGGGTAGCGCTCTTTTACGTAGCGCAGCGTCTCTACAAGATTTCTGGCGTGAACCGGTTTTTCAAGCGTTCCAAAAACGGGGAAGGGCAGGGAAAGTGCGCTGAGCCGGTCTCCCAAAAGAGGCCCCAGACAGTCTCCGGTTGCGCGGTCGGTTCCGATGCAAAGAAACACCGGCGTCTGTTCTTTTGTGAGGAAGCGCTGCATCAGCCCGCGGAAGACATTGCCGAATTCCTCGCACACAAAAGGGTCGTAGGAATTAAAATAAAAAATCTGATTTTTGCGGTACCTGTTTGACATGATCGTTCCTTTCTTGCGTTCACTGATAAGAGTATTACCGAAGGCAAATAGAAAAAACCCCATAATTTTCTAAACATAGAAAATTTCGGAATGGCTTTGCCGGATTGTTGGAAAAACATGCGCCTGCTGTCACATCCTGCGAATGGAACCCGGATTCTTCGGAGGATTCGACAGAATTTTTTTCGTTCCTGTGTTACGCTTTGCCAAAGGCATGGTATTTAGGAGGAAGAAAATGGATTGCAGCAGTGTGACAGAGTTCAACTTATTGCCGGAAGAAAAGCAGGCGCTTAACCCTCCGGCACTTTTGCGCCGCCAGACGCCAAAATGTTTCCGGCAAATTGGGCGCCCGGATGCGGCGGAGCATATTTACGTAGAGGATTATGTGCAAAGCTACTTGGTGCGCTACAGCGAACAGGCTATGGAGAATGGCTGTCTTTTGGCGGTTTACGGGACAAAATCCTTAAGTTCCGGCTGCCGCGAGTGGTATTTGGACGGGGCGGCGGCTCTTAGTTTGACGCTTGACGATATGACGCCGGAGGCGGGAGCGCGGATTAAGGAAGAGATGCAGCAAATACAAAAGCGTTTTTTTGCCTCGTGGGAGCCGGTCGGCTGGCTGCTGCAAATGCCGGCCTATTTGCTTGGCGAAAACGTGCTTTACGAGGAGCTTGCGAAAACATGGTTCGCGGAGCAGGAGCTTTGCGTGCTGGCGTACGATGTCTACGAAAAAAACATGCAGGTTTATTTTTATAATGGCCATCATCTGGAGCTGCTTCCGGGCTATTATGTTTATTACGAAAAGAACGATCTTATGCAGGAGTATATGGTAGAAAATCCATGGCCCTCGCAGGCGCTTGTGCCGGAAGACCGAATGGCGGAGGCAATCCGCACCCGCTTTCGTCAGCCAAAGAATACGCCGGAAGAAAAACATCTTGCACAGTACATTCAAAAAGGCCGGGAGGCCTTAAAGAAAAACACAAAGCAGCTGACTGCGCCGGTAAAGAAGTGGTCGATGCTTACGGTGCTTACGATCATAACGACGGTTACATTTCTCTTGCTGCTCGGATTATTTTTGTATACGCAGCACGACCAGATGAACGAGGTCGCGGAGGCGGTTCGTTCCTTTACGGAAGGAATTTTAACGAAAAAATAGTGAAATACCGAAATCGGTATGCTATAATGTAAGAAGTCAGTGCGTGATCTGCTTTGCTTTTAAATCGTACAGAAGAGGTGTGCATGAAGAAATTATCAACAAGAAAGAAAACTAAATACCTGCTGATGGTAAGCGGCGTTCTTTTGGTAGTGCTTCTGGCCGCATTGTATCTTTATGCCCGGCAAAATAAAAACAGAACCTATCTTACGTACGATGTCGAGCGCAGCGTAACGCTGCAAAGCAGCATTTCCGTTGGTTACAGTCTGACGACGGACGGCGTACTGCGCTATTCCAGAGACGGTGCGTCCGTAATTGGCGCACAGGGAGACGAGGTTTGGAACGTTTCGTTTAGCATGAGCGATCCCATCGCCGATACGTGCGGGAAGTGCGCTGTTGTTGCGGACAAGGGCGCGAAGACGCTGTACATTTTTGACGGAACCGGCTCAGCAAACCCGATTACGACAGAATACCCGATTGTACGGGCGACGGTTTCTTCGCAGGGAGTCGCCGCTGTTTGGATGGACGACGGGATGCAGGACTTTTTCTCTTTGTACAGCAAAGAAGGGGAACGCCTTGTAGAAATGAATACGCTCACTGCTACAAGCGGCTTTCCGGTAGATTTTGCGATTTCTACAGATGGAACCAAGCTCGTTACAAGCTATGTGGAGTTTGATAATGAAAATTTAAAGACCCAGCTTACGTTTTACAACTTCGGCGACGTGGGCGAAAATTACGTGGACGGCCTTGTCGGACTGGAAAAGTTTGAAGGAGAGATGCTCCCGGATGTTGTGTTCTTGCACTCGGAGCTGTGCGCAGCGTTTGGTGAAAATGGCTTTACTTTGTACGCCATGGAAGAAATTCCGGAAAAAATCACAACGGTGACGGTGGCAGAGGAAATCGAGCTCGTTTCCTACAGTGAAAAGTACATCGGTCTTGTCGTAAAGGGCACATCGCCCGAAACCGACTGCCTCGTAAGAATTTACGATACACGCGGGAAACTGGTAGATGAGCGGGCGATTGCCGGAGGCTACGAGCGTTTTACAATTGCCGGAGACGAAGCGCTTTTGTACAGCAACTTGCAGCTTTATATATTTCGGATTGGCGGAACGGACAAAATCCGGACGGCCTTTTCCAAAAACGTCAATTGCGTTTACTCCATCGGCGACGGAGATGCTTATCTTTTGGTAGGCGAGCAATATGCGGAAAGAATCCGATTGATTGGAACAAAGGAAGAGTAAGCGGTTCGCGGCAGGAGGTTACAGATGAACTGGATGATGATTACGGTTATAGGGATTCTTATTATCGGGACGCTGCTTGGCTGGCGCTCGGGATTTGTCAAAATGATTTTTCATATATGCTCGTTTGTTGCAGCGCTTCTTTTGGCCGCGCTTCTAGCGCCGGCGCTTGCCAACTTTTTGACTGAGCAGGACGCGCTGATGCAGGGGATTGCAGACAAGGTTTACGAATCGCTGCAGCTTGAGCAAACGCAGGAGCAAATCGAAAAACTAGACATTCCGGACGCGCTAAAAAAAGAGCTTGCCAAGTACAATACAGAGGAAAATTACGAAAAGCTCGGCGTGCGAAGTCCGGGAGAGTATATTTCGCAAAGTCTCGCTATTGTGATTGTGCGCTGCGCAAGCTATTTGGTCGTGTTCTTCGTAGCGCTTATTGGGCTGTTTCTTCTTTGCAACGCGCTCGATTTGGTATCCAAAATCGGTTTTTTGGACTCTGTGAACCGGCTTGCCGGAGCGGCCCTTGGATTTTGCGAGGCAGTTATTATTATCCTTCTTATGTCTGCGCTATTGACTGCGCTTAGCAATACGCAAATTGGCAAAGAGGCAATGGAGATGATTGCGGACAGCACGTTTCTTTCCTATATATATGAGCACAATCCGCTAAACGGCGTATTGCTGGATCTTTCAGGAAAGTTTCGATAAAATAAAATCAGGAAAAGAGGATGAAAAGATGCACGAAGTACTGGAGAAGTTTCGAAAAATCGGGATTATTCCCGTTGTGAAAATCGATTGCGCAAAAGACGCTGCGCCGCTTGCAGGGGCGCTTTGCGAGGGAGGGCTCCCCGTTGCGGAAGTTACGTTTCGTACTGCGGCCGCCAAAGACGCAATTGCGGCTATGACGCAGGCGTATCCGGAGATGCTTGTGGGAGCCGGAACCGTGCTTAGCGTAGAGCAGGTGGACGAGGCAGTGACGGCAGGAGCGCAGTTTATTGTCAGCCCCGGACTAAATCCGGAAGTTGTGCGTCATTGTCAGGAAATCGGCGTTCCGGTTACGCCCGGCGTTACGAGCCCGACGGAGATTGAGCAGGCGCTTGGACTTGGACTTCGTGTTTTGAAATTCTTTCCGGCGGAAGCTAGCGGCGGACTTGCGAAAATCAAGGCGATGTCGGCGCCGTATGGTGACGTTTTGTTTATGCCTACCGGCGGCATAAATGCCGGAAACATTACTTCTTACTTGGATTTCCCGAAGATTCTGGCGTGCGGCGGCAGCTGGATGGTTGGAAGCGACTTGATTAACTCTGGAAATTTTGCGCGCATTACGGAGCTTACCAAGGAAGCGGTGCAGGAAATGCTTGGCTTCCGGCTTAAGCACATCGGCATTAATCCTACGTGTGCAGATGCAGCTACGACCGCTAACCTCTTTATGGACACGTTTGGATTTGCAAAGCAGGAAACGCCGCTTTCCTATTTTTGCGGCAATTCCGTAGAAGTGATGAAAGAGCCCGGAGAAGGAACTTTGGGGCACATTGGAATTCAGACCAATTACATGGAGCGCGCTATTTATTATCTGGAGCAAAAAGGCTACCGCTTCCGGAAGGATACAATTATGACAGACGAAAAAGGAGCGTGCAAGCTCATTTACTTGGAAGGAGAATACGGCGGATTTGCCGTGCATCTTTGCAAGAAATAAAAACGTCCGGAAGAAAAAGGAAAGTGGCGATTGCTCTTAAAAAAGCGAGTGATTGCCGCTTTTTCTTGTTTTAGGGAAGGGGCGGACAATTCCTAGGGTCTTCGCCCGAAAAAAAACCGCAAAAAAAAATGAAAAAAAGTGTTGACATCCCGTAGGGCGGGTGCTATAATCATCTTCGCTGACCCGGTAAGGGGGCAGAAAAAAGTCCTGGAAAGCCTTATTTTAAAAGGGTTTTTGCAGGAAGGAACCTTGAAAACTGAACAGTGAAACAACCTTGAAATTTCGTTGACAAAGTAAAGCCAAACGGCTTTGCGAACCAAA
>CALWRS010000010.1 GCA_944384025.1 uncultured Lachnospiraceae bacterium
TCAACTCGGATTTGAGATGCCGAAAACCCTTGATTTTACTGGATTTTTTAGTCCAGAGGCTTCATTGTCGGGAACAAGAGAACATCTCGAATTGCCGGGCTGTCCGTTAACAGCATCACCAACCGGTCAATGCCGTAGCCGATTCCTCCGGTAGGCGGCATACCGATTTCCAGCGCGTTTAAGAAGTCTTCGTCTGTACGGTTTGCTTCTTCGTCTCCCGCTGCCAGCGCTTCTTCCTGCGCTGCAAAACGCTCTCTTTGGTCTAAGGGGTCGTTAAGCTCCGAATAAGCGTTGCATATTTCACGGCCGTAAATGTAGAGCTCAAAGCGCTCCACCAAAGACGGGTCCGAAGGCTTCTTTTTCGTCAGTGGAGAAATTTCAATCGGATGGTCGCAGACAAATGTCGGCTGAATCATCTTATCCTCGCAGAATGCGTCAAAGAACAAGTTTAAAATATCGCCCTTTTTGTGGCGCTCTTCGTATTCCACATGATGCTCTTTGGCAAGCTGTTTTGCTTCCTCGTCGGTTTGCACCTGTGAGAAATCTACGCCCGCGTACTGCTTCACCGCTTCCGTCATAGTAATGCGGGCAAACGGCTTTGCCATGTCAATCTGCGTTCCTGCGTAGGTAATGACAGCGCTTCCGCACACTTTTTCTGCAAGATAGCGGAACATACTCTCTGTTAACTCCATCATTCCTTCGTAATCCGTGTAGGCTTGATACAGCTCCATTAGAGTGAATTCCGGATTATGACGGGTATCCAATCCTTCGTTACGGAACACGCGCCCAATCTCGTATACGCGCTCTAAGCCGCCGACAATCAGACGCTTTAAATAAAGCTCCAAAGAAATACGAAGCTTCACGTCCTCATCCAGAGCATTAAAATGCGTTTCAAAAGGTCTGGCTGCCGCGCCGCCGGCGTTGGAAACAAGCATCGGCGTTTCCACTTCAATAAATCCGCGGGCATCAAGAAAATTCCGGATTTCCTTAATAATTTGCGAACGCTTGATAAACGTATCGCGCACTTCCGGGTTCACAATCAGGTCAATGTAACGCTGCCGATAGCGCGTATCCACGTCCGTAAGTCCATGGTACTTTTCAGGAAGAACCTGCAAGCTCTTAGAAAGCAACGTCACTTCCTTTAAATGTACGCTGATTTCTCCCTTCTGCGTCGTAAATACGAAGCCTTTCACACCGATGATATCGCCGATATCCAGCTTTTTAAAAGCCGCGTACTCGTCTGCTCCTAAGTCGTCTCTGGAGACGTAGCACTGGATGTTTCCAAGCTTATCGGCAAGGTTAATAAAGGAAGCTTTTCCCATTACGCGTTTTGCCATCAAACGTCCCGCAAGGCTAACGTCCTTGCCTTCAAAAGCAGCGTAATTGTCCTTAATATCCTTTGTGTGATTGCTCACGTCGTACTTTGTAATCAAAAATGGGTCTTTCCCCGCAGCCTGCAACTCCGCAAGCTTTTGGCGGCGCACCCGAATCAGCTCGCTTACTTCCTGCTGCGACTGTTCCGGCCTGTTCTGTCCTTCCACAAACGTATCCTCCTTAGCGGTCTGTTGATCTATGAATGCTTAAAACGGTATATACAACGCGTCCGGTCGGAAGTTCCACTTTTACGTCTTCACCGATTCTAGCACCCATCAAAGCGCGTCCAACCGGAGACTCGTTGGAAATTTTTCCTTTTAATGCATTCGCTTCGGTAGAGCCTACAATTTTATATAACAGCTCTTTTCCGTTCTCTGTGTTTTGAAGCTTAACTTCGCAGCCAACGTTTACCATATCCAGGTCTACATCGTCCTCATCGACAACGTCGATATTTTTGAGCAGTTCTTCCAGCTCTTCGATTCTAGCCTCAATCTCCCGCTGTTCTTCCTTTGCAGCGTCGTACTCGGCGTTTTCCGAAAGATCTCCCTGCTCTCTTGCTTCCTTAATTTTCTGAGCTACGTCTTTTCTGCGAACGGTTTTCAGTTCCAAAAGCTCGTCTTCCAGTTTTTTTAAACCCTGTGTTGTAATATACTTTTTTCCTGTATTTTTATGTGCCATTTTAATACCATTCCTCCTTGCACAACACTTCTGCTGATTATAGCCTAACTGTTGGAAAATTGTCAACCGCTTCTTTACTTTTAAGGCAAAACATAGTACGCTGTAAGACAAGACTGCCCCCGGATGGCACTGTTTTTGCGAGGTAATCCATGAATCCTGAAGAATCCCTGAAAAACCGTTTCCGCGAACTGGCGGAACGCGCTTATGCGACAAACACCTACTCCTTTACCAGCTTTTTAACAAGAAGCGAACAGGCTGTTTTGGAGCAGTGCCGCTCCTCCCTGTCGTACGTCGGCTTTTCGTTCTTTGGCGGCAATCCTTCCGCCGAGCGCCGTCTTGCCGCTTTTGGCTCCGAAGAACTTTTTGGCTATCCGCCAAATCCGCCGATTTGCCTGCTTGAAATTTCCCCACGGATGCAAAAATACGCGGACGAATTAACGCACAGAGATTATCTCGGCGCTCTTTTGCATCTTGGCATTGACCGAAGCGTTCTGGGAGATATTGTATGCCGCTTGCCGCTCGCCTATGTGTACTGCCTAGATACGATCGCGCCCTTTCTTATCTCCGAGCTGACAATCGTAAAGCATACGCCAGTTGTATGCAAAGAAAGCGATTTGTCGCTTGCAGACATAGCTCCTGCGTTTACCGCTTTGCGCTTAATCGTTTCCTCTGTTCGCACCGACGCGGTCGTTTCCGGCGTGTGCCATCTCTCCCGCAGCAAAGCGCTTGAATTGTTCGCCGCGGGAAAAATTTTCGTTAACGGGCAGGAGCTTAGGCAGCCATCGACGCTGCTAAAGGCAGGAGACCTGCTTGTAATCCGCGGGTTCGGGAAATTTCTCTTTGACGGGGTCGATGGAAAAACGCGGAAAGACCGGCTTTCGGTTGTGCTACAAAAGTATGTTTAAGACTTCTGAAAAGGTGCGCACTTGAAAATTTGCGGGACTCTCCGCAACCGGCTCCGGACTCACAAGGCACGTGTCCATGCCGGCCCAGATTCCTCCCAGAATATCCGACGTTTGGCTGTCTCCGATAACAAGATAGCGGGAAGGATCGCTCTCTCCCATTGCCTCTGTTACTTGCGAAAAAAAGTGCGGATCCGGCTTTTGCGCGCCTAGGACATCCGAAATAAACAGCTGTTCAAAGCAGTCGTGAACCGAAAATCCGGCAAAGCGCCTTTTTTGCACCCACTCCGTTCCGTTTGTAATTATAGCCAACCGGTATCGCCCTGCCAATTTGCGAATAGTATCTTCCGCCAAGGGCAGCGGCAGCGTCAGACTGCTAAGCGCCTCCATATAGTCGCGGTTAATTTTCTCTAGACTATGTGACGGCGGATTCGGAAGCGTTTTTAAAAACTCCGAAAAGCGAAGCGCCTTTAACGCTTCCTTGTCAATTTCCCGGCGTTCCAGCCGCTTCCAGCATTGTTGGTTAATCCTGCTGTATTCGGCAATCTGTCCGTCGGTAAGCGCACATCCATACCCCTGAAACGCCTGCCGCAAAGCCTCCCTTTCCGTCTTTTTAAAATCCAAAAGGGTATCGTCCAAATCGATCAGCAAAATAGCATAATCAGCTCCCATTTTCGCCTCCTTTTTTGTAAAAACGCCTTGAAAAATACGGTCTCTATCTTAGCGAAATGTGAACAAAAAGTCCAGCTTTTTCCATAGCTTTTTCACATTTGCATGATAAATACAGAAAAAAAGAAAACGCAGACAGGGGGACACATATGCAATTCCATTTTTTACGAAGCAACTTAAAACGAATTTCCTTTTTTCTCATCTTAACGATAGTGCTGCTTACGGGCTGCTCCGAATCCGAGCCTTCCGCTGAAGGCGACGACGCAAAAACCGATTCCGTTACAACGACACCATCCGAAAACGGAGAAGCAGGCAGCACGGAAACGGATAATTCGACGTATTCCGCCATGACGGTTGATACCGAGCTGAATGTCGGGAAGTGGGACGATGGAAGCGGCTTTTCCGAAATGACAGAAACGTCTCTTGTTTTTTCGGATAGCGCCGTACAAGTTTCCGGTTCGTGAGCCAGTGCCGAAGGCACTTACGTTACGATTTCTTCCGAAGGCGTTTACCGGCTTAGCGGAAGCTGTGCAGAGGGCCGGATTTATATTAACGCCGGAGACGACGAGCACATTTGCCTTATTTTTGACGGTCTTTCGCTAACAAGCGCTAACGGTGCTCCCATCTACGTAGAAAACGCGAAAAAAGTATTACTAAGCTTAGCGGACGGAACAAACAATCAAATTACGGACAATACCGTAGATACTTCCAGCGATACGCAAAGCGAGGAGAGCGAAACGCCCGCTCCTGCCTGCATTTACAGCCGTGACGACCTGACTGTGGGCGGAAATGGCACCTTGGTTTTACAGGGCGATACAAACGGGCTTGTGACCAAAGACAAATTAAAAATCCTCTCCGGCACGCTTCAAATTACCGCCGGAAATAACGCGGTTCGCGGAAACGAGTGCGTTGCCATTTACGGCGGAACGCTTACAATCACAGCCGGAAACGGCGGAATTAAGTCACACACCGACAACGAAGCCACCTGCGGTTTTGTAACCATACGCGGCGGTTCCATCACAATTAACGCTTCTGGGGACGGAATTCACGGAGAATATATGGTAGACATTCAGGGCGGCGAGCTGAACATTACGGCGGGCGGCGGCAGCGCATTAGCCCCTGCGCACACTTCCGACTTTGAACACGGCGGCTGGGGCTTTGGCAATACGACCGAAGAGACAACCGATTCCCAAAGTCAAAAAGGGATTAAATCCGACTATCAGGTAATTTTATCTGACGGCGAGGCAGTTATTGACAGCGTCGACGACGCCGTTCACTCCAACGGGACGATTACCATCTCCGGCGGCGAATGGACGCTTTCTACCGGCGACGACGCCGTACATGCCGACAGCTCCCTTACTGTATCCGGCGGCGTGTACAACGTTTTAAAAAGCTATGAAGGTCTAGAGAGTATTGCGATTACAATTAGCGGCGGCGAGGGCAGCATTACCGCAAGCGACGACGGTGTAAACTGCAACAGCGACGACGAAAGCTTCTTTGGCGGGCGGGGATTTGATTCCGTTTCTGCTTCGTCTCTTCTGACAATTACTGGCGGGACGCTTGTTGTAAATGCAGGCGGCGACGGCTTAGACTCCAACGGAAATATTGTTATGTCCGGCGGCTACGTTGCCGTTAACGGGCCAAGCGACAACGGAAACGGCGCCTTAGACTACGCCGGCACTTTCCAGATAAGCGGCGGCACGCTGATTGCTGCGGGCGCTTCCGGAATGGCGCAGTCCGTAACGCCGTCCGACTGCTATTCCCTTATGATTACGTGCCCCTCCATGCTCTCCGGCGGAACGCAGGTGCGCATAACCAAAGAAGACGGGACGGAGGTCTTCTCCTTCTCTCCGACCAAAAGCTATAACAATATTGTAATCTGCACGCCGGATTTAACGACCGGCAGCTACCTGCTCTACTCCGGCACACAGCAGCAATGCAGCTTTACAATCAGCGAAGCGCAGACATCCATTTCGTCGGACGGAAGCGACTACAGCGGCGGTATGGGCGGCAGGAATCCCGGTATGGGCGGCGGCATGAACCCCGGCGCGGGCGGTGGCATGAACCCCGGCGAGGATGGGGCCCGCCCCGGAAGAGATGGCGAAGATACGGCACCGGATCAAAATCAAGACTACAATGACGGTGCGCTGTAAAGCAGCAGGCAAAAAAAGAACGGCAGTGTTTTAAAACTGCCGTTTCTTTTACTGGGCTACAAGGATTCGAACCTTGAAATGACGGAGTCAGAGTCCGTTGCCTTACCGTTTGGCGATAGCCCAATCTTCGGGGGACACTTCTAAGTTCCCCAACAACAATGGCTATTATACACAGCCTTTCCAAAAAAAGCAAGAGGGAAATTCTATCTTTTTCGAAAAATTCGAAAGCTCCCCCGCCGCTTTGGAATCGCTTCGCCTGTCTCGATCAAGAAAATTTACTCTTTCCTTTTCGACGTACAGCGAGTATAATACAAAGTAGCACAAGCCATGTATGTTTTTCATGGAATTTCACATTCTAGTTTTGAAAGGAGCCTACGAAAATGAAAAAGTTCACCAAATTTGCTTTGCTTGCTGCTCTTGCCGGAGGCGGTTACTACCTCTACCAAAAGAGTAAACAGAAAAAACAGGAAGACGAATTTGAAGAAGACGACCTGTTCTGTGACGAGACACCGGAGCAGTGCTGTGAAACCGAAGAAACGGACACTTCCCGGGAAGCGAAAATTGACAGCTTCACCGAAAAGGCAGAAAAAGTTATGAAAACTGCCGCAGAAGGCGCAAACAAGGCGGCAAAAGCTGCTTTAAAGAAGGCGGATGAAATCAAAGAGTATGTGGCAAAGAAGACTTCGGATGCCGCAGAAGTCGTTGCCGAGACAGCGGAAGAAGTTGCTGAAACTTGCGAGGAGGCTTCGGAAGCTCCAAGCGAAGACGCAATTACGGAAGAAACGTTTGCTTTCTCCGACGCTGCAGATCCGGAATAAAATTTACCCCGGCTTGACTTATTATCAAGCCGGAGTTTTTTGCCTTTTTTCTACTTTTCCTTTTCCAAAAACAGATCCATCAGCCGGTATCCTTCTTCCCAACAAATCCCGGACTTTGCGGCTTCTTCCTCGTTATAAGCCGCCGCCGTATGCATATCTTTTCTGCTGTCGTAAAGAAGATAAGGAATTGGGTCTGCCGTGTGCGTCCGAAGACGAACCGGCGTCGGATGGTCGGGCATAACAAGCAGCCGATATTCCTCTCCGCTTTTATCCATTGCCTCTTTTACTACGCGCAAAACGCGCGCGTCCAAATATTCAATCGCCTTTACTTTTCTCTGTGCGCTTCCCTGATGCCCCATTTCGTCCGGTGCTTCTAAATGAATATAAGCGAAATCGTCGCCGTTTTCCAAAAGCGTATGAATTGCCGCCTGCGCTTTTCCCTCGTAATTTGTTTCCAGGCCTCCGGTCGCTCCCTGCACATCGATGCTGCGCATTCCGGCGCCAATCGCGATGCCCTTTAACAAATCGACGGCGGAAATCATCGCGCCGGTTTTTCCGTTTTTCTCCAAAAATGACCGGAGCATCGGCTTTGTCCCAGCTCCCCAAAACCAAATCGAATTGGCTTTGTTAAGACCTTTTTGCGCACGGGCTACGTTAATTGGATGCGTGTTCAAAATTTCAAAGCTGCGCTTTTGCATGGCAAAGAGCGTTTTATCTGGTGGCAGATACTCTCCGATTTTTCTCTCTAAAATATCGTGAGGAGGCGTTAGCTCCACTACCGAACCTCGATTCCAAATCAGCAAGTGCCGATAGCTGACACCTACATAAAAGTGGTATCCTTCCCACTCCAACTGCTTTCGGACTGCTTCAAGCAAAACGGCAGCCTCCGCCGTTGTAATTTCAGAAGAACTGTGGTCTTTCATTGTCTTCTCTTCGTACGCGCCCTCTTCCGAAAGCGTGACGAGATTGCAGCGAATCGCAACGTCCGTCTCCTGCATAGCAACGCCGATACTAAGCGCCTCAAGCGGCGAACGACCGGTATAATACAGCTTTGGGTCGTACCCAAGCACTGCTAAGTTGGCTGTGTCGCTACCGGGCTTCATGCCTGCGGGAATAGTTCGAACAAGTCCTACCTCTCCGGTTTTGGAAAGTTCGTCCATAACGGGCGTATGCGCATAGGCAAGGGGCGTCTTCCCGCCCAGTTCCTCAAGCGGCTCATCCGCCATGCCGTCGCCTAATACAACAAGATATTTCATCTTCCTTAACTCCCAACTATTTTACTTCAACGCGAATTCTGTTGAATACCGTCAGATTTTCGGTTTTCTTCTCAAACTCACCCTCGCTCATTGGCTCCGTCAAAAAAGCGATTTCTTCCGGATACGCGGCAAGCGCTACCGCTTTTGCAACCGGAAGCAACGCTTTCGCCTCTTCTTTTTCCGAGACAGGAACGCGAACAAAG
This sequence comes from uncultured Lachnospiraceae bacterium, assembly GCA_944384025.1. GTDB lineage: Bacteria > Bacillota > Clostridia > Lachnospirales > Lachnospiraceae > ISDg. The sequence goes on from CALWRS010000010.1 coordinate 8,054, forward strand.
AAACGATTCACCATATCTTCCTTCGCGCCTAAAACGAGCTTTTCTTCGCTCCAAAGGATAGGAATGTTTACATTCGGATGCTTTGCCGCGTCGATAACGTCAGAAACAACAGCGCTTGCGGTCGGGTATTTTCCCGCGCCGCGTCCGTAGCACATTACGTCGTCTAACTTATTGCCCCGAATTAGGATTGCGTTAAATACACCGTTAACAGGGTACAGCGGGTTATCCGAGCAGAGCATCTTCGGCGCTACCATCGCGTAGACCACGCCGTCTTTACGATAGCTCTCGCCAAGCAGCTTAATGCCCATCCCCAGTTCGTTTGCATACGCTACGTCAACGTCGGAAATGCCCGTAATACCTTCGGTGTAGATGTCTTCGTAATCTACCTGCTTGCCGTAAGCAAGCGATGTTAAAATCGCAATCTTTCTGCATGCGTCGTGTCCTTCAATATCCGCTGCAGGGTTTCGCTCTGCGTAGCCTTTTTCCTGTGCGCGCTTTAAAATTACGTCAAACGCCACGCCTTCTTCGCGCATTTTGGTCATCATGTAGTTGGTCGTTCCGTTTAAAATACCGCTTACCTTTTCCACTTCGTCCGCCGTAATGGAACGGATAAGCTGGCGAATCACAGGAATTCCGCCGCCTACGCTTGCCTCAAACAAGTAGTTGCACTTTTTCTCCTGCGCAATGCGAATCAGCTCTGCGCCGTACTTTGCTACCAGTTCCTTGTTCGAGGTACATACGCTTCGTCCGCTCTCAAGCGCCTGTTTGGAAAACTCGTACGCCGGATGCAGACCGCCCATCACCTCTACGATAATCCTGACTTCCGGGTCGTTTAAAATATCCGCAAAATCGTGCGTTAGCACCGAAGCAACCGGGTCTCCCGGAAATTCCCGCAAGTCCAAAACATATTTGACTTCCACGGGCGCTCCGACTTTTTTTGAAATAATTTCCTGATTCTCCCGAATCACGTCAAAAACACCGGAGCCCACCGTTCCATAGCCTAAAATCGCTACCTTCATACTTTTCTTTCCTCCATTTTGAGGCGATATCTTATTCGCGTCCCAGAATTTTCAAATAATGAACTCCGGTTATCGAACGTATCCCTTCCAGCAGTACTTTCACGTCCGCAGATTCCGGCAAAATCTCAAATCCAAGCGCAATCGAGGCAATCCCGCCAATAGGAATACTCTGCTGGATCGTTAAAATGTTTGCTTTGCATTTTGCAATCTGCGCCAGTATGGCGGAAAGAATTCCGGTCTGGTCGTCCACTTGCAAAATAACGTTCAGCGTTTTGCCGCGCGCGTTTTCGTGAAAAGGGAGCACATCGTCCTTATACTTATAAAACGAACTCCGGCTCAGGCCAACCTGTTCCGTCGCTTCCTGCACAGTAATCGCTTTTTCACTGTCCAGCAGCCGCTTCGCCTCAACAACTTTCAGGAGAACGCCCGGAAGCGCTTTTTTCTTGACAATATAATATTCTTCCGTTCCCATACCCATCTCCCATTCTAACTTTTTAGTTGTTTTTCAAGCGCACACATTTGTCCGTTCAGAGGGGATTTTATCACACGCCTATGCAAATTGCAAGCGATGCAGCGAAAAAAAGACCACACAACTGACTATAATGTCTGCTGTGTGGTCTTTTGTGGGATGGTCAGTAAATCACCGTTACCGTAATATCGTTTTCGATCTCAAAAAAAGATTTGCCATCAAAACATTTTTCTGATAAAACAGCATCGATAACAGATTGTGGAATTTTACCTTCCATGGTTGTTTCATGCTTGGCAATACATTGTCCATCAGGGGAGCAATCCCATATAACCAAATAAGCTTTCCCACCGGTCACTTCTGGCTGCAGAACATAGGTTGTCCCACTGTATTCAAATTCTGCTTCATGATTACCATAAGCAACATATGCAGTTCCCGGCGTATTGGAACGTTCCGGCAAGCTAATGCTTGCTTTTGGATCTTTGGGTGCTAAAACCTTAATCCCATCAACATAATCAACGGTATGCCATCTTGCTGGTGCGCTAAAGCCGCCGCTTTCAAGAAAAGAACCTCTGCTACCCATTACACAGCACGCTCCTTCCATCTTTGAGAAAATGGTGGATAATAATGGATATTATCATAAATATCCAACCCGTCAACGTGCCTGCCGCATACAATCAGGTTCACAGGCATTTTTTGTTTCTGCAGTTCTTCAACGCCTCGCAACAGCATACGTTTACCGTACGGGCTTGACATACATCCATTTGTGGAGATAGCAATAGAACTATTTTCCTGCAACCCATCAAAACACCATTCAAAATCGCTCTCAAGACACCAGGATAATTCTTTCTGTACAATTGGTTTGACTTTAATTTGTATTTTATCAAACACTTGCCAATTTGTCAAGAAGTTTTTTCAAAATAAACAACCCACACAGGAAATGAGTCCTGTGTGGGCCATATTCGTGCATCAGGGATTACAAAATCCCTAAGTTGCACCGCCTTTGTGTGCGTGCCTATTTTCCTTACTCCAGCAAAAGCGAAACTGCTGCCTGAATTTGGTTGTCGTCCTCAATCGGAATCGTAACCTGCCCCTTTAGCTGTTCGTCAAGTTCCACTTCCAAATCCGGCGTCAAGCCGATGCCGTGGATGCAAACACCCTTTGGCGTAAAGTACTTTGACACGGTTGCTTTAATGGCTGAGCCGTCCTGAAGCGGGAAGATCGACTGTACAATGCCTTTGCCAAAGCTCTGGGTGCCTACTAACTTAGCAAGGCCGTAATCTTGGAGCGCTCCGGCAAAAACCTCGGAAGCGCTCGCGCTGTTTCCATTAATCAGCACAGCAATCGGAACATCAAGCGTTTCGCTTCCTTCGGATTTGTACTCTTCTTTCGTCCCGTACTTATCTTCCATATATACCAGCAGTTCCCCTTCTGGAACAATCCGGCTAAGCATTCCACAAACGGTAGACAATAAACCGCCCGGGTTGTCGCGCAAGTCTACAACCAAGCCCTGCATCCCCTGCGCTTCCAGATCGTCCACAGCGTCGATAAACTGCTGCTCGGTGACTTCGTCAAACTCCATCACGTAAATATAGCCAATCTTGTTATCCAACATCTGATATTCTACGGTAGGAACTTCAATAAACGCGCGCTCTACCGTCATGGAAAGATAATCGGTCTCGCCCGATCGGTAAATCTTAATATCTACTTTCGTTCCGGCTTCGCCTTTGATTTTGGAGACCGCCTCCGTTAAGTCCATATCCGCCGTCGATTCACCGTTGATTTCCACTAAAATATCGCCGGGCAAAATTCCCGCCTTGTGCGCGGGCCCGTCAACAAAAGGCTTAACAAAGACAATGTTTCCGCTTGCATCCTGCGTAACGGTAGAGCCCAGACCGGCGTAGGTACCGGAAGACGACTCGTTAAAAGCGATAAACTCCTCCTCCGTGTAATACGTGGTATAAATATCGCCAAGGCTGTTCACTAAACCGGCATAAATGCCTTCCTCCATTTCCTCCACATCCAATTCGTCGATGTAGTAGTAATTCAGCATGGCGATAATATTGTTAATTTTGCTCGTATACTCGCTTTCGTTTAACGCATCCGTAAGATCCTGCGTGCTTTGCGAGCCGTACGGATCTCGCAAGGACAATCCGTTCTCATCGTTGGTTCCGCATGCAATCAAGCCGAAAATCATGGCTGAGAGCAAGATGCCCGAAACCATTCCCGTCCAAAATTTCCCTTTCAAACAAAGCCTCCTGATACATTGTTTTCCAAACCTACTCGCGGCTTGCTTCCTCTGCATTATACTCCACATAGTCCAGAGGGTCAACCGGCGTTCCGTTTAGATAGACCGAGAAATGCAAATGCGGGCCTGTTGCAACGCCGCTGTCGCCCACAAGGCCAATCACCTGCCCCTGCAATACATAATCGCCTGTATTGCAAAGCATCTTAGACATGTGCAGGTACCGGGTAATATAACCGTTTCCGTGGTCGATGTATACGTGATATCCTCCGGTTTCGTTGTAAGCGGCCTCACAAACTGTGCCTGCAAGCGCGGCAATAATTTCCACACCGTACTCGTCGCCAATGTCAATGCCCTTATGATAGCTGCTTGCTCCTTCTGTCGGAGGAATGCGCGGCCCAAATGCTACGCCCACCGTCCCGTCGCTTGGAAGCGGCCAAATCATGGCCGAAGGATCCGTAATGTCTGCCGACGCTTCTTCCGGTTCGGTCTGCTCTGCTTCCTCCGTACTTGCTTCCGGCTGTAACTCTTCGGTATTTTCATCAGAAAGCACTGCCGGAACCGTCTCTTCGGTCTGTGCTGCGCTCTTCATCTCCTGCGCGCCCATTTGCAGCGCTTCCAAAACCGTAAGCTCATTGCTTTGCACCATCTCTAGGTACAAATCCATAATCTCCTGATTTTCCACAACAGGCAGTCCGTACCTAGAAATCGGTTCCTGCATACTTACTCTGTTTGCAAAATCTTCCGCCGGCACAGGCGCGGAGCAAAGCCGAAGATACGTAAGGCTTTCCGCTTCATAAATGGTAAGCAGCCGCTGCTTGATTACTTCATCCTGTCCGGTTGTTTCACTTTCGCCTTCGCTTGCATAAGCGGTAAACGAAAGGCCTCCTTCACCCTGCCGAATGCCAAAAAAGGCAACAAGCGTAAGCAGGACCGACAGGAGCATAAGGAATGCTTTTCGCATACTGTATTTTTTCATAATTTTACTACGTTCCTTTTACTCAAAATCAGTACTTGATATACAGCATCGGATCCACAGCGGTTCCATTTTTGTATACACTAAAATGCAGGTGCGGCGCAGTAGAAACGCCGGTTGAACCGACAAGCCCAATCACTTCGCCTTGCAAAACGTAATCGCCCTTATTGCAAAGAATCTTCGACATATGCAAATACCGGGTAATATAGCCGTTTCCGTGGTCGATATATACGTGATAGCCTCCCGTGCTGTTCCAGCCGGCTTCATAAACCGTTCCGGCAATCGACGCTACGATTTGCGCACCGTAATCTCCGCCAATGTCAACGCCTTTGTGGAAACTGCTCGCTCCCTCAATCGGAGGAATTCTCGGCCCAAAGCCGTCGCCTACGCTGCCGTCGCCCGGAAGCGGCCAAATCATCTGCGACGGATCCGTCACATTTAACTTGGGGATGTTTGCAGCGTTGTCGTAGCCGGTGTTTGGAACATCCGAATAGTCTTTATCCGAACCGCCGGACTCTTCCTGCTTTTGCGCTTCTTCCTGCGCTTTTCGAATTTCTTCTTCTGCGGCCGCCTTCGCTTCTTCCACCGTCATTTCCTGCTCGTGAATCAAAACGAGGTAGTCTTCCAAAAGTTCTTCGTTTAGACCCATCTCGGTTTCATACACCGAAAGAGCCTCTTCTTTTTTCGCGATAATTTCCTGTGCAAATTCCAAATCCGCCTGATACATTTCCTGCGTCTTGTTAACGGCTTCGATCTTTGCTTCCAGATAAACCTTATAATCCGCAATCTGGCGTTTGGATTCCAGATAACGGTTCAGCAGGTTGTTGTCGTATTCCGTAATTTTTTCGACGTATTCCACTTGGTTTAACAAATCCGTCAAGCTGTTCGCGTCGAAAATCATTTCCAGATACGTCGTGTTTCCGTTTTCGTAAATGTACTGCAGACGCTTTTTCATCGTCTCGTACTGCTCGGCGGCAATTGCCTCCGCCGCCTCTAGATCCGCCTTAATTTGCTCGTACTCTCGGTTGAGCTGTTTTAACTCGTCCTCAATCGCAAGCATATCCAGCATAATTTGATTCTGCTTTTGGTCCATCTCTTCCAGATATTCCAAAATATCGTCGTAGTCGCTTTGCATAGCGGCCAGTTCAGCCTCCAACCGCTTTTTCTGTTCCTCGTATTCTTTCTTTTTGCGTTCCGCCTCCGCGATCGTCTCTTCGTAAGAACTCTTTAATACAACCGAGCCGTTTAGCGAATCAAGCCTCTTTGAAAGCGTGCCGTATGCTACCAGCCGCTCTGCCTTTGCTTCCCCGCTTGCCGCAAGAAAAACAGTCGGAAGCACGACTGCCAAAGACAGCACAAGCAAAATCACAGCAATGAGATACTTATGAAACAATTTCATATCTTTCCTCCAAACAAAAAAACCTCTACAGCTGTCGGAAATTTCGAAGCTGCTTATTCAGTGTAAAGTAACTTCCCAGAAAACCAATGCCCACGCCGATGCAAAGAGAAACCGGAGCTAATACCTGAAATACCTCGGAGGTATTTACAAAATTCAGCGTACTAAACAAGCTGCTGAATTTGCTTGCAATCAACTCAATAATCTTATAGTAAAGCGCGTAAAGAATCGACAACGGAATGCACGCCCCCAGCAAACCGATAATCACGCCTTCCACAAGAAACGGCGCCCGGATAAAAATGTCGGTAGCGCCAATCAGGTGCATAATGGAAATTTCCTTCCGGCGGATAGAAACACCCATTGTTACTGTCGTGCTAATTAAGAATGTTGCGATGCAAAGCAAAAGCCCGATAATAATCACGGAGCCGATACTCAAAATCCGGTTTAGCCTTGTCAGCGTATTCACCATATCTTCCGTATCGTTTACTTTGCGAATGCCGGGAAGCATTGCAATCTGCGCTACCGTCTCGGTCTGTTCTTCCACCGATTCAAAGAAGATGGAAAACGACGCGGAATCTTCCAGCGGATTGTCCGTACCGAACGTTTCCGCCAATTCGTCCGTTAAATGCGTCTCTTTATACTCTTCCCAGGTCTGCGCGGCAGACTTATATACAACCGAGCGGACTGCTTCCATGGCTTCTATGCGCTGCTTCAGATTTGCAATCTGCTCATCTTCAATGCCTTCGTCAAAAAAGACAGTCACGCCGACGTTTGTCTCCGCTTCAAGCAGCATATATTGCACATTAATCAAAATAAAGTACATAATTCCAAACAGGAACAAGCACGCGGTCATCGTTGCAACCGAAGCGATGGAAAACAGCTTGTTTCTGCGGATATTTTTTATTCCTTGATGAAAACAATAAGCGAAGGAGCCAAAACTATTCATGTCCGTAGCCCCCTTTCTTATCCTCCACGATGACGCCGCTTTGCACGGAAATCACGCGTTTTTGCATACGGTCAACGATTTCACGGTTGTGTGTAACGACAACGACCGTTGTTCCTCTGCGGTTAATTTCTTCTAGGAGATTCATAATCTCCCATGAATTTTGAGGATCCAAATTTCCGGTAGGCTCGTCGGCCAGCAAAATCATCGGGTTATTTACAAGCGCCCGCGCTAAGGCTACGCGCTGCTGCTCACCACCGGATAATTCGGTGGGGCGATTCTTATACTTTCCGCTTAGCCCAACCAAATTCAGCATTTTGGAAACTTCCTTTGGGATACGGCGCTTTGGCGCGCCGACCACTTGCTGGGCAAAGGCGACGTTTTCATATACGTTTCGGTCTTGAAGCAGCCGGAAATCCTGAAAAACAATGCCGATGCTTCTGCGGTACTTGCACACTTGACGTTTGCGAAGCTTCGCCAAATCCTTTCCCGCTACATAAATTCGCCCTTCCGTTGGGGAAATTTCCTTCATCATCAGGCGAATCATCGTAGATTTGCCGGACCCACTCGGCCCGACAATAAAAACGAATTCTCCCTTTTTTACGCTAAAGGACACGTCCGTAAGCGCATGGTTCTCCGTAGTCCCATCATATTCCTTTGACACGTGTTCCAGAACAATGACGGGCGCATCCAGCGGATTTATCGGTGCACGAGAAGAATTCTCGGAAACCGACTCCAAAGCCGGATCGCTTTCCTGTATTTTCTGTTCCTGCAATTCCGACGCAGGCACATTTTCCCAATCACTCATTTAATCATTCCATTCTAGTTTTAATACTCAATATTTTCCATGTATTTCATGTATTTTACAACCATAAGAGCGATTTTAAATGTAATCGCGTCTTCGAAAACGCGTAAATCCAGATTTGTGCTCTTTTGCAATTTATCCAGACGATAAACCAACGTGTTTCTGTGAATGTAGAGCTGTCTGGAAGTTTCTGAAACGTTCAGACTGTTTTCAAAGAACTTATTGATTGTCATTAAAGTTTCTTCGTCAAATTCATCCGGAGATTTTCCATCGAAAATTTCCCGGATAAACATTTTGCATAACGGCATCGGAAGCTGATAAATCAAGCGTCCGATTCCAAGGTTGTTGTAGGCGACCACTTTGCGGTTGCTGTAGAAAATTCTTCCTACGTCAAGCGCCATTTTCGCCTCTTTGTAAGAACGCGAAATATCTTTAATTTCGTTTACAATCGTTCCATAGGCAACGTGTACTTTGCTCATTGCCTCCGTGTTTAGCATGTCCACAATCACTTTTGCGGTATGCATCAATGACTCGTAATTCTCGTTCGGCTTCAACTCCTTTACAATAATAATATTCTTTTCGTCGACCGCCGTAACAAAGTCCCGGTTTTTCCCTGCAAAAAGCGTGCGCACAGTCTCAAGCGCATTCATGTCTTTTTCGTTTTTTGTCTCCACTAAGTAGACAACACGTCTGACGTCCGTGTCAATATGAAGCTTTTTCGCACGGTTATAAATGTCCACTAAAAGCATGTTGTCAAGCAGCAGGTTTTTAATGAAGTTGTCTTTGTCAAAGCGCTCTTTGTATGCAACAAGAAGATTCTGGATTTGGAAGGTCGCGAGTTTGCCAACCATGTAAACATCCTCCGAATCTCCTCTTGCAAGCAGTATATATTCAAGCTGGTGCTCGTCGTAAACTTTAAAAAAGTGATATTCCTGAATAACCTGACTGTCCGCAGGAGAATCTGTAAAAGCAGCTACAAGTCCTTCGTAATTTTCTGCGCTGCTCATTGTCGTAGCGAGGGGCTTCCCCTCAGTATCCATCACGCATAAGTCGACTCTTGCAATCGACTTCATCCCATCAATCGTATTTTGCAGGATCTGATTTGAAATCATGTATCCACCATGCCTTTCCGCTGCCGCTGTTTTCCCTTCGCTTCGCGCATGGGAAAACGCTTCGTTCATTATTGTAACATTTTCGTAACAATTTGGCAACCCCCTTTTCCCTAAAGAAATCCGTTGCCAGAAGTTGCTGATTCTAAGAAAAAAGCTCCCCATTCGAAAATGGGGAGCCGATTTTTCAATAAAATTAGTGCGTAATAACCTGCTCAGTTTCCTTATCAAATACGTGCATCTTGGTAAGATCCATGCAAATCTGAACGGTATCTCCCGGTCTCGCGGTTGTACGCGGGCTAACTCTTGCAGTAATGTCGAAATCGTCTACCGAGAAGTACAGGAATACTTCTGCACCCAGAAGTTCGTATACGCGAACAGTTGCAGCAAATGCAGCTTCCGGATGAGACGCAATAAAGTCAACCTCGTCCTTAATATCTTCCGGACGAATACCAAGAACAACTTCCTTCTCTGCGTAGCCGCCGTCAATCAGCTTCTTAGCGCGAGCTTCCGGCACTTTGATCTTCGTAGATCCAAAGACAAGATATACGTCGCTGCCTTCTACCGTAACAACGGAATCGATAAAGTTCATCTGCGGAGATCCCATGAAGCCTGCTACGAACAAGTTGTTCGGCTTGTCGTAGAGGTTCTGCGGCGTATCTACCTGCTGAATAACACCGTCTTTCATAACGACGATTCTCGTACCAAGCGTCATAGCCTCGGTCTGATCGTGTGTTACGTAGATGATCGTTGCTTCGAGTCTTTGATGGATCTTGGAAATCTCGATACGCATCTGTACACGAAGTTTTGCATCCAAGTTGGAGAGAGGCTCATCCATCAGGAATACTTTCGGGTTACGTACGATTGCACGTCCCATGGCAACACGCTGTCTCTGACCACCAGAAAGAGCCTTCGGCTTCCGGTCAAGCAGCTGCTCGATGCCAAGGATTTTCGCAGCTTCATTAACGAGCTTTTCGATCTGATCCTTCGGAACCTTTCTCAGTTTCAATCCGAATGCCATGTTGTCATAAACCGACATGTGCGGATACAACGCGTAGTTCTGGAATACCATCGCGATGTCGCGGTCCTTCGGTTCTACGTCGTTCATAAGCTTGTCATCAATGTAAAGTTCGCCGCCGGTGATTTCCTCAAGACCTGCGATCATACGAAGGGTTGTAGACTTTCCACATCCGGAAGGACCTACGAAGATAATAAACTCCTTATCCTTAATGTTCAGGTTGAAATCCTTAACGGCAACGAATCCGTTTGGATATGTCTTGTTAATGTTAACTAGCTTTAAGCTTGCCATAGTGCTGCCTCCTGTTTTTCATCACACTCTACGTTTCGCCCAAAAAAGCGAAATCACATAGTTGCATTTTACAAGAAAACAAGAGGAAATGCCATGTGGCAATTACACAAATTCATTTTTTATGTTTTGGGCAAATTGTATACCCAAAAATCCGCAAGCTCTTTTTCTGGTGTTTTTGACGAATTTTTTGCACTTTTACTGTGGATTTTCAATAAAGCCCTCGCCGCGTACGCTTCGTACATCCTGAATAACAACAAACGCATGCGGATCGATTTGACGCACTGCGGCAAGCAGCCTTGACAATTCCCGCCGCGCTATGACGCAAAATACCGTTGCACCTTCCCGGCGCGTATACATTCCCCGCGAATGAAACTGTGTAACGCCCCGGTCAATCTGGTGCAAAAGCGCTTCGGAAATTTCGTCCGCCCGATCCGACATAATGTACACTGCTTTTGCAAAATGAAGGCCTTCTAACACCGTATCCGACACTTTGGAAAAAACGACGACAGCAAAAATCGAGTACAGGGCTGCGTTAATACCAAGTACAAAAGCGCTTGCGGCGACAACCGCTCCGTCAAGCAGCATTAAAATACCCGGCGCTGCGTTCGGATTGTCCTTTCCGGCAATCAAAAGACTAAGCAAATCGCTGCCGCCGGTGGAAGAACGTGCTGAAAAGACAAGCCCGATTCCGACTCCCATCAAAATGCCTCCTGCCGCGGCCGAAAGCAAATAGTCGCCGTCAAGCAGACGAAACGGCGGGAGGACGAGCAGGAAAAACGTATGCAATACCGTTCCCAAAAGAACGCCGCCAAGTGCCTTTGCGCCTCTTTGAAAAAACGCCCACGTTAAAAGCGGAAGGTTTCCAATCAGGCTGACAAGCCAAAGCGGAACCGTCCAAAGGCCAAACCGCTCCAAAACGTGATTCAAAAGAATGCCCACACCGGTCAGACCGCCCGTAACAAGCTCCATCGGTTCAAAAATGCAAGTGACCGACATTGCCATAAGCGCCGTGCCAACGACAAGGAACAAAAGCCGCTTTAAAACGTTCCAAACGCTTTGTTTTTTCATCATCCTCAGTTCTTCCTTTCTTTTTTTTCGCAAACGTGCTACACTAACCAAAATGAGTGTGCAGGAGGTTTTTCATGAAGGCATATATCGTAACCGGAGCAAGCGGCGACATCGGAGGAGCAATCGCAAAAAAGCTGGCACAGGAAGGCTGTCACCTTCTTTTGTGCGGCCGGAAAAATACGTCGGCGCTTTATAAACTGGCGGACGAATGCCGTCTGCCGGGCAGAAATATCGCGTGCTTTATCGGAGACCTCTCCGGCGCTAAGCAGGCAAAAGAAATGGCTGCTGCGGCGCTCTCTCGCTTTGGAAAAATCGACGGAATTATTAACGTGGCCGGCGCCGCTTCCCTTGGCCTTTTTACCGACCAGCCCGAAGACGCCTGGAACGAAACGCTTAATGCCAACTTAACGACGGTCTATCAGACCTCGCAGGCAGTTCTCCCTTTTATGATTTCCCAAAAACAGGGAGTCATACTGAACATTTCCTCTGTTTGGGGCGTGCGCGGCGCTTCTTGTGAAGTCGCTTATTCGGCTGCAAAAGGCGGTGTGAATTTACTGACAAAGGCGTTAGCAAAAGAACTTGCGCCCAGCGGCATTGCAGTCAATGCGCTGGCGCTTGGAATGATTGATACGAAAATGAACGCTTCGCTGTGCGAAGAAGAACGAAGAGCAATCGAAGAAGAAATTCCTGCGGGAAGAAGCGCCTCCCCGCAAGAAGTTGCAGAAATGGTCTGGCTGCTTTTAAAAGCTCCTTCCTACCTCACAGGGCAAGTAATCGGCTTTGACGGCGGCTGGTACTAATCGCTGTCGCTTCTTACGGAAGGCTTTCTAAGTAGTCCATAATTCCTTCGGCGCTTGCTTTTGCAAGCGCGTCTAAGGCGCTGTCCGTACTCATAAACGGAATATCCGTTTCGTTGTCCATATAACAGCTCTCTACAATAACCGCAACCAAATCCATAGACGCTCCGTGCCGGTTAATCGCATAATAGTCAACCGGTACGCCGTTTTCGTCCACTGTATCGGTGCTTGCCCGCTCATAAGCGCCGTTGTTTTTCAAACCAAGCGCCGAGAGCTGCTCCAAAATAAATCCGGCAAGACGGCGCGACGCTTCTCCTACGTTTTCCTGCTTCGAAACACAGACCATCGAGCCCGAGCGCGAGTGGTCTTCCGAAGCGTTAAAGTGGAAGCTAAGCAGCACATCGGCTCCCGCATTTTTTGCCTTTTCGACGCGCAGACGCAAATCTTCCGCGAGATCCGATGAGAGCACTTCATCGCCCTCCCTCGTTAAAACAACCGTCACGTTCGGGTAGTTTTGCGCAAGGTAGCTTTGCACTTTCTGCACAAGCTTCCAGTTTTCTTCTTTTTCCACTCTTCCGTCAAACTGCGCTCCCGGGTAGCCTCCGCCGTGTCCGGCGTCAAGCGCAACGACATACGTGCGCTCTCCTTGCTCCGGCGTGAGAGTTGGTCCTGCCGGGGAAGGCAATGCGTCCGTACTGCCCGGTCTTTGCAAATCGTCTTCCGTAGCATGCCCGTCTCCGGGAATGGTCGAATTATCTTCCTGTTGTTCGGTCTCTCCTGTTTTGACGTAAGATTCTTCTTTTTGCCCGCAGGCTACAAGCGAAGTCAACAAAAGAAGCGTCAGAAACGCTATCTGCAGCGTGCTTTTTTTATTCTTCCTTTTTTTCATAAAAAAGCAAAGCAGGACAAAGCCGCAGACAAGCGCCAAAACTCCGGCAAGCACGGCGAGCATCAGCGGAATATTGTGCATTTCCAAAATGCTCTCCTCCCGAACTCCTACCGTCGGCGCAGGCGTTCCTGTAACACTCCAAATACTCATCTTTTCTTCGTATCCTTTCCTACTCTTCCGTTCCTTCGCAGTGCAAAAAGCTCATTCTCTCCGGTTCATAAGCAAACTTCACCGCATTTGAGGAAGTGAGTTCTATGGCAAATTTGCACTTTTCAAACTGTCCTTTTCCTGTACGCAGCTTGCTTCCGATGCCAACGGCATTCATGCCTTCCTGCGTAATTTGCAATTGCGAGGAAACCAAATGCACGTCCATGCTTCCTGCCCGGCTTGCAATTCCGTAACACTCTTTCGCGCACAAAAATGCCTGCATCTTACATTCGCGCATGGAAACAATACCGTGCGTTCCGTCTAATACGCCAAGCACCGCCAAGAAGTCGCCGCTGCCGCGAAAATCCATCCGGACGCGATCAAGCATAATTTCGCTCTCTCCGCTAAGCGAGCCGATTCCTATGCCGCTGCTAACGTTAAGGACAATGCTCAGCTTTGTGTTCTGGATATGAATCGGAATCCGCATAAAGAAAGCGCCGCACGCAACTGCTTTTACGAAGTCCATTCGAATGTTGATGCGCGTATCGTCAATCCGAATTACAGACGACGCGTAGCCGCCTCCGATTCCTACGCCTTCCTTTCCTTCACCGACAATGCTTAGGCAGCCCTGCATAGCGATTGTAATATTTCCAAAGTTTTGCGTATAAGAACCGCCGATTCCATAGCTCGCGTTTTCGTGCACTTCAATTTGCAAATCGCCGTCGCCCGTTATACGAACCGAAGAGCTGTCCGGAACACGGATTCCTTTGTTTTTCAGCTTAACTTGATTGCAAATTTCCAGCTTCAGCCGGCTGCCAACTCCAATCTCTACACAAGAGCGATCCGCATAACCTTCCAAAGTCACGTTGTCAAGACGCATGGAGGCTTCGGTATTTTCCGGAATACGGATTGTGATATCCGCCGCAAGATCCGGATGACCGGTAATGACAACGTCAGAACCGGAAACCTGGATTTCCGTGTAGTTTTCTTTATAAAGCTGCTCGATTTCCACACTGCTTCCGGAAGTAGCATGGAAAATCTTCTTCCCTCTGCCAATGCGGAGTTCTTTGTTAATCCGGCGGATTTCCTCCACGCGCTCCGGCGCAATTTCCTTTGGCATTTCGTCCTGCGGACGACATGTGTAATACCCTTGTATCAAATCGACGCCCAGCCGGATGACCGTTTGCATTTCCGTAATGGTCTCCACGCCTTCCGCAAGTGCCATAAATCCGTTATCGTGAGCGAAGTCGATAATATTCCCTACAAAGTATTGCTTTTTTACGTCCTGCTCAATGCTGGAAATCAGGCTTCTGTCAACCTTCACGTAGTTGGGCATATACGTAAGCAAATTGGCAACGTTCGAATACCCGGAACCGTAGTCGTCAACAGCCGTCTCAAAGCCGTGCACATTGCGCCGGTTGCGGATTGCCAATAGCTGATCCTGACTCGCTTCGGTCTGTTCGGTAAATTCCACTACAATTTTGTGGAACAAATCTCCGTACGAGGAACGAAGCAGTTCAAAGTCCGTGTCTGTCAGCGTAGTCATCGGTATACTGTTAATAAACAGCTTGCAAAGTTCGAAGTTGTCCAAATGCTCCTGAAGATATTTCATCAAGTTAAAGAACGTGTGGCGTTCGATATCGTACAAACGGCCAACCTCTTCCGCGTGACGAAGAATCGTAAGCGGCGGAATCCGGAAGAATTTGCCAGAACGCATGAGCGCTTCGTAGGCGTATATTTTGCCGTCGCGCGCGCTTACAATCGGCTGGAATTGGTACGTAAACAGGTTTTCGTCAATCAGACGGATTACATTTTCCCGCTCTTCTTCGTCAACGACTTCCTGCTTCTTTGCATTTTCCCGGCTCGTAATCTTTACTTTTTTACGCTTTAAAATGCAGCGGTTGGAAATCTGCTCGATTTCGCCGACTTCCGAAATTGCTTCGCTTATGCGCGCACAGTGCAAAGGCAGCGCATAAGGACTTAGCTCCTCGTCGCCGCTTACACGGCTTCGCAGCAAGTTAATTATTTCCTCGCACTCGGCTTCGCTTCTTCCAAAACCGCCAAGCAAAAACTCGTCGCTGCCTACGCGGGCGCACACTTCGTTCTCCGCCGCAATCTCCTGTAAAATTTCCGCAATTCTGCAAAGTACCTGATTTCCTTTTTCTCTTCCGTACTCGTCGTTTACGTTGGAAAACCGATCTACGTCAAACGAAATCGCGTGGAAGGACGTATGGGCTTTATCGGAAGCTAAATAGCGCTCGCGAAGAATTTGCAAATAGCCGCGGTAATTATAAAGCCCTGTCATAGAGTCGCCCATATAATTTTCCTGCATGACTTCGTTCATCACCGTGCGCGTCCGCTGAATTTCCAGCGCATTTGCCAAAAACCGCATCCATTTCGGGAAATGACGTTCGTACACGCAGCAGCGATTTCCGTAGGAAACTACAGCGTAGCCAAGCACGCGGGACATAAAGTGAAGATTTGCGAAAATAAAGGCGCGTGGGTGGTCGCACGCTTCAAAAATCTGCGGAAGCATCCACCGGCGTTCAAACGTCCGATTAAAATCTACGCTTCCTTCCGCTTCGTGCTTCAGACACTGGATCATTTGCTCGGAAAAGCCGGTCATCGGCCCTTTCGTATCCAGAGCCCCTTCGTTTAAGCAAAGGTAGAACGATTCGAACTCGCCCAGAAAGCAGGTGTACCAATCCAGCTTCCAAATGCAGGAATGGTAATCCTCGCACTCCGTAATTTCCTCCGTCATAAAATTATAATCCGAGGAAAATGAGCAATATTCTGCGTCCGCCTTATCCACAATGCGCTGCGAATAGCTCTTCATAACATCCGCAGAACAGCCGCAGGAATACCTGGGAAGCAAAAAGCAGCTGCTTCCTATCTCGCACGCTTCTTTCTCGTTTTTCATCATGGCAACAAGCTTTCGCACTGCTGCCAAAGCCATTTCTTTTGGATTTCGATCAATCGTTGTAATTTGGAGTTCCTGCGCGTCTTCTCCTCTCGGGACACCATACCCAGCAACAAGAATGTCCTCCGGCACGTGGTACCCTCTGCGCTCCAGCGCAACAACAAGCGCTGCCGCAGACTCGGTATTGCAGCAAATGACTGCGTCCGGCAAACCGCCAGGCTGCCTTAAAAGCTCTTGTGCCAGCTCGTTTCCGGAGTGCACCCAGCCGTCCCCGTAATGGACGGTCGTTTCCGTAATCGGAAGCCCGTTTTTCTCCATGGCATCCAGAAAATGTTTTTTCAAAAGCTGAAAATAAAAATTTGTCTCGTCGCTTACGGAAACGTGTTCGATGCGCTTTGCGCCGTGCACACGCGCCAAATGCTCCACCAGCTGACTCATGCCTTCTTCTTCCAAAAAGGGAACGCATTCTATGCCGTCAAGCTTCCCTTCCAAGGTAAGCATCGGCTTATGAAACTCTTTTCGAAGCCGCTCAAAAAGCACTTGGTGCTGAGGCAAAAGAAGACTGTTTGGGAAAAGAAGCAGGCCATCTAAGATCTCCAGATTCATAACATCGTAAATGGTGCATTCTGCCTCCACAAATTCCTTGCTCATCCCGTTTTGGCACAGTGTCGTAAATATAAGCACGTCCATATCGTTGGCAAAGAGCTCTTTTTGCAGATAGTACATAGCCCGAGCGTGAAAATCGTCTTCTACTCCGGAAATAATTACACCTATCTTTTTCCTTTTATTTTCCATTTCGACCTTCTCCCTCCCCAAGACCGCAACATTTTCGATCTCTTACGACAATAATACCACAGAACCTTCCTCTTTGCACCCTGATTTTTCCTCTTTGGCAAAAAGATTCTGTGGTATTTTGCTAGCCTTTATGATATTTTGCTCCGGGCTGCGGCGAGGAAAGCAGCTCCGAGACCGTTACAAATTCGTACCCTTGCGCCGAGAGTTCTTTGATAATAATGCAAAACGCTTCGTAGGAGTTTTCGTAGATTTCGTGCATCAAAACGATATCTCCGTCCTTTGCGTTCTTTAGCACATTATCCACAATCTTCTGAACGTTTTGCTCCCGCTCCTCTTCCGTCTTTCGGCTCTTTAAGCGCCAATCCTGCGAATCGTTGCTCCAAAGAATTACAGCATACGGACAGGACGCAACGCGTTCCGCACTGATGCGGCCTCCAAACGGGCGCATTAACGTAGGCGTTTTTCCGGTGTACCGCTCGATAACCTCCCGCGTTTTTGCAAGCTCTTCGTTCCACTCTTCCTCCGTGCAGGTATCATAAAACACCGTATGCGTCCAACCGTGTATAGCGATTTCGTTTCCGTTTTCGCTTGCATAACGGATAGCTTCCGCCGCCGCATCGGACATACGGTTTCCTACAAGGAACCACGTAGCCTGTCCGTTGTATTTTTTCAGCTCGTCTACGAACTTGCGGGTAAGCGTACTGTGCGGTCCGTCGTCAAAAGTAAACGCAATGTACTTCTTTTTCGGGTCTTTTGTCGGCATGGGCGTCGGCGTTGGTGTGGGCGTCGGTGTGGGCGTAGGCGTGGGCGAGGGCGTTGGCGAGGGCGTTTGCTCTTTTTGCGGCGCTGTCGTTTCGTCTGTAGGTCTCGGGCTTGTTGCCGTCTCCGGAACAACGTTTATTTTTTCCTGCTCCTTTACGGATTGCAAAAACAAGTAACCAAGACAACAAAGCAAGGCAATTGCGCAAGCGGCAATCATCACGCGCAGTCCAACTGCAACCCAGTCGATTTTATTTTTCTGTTTTCTCTTTTTCTTTAAATTCCTGTTTCCGGAAATTCTTTTTCTTCTTCTGTTCATATTGCAATTTCCAGCTTTCTACATTTAATTTTCTCCGTCGTTTTGCATTTCCTCAATGCATTCCATGAGCGTGTCGTAAATTGCCTGTACTGCTGCTTTTTGCAGCGCAGGATCTGTTACCGCCGCCGCGTCGCCGGTGTGCGAGAGGTATCCTGTTTCCAAAAGCGCGACCGGTACCGCAGACTCTTTTACAACCGTATAAAGCTCTGCCGCCGGAAAAATGCCAAACGGCTTAAGTCCAAGCGCATCCGGAACTTTATCCAGCAATGCCTGCGCAAAGTCCTTGGAGCAAAACGTTGTCCATTCGTTCTGCGTTTCGTTATAATAAACCTGAGTTCCGGAATAATTCTTGTTTTCATGTGCATTAAAATGAATACTCAAAAATAAATCCGCCTCTAAATTGTTTGCAATTTCCGGACGAAGATGAAGGTCCGTGCTGTAATCCTCATTCAGGCGGTCATCTTCCAGACGTGTGTAGTAAAACTTAACTTTGTCCTGCTTATCTGCAAGCTCTTTTAGCGCAAGCGTGTAAGAAAGCGTCAAATCTTTCTCTCTTACACCGTCCGCCGAAGACGTGCCCACATCCGGAGCGCCATGCCCCGCGTCAACTAACACAATCGACGCATACAGTTCCTTCGGGCGGTAAAAATCCAGAAAAAAATAATTCTCATCCGATTCTACCCGGCACTCATAAATATCTTGCTCCGAAAAGACAATCGTAGCTTCGTACGTCCCGCCCTGTGCAGGCGAAACGCTTATTTCCCAATCTTCCATGATGCCGCTCATACCGTTTTGCACGCCTTCTAAGCCTCTTTCGTATTTGCCGCTTACAACGCATTTCCAGTCTTCTGACGAAAATTGTTCGGAAGTAAGTCCGCCAACGGTAACGGTAATTTTACGTTGCACGTAATCGTCTTCCAAAACCTGTACCTTCATGCCGTCTTTTTTCTCAAAAAACAGGACGCGGCTTCCCAGATTTTTAATAACGTCCGACTTTTGCGCCTCCGGGACGCTGCTCCAACCCGGCGGCAAATCCGCGTTCGCTTCCTGCGTAACACCTGCGCCTCCGGGAACATGCTCCGTATCCGACAACGTATTTTCTCCGCGCGGCCACATTACAACGACCAACAGCCCGCAAACAATAAACATAACAAGCAAAAACCACCACATAACCGGCAGACCGCTGTTTTTTCTCTTTCGTATCCGTCTCATCCCTTTTATCTCCCTATGAACTGCTCATTTCACGTCTATTATTTACCGTCCCGCCAAAAAAATCAATGCCCTCTCGCTAAAAAAAGAAAATTTAAAGAATTTGTAACAAATGCAAAAAGGGCAAGCGCAAGCAACTGCTCACTCTCACCCTTTTCTATTTCCTGTTTTTAAAGCTGTACCGACAGCCGGTTGTGCCGACTTTGAAGCTCGCCTAGGTTTCCCTGACGGCAAAGCTCAAGTTCTGACAAAAGCGTAAAGTCCGCAGGCTGGTACAAAGAGGCCGGCTTCTTTGCAGAAATAATGCCAAGCTCCTGTAAAACTTCCGCTACAAACTGCGAGCAGAAGTAGTGATAGCTCCTTTTTCTTTGAATGCCGAAAAAGCATAGAAACGGACCCGAAAGACTGTAATGAAATTTTCCAAGCGCGAGCATATTCTCAAAGCGCTGTTCCAATCTTCGGTGCTGTTCTTCACTGATTTCCGCCCGGTACAAAGCAAACGGAGCCTTTCGGCACTTGTACATCAGTCCCCGATAAACGCTTTCGCTGACAAATCCCGCAGGAAGCGGAATGTGCGTATATTTTCTGGAAAAGCTGTATACTTTGCTGCAAGTCGAATCCAGACTGATTGCAGCGTGGGTATATTCCGCTCCAGTCGCCATATGAATCATGCGAGAAAAAAAGGTATTGGAGCGAATCAGCAACACATAAATACTAGCCATAACTTCCACCCTCCCGTGCACTTTCTTTCTTGCCGGGGACCATACTCCCAAAGTTATTTTCTGGCCACGCCACTTTCAATCGCTGCCTGTGCAACCGCCTTTGCAACGGCAGCGCCTACGCTGCGGTCAAGCGGGTTCGGCAAAAGCATATCTTCCGAAAGCTGGTCGGCAGGAACGCAGTCTGCAATCGCTTTTGCAGCTGCAAGCTTCATTGCTTCGTTAATTTCGCTTGCGCGAACATCAAGCGCTCCGCGGAAAATTCCGGGGAATGCCAAAACGTTGTTGATCTGGTTCGGATAATCGCTTCTTCCGGTACCAATGAGTCTTGCTCCGGCCTGCTTTGCGTCCTCCGGAAGGATTTCCGGATTCGGGTTTGCAAGCGCAAAGATCATCGGATCGGGAGCCATGGTGCGAACCATATCCTGTGTCAGACAGCCGCTTACCGAAACGCCGATAAAGCAATCCGCACCCGGAAGAACGTCTGCAAGATTTCCGGACTTTTTGTGCGGGTTGGTAAATGCAGCCAGCTTCTTCTTTTCGTCTGTAAGACCGTCTCTTCCTTCGTAAATTGCGCCTTTTCTGTCGCAAACTACGATTTCCTTAACGCCAACGCTGTAAAGAAGAGATGCAATCGCTTCTCCGGCAGCGCCTGCACCGTTAATTACAACGCTAAGCTCCTGAATCGAGCGATTCAAAATCTTAGTAGCGTTTGTCATTGCGGCAAGGGCGACAACGGCCGTTCCGTGCTGGTCGTCGTGGAAAATCGGGATATCGCAGCACTCCTTGAGCTGACGCTCAATCTCAAAGCAGCGAGGAGCAGAAATGTCTTCCAGGTTAATTCCGCCAAAAGATCCGGCAAGCAATTTTACCGTCTGAACAATTTCCGAAACGTCGTGGCTGCGGATGCAAAGCGGGATAGCGTCAATTCCTCCAAACTCCTTAAACAGCACGCACTTTCCTTCCATAACCGGCATACCGGCTTCCGGTCCAATATCGCCAAGTCCCAAAACTGCGGTACCGTCCGTTACAACGGCAACCATGTTTCCTCTTCTCGTGAGCGAATAGCTAAGCTCCGGGTTTTCCTGAATTGCGAGGCAGGGAGCGGCAACGCCCGGCGTGTAAGCAAGAGAAAGATCCTCTCTTGTCTGAAGCGGCACACGGCTGACCACGCCAATTTTTCCGTTCCATTCCTCATGTTTTTTCTGGGATTCTTTTGCGTAATCCATAGATATAAACTCTCCTTTAAGTATATATATAAAATTTAATTTTAAACGCAATGACACAGCGCACGCCAACAGCGCACATCCTAAACGATTATAGCGCTAAAAGCCAGATTTGTAAACCATTATTCTTCACTCAGTGAAAAATACTTTCTATAAATCCGGTCGAGCTTTTTCCCCAAAGGGGCGGCAAGAAGAAAAAGAAACACAACGTTTGAGACTGCGTACAAAATTGTATAGGGAGCCGCTGCCAAAAGCGCCGCCAAATACCGCGACACAAAAAAACCGCCGTCCCACCACAAAACTGTCCAAACGTCCATCACAAGCGAATATGCCATTCCGGCTATCGCGCCGTAAAGAAGAAGTGCCGGGCGGTATCTTTTTAAATACGCGCGCAAAATTCCGGCAAAAAATCCGATAAGCCCCCACGTAAACATCTGAAAAGGCGTCCAAGGCCCCTGCCCAAAATAAAAGTTCGAAACAAGCGCTCCCATTGCCCCGGTTAAAAATCCTATCTCCGGTCCAAAAGACAGCGCCGTCAGGATAACGATGGCGGTTACCGGCTTAAATCCAGGCAGCGCAGCAAATAAAACGCGCCCCAAAACCGTCATAGACGTCATAACCGCCAAAAGAACAAGCTCTCCTACAAAGGCTTGCCTCTTCTCCAGCCGGAAGAAAAAGGCAGCACACCCAAGAAGCGCCAGAATTAGTGAGACAAAAGCGTAATACTTCCCGTCGAAAAAAAGCGTCCCAAGCACTGCAAAGAGCGCCGCAAAAAAGCAAAATACTGTGCGCAGAAGGCGTCGTTTGATTTTTTTTTGCATCACACAACTTCCTCTTTGTTCACTCTGCAAAGCGCTTCCACCTGTTCGCACGTGACCGTTCCCAAAAACAGCCCTTCGGAAATTCGCTTTGCCGAGGTCGTATAGAACCGGTTTTCGCCAAAGAACTCCTGCGGCGCTGCCTGCGCCAAAATTCCCCCGTCAAAAAACAGACCGCAGCGATTTGCAAACTGCGCGGCGAATTCCAAATCGTGCGTTACAATCAAAACGCTCGCCCCGTCTTTACAGTGCTTTTGCAAAACGCCGCCAAGCGCCTGCTTGGCATAAGCATCCAACCCCTTTGTCGGTTCGTCCAACAAAAGAATCCGGGGATTCGCCGCAAGAAGCTTTGTAAGAGCGCACTTTTGCTGCTCGCCGCCGCTTAAATCGTACGGATGGCGGTCTAAAATGTCCGGAATTTCCAGTTTCTTCCACAGATCGTTTGTTCGCGTTTCCCATTCTTTTTTAGAAAGGGAGCAAACGTTAAAATATTCTTCAAAATCTTCCCGAACACTGTCTTTTGCAAAGATGGTTCGCACATCTTGCGGGAGGTAGGAAAGCACACCTTGGTACAGGGAATTGCTGCGATACGCCGCCTGCTTTTTCCCAAAAATCCGCACATCGCCCCGATACGCGCGCCGAAGTCCCGCTGCCACGTGCAGCAGCGTCGTCTTCCCGGAGCCATTCCCTCCAAGAAGGCAATACACCTCCCCTTCTTGCAAAAGAAAATCCGCTCCGCAAAGGATATCCGGCGACGTTTTTTCATAGCGAAACCAAACGTTTTTGAGTGTCAGTGCCGGACTGCCTTTTATTTCTTCGCCGGACGGAAGCGTTCGCACCTTAGGATTTGGACAGATGTTCTTAAGAAACTGCCTGCCTTCCCGCACCGAAAGCGGACACGATGCGGACGAATTTTTTGCAAGACTCCAGTACAGGCGTGCTGCACTTGGAAACGACAGCCGAAGCCGCCTAATAGCTTCCGGTAAAAGCGGTAGAGCGCCGTCCGCCATTTTTGCGCCGACTTTTGCCGGAGCATCCATACATACCAATTTCCCTTCAGACATAACGCCTATCGTATCGCAAAGCGAAAGGCATTCCTCTAAGCGGTGCTCCACAAACAAAATGGTAAGCCCCAGTTCCCGGTGAAGCCTTGCAAGCATTGCCAAAAAATCGGCCGCCGCTATAGGGTCTAACTGCGACGTGGGCTCGTCCAGCAAAAGAATCCGAGGCCGCATAACCATTACCGAAGCCAAATTCAAAAGCTGCTTCTGCCCGCCGGAAAGCGTCGAAGTTTCCTGGCGAAACCACCGCTCAATTCCGAAAAACCCGGCAACTTCACCAACCCGCCGCCGGATACTTTCTCTGGAAAGCCCTAAGTTTTCCAGCCCGAACGCCAGCTCATGCCACACCCGATCGGTAACAATTTGCTGTTCCGGATCCTGTGACACGTACCCAATTTCCTCCGCTGCCTCCCGCTCGGAAAGCTCATCAAGCGACCTGCCGCAATAAAAAATTTCTCCCCGCAGGCTTCCTTTTGGGGCAAGCTCTTTTTTTAACAAACGAAGAAGCGTCGTCTTCCCGCAGCCCGAAGGGCCGCACAAAACGCAAAACTCTCCTTCCGCAATCGAAAAGCAAACGTCTTTTAACGCCGCACACTTCTCCTGCGGATAGGTAAAGCTCAAATCTTTGACACGTAATATTTCCACTTAAGACTCTCCTTGATTTCTAAGAAGGAAGGCAAAAAAACAAGCAGGAGAAAAGCAGCTCCGGCAAGAAGCGGCGGCTGTTCCCAGAACCTTTGGGCCGCAGGGTAATATGCGTACCGCAATTCTCCTCGCGCAAAGGAAATTGCAACAAAAAGCGCCGTCATTCCGGAAAAAATCAGAAAAATACTGTCGCTGCGCCGCCAAACGTAAAGATGAAAATTTGTCCGGTGCGCCAGCCCGTATCCCCGCGCCTTCATTGCGGCAGCAGTTTCCATTGCGTACGAAAGCGACCAGTCAAAAAGCGCCGAACAGGTTCGGAAAAGAGAATGTGCCCGCTCGGAAATACTTCCCGATCCGAAAAGCCCCATCGCCTTTTGCGCCTGCGAAATCTCGCGCCGCTTTTGCAAAAAAAGAGGAACAAAGCGAAGCGTCAGCGAAAAGACCAGAGATACGCGCGGAAGCGGCCGCCCAATCAAATACATAAGTTTATCGCCGGTAAACAAAATTTGAAAGCACCGGCACCAAAGCAGTACGCTTGCCGTCATGCAGCCAATTGCCGCGCCGTAAAAAACTGCCTCAAGCGTCACCGGGTTTCCGTTTATAAAAAACAGCGGTGTAACGCCATTATGCGAAAAAAGCGGATTCGTAAGCGTTACCGCCAAAGCTAACAAAACAGAAAACAAAAGCTGTGAGAAAAACTGCTTTCGGGATTCTAGGGCGGCGAAAAGCAAAATAGCTCCGACAAACGACTCCGCTAGAAGCACCGGATGCCGCACAAACATGGCAGTTAAAAGCACTGCCGCAAAATAGAAAAAAAGAACAGCCGGATGATAACCTGCAAGCGCTTTCATTGTCCTTCTATGTCCTTTCCCATTTCGCATGTGTAAAACCAGCAAATCTCATCTCCTGCTTTCGGTTCGTACAAAGAGCAGCCAACGTCGGCGGCTGTTCCGTTTACCAAAAACATCCAGCCCGAAAGCGGGCCGCAGGAGAACTCATATAAATATTGGATTCCTTGTACGTATACGCTTCCGAAGCGATTGTCCGCTGCCCCTTGGTACTCCATGGGGATACGGTACTGCTGCGCGGCGCGCTGCAAAACCGTAAACGCTGTATCGCCCGCGAAAAGCGGAATCTCCGTCTCTTTCAGGATATATCCGTCTGCGGGAAGGTAATCGCCCGCTTTTAAGCTTTCGTCCAGCTCGTCGTAGTGCGCGTAAATACTGTCGCAGCGGATAATAAGTGTAACCGTTTCCCCGGTTTGAGAAGTTTCCTGCGGGTTGGTTTCGTAATACTCATCAACGGACTGGATTTTTACGCATTGCAAAAGCAAAAGAAGCAGGGATGCGAAAAAACAAAAAAGCAGCCACTTCCTGCCCTTGCCTTTATAAAAAAACAGCAAAACAGCGCTAAGAACGGCCACACCGCCCGTAAAAAGGCGAAGTATATTTTTTAGGTCAATACTCGAAGAGCTTCCCTTCTCTATTAAGGGCAATGCCCCTGGTAAAGTCGATGCCCCCGGCGAGGGCGATGCCTCCGGCGAGGGTGTTGGCGCATCCGTCTGCTTATCCGTAAGGTCGTAGAGCCGCCCTTTTCCCTGCTCCATGCGCCACAGCGCCGCTAGCGTATAAAGCGCCTGATCGGACGCCATGGAATTGGACTTGCCGTCCTTTTCATACGCAAAGCCGCCGTCTTCCTGCCGAAAAGAAAGAAAAGCGTCCGTTATTGTACATCCGTTTTTTGTAAACGCCGCCTCTGTCTGCGGAACTCTTCCCAAAGAGCAAAGTGCAATCAAAACCTGACAGGTGGAATTTACATTTGACGTTCCGTAAGACGCAAACGACCCGTCCGCAAGCTGCTGCGTAGAGAGCCATAAAAGAGCACCATCCACCGCTTCCCGAACCGTGCGCGTCTCTTCGCTCTTTGTCGATTTGGAGAGGAAGGAATACGCTTCGCTGCTGCTATAATACGGGGAAAGCGCCTGAATCGCCATTGCCGTAACGTCCACTTCCGATACGCCTGTGCCAAGAGGAAATCCCCCGTCCGCGAGCTGATACGACAAAATTTGCTCGATCATATCTTCCCGCGTGCTGCAAGCGTCTTCCGGCACGGAAAAATCTCCGGCATCCAGCGTTAAAAGCGCCCAAATCCAGCCGTTAACTCCCTGCGCTCCAAGCGACGTCGTTTTTCCGCGGTAATACGTACCGTCGGCAATCAAATTAATCGGATTGCCTGATGAATCCACGCCGAAGTTCTCCGCATCTCCCCCGCAGGCAAGTACCGTAAGCGCAATTCGGTGCCACTCTGTTGCCTTTACCGGGGAGAGACCTCCCTGCGTTTTGTACTGCTCCTGCACATAACATTGCAATTCTTCCAAATACGCTTCCTGCCGGTCCGAAATTTCCAAACGGCTTAGCGCAAATACGTACAAGTCCCCGGCAGTGCTTCCCGCAAGCAAAAGCTGCTCGTCGCATATCCGGTTTTCCTTTTGCGTCTCGCCGTATGTAGAAAGCTTCCAAGAAATAACGTCCTGCGCCGTCTCCATCCACCGGGCAGCGGAGGCGTCTTCCGCCTCCGCCAAACCGTCTGCCTTTCGTATAACTGCCGCCAGCAGTACAATAAGAAAAGCATAAAAAATTCTTTTTTTCATTGTCTTTTTGTCTTTGCGCCTCTTAGGGCAACAACCACCGCCGCAGCAGGCAAGGCAAGAAGCACAAACAGTAAGGAAACATCTCCCGTCTCCGGCGTATCCTCCGCCGTTCCCGAAGGCTTCCCTGTAGGTACAGGCGTTTCCTCTGCCCCAGTTTGCATTTCGTCAATTGCGTTTTCCAAAAGCTCTTTTGCTTCCTTCACTGCTTCCTGCGAAGCGTCTACAGTTGTCCCAACCGCTAAGGCAGCCGCATAAGCAGCAGCTACCGCCGCATCCGCCTGCAACTGCTGCGAGCCAGAGACTTGCGCTAAAAGCTTGCAAAGGTCTGTTTTATCCGCTGTAGGGTAAAAATCGCCCCAGCCTGCGCCAATGTCCATTCCCCATGCCATGGAATACTGTACGCGCAATACATCGCCGTCTGCTGCTAAGACAGCAGAACAATAATCGCTTGGAAAGACGTTGTTGACCGACGTCATCCAGCCCGAAAGCGGACAATAATCAAATTCGCTAAGCGTATTTTCTCCTTTTGTCCAGCCATCGTTCAAATCCTCGACAGTTTGAACGTCCATTTCGTAATAGCCCTCCAGCGTGGGCTGAATATTTTGCAAAATAATTGCCGGCATCTCTTCTCCAAGCCGTTTCGGAGGCTGGCACTTCGCACCGGCTGAAACCGCCTGCGCTGCGCCGCCCGGCAAAACACCGCCCGGACCAATTGCCGACAAATAAAATCCATCTGTCAGTGTGCCGCTTGCCTGATAGGAAAGTCCGTTTTCCGTTAACGCCCGGTCAATGACCTGCGCCGCCGTCTCTCCTTCATAAAAGGGAACCGCAGTAGGCACAAGCAAATAACCGTAGCCAATCGAGCCTGCTTCTACGCTGACAATAACATAACCATCTGGCTGCGACTTCTTTTCCGAATCGGAGGCAAACGCAGCACTTGTCAGGATTCCGCAAATGAGCGCTGCCATACACAGCCATGCGGGAAGCCTTTTTCTGAATTGTTTCATGGTGAGATTCTCCTTTGCGCGCTGTGACGCGCGGGTCTAAACGGACACACATATTTATCCGTTTTTGGCAACCCTTCGTTTCACCTTCGCACGAATCCTCTTCTCTTTGCGTCTGGCAAGCCTGGCCATACGGGCTTCGCTGACCTCTTTTAGACCAGCCGCTTCAAGCGCCCTTGGCCACGGCCCCAGATGAGCCTTCACCAAAATCACTTCCTCTTGCGTAAAATCCGTTTTCTTCGGAATCCGCGAGAGCTCCTCCGCTTTTTTTTGCAGCAGCTCAACTGCGCGCAATACTGCCGCTGTTTTTGCATCGTCTTGCATGATTTTCACTCTTTTCCCTTCCAAACGCCCAAGGAAGCTTCGTGCGTTGAATTCAGATACGATGCGTGGCGAGTATTCCGACTGATGAGAAAGCTCAAACACGGTAATGGTGGTTGCACCGGATTCGCACCGGATTTCCCTCTAATCCTTTTTCAAGGAGCTCCACATCCTGAAATCAACAGAAAGATTATATCCGACTTTTTCTAAAAATGCAATTACGAAATCAAGGTTAATTTTCGTAAAATGAGGTGGCCGAAATACCCTAAAATGCCGCCAAGCGTATTAAGAATAATGTCGTCAAGATCAAAAATCCCGACATGCGTCAGCATTTGCGTACATTCTACGCCTAAGCTAAACAAATAAGTCAGAAAGAAAATGACCGGCAAACGACGCATCCTCTTTGGCAGCAAAAACGGCAGCAGCAGCCCAAACGGGAGAAACGCCGCAACATTCCCGATGATATTCACAGCGAACAGCTGCGGCAGCACACGGCGAAGCCGTACATAGCGCGAAATCTCCCGAAACGGCTGCAAGTTATATTGGAACCCTGCAATCCGCTCCGTTCGTCCGAAATACTCCGACAAAAACAGAAAATAGAGCAAACAGCCTAGGTAAACTACAAATAGAAGCCGGATCAAACCGATTCCAATTCTTTTTTTCCTCAATCCTATCCTCTTTCTTACAACGCGCTCCCATTAGGAACGAAGCTCTACGCCAAGCTTGCCAAGACCCTTTAGAATTCGGTTCATCACATCCGTGATTTCTTCCTCCGTCAAGGTATGATCCTTTGCCTGCAAGCGAACGGAATATGCCATCGACTTATAACCGGGGCGAATTTGCGCGCCCTCGTAAACATCAAAAAGTTCGCAACCTTCCAAAAGAGCTCCGGCATTTTTGCGGATTACTTCCTCCACTTGTCCCGCTAAAACCTCCTTCTTCATAAGGATGCTCAAATCGCGGGTAACAACCGGGAATTTTGCAATTCCCTCGTACTGGATGTCAAACGTAGCAAGCGGAAGTATCTCCGGAAGGTCAAGAACCGCTAGGTAAACCCGCTCCGAAATGTCGTAGTTGTCTGCGACTTCCGGATGCAGCTCTCCTAAGTAACCCATCTCTTTCCCTTTGTAGAGCACTTTTGCCTGACGTCCCGGGTGCAGGAACGTTTTTCCTCCTGCCGGATCGTACGTAATCTGTGCTTTTAATCCCGCTTTACGAAGAAAGTCTTCCAAAACTCCCTTCATTTCGAAGAAATCTCCGTCTCCGTAAAATCCGAGCACAAACTGTCTGCGTTCGTCGGGAAGTTCGCGCAGCGGCAACTGCTTCGGCAAATAAATCGTCGCCATCTCATACAGCCGGACGTTTTTGTTCCGGCGGCTTGCGTTTAGCGAAAGCGACGTCAAAATTCCGTTAACCGGCAGCGTACGCATAATGGAGAAATCTTCGCCAAGCGGATTGCTGATTGTAACGGTCTGCCGCAGTTTGTCGTCCGGTGCAAGGCAGAGCCGGTCAAACACTTTGGGACTTTCAAAGCTATACGTCATAGCTTCGGAAAATCCGTAATGTTCCGCAACTTCTCTTCCCAGATCTTCTACCCGGTGCGCCATATTCTCTTTTCCGGTCATTGCTTCTCCCGAAGGCAGCGTTACCGGAATTTTGTCGTAACCGTAAAACCTGGCTACTTCTTCGTCCAAATCCGCCTGCGAAAGCACATCCCCGCGCCAAGTAGGAACAATGACTTCGTCGGTTGCCGCATCGTATGCTAAGTCAACCATTTCGAAGTATGAAAGCATCGTCTCTTTGTCAATGGACGTGCCAAGCACTTGATTCGTTCTTTCGTAAGAAAACGGCACTCTCCACGCTTCTTTTTTTGCGGGATACACGTCTACGCAGCCGCAAACGACATCGCCCGCATCCAGCTCTTCAATTAGCTCGCAGGCACGGTTGATAGCTTCCATCGTCGTATTCGGATCCAGTCCTTTTTCAAACTTTGCCTGCGCCTCGGTGCGCATTCCCAGTTTTTTTCCGGACAGGCGGATATTCGTTCCGTCAAAGCAAGCCGCCTCAAAGAGCAGCGTCTGCACGTTGTCAGTAATCTTTGAGTTTTCTCCGCCCATAATACCGGCAATTCCAACGGCCTTTTCGCCGTCGGCAATCATAAGCATCGTGGAATCCACTTCGCGAACCTGTCCGTCCAAAGTTTCAAACTTCTCGCCGTCTTGTGCGCGGCGTACAACAATCTTATGCCCGGCAATCGTATCTAAGTCGTACGCATGCATAGGCTGCCCGTACTCCTCCATTACGTAGTTTGTGATATCGACAATGTTGTTAATCGGGCGGATGCCGCAGGAAGCGAGTCTTCTTTGCATCCAAAGCGGCGACGGCGCAAGCCGGATATTTTTCACAACTCTGGCAACATAACGAGAGCAAAGCTCCGGCGCAAGAATTTCAACGGAGATTTCGTCCGACGCGTTTCCAAGCTTTCCGGTCTTTCTTCCTTTTGGCGGGCAAAATGGCTTGCGAAACGTTGCGGCAGCTTCTCTTGCAATGCCTAAAACGCTAAAGCAGTCCACGCGGTTGCTTGTAATTTCAAACTCGAAGTTAACGTCCCGAAGGCCCAAAACTTCTACGGCGTCGTCTCCGATTTGCACGTTCGGATAAAGCTCTTTTTGGAACAAATAAATGCCGTCTTCCGGCGCTTCCGGATACATTTCTTTCGACGAGCCAAGTTCTTCAATCGAGCACATCATTCCACACGACTCTACGCCGCGCAGCTTGCCTTTTTTGATTTTAATTCCGCCGGGTGTTTTCTTTCCGTCGTGTCCTCCGGCAACTCTGCCGCCGTCAAGCACAACCGGCACCAAATCTCCTTCGGAAACGTTTTTCGCTCCGGTAACAATCTGCACCGGGGCGCCGTCTTTTGCCACCTGCACTTGGCAGACAATCAACTTGTCTGCGTCCGGGTGCGGCGCAATTTGCAAAATTTTTCCTACGACAATCCGGTCCAGATCCGCATCCATACAAGCGTACCCTTCCACTTTCGTTCCGGTCAGTGTCATAGCGTCCGTAAACTCCTGCGGCGTGCAGGAAAGTTCCGGAACATAAGCTTTTAACCACGATAAAGAAGTATTCATTTTCATCCTCCCTAGAACTGTTTTAAGAAACGGACGTCGTTTTCGTACAACAGCCGCAAGTCATCAATCTCGTATTTTAACAAAGCAATTCGCTCTAAGCCTACGCCGAATGCAAAGCCGGTGTATGCCTTCGGGTCGATTCCGCTCATTTCAAGCACACGCGGGTGCACCATTCCGCAGCCAAGAATTTCAATCCAGCCGCTGCCCTTACAGAACCGGCAGCCCTTGCCGCCGCACTTAAAGCACGTTACATCCATTTCCGCCGAAGGCTCGGTGAACGGGAAATGATGCGGGCGGAATTTTACTTTTGTATTTTCTCCGAACAATTCCTTTGCAAACTCCGCAAGCGTTCCCTTCAAGTCGGAAAAGGTAATGTTTTTGTCGATAACAAGCCCCTCAATTTGGTGAAAGCAAGGAGAATGCGTCGCATCGACTTCATCGGCGCGATAAACGCGTCCAGGGGAGATCATGCGAATCGGCAGACGTCCCTTTTCCATTTCGTGCACCTGCGCGGAGGAAGTCTGCGTACGAAGCAAAATGTCTCCGGTAATATAAAACGTGTCCTGCTCATCTTTTGCCGGATGATTCGCCGGAATGTTTAGTGCTTCAAAGTTGTAGTAGTCGTATTCCACTTCCGGTCCGCCCACAACTTCGTAGCCCATGCCGATAAAAATGCGTTCCACCTCGCGAAGCGCCACGTTGTTCGGGTGTCTGTGCCCGCTCTCTCTGCGCTTAGCAGGCAGCGTTACGTCGATGGTCTCCGCCTTCATCTTTTCTTCCCGGATTTTCTTTGCAAAAGCGGCGCGAACCTCTTCCAGACGGCCCTCCAGCTTACTTCTTGTTTCATTTACCATTTGTCCGACTTTCGGACGCTCCTCCGGCGATACGTCTTTCATGGACTTTAACACTTCCGTCAAACGTCCTTTTTTCCCAAGAAACTCCACACGGATTTCGTTAAGCGCATCCAGCGTTCCCGCCTGTTCGATTTTGGCAAGACACGCTTCTTGAATCGCTTTTAACCGTTCCTTCATAAAAATAAAACCTCACTTTCCGTACATAGTACATCTTATTCCGACATATTATTTGATTAGGCAGCCGCTCTGCGACATCTTTCCCGCCTAAGAAGCGCTTTTCCGGGATTCAAGACCCGCTCGCGGGTCTTGGCGCATCCTAAGCGGAGCGTTTATCAGATGGGGGATTGACTCCCGCCTCTAATAAAAAAACCGCCCCTTATGTAGGGACGGAGCATATGCTTCGCGGTACCACCCAGCTTCCTGTTTTTCAGGCTCTCTTTTTCCGCATAACGCGCGGAACACGGCGTTTCCTACTCTGTTTCCATTTCCGAAACGCGGCTCGGGTGGGAAGGTCGGAACTTGCAGGAACAGGAGAAGCCTTTCAGCCTGCGAACTTCTCTCTCTGGCAGAAAGCAAGCCCTAAATACACCGTCAATGCCTTTGTTTTTTACATTCTAGCATACTTCTCGGAAAAGTCAAGCAAAGCTTTTTCGATTGATTTTCTCTGGGAAATCAGGTAATATACTTCCATGACTTTCCTGCGGCGCGCCGCGTTAGCTTCTTCGGACAGGAGGATCTGTTTTGATTCGATTAACCGTACCTATCCAGTATATTATGCTGTTTTGTAAAAAACTGCGGGACGACTACGTTGCCTCTTTTGCAGCGGAAGCGACTTTGTTTATGGTTATCTCCTGCTTCCCTTTTTTGATGTTTGTATTCTCCCTGTTAGAGCACCTGCCGATTTCTGCCGACTCCATTCGGCTCATCTGCCAGGTGTTTCTTCCGGCCACCCTAAACCGCTATGCGGTTTCTTTATTGGAACGCATGTCGCCAAACGGTTCGAGCACTGTGCTTGCAACTACCGCTATCGCCTTTTTGTGGGCAGGTTCCAAAGGGTTTCTCTCTTTGGAGCGCGGGCTAAACAACGTATATTCCCGTTTGGAAAAGCGCAACTATTTTCTGAGGCGGCTCCTTTCGCTTGTTTACACGCTTTTGTTTGCCTTGTTCATGATTTTGGTGCTTGTCGTCTTTGTCTTTGGCAACCAAGTGTTTGCACACATTGAAACCAGCTTTCCAAGCGTCGCAAATCTGGCTTTTTTGATTAAAAGCATTCGCACCACGGCCGGAATTGCCATTTTAACGATTCTCTTTACCGCTATGTTTTTGTTTATTCCCAACCGGCGCGGTCAGCACAGCAGCTTTGTTACAGAGCTGCCCGGCGCTTTAATCGCCGCCATAGGCTGGCTGGTATTTTCTTACCTGTACTCGTTTTATATTGACAACATGAGCAATTTTTCCGCCATTTACGGCAACCTGACTGCGATCGTTTTGTCTCTTTTGTGGCTGTATATTTGTATGTATATTCTGTTTATCGGCGCGGAAATCAACGGTTTTCTTAAACTGTACGATATCCGCGCGGATTTTCTGCGTCGCAGACGAAAAGAAAAAAATCGTCCGCCGCTGCCGGAAGACACCGCAAAGCGCGATTAATCTTCTTCCGATTCGTACTCACAAACAAGCTGCGTTCCCGGGAAAAAGTGCGCTAAAATTTCCTCGCAGCTTCTCCCCTCTTTGGCCATTTCATTCGCTCCGTTTTGCGACATTCCTACGCCGTGTCCGTACCCGCCGCCAAAAAACGCGGCGATGCCGTCTTTGCATTCCACGTAGAAAAAGGCGCTTGGAAGAAGGCGCGGCCCGCTGACCGCTTTGCCGTCCCTTCGCACAATCTCCTCGCCTTGCAAAGATAAAATCGTGCGGATAGACGTCTGCTTCGTTAACGTGGCAATTCCTTCGCTTCCCGTAATCACAACTTCTGTTGCAATTCCACTTTTTCCGCGTTTTGTAACGCTAATCGATGCAATTTCTCCGATGGCGGGTGATTCCTTCTCCTTTCCTTCCAAATCCGTAATCGTAAGTACTTTCTCGTATGTTTTCGCATACAATTCCAGGTTTCGGTTCACAGTTTCGCTAAACGTTAAGAGCGAAACTTCCGCGCTCCACCGGTACCACAAAAAATCGGTTTCATAAGGCGACATCTCCTCTTGGATCGTCAGACGATCAAGCGAAATCGTTACAACTTCCTCCTGCAAAAACGTCCGAAAAGCCTGTTCGTTGGAAAAGTCCACGCGCCGGATAAGCTCCGCCTGCTCCTCTTTGCTCATTGCCGAAAGAAGCTTCGCCACCATTTCCGACGGCTCGCGAAAATTCGCGTGAAGGCTTGTTACAAGATAATCGGACGCCGCTTCGCTCCACACCTCATCAACCGACGCGCCAACGCCGCACGAAGTCGAATAATAATACGTTGCCGCAAGCCGGTCACCGTTCCAGAGCATCTGCCCCGTTGTCTGCGCCACCGCCTGCCTTGCCGCGTCGTTTGAGGGCGTGTTGTTATACACCTGCGAATTGGTACTGTCGTCTACATGCGCTAAGACGGCAGGATATTTGGGCGAACTTAGCGCCGCAAACGCGTAGGAGCGCGCGCATATTGCCTGCGCCTTCATGGCCTCCATGGAAAACGTAGACGGGACCTCGCTTGGCAAAACGCCGCAAAGATAGTCTTCTAGCGGAAGCTCGTTGACAATCCAAATGCCCTCCGGCATAAAAATCAGCTCGATCGTTCCGGCATATTCCGGCGTCCAGCCGTTTCTCGTTAAGCTCTCAACCCTAAGCGCCCCGCCGTCCGTCGCCAAAAGCACCCTCGAATACGTCTCTGCGTCCGACGATTGGAAGCTAAGCTTTTCTCCCGCCGCTGTTGTCCTTTTCTCCTCGTCTTCCCCGCTTTTTGCTAGGTAGCACGTAACAGTAATCGGCGTGTCTGCCGAAACAGTAACCGATGCATGCTCGTGCGAGAGAAATCCGGCATCCATTAGGGCAACGCGAATATTCGGAACTTGCGAATCCTCAGCAATAGCCCCTACGACTTTCCCGTCCTGAAGCAAAAATCGCACCTGCGCGTAAGCGATTAGCTGCTTTGCTGCGATGCACTCCTGCTTATCTCTATCGTACGCCCGAAAATCTTCGGCAAGCGCGTAAGATGTCTCGCCAATAGCAATCCCATCGTCCTCAAAGCGGAAACCGTCAGCAACAAGCGCCTCTTGTTTGACGCGGATTTGCGTCACCGTATCGCCTTCTATGCGCAAATCCGCAAGCTGCCACGAAAGCGTCTCCAGTTCTTTCGCGTATGCGCTGTAAGAATCCGAAAGCACCAGCGTATGCGCCTGATTTTCGTAAAGAAAGCGAATGTGCGCCTCTTTTGCTTCTACGATGCAGCAATTAAAAAGCAGCCGTTCCTCCTCCCGTGTTTCCTCTCCGGCAGAAGTTCCCGGCTGCATCCAAATAGCAACAAAAATATAAACCAATGCCAGACTTCCAAGTCCCATACCGACCAGAAGGCTAAGCTTTGCGCCTTTTTTCAAACTTCCCGTCCCCTGTTTTGCATATTGTTAGAACATCCTATGCAGACAAGCCGGGAATATGACCCGAAATCAATACGCACGAAGCATCTCCAAATAAAGTTCCACGTCGCGCCGGTCAATTTGGAAATTCACAAATCCGTCGATGCACACGGCGTACGCTTCCTCGCTGTAAGGCAAAAACGATACCGTCATGCCGCGAAACGCTTCTTCGTCCCTGACTTTTACTACAATCGTCAAAACTGGCTCGTCTCCGGTTGCCTCCTGCTCTGCGACGGCATTCACTGCAAGCAGCAGCATATCGCTTTGCATCGTTGAGAACTGTTCCTGCGAAAGCTCTTCGCCGTCCCACGCGCCCTTTGCCGCCTCCTCTGTATCCTCGCCCGGCTCCATTGTGACTGTAAGCGTATGCTCCTCCTCGCCAAACGAAAACGTCACCGATGCAATCGCATTTGTTCCAGGCCAGACAACCGTTTTGCAAATCCAAGAGTATGTGTCTGCGCTAAAGCGGGTGCGCACTACGGCCGGAGAAATTGTCATAACCCAGTCGTTTCCTGCAAGCCGCGCATAGTAATTGCCATCTTCGTCCTGCCCGCCAATTTCAAGCGAGTAGGCGTTGTTTTCGCTCCCGCTTGCATCCGTGTAAGAAACCGTCAAAACAGCAGCAGGTTCTTCCAGCCCGTAGACCGACCAATCCTGCGGCATGTATGCAACAAGCGATTCGTAAGAAAAGCTGCGGTAATAAGCGCACTGCTGGTACCATGCGTCGTAATCCGCGTTGATGGGCCGCTCGTACGGTTCCGAAAAATACCAGTCAAACACGCCCATTCCTGTGTAATCGTACGGATTTTCCTTATCCTTGACCGCGCGGAAGCTGCCCATACTGCCCGTTAGGCAAATTTCGGTAAGCTGGCTGTTCTCCGCAATGGATGGAAGGTCAAGGTTCGCTAAGTAATTTTCACGCTTTGCCGTTAAAAAACGATTGTAATTGCCCGACACCGTGTAAACTTTTTCATCGTCAGAGAACATACAGTAGTACTCATCCGCCGTCAAAAGAGCGTTCCCAAGCGAAATTCCAACCAGTTTTTGCTCTCCGGCATACGCCGAAAGCTCAGCAACCGGCTCCAAAAGTCCGTACTCCGAAAGCTCGGCAGGATTTTCAACTACGCGAAACGCGTTCAGATTCGATAAGAGGATGGTGAGCAGATTTTCTATTTCCTTTTGCCGCACGGGAAAGAACTCCTGCCCCTCGTATACCCAAGATCCATCCTTTTTTACAAAGCTTCCGGTAAATGAAGCGTTTGCTATGGTAATGCGGTCAACCGTGTCTACCGCTATCTCCATCACGGAGAAATAACTGGTCTGCTCCTCCGGCCCTTCGGACTTCGTTTTCTTAGAAGCCGTCCATGCAAAATAAACAACCAACAGTACGGCTGCCGTGGCAAACAGCGCCGCCAAAGGAATCCACTGCTTCTTTTTCACTTTTTTTCTCCTGATTATTTCCTTCGTTTTACAACTGCCACAACACCGGCAAGCAGCAAAAGCCCGGGAACTACGCCTATGGAAATTACGGCAAGGCTCGTCTTTTCTCTATTCGTCATAACAAGCGCCTCTTCTGCGTTTCGCTTGACCGGAATAGAGATTTCCTGCTCTGCTCCGGAAATTTCCGAAAGCACCGAAAGCAGCAGCGCCCGATTCCCTAAAGGACGCGCCTCGTCCATGCAGCTGTCCGAAAGGAAAAGAAACGTATTAAACACATATACGTTCGATACTTCTCCCAGGTACTCTTCTTTTGCAACCGTCAGTAAGGAAAAGCTGCCGGTTTTGTCTCCTTCCTGCTTTGTAAGCTCGGAAAAATCCGTGCGCAGATATGCGTCCTGCGTTGTATACGCCAGTGACGAAACCTGAAGCGTATCCCGCAGATTGTCCCGGATGCTTACGCCGCAGCCAAGACCCCAAAGCACGTTCGAACCGTCGTAGGTAGTAAGGACATACGAGGAATTTTCGCTCATGGTATGCGCGCTGTCGCCCTCGTTTACCATGCCTTCCTCCAGCGTCATTCCGTAATAGTCAAGAAGCGTTGTCAATTCCGGAAATCCGGTGCCCGAATAATCAAGGCAAAGGAAAACCATCAAGTCTGCGCCTTCGTTTAGCCAGCTTTGTATTTTTTCGCGGTCTTGCGAGGAAAGATCCTTTTCTGGACCGGCAATTACAAGCAGGTCGCAGTCGTCCGGCACACCGCTTTTATTCGTCAAATCCAGATAATCTACCTGAAACTGATTCAGCTCCAAAAGCGAAGAAAGCGTCTCCGTCAGCTTCCCTTCGTTTGTCAAAACCGTTTTCTCTTCGCCGTGACCGGTCGTGAAATAAACTTTTTTGAAGTCTTCCCCCGTTATTCCAATCAGGCCTTTTACAATCTCTTGTTCTGCGTCGTACCCATACAGCGTCCGCTGAATTTCAAAGGACGACGTGTCGGTTGCATAAATGCACATATCTTCGTAGTCGATGTAGCAATACCGGTCAGGGTCTGCGTTGTTAACGAGAATAATGCTGTTGTTGCGTATCTCTCCCATGTTGTTGTAGCGATATACAAACTGGGGATACTGCACCGGATCACGGTACTCCAGCGTCAAATGTTCGCTTTCCTTTGCAAACATCTTCGCCAAGTTGGTAAATAAAACGCTCTCCTCGCCGTTTTCCACAATGTAGTACATCGTCACGTCCGAAGACAGCGTCTTCAGATACGCTTTCGTCTCGTCGGCCAAAGAATATGTCCCAAGACTCGTTAAATCCTTTTGCGGAAAAAAAGCCGAGGCCAGCAGGTTGATGGCAATGATTATGACAACTACAAGCAAAGAAAGCACTACGGCGTAGGCTCCGCCTTTGAACTTTCGACTGTTAAAATTTCCCATCGTCGTTTCCTCCAATTTCTTCGCCTACTCCCACCGGCGCTTTTTAATCGCCTGAACCGTTAAAAACACAAACAAAAAGGTCAGCGTCAAATAGTAAAAGTACGCCGATCCCTGAAAGATGCCGTATCGGAAAATATTAAAACGCTCCAAAAGCGAAAGCCAGCCAAACACGCGCTCCAGGGAGCCGTCCAGCAAGGTCGGCTTTGCAAACAAAATTACCGTAAGCGAGGCGCCGCCCGCCAAAAAAGTAAAAACCGAGAAAATAACATTTTTCATCAGCACATACAAAAGGACGGCAATCAACGCCGCACATCCAAGCAATACGAAATAAGCGGTTTGATGATCCGTTGGCAGCATCTCAATAACAAGGTCAATCAGCCATGTAAGCAAGATGACAAGAAAAGTCATTACTGCCGCAAATACCTGACTCTCCGTCAAAGCGGAAATAAACATGCCAATCGCTAAGTACGTGCACCCCAAAAGAAAGAACGCTAAAATCGTACTGTAAGCAATGTGCAAGTTGGTGTTTCCATAGTTTTTTAAAATCAGCGGATAAATGCAAATCACAAGGATTCCGACCGCAAACACGCTGACAAGCGCTAGGTATTTCCCGAGTATAATCTTCGTTATGGACACCGGCGCGGTATAAATCAGCTGGTCTGTCTTTTGCCGCCGTTCTTCCGCGAGAACGCGCATCGTAAGAATCGGTACCAAAAGTACAAAAAACGTTGCGACTGCATTCACCGCATAGGCAAAGTTAGCATACTCGTGTACGAAATTATAGAGATATTGATAAATGCCGACAAAGAAAAGCAGGAACGCAAGAAACAAATATCCAAGAAAGGACGTAAAGTAGCCTTTTAATTCTTTTTTATAGATTGCTCGCATTGTTTTCCTCCGCCGTCATGGCAATAAATACTTCCTCCAAAGATCTGCTGATCGGACGCATTTCGTATATCGGCAGCTGCGCGTTTGCAAACGCGTAAAACAAAGGCTCGCATACGTCTTTCTCCGGCTTTGCCAAAACTTCGTATCGCACAAAGCCTTCGCGGTCTTCTTCTCTAGTTTCCAAAACAAAGCGATCCACTTCCGGAATACGCGAAAAAATACGCTCTGCCTGCTCGGTAGACGCCTTTACGCAAAGGTGTACGCCCTCGGTTCCGCCAAGCATGGACACAATGGCGCTGGGCGTGTCAATAACGACCTTTTTCCCGTGGTTAATAATCAAAATCCGGTCGCATACTTCGTTCACTTCAAACAAAATGTGCGAGCTTAAAATAACCGTATGCTCCTTTGCAAGCCGCCGAATCAATTCCCGCATTTCTATAATTTGCGCCGGGTCAAGTCCTACGGTAGGCTCGTCCAGAATAATTACTTTTGGATTTCCTAAAAGCGCCTGCGCCAAACCGGTACGCTGGCGATAGCCTTTGCTTAAGTGGCGAATCAGCCTGTCTTTCATGTGCGTGATTCTGGCCGCTTCCATAACGGAGGCAACTGCCTCCCTACGCCTGTTCCCCGTAAGCCCTTTTAGCTCTGCAGCGAACGAAAGATACTCCTTCACTCGCATTTCCGGATACACCGGAGGGATTTCCGGCAGATAGCCAATGTCGCGTTTTGCTAACTCGGGCTCCTCGTAGATGTTGTGACCGTTAATCAATACATCCCCCTCGGTCGCGGAAAGGTAACCCGTAAGCATGTTCATCGTCGTAGATTTTCCAGCTCCGTTCGGGCCGAGAAATCCAAGGATTTCCCCTTCCTCCACGGAGAAGCTCAGGTGGTCTACGGCGCAAAAATCCCCATATCGTTTGACCAGATTCTGAACCTGTATCAATGCCTGTACCTCCTCAAACGTTCCGTCGCTTAATTATTCCTTCGCCTCCAGTTGCAAGGTCGATCATGTTTCCGCGCATGATAAATTTTTTAAATTCCTGAAACATTTGTTTCCCCTTTTCCTCTGTGAGGTTTTTCTGTTACGTGAAATTCTAGCAAACACACTATCGTTTGTCAATGTAAAACGACAGGCACGCCTCCTATATGCTTTGGTTTGACCGAGCATCCAATGCCAAGCGCTCCCGCGCCGGTATGACACGAAACGCCCAGCGAAAGCTCGTCGCAAATAACTTCCATGCCGGGGAAAAACTCCTCGATTTCCCGAATCCACTCGCGCGTAGTTTCTTCGTCCGCGCTTGTTGCCGCAAGCAGATAAATTTCTCCCGCCTCGCATTCTTTTTGAAAAGTCGTCGCAAACTCCCGCTGCATTGCCGCAAGCATTTCGCGCCTTGCACTTCGAAAGCCTCTGCACTTCATGTAAGCGTCCAGTTTTCCGACGTCGAATTTTAAAATCGGCTTAATATTAAGCAGCGTTCCAAAGGAAGCCGCCGCCGCGCTGATTCTCCCGCCGCGTCTTAGGTTCTCAAGCGTATCTACCGCCAGATAAATCGTCATCTTGTCCCGGTAAGCTTCCAAAATATTTTTAATTTCCTCAGCGCTGCACCCGTCTTCCGCAAGCGATACCGCATCCAGAACCGAACGGTGCAAAAGCGTTGAGACGCGGCCGTTGTCTACAACCCAAACGCGTCCCCGGTAAGTATCTGCATTTGCAAGCGATGTCGCCGTCTCGCAGGAGCCGCTTAAGCCGCTGCTAATCGGAATATATACAATCTGCTCGTACTTCTCAAGCGCCTTCTCCCAAACGTCCATGACCGCGGCAGGCGACGGCTGCGACGTACTGACTTGCGCGCCTCCTTTTAAGAGCTCTAAAAATTCTTTTCTGGAAACCGTAACGCCTTCGTAGAGACATTCCTCTCCCAAATAAAAAGGCATGGGCAGTATCGTAATCCCAAGCCGGTCCGCTTCTTCCTGCGCAATGCCGCTGTGACTGTCCGTGACAATCCCCGTTTTCTTCATTTGTGCCTCCAAAGACATGTAATTTCCTCCCGTCCCAAATCTCCCAGTTTCTGATTCTAGCATTGTATTTGCAGGATTGTCAATCTTATTTCCCTACTCTATTGAATACGGCGTGAAATCAGGATATAATAATGGTGTCGCACGGTCTTTTCAGGACCGAATTTCATCGTCAAATTAAATCGATTCAATGGAGGGTTCGACAATGTCAAAGTACACAGGAACACAAACCGAAAAAAATCTTCGGGCCGCTTTTTCCGGTGAGTCCGAAGCGCGCAACAAGTACACGTATTTTGCCTCAAAGGCAAAAAAGGACGGCTTTGAGCAAATTGCCGCACTGTTTTTAAAGACGGCAGATAACGAAAAAGAACATGCGAAGATGTGGTTTAAGGAACTAAACGGAATTGGGGACACGGCATACAACTTAGAGTCCGCCGCAGAGGGAGAAAATTATGAGTGGACGGATATGTACGATGGTTTTGCCAAAACTGCCGACGAAGAAGGATTTCCGGAGTTAGCAAAAAAATTCCGGCTCGTCGCCGCCATCGAAAAGCATCACGAGGAGCGCTACCGCGCGCTGCTAAAAAACGTGGAGCTTGCCGAGGTTTTTGCGAAGAGCGAGGTAAAAGTGTGGGAGTGCCGCAACTGCGGTCATATTGTCGTTGGGACTGCGGCGCCGGAAGTTTGCCCGGTCTGCGACCATCCACAGGCTTATTTTGAAATTCACGCAGAAAACTACTAAGAAGTCCTAAAAAAGGGGCGGTATGCGGAAAACATTTTCCGCATACCGCTTTTTTCGTTATTGCAAAGCGCTTGTATTGGCCGTGTAGTAAACCACAGAAGGCACCTGCCCGAGGTCTACATTGTCCTCTCGTACAAGGCAAAACGGAAGTATGGCATCTACCATATGACTAGACGGAATCTGTGCAACAGTGAATCCGTTTTCCAGACTCAGTTGAATTAAAACCGGCAGCTCCCATTTTCCGGTGTCCGTAAACGTTCCGTCCTCTGCCAGCCAATACGCCCGTCGAAAATTCAGAACACCGTCAAGCGTATATTGATTTTCCGTTATGAACAGCTTGCCAGTCATACGATTGGAGCGCACAACGTTGTCTATTTCCAAATCACACAGTTTGGCTTTCTCGCCGTCCCATTTTTTCAAGTAAAGTCCAGCATCCTCCACGTAGACAGCCCCGCCCGGGAACGTATCAACGAAATAAGTCTCTGCCGCCTCCGCCTCTTCTAGAGAAATCGGGCTAAGCGGAAGATTTACAATCTCCGTCTTTTCTAACGTTTTCATGTCGATCGTCACAACTTTTTGCGTTGCTAAATCCGGCAGCAGGTCTTCGATTTGCTGCACAAAATCCGTAGCCTCCGGATCCAGTTTGCAAATTTCATCC
This sequence comes from uncultured Lachnospiraceae bacterium, assembly GCA_944384025.1. Classification (GTDB taxonomy): domain Bacteria; phylum Bacillota; class Clostridia; order Lachnospirales; family Lachnospiraceae; genus ISDg. The sequence goes on from CALWRS010000010.1 coordinate 50,445, forward strand.
AAAAGACCCATAGGAGCCGAGACATATGAATATATAAACATATCCTCTACCAAGTTAATGTAATAAACATTTTGGTACATCTCCTCTACCGGCTCAAACAGCATCCGGTATTCCCCTGTAGAAAGGTCAAGCTCAAGAACACCGAAGAGCATATTCTGCAAAATTCCGGCAGGAGTTTCCAGATTCTGCACCTGAAAAACGGTCAAGTACGCTTTTCCGTTCTCAACAAATTGGTATCCGACAACGGACGGCGGTCCGCCAAGGAGGTAACCGGAAATGAAGGTAACCTCTTCCCATGTTTCGCCTTCAAGCAGTCTGCGGCTGACTTGCAAACCAGTGGCCTCCTGCGTATTGACGTTGGTAAGAACGTAAACATATCCATTGTCACAAAACGGCACACCCGTCTGCGCAGGGCACTCCGCCGCACACGTCACAGGGACGCCAGCTTCCTCTCTGCTTGCCATGTGAAGGCAGGAAGGCTTGTTGCACAAAGCAACCGTCCTCTCGCTTCCGTTCTCCCCGATAGGGGTATAATAAACCATCTTTTTGTCAATAAAGAATACACCGTTCTCCGTGATGCTCTTGTACCCCATTTCCTGTCCCGGCGCAATGAAAACACGTTCGCCAAAGCCCGAAAGTTTCGTAGAAAAATACGAATCTTCCTTGTCTTCCCCTTGTGTTGGTGACGATGACGGTGTATTTGTAACGTCTCCGGAATCGTCCTTGCACGCCGTAAGACAAAGCAAAAATGCGAGCAGCAGCATACCCCATACAATCTTTTTCCTCATTCTTGCGTTCCTCCCTTTAAAGTCTTGCAAATCTGCGGCTGATAACGATCGCCGAAACCGTTCCCGTCGCTAAAATGCCCATCGGCAAAAGCCATCGCACGCTCTCCGCCCACAAAAGAGCATACGAACTGCCTAAAATTCCACACAGCGGCAGGCAGCAAATAGAAAACTGCGGATACATGATGGACGTTATAAGCGGAAGTACGAACAGCATAGCAAACAAAAGCCACTGTACTACCGTCTTTTCTGCCAGATGAATAATCAGGAACAGTACAAGCATAAAGGCGCATGCACCCACGATGCGAAACAGCGTTGCATAAACCAAATACTGTCCCAGCGTCCATCCGGTATAATCGCACAATCTCTCCACGCTGTAAGCGGAATAGGAGAGGCTTTCCGGATAAATTCGGTATTGCTTAGAGATGGCGTAATACCGCGCACCTATAACTCCTACCGTTACGAAAACAGCAATGCCTCCGGCATACCAAAGGCGAAAATGCAGCAGCCTCCGTGCCTTCTTTGTTACGCCAAGCACTCCAATCATTTTGTTTGAACGATCCTGCGCGAACACCGGCGGCAAAAGCGCTAAGTAAGCGATAACCAAAAACAACCCAAGCCGTATGTCTTTTTTCAGGTCGATTACCATCTCCCGAAACGGCCTTTGGTCTACGACGCACCCTTCTCCGCCTTCTTTTAGGTAGTCTACGTACGAACAAAACGCCTGGAACGCCGGTTCCGGATTAAGCTGGCTGTAAAGCAGCGTCAGCGCAAAAGTAACGTTTTGCTTTTCTTGCTCGCTTCCATTTACAGAAAGCTCCATCTGCTTTTGCGTCAACTCGTCGATTTTCTCGTAAATCTCCTCAAACCGCTTGCTCTCCTCTTCCATTTCGCGGAAGGTTTGCTCGGTCAGCTCTCCGCGCCATCTCTCAACATATTCCTGATAATAGTGGCTGTGCATTTCAGCATACGTTGGCTCGTAAGTGTCAACCGTCCACCAAATGCCAAGCAGCAAAAGGGCAGGAAACAAAAGAAAGCCTTTTTGCAAAATCCCTTGTCTGTAAAACTCCTGCTGCCAAAGCCGTACGGAATACGACGGCAATGCCTCACGCGCTTTTTTTCTGCGCCAGAAAAATCGTCGTCTCGTTTTTTCCGTATAACGTCTTTCAAAATAAAATGCCAAAACAAGGTAGGAAACTGCTATAAGCAAGGCACACAGCCCAAGAACTACCGCCGGATAGGAAACTGGATAGCCAAACAGGTTGATGTTTCGATAGATTGCGATCACCTGATCGCCGGACATCATCGCAATCGGATTAACAAACTTCCATACCGCATAGCGGGACGTGTTTCCTATAGTAAGAAAAAGCGCACACTCCGTGCCAAGCAGCAGGATGACCAAAAAAACGTTTCCCGGCGTACTTTTTACCGGTGCTGTACATGCCGCAATCAAAACTGCGCAGGAGGAAAGCGCCAACAGCCAAAGGCCGTATAAAACAAGCAAATAGCCGCCGACGGAAAGTCGATAAACGCAGGAAACGTAAGACGCGACGGCTTGTATTGGCCGGGAGAGATCGCCTATCCCGAACATATACTGCGCTAGCAGCAGATTTTCCACAAAAAACAGTGTGCCAATAATTATGGCAAACAACAAAAGCGCCAAAAGCTTCCGGTTCAGCCTTGGAATTTTTCCTCTTGCCGTCGTTCGGACAAGCGCCTCCAACTCCCTTTCCTTTTCGAAAATAAACAGTTCTGCCGCAGCATACAAAAAGAGGACAAGGCAGCAAAATCCAGTCACGGGAAACACTACGGATTCCACGCCTTTAGAGTTTCCATAAACTCCTGTAAGCGCCGGCAGGTCGGCTTTGGAGAAATCTGCAAGCGTTTTTTCCAAATTTCTCATGTTGTAAGTGTCGCCGTCTTTATCCTGCATAAAAAGAGGGTTAGTCATAAGAAGCTCCGCCCGCGTAACCATCTCTTCTCGGTATTCCGGATACTCCTCTACTGCCTGAACTTCCGCCATAACAACCTTTAGCAAAACCGGTTCTATGAAGATGCTGGACGTAAACATAATCTCCTCCGGAGACCTCGTATACGTGTTCAACAGTTCGCTCACCCATCCGGTTCCTTCCGGGTCGTAGCTTTCGCAGATTTGTTCGATAGGAACTCCCAGCCATTCATATTCCTGAAGGATATTTATGTTTTTCTGCCACTGAAGAAGAACGTCTTTCCTGCTCTGCTTTGGATATTGCTCCAGCTTTTCCCACAGCGCACGATACTCCTGCGCTGTGTAGCTTACCGACTCTCTCTCCGTTTCGCCTTGTGATGAGTAGCGGCGAAAGAAAAGCGCTCCATTTACCGCCAGCAAAACACACAGGAGCAGCCAAACAATCCGGTGGTTCCATAATCTGAAAAACTCATGCCGAAACATGCCGCACCCCCCTTATGCGTTCTCTCCAAAGTGATATAAATATACATCCTCTAAGGTAGGGTGGACTCCCTCACACGGCAAATCCGGCATCCCTTCCTTACGCAAAATGCGCAAACGGACATTGTCCTCCTCCGGCGTGACGGCGGCAACGCGATATTCCTTCATTGCCCGCTCCATCTCCTCTTTCGGAAGACGCGCCTCGAATACGCTCCCCTGAATGGAGGCAGACAAGCTCGCGGCGCTTCCGCTGCAGGCGAGCTTTCCTTTGCGAAGCAAAAGGATTTCTTTTGATATGTACTCTACGTCTGAAACGACATGCGTCGCGATCAGCACAACTTTATTTCGCGCAATTTCTGAAATTAAATTTCGAATGTGCACGCGTTCCTTCGGATCAAGACCGGCCGTTGGCTCATCCATAAGCAAAATAGCCGGATCTCCCAGCAGAGCCTGCGCAATTAAAAGACGCTGCTTCATTCCCCCGGAATAGGTTTCCATTCTTCTGCGGCTCTCTTCCACAAGATTAACTCGTTGCAGCAATTCCGGAATTTGCTTGTTTGCTGTCGCTTTGGGAATTCCCTTTAGTGCCGCCATATAATACAGGAAACGCACTCCGGTAAAAGTATCATAGATTCTTTGCTGCTGCGGCATATATCCAATGCTTCCAATGTACTTTTTGCGATACCCTTGTATCTTTTCGCCGAGAAAGAACAACTCTCCCTCGTCCATTGCGATATTCCAAGTAATCCCTTTCATTAGCGTGCTCTTACCCGCACCGTTTGGACCAAGAAGACCGTAAACTCCCTCTTCGAATTGGTAAGAAAAATGGTCTAACGCTAGAATATCGCCGTAGCGTTTTGTTGCATTGCGCAGTTCTAAAATGATTTCTCCCATAGCTCTTCTTTCCCCCAATGCAAGTTGCCGCCTGCTTTACGGCTGTTTGCTCCATTCTTCTTTTATTTTTGCATACATCTCGCTTTTTTCATACAGTTCTTCGTACTTGTCAAGCAGCGCATCCAACTCCTGCTCGCTTGCACAGCTGCGAAAGTCATCGAGAAAGTTCCGAGAAAGAACGGTTACTTCTTCACTTTCCCACCATTTAGAAAACGTTATTTCCTGGATGCAATCTGTTGAGATTACAGGGAAATATGGTAGTTCCGAGAGCTTTGTAAGATACGCTGCTTTCTCCTCTTCGCTGCTATAATCTTTCACCAGCAGCATATTTACCAAACTACTCGATCTTTCGTGTAGCAAATAAAACTGCTCTTCTTTTACTGTTTCCTGTGTTTCCCCGTAATAAAGCAGGTTTGCCGCATCCGCGTCCGTATACAGAACTTTTATAAGCTCCTGCGCTTCTTTTGGATGCTCCGCCCACGAAGTAACGCACAGGAACCCGTGCAATGTGGCATCCATATATTCCGCAAAATCATATGCGCGCATTCCCTGCGTTTTTAAATTTTCATTTGTGTCATATGGGCCAGCAAGCATTGGGGATAATTTGATGGCAAAGTTATTTTCTTCCGGGTCATACTCGTAATCTTCACATATCCACCCGTTCTGGAAGCAGGTATACATTACCTTAACAGCTTCCCGAAACGCTTCTTCTGCAAAGATATTTACCGGCGTCACCCTCCCGTCCTGGTAACGAACCGGGACGTACGCGTCGTTATAAACTCCCCCAATGTATCTCCAGAGAAATCCCCATCTCAGATCCTGAAAAATCAGGGGAGCTATGTCCTTTTCAAAGTATCCTTTTTCTGAAAGCATCTGTAGAAGTTCAGGCAAGTCCGCAAGACAAAGCTCCTCCGGCAAGGAAATTCCGGCTTCTTCAAAAAGCTCCTCATTAATGCATATACGAAAAGATTTTATAAAACCTCCAGCGGAGGTTAGGCCGTACACAGCGCGTGCGTCGCCTTCTCCAACGCGGATTGCTTCCCAGTAGTTCTGCGATACCTCACGCACCCAGTCTTCGTTGCTCTCTTGCTGCAAAAAAGACGTTAGCGGCTGCAAAAGACCTGCTTCGACCGCATTTGTAAGCGCGTTTTCATGTTCATCTATAAGCACTAAGTCCACGGGGGTAGACCGTTCCTTTGCCCTTGCAAGTGCTTCGTACATTTTTTTCTCGTCTGTTGTGCCCCGGAAGATATCCACGTAAAATCCGTACCCTTTTTCCCTTAAATAGTGATTAAATCGCAGTACGTTCTCATTAGGGGGCGCAGCCGAATAAGTATTCAGCATAATGTTTATGCGGACTTCCCCCTCTTCCGGGATAAAAGGCTTATCTAGCGGAACAGACGGGGTTGGTGTAGTTACTGCCCCCGTCTGTTCAGGACTTACAGCGGAAGAAGGGAGGGGCTGCACCGTGTCCGAAGTAGGAGCGGCGCAGGAAGTAAAAATAACAAAAACAAGCAACAAAACTGTAAAGAAACTCTTTTTCATATGCTCCCTCCCTGTTCTAAATACCTCCGGTCAAGCTATAAATTACATCCAAAGAACCTTGTTTGTTAAAGATATCTTCTTCTTTCACTAAGCAGGGCGTATCTCCCCACTGTACAGAATCCGGAAACGTTACAAACGCATAGCCGTTTTCCAAAGCCATGTACATCCGAATTGGAAGTTCCTTCTCTTCCAAGGCAGTAAATGTCCCGTCCGCAGAAAGTAAGAACGACTGTACCAATGAAACATCTCCATCTGCAGGGCGGTGTTCCTCCTGCAAATACAAACGGTCTGTAAAACGGATTGCTTTGATAACGCTTTCCTCCGGTACGTCATAAAGTTTTTTCACATTGCCGTCTAACGTTTTATAACAAAGCGTTCGGTCTTCTACGTAAACCACGCCTCCGGTAAACACATCGACAAAATAGGATTCCTGCTCTGTTCCTTCGAGCGCTAAGAACGTATAAGAACCGAGCTGCGTCTGTTCCAGTGTGTCCATTTGAATCGTCAAAACGTTTTGAGAAGCGTTCCGGGAAAACATCTCAGAAACCTTTTGAAAAGCTTCCGGATCTTCTTGGTCTATCTTTGATACTTCATCGATAAGATTTGCCGGAGCGGAAACGTAGGTGTATATCAAAACATCATCGACCCGGTTCATATAGTATACATTCTGGTAAGGCTCTTCCAGCGTTGGGAAAAGCATCCGATACGTACCTGTAGACAACGTCAATTCCATAACTCCGAAGAAGTCAAAGTCCAAATAACCATCCATAAAAGGAATATGTTTAATCTTGCTGACTACCAAATACGCTTTTCCGTCTTCCACGAATTGATATCCTACCACTTCGGGTGGAAGACCAAAGCAGTACCCGGAAATGTCCGCAACCTCTTCCCAGCCGCCTCCGCCTACCGGCTTACGGCTAACATAAAACCCATACTCCTCCGCAGATTCCCAAACGGAAAACACGTAAACGTATCCATCCGCGTACGCCAGTATTCCGGCTCCTTTCGGGCATTCTGCCTCGCACGTCACGGGAATGCCGGCTTCTTCGTCGCTTGGGACATGACGGCAAGAGAGATCGCTGCACATAATAACGGGTTGTGTGCTCTCCTGCCCTAACGGCGAGTAATATAACAAGCGATCATTTCGAAAATAAAATGCGCCGTTTTTGGAAAAGGTAGTGGTACCCGCTGACATTCCCACTTCAAAATAGGAGCGATCGCCAAAATCCGACAGCTCCGAAAGCGTAATGCCTGCCGGCTGCTTGTGGTTTTTGTCCTCTTTACACGCTGTTAAACTAAGCAAAAGTACAAAAAGCAAAATCCCCAATACCAGCTTTTTTCTCATATGCATCTCTCCCCTCCCCTTTCGTTCGCCTACGGTTCATTCCGGCGAGCAATTAGTCCCGTACTTTCACTTCCGTATACTCATACACTTGCGTACCATCTACAGGATAACTATGTGTTCCATTGAGTTTCAATTTTACATAGGATTTAACGGTTGCGGGAACTCTGGGTTTTGCGTAAGCTCCGTACTGCCCTATGTCATATGCACTTACCGACTCCGTTTTTCCCGTGTTATGGTTATAGTAGGTCAGGGTGGAGCTAGTCCCAGTAGATACTGCTGCTGAGCAGGAAGTTACAGAATGATCCCCATATAGCACATCATTAAAAGTCGAGGTTCCCCTTGCAGCCATACCGTTATCATATGTGTTTTTGAAATTTTGTGGATACAACCAACGCAATACGCATTAATTTTTTTCCTTTTTTATTCATGGTTTTATACCTCGTTTCCCTTTTACTCAAGGGCCGCTCATACTTGTTACACAAAATATTCTTATTTACTGCTCCCCGTAGATTCTTCATAAATGAACTCTTCTAAGGCTATACAGTGTTCGCCCAAGAGTGAAATTTCCTGTCCTTCCTCTTCCTGTGAAGGCGTAAAAATAACAATGCTCCCGTATCTTCCAATACTATACAAGTGCTGCGTACTCGACTCACCGGTTTCCTTGTCCGTATGCGTCAGTTCCGCGCTGACAAACGTCATTTTCCCTTTATCACAGGCGGAAATCGAACACGTGCCGTACACAGTATGGCTTAATTGCGAAGACATGCCCACGTGCACGTCTCCGTCGAATGTGTGCTCGGCAGATACTAGGTAGGCATAAATTGACTCCGCATGGAAAAATCCGATGCTTAACATCCCTCCGATAAGGATTGCTGCGCATATTTTTTTCATATGATCCCTCCCTGTTCTAAATACCTCCGGTCAAGCTATAAATTACATCCAAGGAACCTTGTTTGTTAAAGATATCTTCTTCTTTCACTAAGCAGGGCGTATCTCCCCACTGTACAGAATCCGGAAACGTTACAAACGCATAGCCGTTTTCCAAAGCCATGTACATCCGAATTGGAAGTTCCTTCTCTTCCAAGGCAGTAAATGTCCCGTCCGCAGAAAGTAAGAACGACTGTACCAATGAAACATCTCCATCTGCAGGGCGGTGTTCCTCCTGCAAATACAAACGGTCTGTAAAACGGATTGCTTTGATAACGCTTTCCTCCGGTACGTCATAAAGTTTTTTCACATTGCCGTCTAACGTTTTATAACAAAGCGTTCGGTCTTCTACGTAAACCACGCCTCCGGTAAACACATCGACAAAATAGGATTCCTGCTCTGTTCCTTCGAGCGCTAAGAACGTATAAGAACCGAGCTGCGTCTGTTCCAGTGTGTCCATTTGAATCGTCAAAACGTTTTGAGAAGCGTTCCGGGAAAACATCTCAGAAACCTTTTGAAAAGCTTCCGGATCTTCTTGGTCTATCTTTGATACTTCATCGATAAGATTTGCCGGAGCGGAAACGTAGGTGTATATCAAAACATCATCGACCCGGTTCATATAGTATACATTCTGGTAAGGCTCTTCCAGCGTTGGGAAAAGCATCCGATACGTACCTGTAGACAACGTCAATTCCATAACTCCGAAGAAGTCAAAGTCCAAATAACCATCCATAAAAGGAATATGTTTAATCTTGCTGACTACCAAATACGCTTTTCCGTCTTCCACGAATTGATATCCTACCACTTCGGGTGGAAGACCAAAGCAGTACCCGGAAATGTCCGCAACCTCTTCCCAGCCGCCTCCGCCTACCGGCTTACGGCTAACATAAAACCCATACTCCTCCGCAGATTCCCAAACGGAAAACACGTAAACGTATCCATCCGCGTACGCCAGTATTCCGGCTCCTTTCGGGCATTCTGCCTCGCACGTCACGGGAATGCCGGCTTCTTCGTCGCTTGGGACATGACGGCAAGAGAGATCGCTGCACATAATAACGGGTTGTGTGCTCTCCTGCCCTAACGGCGAGTAATATAACAAGCGATCATTTCGAAAATAAAATGCGCCGTTTTTGGAAAAGGTAGTGGTACCCGCTGACATTCCCACTTCAAAATAGGAGCGATCGCCAAAATCCGACAGCTCCGAAAGCGTAATGCCTGCCGGCTGCTTGTGGTTTTTGTCCTCTTTACACGCTGTTAAACTAAGCAAAAGTACAAAAAGCAAAATCCCCAATACCAGCTTTTTTCTCATATGCATCTCTCCCCTCCCCTTTCGTTCGCCTACGGTTCATTCCGGCGAGCAATTAGTCCCGTACTTTCACTTCCGTATACTCATACACTTGCGTACCATCTACAGGATAACTATGTGTTCCATTGAGTTTCAATTTTACATAGCGTTTAACGGTTGCGGAAACTCTGGGTTCTGCATAAGCTCCGTACTGTCCCATGTTATATGCACTTACCGACTCCGTTTTTCCCGTGTCATGGTTATAGTAGGTCAGCGTGGCTCTGGTCCCAACAGATACTGCTGCTGAACAGGAAGTTACAGAATGATCCCCATGTTCTACATTATTAAATTCTGAGGATCCCCTTGCAGTCATCCCGTTATCATATGTGTTTTTGAAATTTTGTGGATGTCCGGTACCCGCAGAAGCCGGCATTGCATTTGTCAGCACCATGCCCCCAACCAACGCAATACACATTAATTTTTTTCCTTTTTTGTTCATGGATTTATACCTCCTTTTCATTTTATTCAAGAGTAACACACATTTTTCAAGATGTCAAGCGCTTTTATTTTCGCGAGGTTGTACCCCCCCCCTCTTCAATTGTTCGACAATTTCAGAACGTTATCACCGCGAAAGTTCCAACAGTGAATATTTTTAGTTTAGTGTACCACCGGTTGTCTTGCTTGTCAAGACGTTTTATTTTTTTCTGTTGAAATTAATTTCTCTTTCGCTTATAGTAGAAAGAGAAAAGAACTATCTAATAATGAAAGGGGAACATCATGGATAAAAAAGCGATGTACAAGCTCTCTTACGGACTCTTTGTCTTAACTTCGTGCCACAAAGGAAAAGACAGCGGCTGTATTATCAACACGGCCGGTCAGGTTACCTCGGAGCCGAACCGACTAAGTATTGCAGTCAATAAATCGAACTATACGCACGACCTAATCTTATCGTCCGGGATTTTCAACATTTCTGTTTTGAGTGAAGATGCTTCCTTCTCCGTTTTCCAACACTTTGGTTTTCAGTCCGGAAGGGAAGTTGAGAAATTTAAAGACTACGCCGCATGTAAGCGCAGCGAAAATGGATTGTATTACATAACGGAAGGAACGAACGCCTACCTTAGCGCACATGTAGAACAGGCTGTCGATTTAGGCACGCACACCATGTTTATTGCGCGCGTTACAGATATGCAGCTTCTTTCCTCCGCTCCTTCGGCAACGTACACCTACTACCAGTCTCACGTAAAGCCAAAGCCGGAAGCGGCGCAAAAGGAAGGAAAAACAAGCTGGAGATGTACCGTCTGCGGTTATGTTTACGAAGGAGAAGAACTGCCCGACGACTTTATCTGCCCGTTGTGTAAACACCCGGCATCGGATTTTGAACGCATATAACCTCCTGCCTATCTTGCATCGGCAAATTCCACTTTGATACGAACGAACTCTTCTATATCCCGAAGCAATGCATACAGCTCCGCGCGGTCTTCAAACTCCGCGCGGCTTGCCGGGAGCGGGTTGGATTTCATCTCCTCGTCCATTTTTGAAAACGCTTCCAGCAGCGCTTTTCCCGTGTTTTCTTTGTGAAATTCTGCCGCTAGCCGCGCGAGATAGTCCGAAATCCTTTGTGCCGTTATTGGCTTTGTTTGCAGCCGTCTTACGCGGCGGTACATGTCGTAAAGTACGCGCGCCTGCTGTTCACGCATCTGAATATACTCCCCGTCAAACGTATCCTTTGTTCCAAACTGGTTGTTGTAGTTTTCCTCCGCCATCTTATAAGCCGCGGCAATCGCCTGTTCCAGCACATGAAAACACGCGCCGTTGTAGTCGGAAAGATCGCAATCAACAATCCTTACGGACATGCGGTGCAAAATGGTACGAATCTGCTCATCCGCCTCTTCTCTAAGCCGTTTCATATAGCTGCTTCGCTTATGCAGATGCAAATTGGCGGCAATCCCAACGCCCACTCCCAAAAGAAACAAAAGGATTTCGTTTCTGATCTCTCCCGCTCCCATCGCCTCAAAGGTCAAAAAATGCGAGACAAGCACCGAATCCATCGCTATTGCCGCCGGTTGGCGGATTGTGTGGCACAAAAATATAAAGGCAGCAAGGTAGAAGAAGAACGCGTGCAACGTAAAACCCATCGTCCAAAAGCTCAGGGCAGCAAGTGCTAAGGCGCATACAAAAGCAGCCAAGCGTCCTGCCGCTGTTCGAATGGTTTCTTTTTTTGTGGGCTGAATTGTCAAAATCGCTATAATTCCGGCGGATACAGCAAACTCCAATTCCAAAAAAGTGGCAAGCAAAATTGCAAGAATCGCCGCCAGCGTCATTTTAACGACGGAGGGCAGCATGGGACCGTACTTACGAAGCTTCATCTTCCGGGGACTCTCTTTCTTAAATCTGATTGAGTAGTATACCCGTTTTCCGCTCCTGCGTCAATCATGCGCGCCGTATCCACAAAAAATACGCCCGTCATTCGCCAAAAAAGCGAATAACGGGCGTAATATTTTTAACTGTCAGCCATTTGCGGCTTTTTCTTCTTGCTGGTAGAGCAGAAATAATACGGAAGGGAGAACAGCACAATCCCGCCAAACATGTTGCCCAGTACTACCGGCACGAGATTGCTCACAAAACCACCCCACGTCACAACGTCGCTTGTGGACGCAAACGGCGAAAGTACTCCCATTGCCAAAAGGGTCATATTGGCAATGCTATGTTCCAGTCCAATGCCGATGAAGGCAAACAGACCCCACCAAATCATAATCAGCTTGCCGGAATCGGAACTAAGCTTCTGTCCGCACCAAACCGCAACGCACACGCAGATGTTGCAAAGCGCTCCGCGGAAAAACAGCTCCATAAAGTCCGGATTGATTTTGTTTGCGCTCATAGTTACAACGAACTTGCCAAACAGATTGATGATCCATACGTAGCACGCTTCCAGCCAGCTGATTTTTTTGCTCATTGCGCCTATGCCAAGCAGCATATTGTTTCCGGTAAACAAGTCGCTGCCGCACATAATGCACATCGAAAGCGCCGGCCCGAAGCTCGCGCCCATAATCAGTTTCGTAAATCCTGCCGAGTACTCGTTCCCGCTTACCTGCGCGCCAAGCGTGAAAATCAGGGCGATTCCGATACCGATATAAGCGCCCGCAAACATCGAATACACAAAGCACCTTAACAGGCTGTTCTTTGCGTAATCTACCTTAACCCTTGCAACATTGGATATTTTTTCAATTACCGCAGTTTCCATAAAAGTGCACCCCCTTTTTCTTACGCAGTCTTACCAAGGATATTTCCCCTGCTTGCTGTAAGGCAGAAGCTTGCCGTTCCATGTTATAATAACACGGTCGCCGTGCGGATCTTTCTCAATGTCAATATCAATACCAAAGTCGATAGCGCTCATAATTGCGTTCCCGCCTTTTTCGTGCAGAATTTCCTTAATGGCAGGGCCATAGGTATCAAGCACTTCATGGAGACGATACAAAACTGGATCTGTATTGCCCTTGTACGGATGCTCGCTTAAGCATTTGGTAATTTCCTTGTCGATGCCAAGGACTTCCGCCAACTTATCGCAATATTCCACCGGAACGTACTGCTGTCCCTTGATGGCGCTTGTAAGCCATACCTTATTCACGCCAACCTTCTCGGCAAGCTCCTCGTAGGTCAGGCCGCTTGCTTTTTTTGCGCTCTCGATTGCTGCAAGCTCATCTGCGAATTTTACTCTCTCCAGATACTCAAAGTTGCTCATGGGTGTCATAATAGCACTACCTCCAAAAAATATTAATAAATTTTTCTGTTTTATACAGAAAAAAGAGGCAAAGAAACTGTGTGTCAGCTTCTTTGCCTCAAGTGCGTTATAGGTCTATACGACTTTTTTTGTCAAGCGTTAAATTAGGGGTCTGGCAAGGAGCAAGCGCTTCCCAGAGTTTAATTTAAGCTCCTTTACTTCGTCCCTTTGTAATTTGCAAGCAGGAATTTTTGCGTGCTTGCTTGGTAAATTATCGCTTGGAGAAGTGCAACATACCGAAAATACGGCATTTTCAAAATCATTTGTTACCTACCTGTGTCTTACGGAGAGCTGCCCAGGGCTCTCCAAGACTATGGTAGACAAAGGTGCAAACTGAAAGTTTCTAGTGTTTGTTCTCAACTTTCCTTTATTTTCGGGCATCCCAGCCCATCTACATCTATGTATT
>CALWRS010000011.1 GCA_944384025.1 uncultured Lachnospiraceae bacterium
TGGTAAGCTGCGCAGGTACAAGGCGGGCGGCGGCTTAATCATGTACGTAAACAGCACGATTATGGATCTGTTGGAGCGCCGTCTCTTTTTCTTTTGAAAGGTGTTTTTTTCGAATTTTAGAAAAGTGAAGCTACCACTAGAGGGCGGAAAAATTGTTTTCCATTACTTCCCTTTTTCTTTATGTTGATAACGGGGCGCAGTTTGAGTATAATAAAAGTACAGAAACAAGTGCAGAAATATGTACATTTTTTAGAAATGAGGGTGCAATCTATGTTAGTGGTAAAATCTGTAAATGTCCGGGAAAACTTTAAGGAATGGTGCGACAAAATCAGCAGGGGCGAAACCGTTGTCATATCAAGACCAAGAAACGAAAATATTTACATGATTAATGAAACGGAATACAACGCCCTGCAGAAAGCAAAAAGAAACGCTGAATATCTTGCCATGCTGGATAAATCAGACGAAGAACTGAAAGCTGGAAAAATTGTAGTAAAAAGCATAAGCGAACTAGAAGAAATGGAGAACTAAGCCATGAATATATCAGATGGGAGATGCCCCCGCCTCTATAGGCGGTGGTCATCTCCCATCTGGTATAAGAACCGTGCCAATCAGGTATCGGATATTCGCACGGTTCTGCCAAAGGATATTCCAGCGGCGATGAAAAAGTTGCTTGCTCGATACGAAAATACCACTTATGATCCGCTGGTTTTGGCGCAGTTCCATGCAGAGTACGAACAGCTCCATCCGTTTCAGGACGAAGATAAGCTAACCTATTATCATGTACTGCATACGGCGCAGGTGGATCAGGATGCGCGACCGCTCGCTGACTATTTTATCAAGAGACAGCACGCATTCTATGAACAGGTAAAGGAATATCTGCCGCAGCAGGAACCGGAGAAAACAACAAAACCACATAGAGTAACGCCTAAACGTTAGGCAGGAAAGCACGTCAAAAACGATGTGCTTTCTTTTTAGAAAAACGGAAAGAGAAAGAAATAAAAATGCCTCTCCTGTCGGCCAACAGGAGAGGCGGCCTCCGACATATGCCCCGGATATCCGGAATACATAGGAAAGGGGGTGGCGATATGACGGCTTACGAGATCGTTTCGGTCTTTTTAGGGATTCTGGCCTTGCTAATATCCTTTGGAAGCCTTATTATCGCGATTCTCACCTTTCTTGATAAGAGAAACGGAAAGAGAAAGAAATAAAACTGCCTCTCCTGTCTGCACACAGGAGAGACGGCGTCCGTAAGGACGCTCAAAATCGATCGGGGCATCCACTTTGGAGTGGGAGCTTTCCTTGCCTTAATTATAGGCCGCTTTGATAAAAAATGCAACATCTTTTTGCAGTCAGACAAGCGTTTAGCTGTTTTTTTGCGCCCCTTTTTGGGGAAGGAGTATCCACTGTCTCGGTTTAGGACGGCGAAATGTTATCTCGCATGCTCAAAATACCATCCGCATGCGGTATAGGCGTGTTACCTTTTTAGTAAGGCGGTTTTACCGCCTTACTAAATATTTTACAGGGAGGTTTTCACTATGAAAACAAAAAACGCCTATTGTCTCAAAAGAAGAAAGGAGTATGCTGACTATGAAGAAAAATTTGCGGATCGTCTGGCTCAGCTCCGGCTGTTAAGCCGGGTTTCCTGCCGGGAAATGAGCCTGGCGCTTGGACAATGCGAAGGCTACGTCAACAAGATCGAGAACGGCAAGACGTTTCCATCCTTGCAGAACTTTTTTTGCATCTGCGATTATCTGGATGTAACGCCAAAAGAGTTTTTCTCTTTTATTGGTGATGAGGCAGAATTGCCTGAGGCGCTGCGGTTTTTTCGGTTGTACGCCAACCTGCCGGAAGAAAGGCGAAGACTTATGATGTCGCTGCTGGAGGTTATGCAGTAAGACTGTAAGCAGCATAGGTAGGTGAGAGTACCGGGGGCTTTTTTACAAAGCTCCCGGTGTCTTATAGTGAAGCCAAATTTACAAAAAATCACCCCCCCCAATTAAATTTTTTGAGTTGTCGCTTATAGCCGACATCAAAAGCTTGACATTTTTCTTTTAATCTTGTAATGTATAGGAAAGATTTTGTGAAATAGGGGGATTTATGGAGTACATAGCACACAGAAATCAAGACCCGCTCGCGGGTCTTGGCGCGGGATTCAGGTCAGCTTTAGCTGACCTGGACAGGTTCTGATTGAAGCAGGTGCGGGTCTTTGCTATAATCAGTTCAGACAATAAAAAGAGAGGGCTCCGGCAGTGAATCGGAACAATGGTGAAATAAATGAAAGAAGAATGTCTGATCTGCAAAGCACCCTTGGAATATCTGAAGGAAGATATTGAAATGGAGTGTGAACTCTGCCATAAAAAGGAAAAAAGCAAAACCCACTGTGTCAACGGCCATTATGTATGCAGCGAATGCCATATGCAGGGAATTGACAGTCTGCTTGGGATATGTATGGGGGAGACATCCAAAAATCCGGTGATCATTCTTAACCAGATGATGTCCCAGCCTTTCTGTCATATGCACGGTCCGGAGCATCATGTCATGGTGGGGATGGCACTCCTGACGGCTTACAGAAATTCTGGCGGGGATATTGACCTGGAAAAGGCTCTGGTGGAGATGAATAGCAGGGGAAAGTCAGTGCCAGGAGGAGCCTGCGGCGCCGGGATCAGTACGGGAATGTTTCTCTCCATCGTTACGGGTTCCACACCCTTGGAAAAGGATAATTTTGGCCTGTCTCATAAGATGACGGCAAAGGCGTTGGAAGCCATTGGGGAAATCGGCGGTCCTCGCTGCTGCAAGAGGGATTCCTATCTTTCAATCCTCCAGGCTGTTGATTTTGTCAGGGAAAATCTGGGAATTTCTATGGAGCAGCCCAGGATCTGCTGTTCTTACAGCGGCCAGAATAACCAGTGTATTGGGAACCGCTGTCCGTTCTGTAAAAAGAAAAAAGAAGATTGCTTTTATCTGTGTCCATAACTCCTGCAGGAGTCAGATTGCCGAAGCGCTGGGAAAGAAGTATTTATCCGATTTTTGTGACTGTTATTCAGCTGGAACAGAAACTAAGCCGCAGATTAATCAGGATGCGGTGAGACTGATGAAGCAGGAATATGGAATCGACATGGAAAAGGATCAGTATTCAAAACTGATGGCAGAAGGCTGTGATGACATTCTCGATGACGGAAAGGTCATCACCGTATTTGACTCTGCTGCATCCAGAGGGCTTTTGCCTAATGCTACGAAGTGTGATATGATGTAATCGAAAGGCGTTGATTAAATGGCTACAACACCTACTCAAATCAGAATTGATGCAGATATCAAAAAACAGGCCACGGATTTATTTAATGACCCTGGTCTTGATATGTCTGGCGCAGTGGATCTGTTCCTCCATTAGTGTGTTCTCAGAGGCGGTCTTCCTTTTCGTGTTGAAATGCCCTACTGCAATCAACGCACACTGGATGCGATGGATGAAGCCAGACGCACTTCCCGTGATCCTGACGTTAAGGGATACGCCAGCATGGATAATTTCCCTAGCATGAAGCACCGCAAATTTCTAAAATCATGAAAAAACCGGCACAAGTTAAAAATTTTTCGAGCTGTCGCTTATAGCCGACACCAAAAGCTTGACATTTGTCCCGTTATCCATTATTCTATATGAAACAAACCGTAATGCAAAGGTGGAACGTGATTGTGTAGTTGCAGATGAAGGAGGGACAATTGTTAAATTTAATTGCAAAAAACGATAAAGGGACAAAAGGGTGGCTTTCGCTAAATACGCACTTGCATGACACAGCGGAACTTATGAAGTATCTTATTCGGGAATTTGTAGCGCCATCCTTCGCCGGTGTATGTGGTTTATCGCAGGAAATGCTGGAGAGCGTAGGCATTTTTCTGGCGTTTGTGCATGATATTGGAAAGGCCACCATCATTTTCCAGTACACAATATCGCACAACGTGCCTGAGTTGATTCTTGTCCTAGAAAAAAGCGGACTCAAGTTTCCGGAAGAGGTGATGCGAGACAGCATTCAGAAGACACCACATGGCCTTGCCGGCGAGGTGATTCTTCGTTTTCTGGGCTGTCCTAAAGAAATTGCAGCCATTGTTGGAACGCATCACGGTGTTCCGAGTGATATAACAGACGTCAATAAGCAAAATCTCAAAAAAACGCCAAAGGACATAGAGCGTAAAGAAAACTACTTCGGGGACTTCAGGGACAGAAAGTTTTGCAAAAGCAACAGGGAACTATTGGAAAAAGAATGGAAACGTATACTGGAAGAGGGTTTGCGGCAAAGCAGCCTTTCCGGTGTAGAGGAGCTTCCGCAAAATCTTTCGCTGCGCGCACAGGTACTTCTGACCGGTCTGGTGATTGTGGCGGACTGGCTTGCCAGTGACATGAAGAATTTCCCCTTGACGAGTTGGAAAGAAACGTATGCAGAGAATGTGTCTAGCAGCATCCGTGCGCAGAAAGCGTGGGAGCGCACAGCTTTTACGGCAATGTGGGAGAGCCGTCGTAATCAATTCTCTGACGCAGCTTTTGAAACCTTTTTCGGCTTTGCGCCCAACCACGTTCAGCAAGCGGTCGTTCGTGCTTTAGAATCGTCAAAGGAGCCGGGAATCTTAATTTTAGAAGCGCCGATGGGGTGCGGAAAAACAGAAGCTGCGCTTGCGGCAGCGGAGATTATGGCGGCGAAGCGGCATAAAAACGGACTTTTTTTCGGGCTTCCGACACAGGCTACTGCGAATGGCATTTTCCCTCGTATTAAGAGATGGTGTGAGCAGCAGTCCGTGAATGAGTACCACTCGATTCAGCTCCGTCACGGAAATGCGGAATTTAACGAAGCTTTTCAAGAAATTCAAAGGGGATTTCCCGGTGATGAGACGGACAGTGGTGTGATTGTACATCAGTGGTTTTGCAATCCAAAGAAGGCATGTCTCGCCGAGTTCGTCGTTGCAACTGTAGATCATCTGTTAATGATGGCGCTAAAAAAACGGCACTTGATGCTTCTGCATCTAGGACTCTCGCAAAAAGTTGTGATTGTGGATGAGTGTCACGCCTATGACGCGTATATGAACCAGTATCTGGAGCGTGCGCTGCAATGGCTGGGGGAGTATCGCGCGCCGGTGATTTTGCTTTCTGCGACGCTTCCTGTTGAACGCAGAAAAGCGTTGATACGCGCATACCTGAACCTAGAGGAAAGCGATTTGGCGGAGATGGAAAGTTGTGCGTATCCTCTTCTGACATGGTCGGATGGAGGACAGATACATCAGCAGGAAGTTCCTTATTATGGGGCTCGTCGAAAGGTACGGATAGAAAAGGGAACAAGAGAAGATGCACTTGCGAAAATTCGCACAGCAGCGGCGTCCGGCGGTTGTGTAGGTGTGATAGTCAATACGGTAAAACTGGCGCAGAAAATTGCCGGAATACTGCGAGAGAGCACAGATGCAGAAGTGCTGCTTTTCCATGCACGGTTTACATACTCTGACAGAGCGGCCCTAGAAAAACGAGTTCTGGAAAGAACAGGGAAAGACTCTACGCCTCAGCAGCGGAAAAACTTGATTGTTGTGGGAACACAGGTGCTTGAGCAGTCTCTGGATATCGATTTTGATTTTCTAGTGACGGAGATTTGCCCGATGGATTTGCTTTTGCAAAGAATCGGAAGGCTGCAGCGGCACGTGAGCAGAGATCCTTCGCGTCCGGAGGCACTAAGAAGTCCTCGTTGTATTGTGATAACAGGCGATAAGGACGAGGATTCTTCCGGCACACGGAAAATTTATGGTGACTGGCTTTTGGAGAAGACGCTTGAATTCATGCCGGACGCGATGACCTTGCCGGATGATATCTCTCGGCTGGTGCAGGAAGTTTACAGCGCACAGGGCGACGACAGTGAGGCTTTTTCGAATTTTCAAAGGAAGAAGCAAAAGCAGGTGAATCAAGCAGGTATTTTCCTTTTAGAGAAGGGGAAAGAAAAAGGTACACTGCACGGTCTGCTTAGTATGCGCGTTACCGAGGACAAGTATGAAGCGGAAGCGCATGCCGCCGTCCGAGATGGGCTTGATTCAATAGAAGTTCTGCTAATGCAGCGCTACAAAGACGGTACCATACACTTTCTGCCACATTTTAACGGCGGCGCAGAAGTGAGTGGTGCTCTGACAGAAGATGAAAGTCGCTGTATTGCCGAGCAGAGGCTTCGCTTGCCCGGAACATTTTGTAACGATGAGATCATCAATGAGCTAGAGGAGTCGTGCAAAAACAGCATTGCGTCATGGCAGAACTTTCACTGGCTTAGAGGGCCACACGTCTTGTTTTTCGACGAAACAATGTGCAGCAGGCTTGGTGATTATATTTTACGCTACAGCCCATACAGCGGGCTGGAATACGAGGGGGTAAAGAATGGAGAAAAAAACAGCTTTTAATCTTCTAGATGAACCATGGATTCGCGTTATGGACGCACGGTGCAGGATGGAAGAAGTTTCTCTGAAAGAAGCGCTTATAAATGCGCATAAGTATGCGGCACTCTGCGGAGAAATGCCTACGCAGGACGTGGCTATACTGCGGCTTTTGCTAGCCGTATTGCACACGGTTTTCTCAAGAGTAGACGTGCAGGGAAATCCCCACCGTATCAAGAATGAAAATGAGGCGGTGGAGTTGTGGAGGAGCTTGTGGGAAAATGGAAAGCTTCCGGAGGAGCCTATTTGCAAATATCTTGAGGAAATGAGGGAGAGATTCTGGCTTTTTCATCCTGAAAGGCCCTTTGCACAAATTGCGGAGCCGCGAGGGACCTCGTTCCCGTCGGCAAAACTAAACAGTGAGGTGTCTGAAAGTAACAATGATAAAACGATGAAGCTGTTTTGCTCTTATTCGGGGAAAGAAAAGGAGGAGTTAAGTTATGCGCAGGCGGCAAGATGGTTAATTCATCTTATTTCAGTGGATGATAACGCATTAAAGTCATCGGAAGAAGGTAAAGAGGAATCTCCCACGGGAAAGGTAGGATCAGCGGGCAAAGGGTGGTTTGGACGAATTGGGCTGACAGTTTTAAAAGGTGAAAATCTTTTTCAGACGCTTCTTTTTAATCTGGTACTTGTCAATCGAAAAAAATACTATCAACCGGAGCGCCCTTTATGGGAGCGAGAGAAAATAACTCTTGAGGAGGCAAAGAAAATTACTGAACTGGATAATCTTGCAGAACTGTATACGCTTCCTGTCAGAAAAATTAATTTGAAGGAAAAGGACGGCAAGGTGACGGATTATTCTGAAATTAAAGGAGAATATATATCCAAGGAAGAAATAGGGAGCTTAGGGCTTCTTGAACCAATGACGGCATGGAAGAAGGAAAAAGAAAGTAACATCGTCCCTGTAATGCACGAATTCAACAGACAAATGTGGCAGGATTTTTCTGCACTGCTGTCTGAAACCGAAAAAGAAGGTTATAGGCCACAGGTGGTAAACTGGTATAACATTTTGTTAAGTGACGACGAACTCTCCAAGACCCTTCCGGAGATTGTCCGAATGGAAGTGCTTGGAATAGATTACAATCAAAAAGGCAGTGCCATAACAAATGTGTTTTCGGACTCGCTCGACTTGCATGCAAAGATCCTTTCGGAACATGGTGCAGGCATACGGGCGAGAATTCAGGATGAAATTATGCGGTGTGAGAAGCTAGCTATGGCGATTGGCGACTTGGCGGAACAACTCTATTTTGCAAACGGAGGAAAAAAAGAAAGTAAAGAAAGTAAAAAAAGTAAAAAAAGTGAAGAAAGTAAAGAAAGTAAAGAAAGTAAAGTAAAGGGATCTGCTCAAAAACAACTGTATTACCGTCTTGACATACCGTTCCGTGAATGGCTGCGAACAATCAAGTTAGACGAAGATGGGTATGCGGAGGAAGATGTCTATGATGAATGGCAGAAAAAAGCCAAGCAGATTGCGTGCGCTTATGCAAGGGAGTTGTGCGACCAAGTAAACAGTACAGCAATGAGAGGGCACAAGCTCGAAAAAAAGCTGTATAGTGCGCCGAAAGCAATGCTAAATTTCTATGAAAAAGTAAACGGAATTTATGAAAAGGTAAGGAGGTGATGATATGTCAAAAAGAGAAGCGGTTAAACAGTTTGTTTACAAGCAAATAGTAACTCTTTGGGAGAGCAGAGAGACTGGCGGCGGCAAGGCAAGACTCGCCCATCTGCGGCGAGGCGCAGGAAAAGTTCCCGGAGAAATGCCGGAACTATGGGGAAGTTTTCTTGACGGCTTGGATGAATCGCTTTACAGCACAAACGGGGAAGCGACTTACGCGGAATGGGCAGTGTATTTGACGCTGACGTTATTCGCACTGCATCAACAGGGAGGCGAAAAGCTTGTCCATTGCCAGGGAGAATCTCTTGGTTTTGCAGCAGCAAAACTTATTGACGAAACGAAAGATGAGGATGAAGAGCGAAGGCGCATTATGCGTCGATTCGCGCCGGTGATTACAGCGTCCAGTATGCCGCAGATCTCTCATTATTTGCGCAGCATGGTAAAGCTTTTTAAGGCCAATGACGTGGCGCTGGACTATGTTGCGCTCGCAAGTGATTTGTATGATTTTCAATTTGAAGACAAACGATCCAGGGTACAGCTTCGATGGGGAGAGAAATTTTATAAAAATAAAAAAGGAGATAAATGATTATGAGTACATATGTTGATTTTCACGTTTTGCAGACGGTTCCGCCTAGCTGCGTTAACCGTGATGATATTGGCAGTCCAAAGACTGCAGTTTATGGAGGAGTGCTCAGGGCGAGGGTTTCCTCCCAAGCATGGAAACATGCGATGCGTCAAATGTTCAAAGAAGTGTTCACGGAAGACGAGTTGGGAATACGCACAAAATACGTAGAGGAACTGCTAAAAAAGGAAATTCTCAAACAAGACAGTACTATTGCGGAGGAGGCGGCACAGGAAAAAGCTCGCCTTGCGCTAAAATTTGTGTTATCTAAGGAAGAGTTAAACTCCTTGTTCTTTATTAGTGTGCCACAGATAAGGGCTATTGCCAAAATAGCGATAGAGGGTCTGTCAGAGGAAAATAAAAAGGAAACAAAGCCAAAGCTTATTAGCGCGTTAAGAGAGAATCCTTCCGTTGATATGGCTCTTTTTGGAAGAATGCTTGCAGGCATAGGAAGCCTTAGGTATGACGCTACTGCACAGGTTGCTCATGCAATTTCAACCCATGCGGTACAGAACGAATATGACTTTTTCACTGCTATGGACGACTTGCAGGCGGAGGATGCCACCGGTGCAGGACATTTAGACACGATGGAATTTAATTCTTCCACGCTTTATCGCTATGCGACAGTAAACGTGTCAGAACTTGCAAAAAGCCTTGCAGGCGAGGGAGTACCGGATGTGATTTCAAAATTTGCAAAGGCATTTATTTGTTCCATGCCGACCGGCAAGCAAAATACGTTTGCAAATCGTACATTTCCGGATGTGGTTTATATCACGATCCGTTCGGACCAGCCGGTGAATCTCTGCGGCGCGTTTGAATGCCCGATAAAAAAGAGTGCGAACGGCTACGTGAAAGAATCAGAGCGTGCGCTCGTGGAGTACGCTTCGAAGATTTATGAAAGCTATGCGACAGCTCCGAAGAAATCGTTCGGTATTGGAGAAAAGATTGCAGGAATTGCTGAAATACTTCCATTGCCGGAATTGCTTGAGGCGTTGAAACAAGGTGTCCAAGAGGAACTTCAGAGGGGTGAATGATGGCTGTATTATTACTGCGACTTGCCGCCCCTTTGCAGGCATGGGGCGGCAACGCTAAATATGAAGTGCGATCAACACGGCGCGAGCCTACCAAAAGCGGAGTAATTGGGATGCTGGCAGCGGCTCTTGGAAGATCTCGTGATGCGGACATTGCCGATCTTTCTGCGCTACGCTTTGGTGTTCGCGTAGAAAGGGAAGGGACGCTGCTGCGAGATTATCACACTGCAGCTCCAGAGAAAAAGAATGTAATATTGACAGACCGCTATTATCTTTCCGATGCAGTTTTTCTTGCGGCGCTGGAGTCGGAGGACACCGCTTTCCTTGAGACGCTTGCTTATGCGTTGGAGCATCCGATTTATCCTCTGTTTCTTGGCAGACGCTCCTGCCCGCCAACGCTGCCACTGCTGTGCGGAATCCGAGAGGGAACACTGGAGCAGGTGCTGCACAGTGAACCACAGTCGCGTGGATTAAAGTCGCGTGGAAATGTGCGCATTGTTTGCGAGGTGGCGGAGGGAGGAATTACAGTGCAGGATCGTCCAATTAGCTTTTCGCCAATGCACAGGCAACATGGTTTTCGAAGGGTACAAGAAGAAATCCTGCCATCTGAAGAGCACGATCCGATGGCAGAACTGTGAGGTGACACATGTATTTATCAAGAATGAAGTTAGATCCGTTCAACCGACAGACCATGAAGGCGCTTTCTTCTCCCAATTTGTTCCATGGGGCAATAGAAAGTTGTGAAACAACTGACAGAACGAGAAAACTTTGGCGGATTGATCAGCTTGGCGGCGCACCATATTTACTCATCATGAGTGAACGACAGCTTGATTTTTCTACCGTCGCAAATCAGTTCTGTGAAGAAACCGTTGTGGAATCGAAGTGCTACGATCCGCTATTGGAGCGTATTACTGCGGGCAGCCGTTGGCGATTTCGCTTGTGTGCGAACCCTACAATTGATAAGTTTAGCGAGAATGCTAAACGGAAAATGGTGATGGCGGTAATCGGCACAAGGTATCAGGAAGAATGGTTGAAGAATCGCGCTGCTAAGCACGGATTTGAGCTTGATGAACAGAACTTTTTAGTAACCGGTTCAAAATGGTATCGTTTTCGAAAAGGGGCGGCGCGGAATTATATTCAGATGCTTGCTGTTACATACGAAGGAATTCTGACTGTGACGGATGTAGAAGCTTTCCGAAAAATTCTAACACAGGGCATTGGGCGGGAAAAGGCCTATGGCATGGGCTTGCTAACCATTGCACGAATTCGGTGAAGAACGGTGGAAGGCGGAATGAAAAAACCGGAACTGCAACAGTTGCCGGTTATTGGAGACAGGATGACTTTTCTCTATCTTGAGCATTGCAAGGTCAGTCGAGAAGACGGATCCATTACAGTTCGTGATCAGGAAGGGATTGTTCATATACCTGCTGCGGCTATTACGGTACTGCTTTTTGGACCCGGAACGGATGTGTCGCACCGCGCAATGGAATTGATTGGAAATATGGGTGTGTCCGTTATATGGGTAGGGGAACACGGAGTGCGGTATTATGCACATGGCAGGGCTCTTAATTCGCATACGCATTTGCTGGAAAAACAGGCAAAGCTTGTGTCGAATACGCGGTCTCATTTGGCGGTTGTCAGAAAGATGTATGAAATGCGCTTTCCCGGCGAAGAGGTGTCTGGATTAACACTACAGCAGCTTCGAGGGCGAGAAGGTGCGCGGATGCGAAAAGCATACCGTGAGCAATCAAAACAATGGGGTGTGCCATGGCAGGGAAGAAGCTACGACGTTAACGATTTTGCTTCTGGAGATCCTGTCAATCAGGCGTTATCTGCCGGAAACGCTTGCTTATACGGACTTGCCACTGCCGTGATTACGGCAATGGGGTGCTCTGCAGGACTAGGTTTTTTACACGTCGGACACGAGCTTTCATTTGCTTACGATATTGCGGATCTTTATAAAGTGGAGATTACGATACCGATTGCGTTTCAGGTGGCGTCGGAAAACCCACCGGAACTACCAAGCGTTGTCCGCCGAAGAGTGAGAGATTGCTTTTCGAGTACACACATTCTTGAAAGGATGGTGCGGGACATCAAGTACCTTCTTGCAGAGGAAGAAGGTGCGGGGACGGAACACACTCTTTATCTTTGGGATAATGTTTACGAATATGCGAGCTCTGGAGTGTCATACGGTGGGGAGGAAGGCAAATGATCGTCATCACTATGTCGAAATGTCCACCTAGGCTGCGAGGCGATCTTTCTCTTTGGTTGATGGAAATTAATACGGGCGTATACGTCGGGCAGGTGAATTACCGGGTTCGGGAGGCTTTGTGGAAGCGCGTTTGTGAAAACCTTCAAGATGGACAGGCAACCATGGTGTTCTCAACGAACAGCGAACAACGCATGGAATTTCGCGTGCATAACACAAACTGGAAGCCGACAGACTATGACGGCATTAGGGTGATGAAACGCCCGATTTCACAGAGTGAAACCGGATTGGGATGTTTGGCAAGAGGATTTAGCAATGCTGCAAAACGGCAGATGGGGCGACGTTGCAGAAGGCGAGAGGAGCTTTCTTCGTATTTCATAATTGATCTTGAAACAACAGGGCTGTCACACGAAAACGACAGCATTATTGAAGTGGGAATGCTTGAGATTCAGGGAGACACTTGTGTTTCGGAAAACGAGTGGTTGATTCGCACAGATGCGGAGATTCCACAGACGATTGTCAATTTGACGGGTTTAACAAAGTCGATGTTGGAAGCAAAAGGGGTGCCGCTTTCAGACGTGTTGCCCGTGCTTCTGGAACGGACAAGAAGCCGAAACGTGGTGTTTTACCATGCAAATTTTGAGTGCCTATTCTTGGAATCAGCGTGCCGAAAGAGCGGGCTACCACCTCCAGATTTTGAGATTACAGATGCAATGCAATGCGCAAAAGTAAAGCTAAGAGGACTTGCAAATTATAAGATGAAAACGGTTGCTGAGGCGCTGGGCATAAAGACAGTGCAAAAGCACAGAGCGCTTGCAGATTGCAAGCTGCTATTAGAGGTATGGAGAGAACTAAATAAAATGTAAACGCTGGCTGTTTGAAAACGTAGCAATTAAGGGATCTTTTTTAGTCTGCTCCCCGTGTATGCGGGGATGATCCGAAGAAAGCGAGTTGCTAAATGGCAAATATCGTCTGCTCCCCGTGTATGCGGGGATGATCCTAAAAAACAGCCCGCGGAGGGCAAAACGGAGGTCTGCTCCCCGTGTATGCGGGGATGATCCTATATCATCGGCCACGTCAAAAGCGGAAGGCAGCTGCTCCCCGTGTATGCGGGGATGATCCCAGTGGTTCCAGTACCGCCGCACCCTGGAAGCCCTGCTCCCCGTGTATGCGGGGATGATCCGTGTACTGCTTGGTGTTACCATACGGCGAACAACTGCTCCCCGTGTATGCGGGGATGATCCTTGTTAAGCATTTTACAGGCGGTTCAATGGCGCCCTGCTCCCCGTGTATGCGGGGATGATCCTGTATCCTGCTGCCTCACGGAGCGTGTATCCTACTGCTCCCCGTGTATGCGGGGATGATCCGGAGGTTGCTTAAATGTGCGAGATTAAAATTGACTGCTCCCCGTGTATGCGGGGATGATCCTTTGATTAAGATGCGCCGTGTGAATGCGGCTAGCTGCTCC
This sequence comes from uncultured Lachnospiraceae bacterium, assembly GCA_944384025.1. Taxonomy (GTDB): domain Bacteria; phylum Bacillota; class Clostridia; order Lachnospirales; family Lachnospiraceae; genus ISDg. Next base: position 13,390 of record CALWRS010000011.1, read on the forward strand.
CCGTGTATGCGGGGATGATCCTTTGCCGATTGCAATCCGCACGCGCCTGTATTACTGCTCCCCGTGTATGCGGGGATGATCCTATCTGGGTCGAATGTGGCGGCGTGGTATGCGTCTGCTCCCCGTGTATGCGGGGATGATCCGAAGCCTGTTCCCGTCTTTCCGTCTATACCGACCTGCTCCCCGTGTATGCGGGGATGATCCTATTGGTTCCAGTCCTGCGCCCCGTTCAACATCCTGCTCCCCGTGTATGCGGGGATGATCCTCGTCATGTGCGCCCACGACAAACCGTCTTTTGCTGCTCCCCGTGTATGCGGGGATGATCCGGAGGCATCAACACGTCGTGCATTAACGGCTTCCTGCTCCCCGTGTATGCGGGGATGATCCGATGCTACAAACAACGACCTTATGTCAGAATTACTGCTCCCCGTGTATGCGGGGATGATCCTCGGATCGCCGTGAACTGCTGCACTAAGCCTTGCTGCTCCCCGTGTATGCGGGGATGATCCCTTATTCTCTCTAATACTTAAATCAATACCTGCCTGCTCCCCGTGTATGCGGGGATGATCCAATACCGGGAATGAAAGATGATTCTTGCCACTGCTGCTCCCCGTGTATGCGGGGATGATCCCAAACGGCCGTTCCAGCAAGGAATTTGCCAACACTGCTCCCCGTGTATGCGGGGATGATCCTTATACCCTTATCTTTTTCTGTCAAACTGTTCCCTGCTCCCCGTGTATGCGGGGATGATCCGCTATGCGATTGTCGGCAACAGCTACCGGTGCTCTGCTCCCCGTGTATGCGGGGATGATCCTATGAAATTGACCAGGACGAAGCTCCTATCGTGCTGCTCCCCGTGTATGCGGGGATGATCCGGAACGCCGGGGAAATGACTGCTCCCCGTGTATGCGGGGATGATCCTGCGCCCTCAACTTCACAACCAAGCCCTTGCCCTGCTTTGCCTGGACAGGACGGTTAGAAACGCTGAAGTCCAAAAGTTGCTGGAAGCACCGGTAAATGCAGCAGACATATGGAGCCCCCGCAAATTTTAGGAATTGACATTGCAGGGAAGAAAGTGGTATACTGCGTTTATCTTTCCTGTCATGTGAAATGATAGAAATAAAGGAGGGTTTTACAATGAAAAAAGTACTTGCACTTGCCCTGTCTCTTATCCTTGTTGCAGCTATGTTTGCAGGCTGTGGGGAAAAAGCAGGCGACAGTACGACAACACCGTCTCCTACACAGGCGACGACAAGTCCGACTACTACACCGGACACTACCACTACCCCGGAAGCTACTGCTACACCGGAGGCTACTCCTACACCGGAAGTTGACCCGAATCTGTTCTTAAAGGCAGACTTTGACTCAGAGTCTTCGGGTGTTATGATTTCGCAGAGCGAATACCCGGATATGACTTCGCCGGATACGACCGCTTTGTTCTTCTCTTCTATGGGAAGTGCAGTTGGTGACTTCGCTGAGGGCGAAGGCGTTGACGGAAGCAACTGTATGATTGTTACCGGTCGTGCAGACACTTGGAACGGTATTAGCTACACGGTTCCGGAGAGCATGTTCGGAAAAGGTTATCACTTCAGCTTTGACGTGCGCTTTACATCCGAAGAGCTGGAGAGTGCTACGATTTCCCTGACGACGAAGTTTAACACGTTTGACGGTGAAAGCGCTGCTGCGCACTACCCGGATTACAATCGTGTTGCAGATACTGTTGCTGTAAACGAGTGGGTACATATGGAAGGAACCGTTTACTATCCGACGGATACTTACACAGTTCCGGATGACGGCAACTACAACGCTGTATTCTACTTCGAGCTGGCAGAATCGACGGACGACTTCTACATTGACAACCTTGAGATTACTATCGTAGACGGCATTGGCGACTTTGCAGCTATGGAAGCAAATCAGGGCGAGTAATTTTTTCGAGTGCTTTTACAGGCGACGCGTTTTAACGCGCCGCCTGTTTCACTTTCAGGGATTCTTGACATTCTGCGTATCCGATACTAAAATAGGATTGTCTTAGTTTGAAAAAGTGGCGGAAGACGCCTTAAAACGTCTCCTCTGCCAAACGGAGGTCATCTTGAAGTTTACGAAAATGCATGGCTGCGGCAACGACTACATCTACTTTGACTGTACAAAGGAGCCGCTTGCAAATCCCGCAAAGCTTGCCGTTTGTTTAAGCGACCGGCATTTTGGCGTTGGCGGAGACGGAATCATCCTCATTAAACCAAGCGAAAAAGCAGATTTTTACATGGAAATGTATAACGCTGATGGAAGTCAGGGGAAAATGTGCGGAAACGGCATTCGCTGCGTAGCAAAGTACGTCTACGACGCGGGACTTACGGATAAAACCTGCATTACGGTTGACACGCTTTCCGGAGTAAAGACGCTGGAACTTTTTGTAGAGAATGGAAAAGTTAAGCAAGTTACGGTTGCTATGGGCCGTCCGTCCTTTGCTCCCGCAGATATTCCGGCATTGGCAGAAGAAGCGCTGCTTCAAAGCCCGGTTACGCTTTGCGGAAAAACTTATGAAATGACGGCGCTCTCGGTTGGAAATCCGCATGTGGTTATCCGCGTAGAGGACGTCGCTTCGTTCCCGGTGGAACAGGTAGGGCCGGTTCTTGAACATCACCCTATGTTCCCGGAGCAGGTAAATGCAGAGTTCGTACAGGTGCTTGATCGGACGCGCGTTTGTATGCGCGTTTGGGAGCGCGGTTCCGGCGAAACGTGGGCCTGCGGAACCGGCGCCTGCGCAACGGCAGTCGCTTGTTACAAAAACGGCTGGACGGATTCGGAGGTTACTGTTGTTTTGCGCGGCGGCGAATTGAAAATTCGCTACGACGAAAAGGAAGACGCTATTTTTATGACTGGGCCCGCAGAGACGGTGTTTACCGGAGAAATCGAGGAAACGGTGCGGTAAGGCCGCACGGAAAGGGTTGAAAAATGTTTAAAATTAACGAAGAATATTTAAAGCTCCCCGGCAGTTATTTGTTTTCGACTGTAGCAAGAAAGCAAAGGGAATTTGAGGCGGCGCATCCGGACAAAAAAGTAATTCGTCTAAGCATCGGCGACGTAACGCAGCCGCTTGTTCCCGCTGTTATTGACGCGCTGAAGAAAGCTACGGAGGAAATGGCGCACAAGGAAACGTTTCGCGGCTACGCGCCGGATCTTGGATACGATTTCCTGCGCGAAGCAATTTGCAAGAACGATTTTCACGCGCGCGGCGTACAGATGGATACGGACGAGATTTTTGTCAGCGACGGCGCAAAGAGCGACTGCGGAAATATCGGGGATATTTTCTCGGTTGACAACCGCGTAGCCGTGTGCGACCCGGTTTATCCGGTTTACGTAGATACAAACGCTATGGCGGGACGCGCCGGAAACTACGACGCGTTTACGGAAAAGTGGACGAACCTTATTTACATGCCTTGTATGCAGGAGAACGGATTTGCGCCGGAGCTTCCAAAGGAAGAGCCGGACATCATCTATCTGTGCTTCCCGAACAACCCTACGGGCGCGACGGTTACGAAAGCGCAGCTGCAAACGTGGGTCGATTACGCGCTTCGCATTGGCGCGGTTATTATATACGACGCCGCATACGAGGCGTACATTTCCGAGGACGACGTGCCGCACTCCATTTACGAGTGCGACGGAGCAAAGGCATGCGCTATTGAAATGCGTAGCTTCTCAAAGTGTGCCGGATTTACAGGCGTTCGTTTGGGATATACTGTCGTTCCGAAGGAACTGATGCAGGACGGCGTTTCGCTTAACGCGCTTTGGGCAAGAAGACACGGAACGAAGTTTAATGGTGCGCCGTACATTATCCAGCGCGCAGGCGAGGCTGTTTATACGCCGGAAGGAAAACGGCAAACGAGGGAGCAAATCGCTTACTACATGAACAACGCGCGCATTATTCGCGAAGGGCTTGCAAAGGCCGGGTATTCGGTTTCGGGCGGCATTAACGCGCCGTACATCTGGATGAAGACGCCGGACGGACTTACGAGCTGGGAGTTCTTTGACCGGCTGCTAGAAGAAGCAAACGTTGTAGGCACGCCCGGTTCGGGATTTGGCCCAAGCGGCGAAGGGTATTTGCGGCTGACCGCGTTTGGAACGCTGGAAAATACGCTGGAGGCTATCGAGCGGATTTCAAAAATGTAACAGAGCAACACGCAAATTTTATCAGATGTGGGAAGACTCCCGCCTCTATAGGCGGCGAGTATAGCAAATTCGTATCCGTGGCGGGAGTCAATCCCCCATCTGATAAACGCTCCGCGGGGATGCGCAGGGATTCGGTAAGGAAAATGTCAGCTAAAGCTGACCCGAATCCCGCGCCAAGACCCGCGAGCGGGTCTTGAAGAGGAGAAAGGCATGAGACACGGAAGAACTACTTGCATCTGGATGCTGGCAGCGACCGGTCTTCTTGCCATTCTCTGTTTTTTTGCGCTTAATCGGGAGACGGCGCTTTCCGCGCAGAGCGTGCAGACGGCGTACGTAAGCTGCAACGGCTCTATGAATATCCGAAGCGGGCCGGGGACGTCTTACAGCCAGCTGACCGATCAAAACGGTGATTACATAAAACTTGTGCAGGGAACGCTTGTGGAAGTTCTTGACAGCGCAAAAGCGTCAAATGGCGCGACGTGGTATCAGGTGCGCTTTGCTTACAACGGACAAAACGACATTGTCGGCTACGGCTACGGCCCCTACATTACGATTTATGAGCTGCAGGAAGATCCTGAGTTTGAAGCGTACATGCAGGAGCAAGGATTTCCGGAGAGCTACCGGCAGTCTTTGCGGATTTTGCACTCTCTCTACCCGGAATGGATTTTTACCGCGCAGCACACAGGGCTTGTGTGGGCGGACGCCGTAGCGGCGGAGAGCGCGCCGGGACAAAGCCTTGCGTATTATTCAAGTCCCACTTCCTGGAAGGACGCTTCGGACGGAAATTACGACTGGGAAAAGGATGCGTGGATTGGAAAAGACGGAAGCAATTGGCACGCTGCCTCGACGGAGATTGTGCAATACTACCTCGACCCTAGAAATTTCCTAACGGAAAAAGGCGTCTTCCAGTTCGAACAAAACTCTTACAACGAGGAGCTGCATACGCTTGCCGGAATCCAGCAGCGCCTTGACGGCACGTTTATGGAAGGCGAAGTGCCGGGAGAGGGCATTACGTATGCGCAGACGTTCTTAGAAGCGGCCGCAGCGTCAAGCGTCAGCCCTTACATGCTTGTCGCGCGGTGCATTCAGGAAATGGGCGTCGCCGGAACGAGCCGGATTATAAGCGGCACGGTTGCGGGGTACGAAAGCCTGTACAACTATTTTGACATCGGCGCATACACTACGGCAGAAAACGACGCAATCATTAACGGCTTAATTTACGCATCCAAAACCGATGAGCGGTATATGCTTCCGTGGAATACGCGGTATCGCTCCTTAGTCGGAGGCAGCATTTGGATTGGCAGTTCTTATATTGCCAGAGGGCAGGATACGCTGTACTTGCAAAAATTTAACGTACAAGGAGATAAGCCGTATACGCACCAATACATGACGAACATTCAGGCGGCAAGCAACGAAGGCGCGACGATGTACGCCACCTATACGGACTTGCATCAGCCGTTTATCTTTAAAATACCGGTTTATTTGGAAATGCCGGAAGATAGGTGCATTTGCCCAACGGGCGACGGGAATCCGAATCCGTATTTGAAGACGTTAGAAGTTTCCGGGCAGGAGCTAACGCCGGGATTTTCCTATAAGACGCTGGAATACGACCTTGTGGTTGCCGCAAACGTCTCTTCCGTCACAATTTCCGCAACGTCCATTTCCGCAAAGGCAACAATAAGCGGCACCGGCAAGGTGGAGCTTTCGCCGGGAGAAAACGAGATAACCGTCGTATGCACGGCGGAATACGGAAATCAGGTAAGCTATGTGCTTCGGATTTACCGCATGGAGACGCAGGAAGTGATTACGACGGATTACCGCCTAGAAGGAGAATTCCTAAGGGGTGTAGAGCCGCAAACGGACGTAAAAGAATTTCTCTCTCACATTCAGGTGACTGGAAGCACAGTCAGCATGGTGGTGGACGCGCAGGGCGTGGAAGTTACGGAAGGCTATGTAGCTACCGGGTACCGGTATTGTACGCAGGGGCAGATCTTTTCGATAGTCATTCGCGGCGATGTGTGTCCGGACGGGGAGATTAGTCTTTTGGATATGCTGTACATAAAGCGAAGCATTTTAGGCATCGTTACGCTTGATAAGCCGCAGCAGCTGGCAGCGGAAGTTCGGGTGGATGGAAACGAGGATGTTTTGGATATGCTTTACGTAAAGCGGCATATCCTTGGAATTAGTTTGATCACGCAATAAAAGAAAAGGAACCATTTGATGAATCAGACAAAAGAAAAGTACAGAGTGTTTCGCGCAGGGGCAGCATCGTTTTTGTTTCTATTGCTGCTGCTTGTGTGGACGGCCCCCGCGCTGGCCGCGCAAAGCGCTTCCATAAAAGTAACCTCCACAAGCTGCGAAAAGGGACAAAACGTCACGGTTTCGGTTACCGTTTCGACGACGGTGGATATGGGAGCATACCAATATATACTTTCGTACGACACGTCCATGCTTCAGTACTTATCCGGCGACGCGGACCTTGCTACTGCCGGAAAGCTTCAAATTATTAAGGGCGAGGCGAGCGGAACAAGCCAGACGCTTCGGTTTACTTTTAAAAGTCTTGCGGTCGGAAGCGCAAAGATTTCCGTTTCCGACTACATGGTCTGCCCTACGGATATCGCCTACGGCGATGTGTTCCCAACGAGCGTTTCCGCCGGAACGGTTACGATCAACGCGCCTTATCAGGCGTCTGCGAACGCAAATCTAAAGAGCCTCACCGTTGGGCAGGGGAAGCTTTCGCCGACATTTTCGAAAACCGTTTACGAGTACGCGCTGTCGGTAGGCGGCGGGGTAGAGCGGATTACTGTTTCCGCATCGCCGGAAGACGCGAAGGCATCGGTAAAAGTAAGCGGAAATACAAACTTGAAGGTAGGCGAAAATACCGTAACCGTGAAGGTGACTGCGGAAGACGGAAAGACAACCAAAACGTACCGAATTACTGTAACCCGCGCAAAGCCGTCGCCAACACCGTCGCCAACGCCCACGCTGTCGCCGCTGCCAACGCCCACGCCGACCCCCGGCATTCTTGTAACGGTGGGAGAGCAAAAGCTGACGCTTTCGGGCGAAATTACGGTACCGGTTCCGGAAGGGTTTGAGGAGGCGACGCTTGAATACGAAAACGTCACGGTTCCGGCGCTTCGCAGCCTTTCCGGCGATCTGCTTTTGGTGCAGATGAGCGATGAAAAGCTTTACTTGTGGCGCGCCGCAGACAACACCTTTGTACGGTATCAGGTAATTGTCTCCGTACAGGCAAGCTACACGATTCTCCCGCTCCCGGCTCTGCAAAGCGCTCCGCAAGGGTATATAGAGACGAAAAAGACTATTGGCGGAGAAGAATTCTCGGTTTATGTTAACCGCGAAGACAGCGGCGTGTATCTGTTTTACGGGATGAACTGGGACGGGAGCAGCTCGTGGTATCGCTACGACAGCGAGGACGGGAGCGTGCAAAGATTTCTTTTAGAGAGCGAGTCGGACGAAGCGCCGACGCCTACAGTAGAGCCGTCTCCAACCGTAAGCCTTATGCCGACGCCTACAACTACGCCCACATTGCCGCCTTCCGGGCAGGAACTTGCGGCGCCGCCGGAGCAAGGGCAGCTGCCTTTGGAAGACTGGATTTTGCTTTCGGTTAGCGGCGTCTTGTTTTGCCTGACGCTTTTGTTCCTTTCGCTTTACTTGCATGAGCGCAATCGCCACGTAGAAAGCGTGGATACGGAAACGCTTGCGGAAGCGTCGGTTTCTGTTGCCGATCTGGAACTGGCGGCAGTTGCGGAAGAAAAGGCAGAGCCGGAAGAGGAGAAGCCGCAGGAGGTGACGCAGAGTGAATCGGAAAATTGACATGGAACGTTTGACGCAGCTTGCAGGGCTGCGTCTTTCGCAGGAAGAAAGGGCGCGCTTGCAAACGGATTTGGAGGAAATGGTTTCCTGCATCGAAAGCCTGACGCACATTCCGGAGGCGGAGCTTGCCGAAACAGCGCTGTCTGCTTATGCGCCATCCGACGCGCGGGAGTGGCTGCGCGCGGATGAGACAGAAGCGTCCCTGCCGCTAGAAGAGCTTTTGCAAAACGCTCCGCTTAGTGACGGCGCGTACTTTGTCGTTCCGCAAACGGTCGGCGAAGAAAAAGAATGAGAGGGGAGTTTCATGTGGCTGCGGGAGGAATTTGAACGAAATGTCGCGTGCTTGCAGGAGTGGGAAGAAAAGGTGCACAGCTTTGTTTTTCTTCGAACAAACGAGGCCCGAAAAGAAGCAATGCGCGAAGAAGAGCTGCTTGCGGAAGTTGGCGAAGAAGAAGCAAGGCGGCGCTGCCCGCTTCTTGGCATGACGCTTGCGGTAAAGGACAATCTTTGTATAAAAGGGATGCCTGCGACCTGCGGCTCGGCTGCGCTTAAAGACTATGTCCCGCCGTATACGGCAACAGCAGTGGAGCGCGCGCTCTTTGCCGGTGCGATCCTTATGGGAAAAACTAATATGGACGAGTTTGCAATGGGCAGCAGCACGGAAACGTCGCACTGGGGAGCAACGCGCAATCCATGGGACTGCGGGAGAGTGCCGGGAGGCAGCTCCGGAGGAAGCGCAGCGGCCGTTGCGGCGGGGATGGCGCGGGCTGCGCTTGGGACGGACAGCGGCGGTTCGGTTCGGCAGCCTGCGGCGCTTTGCGGCGTGCTTGGGTTAAAGCCTACGTACGGGACAATCAGCCGTTACGGCCTGATTGCTTATGCAAGCTCCTTTGACGAAGTCGGGATTTTAGCGCGAAATGCAAAGGACGCGGCCGCGCTTCTTTCGGTCATGCAGGGCTACGACGGAAAGGACGATACGCTGCGGCGAAAAACGCAGGATGCGCCGCCCTCTTTTGAAAAAGGCGTAAAGGGGCTTCGGATTGGCCTTTTGAAAATGGGGCAGGAGGAAGGCCTTAACGAAGAAGTCCGGGAATCGGTGCAGGCGGCAGCGCGTCGCTTTAAAGGGGCAGGCGCACAAGTGGAGACGGTGACGATTCCGCTTATAGAGCACGCACTTGCCGTTTATCATGTCCTCAGTTTTGCGCAGGCAAGCTCGAATCTGGCTCGTTATCACGGCGTTCTCTTTGGCGAGCGCGTGGCGCGCGGCGATTGGGAAGAGATGTACGAAGCGACAAGGGCGCAGTATTTGGGGACGGAAGTAAAGCGACGGATTTTGTTAGGAACGTTTGTCCTCTCAAGCGAAAACTTTTCTGTTTTTTACCGCCGTGCGCAAAGCGTGTGCGATGCGCTCCGGAAAAATTTTGCGCACGCACTGGAGCGCTTTGACTTGCTGCTTGGGCCAACGTCGGCAACGACGGCGTGGAAGCTGGGGGAGCGGCTTTTAAATCCGAGGCAGATGTATTTGTCCGATTCTTACACGATTCCCGCAAACTTAGCGGGACTTCCCGCCGTTAGTATCCCTTGCGGCACAGACGCAAAGGGACTTCCGATAGGGATGCAGCTGATTGCTCCTGCGTATCGGGAGGACTTGCTTTTTAGAGCGGCCCTTGCGTGGGAGGAGCTGAGCGGACAGGCACAGTATGGATTGCGACAAGGAAAAGAACGATGGAAAAATATGAAGTAGTCATTGGTCTGGAAGTGCATGTGGAACTGCGCACGCAGACAAAGATCTTTTGCGGCTGCGCCACCCGGTTTCAGGCGCCGGCGAACACGCTTTGCTGCCCGGTTTGCACAGGGCAGCCCGGCAGCCTGCCAAGGCTTAACCGCCGAGTTGTGGAGCACGGCATTGCCGCCGGGCTTGTGCTTGGCTGTAAGATTCAGGAACAAACGCGCATGGACCGGAAGAATTACTTTTATCCGGATTTGCCAAAATCGTACCAGATATCGCAGCTTTACGCGCCGCTTGCTTACGACGGGGAGGTGCGCGTCCCTCAAACGAAGGAGACGGAAGCGTTTTCGGTGCGCATCCACGAAGTGCACATGGAGGAGGACGCCGGAAAGCTTATACACTGCGCACAGACAAAGACATCGCTTATTGACTATAACCGCTGCGGAATCCCGCTTCTGGAAATTGTAACGGAGCCGGATTTGCGAAGCGCGGTGCAGGTGGACGCGTTTTTAAGGCGGCTGCGGGATTTGCTTGTGTATGCGGGCGTCTCCGATTGCCGGATGCAGGAAGGCTCGATGCGTGTTGACGTCAATTTGTCGGTTCATCGGCCCGATACGCCGTACGGCACGCGCACGGAAATGAAGAACCTAAGCTCGCTTCGAAGCATCCGGCAGGCGATCACCGAGGAAGCAGGGCGGCAGATGAGCGTGCTTTGTGCGGGCGGTCTTGTGCGCCAGCAAACGCGCCGGTTTGACGAGGCAACGGGGAAAAGCGTGGCAATGCGTACGAAGGAAAATGCTGTGGAGTATCGGTACTTCCCGGAGCCGGACATTCCGCTTATTTGCATCCCGCCGGAGTGGGTCAAAAAAATACAAGAAGCGCTCCCAAAAAGCAGAGAAGAGCGCGTGAGCCATTACGGGCGGGAGTTGGGCTTAGGAGAATACGACGCATGGCAGCTGACGGAAGAAGTGGAGATTGCCGATTTCTTTGAGCGGACGGTAAGCTTTGGCGCGCCGCCAAAACTTGCAGCCGGATTTCTTTTGACGGAAGTTTTGCGCGTCGCAGGCGAAGGCGGAACGATCCCCGTCTCCCCTGCGGCGCTGGCGGAATTGCTTGGAATGCTTTCGCAGGGAGAAATCAGCCGCACGACGGCGAAGGAAATATTTTCCCGAATGGTGACGGAGCAAATTTCGCCGAAAGAATACGTAAAGGCGCAGGGCGTCTTTCTTGTCTCTGACGAGGAAACGCTGCAAGCGGCGGTGGCGGAAGTTTTGCAGGTAAATCCTGCGGCCGTGCAGGATTATCGAAACGGAAAGCAAAAAGCGATTGGCTTTTTGGTTGGACAGACGATGAAAGCGCTGCAAGGAAGAGGAAAGGCAGACCGCATTCGCGAGCTCCTTACGGAGCGCTTAGGATGCGCAGGGATTCGGTAAGGAAAGTGTCAGCTAAAGCTGACCCGAATCCCGCGCCAAGACCCGCAAGCGGGTCTTGAAAAACGAAGAAACCCCCGATAAAGCGGGGGTTTCTTCTGCATCATGTTATGTTTCCGGTATATATGCGGACTACGGGACTTGAACCCGAACGCCCTAGGGGCACATGATCCTTAGTCATGCCTGTCTGCCAATTCCAGCAAGTCCGCATGCGATGTTTTTAACACGCCTCGTTATTCTAGCATGAGACGCAGACTTTGTCAACAGGAAAAATAAAAAAAGAGTTGACAAAAAGGGGGGGGTCATACTAGTATGATGCAAACAGTGAAAGTTGAGTCGCATCAGCTTAACATGGATAGAAAACATGTGGGATAGGACATGGTGGGGGAAATGAAAAGAAAAATAATCATAATTGTTACAGGAATCCTACTGCTTGCCGGGGCATTTGGTACGCGTATTCGCAGGATTGGTTTTACCGGGTGAGTAAGCAGCAGATCCGGTACATGTCGATCATTAACGCAGCAAACTCAATTGTTTGGTATTATGGGAGCCCCGAACAGGGCAGGGAAGTCACCATAAATTGCAAAAAGGTAGAAGAGTTTACGGAAGAGACTATTGGAGATAAGGAAAATCAACATGAGTATCACGCGATTGTAATTCTGGATTTTGATGGGAAGATGGATATCTCTGATGAAGAACTTCTGCTAATAAAGGACTATTGCGAGAATAGGCACTACGATTTGCTATACTACGGAACAGCACATATGGAGCAGTTCCGGAAAAATGGATTTTTCTCGAAAATGGATTCTTCGGAACACGGTTTTACCTACAACGGTTCGTACTGGAAGCTGCGAAAAGGAGAGAAGGAATATCTGAATCCGTATCTTCTGACTGGAAATTGGACGGTTTACGAAACGCAGTCCTTTGACACCGAGGATGAGCACATCGTGTGGAAAATTGTTATTGATTTTATGGCTGACATGGTGGAGGAATCTATGAAGGAGTCGTAATTTGCGACTCCTTCCATTATTGTTTGGAGGGGGACTAGATGTTAAGATTACAAAACATCACGAAGGTATACAAAGAGAACGGAGTTGACAGTGTTACTGCACTGCAGGATATTAATCTGGTGCTTCCTAAAACCGGCTTGGTTGTCCTGACGGGAAGCAGCGGCTGCGGCAAAACGACTCTGCTTAATATTTTAGGAGGACTTGATCGTCCTACTACAGGGGAGCTGTATCTTGATCGGATGCGAGTGGATGACAGGGAGGAAGCTTGGTGGGACGGATTTCGCAGCACAACACTTGGCTTTTTGTTCCAAGATTTTAATTTGCTTGAGAATATGACAGTGCGGGAAAACATTCAGCTTCCGCTGTCGCTTTGCGGTTTGTCGGACGAGGCAAAGGAAGCCAAGGTTACGGCTGTTGCGAAGGAATTGGACATTCAGGAATATTTGGATAAAAAACCGACAAAATTAAGCGGAGGACAAAAACAGCGAAATTGTCTTTGATATGCTAAAAAAGATTGCAAAGGAGCGGCTGGTTGTTGTCGTGACGCACGACACGTCGCTTGCCGCTGTATATGCGGACCGGCTCATTCAGCTTGCATACGGAACAATCGAAAGCGATCAGAAAAAGGACGTGCTGACTCGGAAGAAACAGAACTTGAGGCAAGCACCGGAAAGAGAAAGCTACCGTTAAAGGAATGCCTGATGTTTTCCAAAGAGGCGATAAAGCAGCGAAAAGCGCGTTGTCTTATCGCGGCTTTGATGTTTGGAATAACGATATTCCTGCTTCTTACAGCGTGCGAAGCCCTGTTTCGCGACGACAGTCTGCCGTTTTTTAAGCACATAGAAGAAGCAATCACGAACGGACGGAAATTTTACGAGCTTTTGCTGCAAGACATAGACAACAGCCGAATCGTTCGTTACGGCGAGGCAGGGGATATTTTTTATGAGGCAGAGTACATTCTAGGTGCGAATAGCATTTATGTGTCGAACGAGCACAAAGACAACCTTTCGTATACGGGGACTCTCCCGCAAAAAGGAAATGAAACTGCAATCTCGCAGGAAGTTGCAAAAAGACTGGAACCGGAAGGAAATGCTATTGGGAAGCAAGTCTTCATCAATGAAAAGGAATACCTCATCACCGCGGTAGTGACAGAAATTTGAGGAACCGATATTTCAGAAATTTATGTAGACAATAGGTTTGGTGAAAATGCGTTTGAAAACATGGTCTTTCTCTCCGAGCAGACGCTTTCAAAGAATGCCTCCCATAGCCTTTATATGCCGGGATTTAGCATCACAAAATACGAAAGCTTGTATTACCAGACCACAGTGTACAATACAGTATGCCCTGTTTCCAATGAGGTTGCGCTTGTAACCGGACGTATGCCTGAAGGGAGCAACGAGATCCTGATTTCGAGGCGACTTCTGGCGTAAAGAGAGCAAACTGCCGACGAGGTCGTAGGAAAGACCTACAAACTCGAGGACATTTACAACGAAAAGTACGGATGCACTTACTGGAACGAAGTGAATCTGCACGACGTCCTAGGCGAAACGTTTACCGTTGTTGGCGTAGGAGACGGAGAAGGGGATTACTACATTGCCGCGTCGCTTTACGAGCAAATAGCTAAAGAGATGAACGCGTATTATCAGGGCGCATATTGCCTTTTGTGCGACCAAAACTTTCTGCGTGCGGATTTAAAAGCAATTACAAAAAACGAAGTAAAAATGGAAGGTGTGAATTTCGATAGAGTATACACGCTCATAGAAACGGTTGAGGGGATGAAGACAGGAATTGTTATCGTGATTCTTATTCTCAGTGTTCTGACACTGCTGCAAATGATTTCCCTGTTTTCATACAGTATTAACGACAGCAAAAAGACAATCGGGGTGTTAAGGACACTGGGTGTTAGCAACGCAGATATCAGGAAGATTTTTAGCGTAGAGTGCATTATCGTTTCCTTAGCGGCGCTTTTGATTGCGATTGTGCTTAGTCTTTTGGCTACAAGGGGACTCAACTCCTTTTTGGATAGGGACATTATTTGCATAGAAGGCTTTGCCTTCCTGCAGATGCGCCTGCCGGTCGTTTTGGCAGCGAGTGCTCTAAGCATCGCGCTAAGCGTTCTGTCGGTAGTGATTCCTATAAGAAAGTATTCAAAACTTACGGTTATGGATCTGGTTCGCTAAAATACTCTGCACTTGCCCCGGATTCTTCCTTGACATGCAGGTTTTCGCCGTGTTATATTAATTTCCAGAATTGCATATACCATGCGTTGATGAGAAGAGTACGACGGAGGACCCTGTACAGAGAATCTGCGGCTGCTGAGAGCAGAGAAGGAGAACCTGCCGGAACATGGTCTCGGAGCAGTATGGCTGGGAAGCGTTGTTTTTCGGTCATGCCGGCGGCACCCGTTATCGTGACAGCCCGTAGGGAGAGAAACGTCTCGTCCCACGCGGCGAGAAAGGCGCGGAAAATCCGTGCGAAATAAAGTGGTACCACGAAGCGTAGCTCTCGTCTTTATAAGGCGGGAGCTTTTTGTGTTCGCCCGCCCATGGCGGGCGAACATGAAAGACTAGCCGCATTTGGGCTAGTCTCCATGAGCAACTACTACGCCGAGAGGCGTGTCACTTGTTAAGTTGATTGAACCGCCGCTTGCGGAACCGCATGAGCGGTGGTGTGAGAGGTCGGAAATTCCTCAATTAGAGGAATTTCCTCCTACTCGATTTTATCAGATGTGGGAAGACCCGCAAGCGGGTCTTGATTCGATAATGTTTATTAGGAGGGAAACTATCATGTGTGACTGCGGCGAAAAGAAACCGTATTATATTACTACCGCGATTGCTTATACGTCGGGGAAGCCTCATATTGGAAATACGTACGAGGCGATTTTAGCAGACAGCATCGCGCGGTTTAAGCGTTTTGAAGGCTACGACGTCTTTTTTCAGACGGGGACGGATGAGCATGGACAAAAGATTGAAATAAAAGCGGAAGAGGCACAGACGACGCCCAAGGCGTTTGTTGACGGCGTTGCCGGAGTAATTCGCGGAATTTGGGATCGGGTGAATACGTCGTACGACAAATTTATCCGCACGACGGATGCCGAGCACGAACGGCAGGTACAAAAGATTTTCCGCAAACTTTACGAAAAGGGCGATATTTATAAGGGAAGCTACGAAGGTTTGTATTGCACGCCGTGCGAATCGTTTTGGACGGAGTCGCAGCTGGTGGACGGAAAATGTCCGGATTGCGGAAGGGAAGTACAGCCCGCGCAGGAGGAAGCGTATTTCTTTCGGATGAGCAAGTACGCCGACCGCTTGATTGCGCACATTAACGCGCATCCGGAGTTTATTCAGCCCGTCAGCCGCAAAAACGAGATGATGAACAACTTCCTGCTTCCGGGACTGCAGGATCTTTGCATTTCAAGAACGTCCTTCCGCTGGGGAATTCCGGTGGATTTTGACGAGCGCCATGTCGTTTACGTATGGCTGGATGCGCTTACCAATTATATTACCGGAATCGGCTACGACGCCGACGGCGGCTGCGCGCCTTCGTTTGCGAAGTTCTGGCCGGCGGATTTGCACCTGATAGGAAAGGACATTATTCGTTTCCATACAATCTATTGGCCGATTTTCCTAATGGCGCTTGACCTTCCGCTTCCTAAGCAGGTTTTCGGGCATCCCTGGCTGCTTCAGGGCGGGGAGAAGATGAGCAAAAGCCGCGGAAACGTTATTTATGCAGACGACCTTGCCGACATGTTTGGCGTGGACGCTGTGCGCTACTTTGTCCTTCACGAGACGCCTTTTGAGAGCGACGGCGTGATTACCTGGGAGCTTGTGGTAGAGCGGACAAATTCGGATTTGGCAAATACGCTGGGAAACCTTGTAAACCGTACGATTTCCATGAGCAACAAATACTTTGGCGGCGTCGTTACAAAAAGCGGCGTTTCGGAAGCGGTGGACGAGGAGCTAAAAGCGACGGCTGTTTCGGCGCTTCCGAAAGTTCGTACGAAAATGCAGGAACTGCGGGTGGCCGATGCGATTGGCGAAATCTTTGCGCTTTTTAAGCGCTGCAACAAATACATCGACGAGACGATGCCGTGGGCGCTTGCGAAGGACGAGGACAAGAAGCCGCGCTTGCAGGAGGTTTTGTATAACCTGACGGAAGCGATTGTGATTGGCGCAAGCCTTTTAAAGAGCTTTCTGCCGGAGACGGCCGATAAAATTGCCGCACAGCTTAACTGCGAGCTTCGCGAAATGCAGGATTTGTCTGCTTTTGGCGGATATTCAAGCGGCAATTCGGTGACGCAAAAGCCGGAAATTCTCTTTGCGCGCCTTGACTGGAAGGAAGTCGAGCCGAAGGTTGCCGCAATTCAGGAAGCGCAAAGAAAGGAATACGAAGAAGAGCAGGCGCGAATTGCGGCAAGAAATACGAAGCAGCCGGTTTGCGGCGAAGAAGGGAAAACCGAGGAAACGGTAATGTGCGTTGCGCCAAAAGAAGAAGTTTCCTACGAAGCTTTTGACGCGCTGCAATTTCAGGTAGGAGAAATCTTGCACTGTGAGGAAGTCAAAAAGTCCAAAAAGCTGCTCGTTTCCAAAGTGAAGGTCGGCGACCGGGTGCTGCAGATTGTATCCGGCATCAAAAAAGATTACGCGCCGTCGGAAATGGTAGGCAAAAAGGTAATGGTACTCGTAAACCTAAAACCGGCGACCCTTGCCGGAATCCGCTCGGAAGGTATGCTGCTTTGCGCGGAAAACGAAGCAGGGGAGCTTTCCTTAGTTGTTCCGGAAAAGCCGATGCCTGCGGGAGCGCCAATTTGCTGAAAAATTGTCAAAACAATGTGAAAAAGATGGGGAACGGAGGAGAGTATGGGTCGATTTCGCAGGGAGTTTAAATTTTCGCTAAAGACAAAGAAGCACTTGTTCTTTTTAGTGCTGCTTTGTCTGATTGCCGCGTCGGCGGTCTGGATTTTCCAGCGCAGCCTTGCCGCGAGGATGCGCGCGTCTTTTCCCGGAGATTATGGCGATAAGAGCGCGCGAAGCGAGCAGACCTTCCGCTTAGAGGGGACGCAGGATGAGATGGCGTCGGTTACCGACGGCGACCTGAAGGCGGAGATGCAGCTAAACGAGGCGCTTCATAAGGCGGACTGGATGACGTATTCCGAAGGAGCAGTGCAGCATTTGTATATTCGCAGCTACACTGGGCCAAAGGATATGGTTGTCGGAGGGCAGGAAGGCCAATACGAAAAAAACAGCAGCGTAGAAATGGAAGGCTACACGTACGCTTACGTAAAAGCAGTGTGGCTTGGGCAGGAAACGGCAGCCCTAGCCGGACTTGGCATGTATGCGCAGGAGCTGTTTCGCCATCCTACCGACTACATTAACACCTTATACGTTATGCTTGGCGCAGAGTACAAGGAGCAGGAAGTGTACGCGGTAGGCGACGTATTGCAGGTTAAGACTTCGTATGGAAACGTCGAGGCGACGGTGACCGGATTTTTGGAAAAAGGCGCGAGCGTAGAATTAAACGGAAAAACCATTTGCTTAGACTCGTACGTTTTATGCCCGCTTGTCGATATGAGCGATTTATACGGCGAAGCGCCGGAGACGGATAAGACGTATCTTTCTCCGATGTACGTAACAGAGACGATGCTTGGGGAGAATAACCGCGAAGAAGGCGAAGCGATAACGGACGAGGAGGTTACGTACACGCCGGTAAAAGCCATTTGGTTTGACCGCAGTCTGCGGGAGAACGAGAACCTGGAAGCAACCTTGCAGGGAATGCTTAAAGAAGAAAACATCCCTCAGATGAGCTTTGTTTACTTGGGCGCAAGTTACCGAGAGAAAGGTGTTATGCCCGGTACGACCATAACGTTTATTGCAGGCTGCGGAAAGCGGCAGGCGTGCTGCGTTGGCTTTTTTACGGAAGGGCTTACATACGAGGTGGATGGCGAGACCGTTCTCTTAGACGACTATATTGGCATTGTGCAATACGATTACAGCAAGATGTATACAATGCCGGGGCAGAGCAATCCGCAGGAGGAAGAAGATACGGCGCAGGATACCGACGAGGAGACGGATGGCGATATTATCGCTACGATGCGCCCGGACATCTCTTACAACCTGGGCGAGCGCACAAAGCTGTTTTCGATATTGTTCCTGAAAAATCAAGGGTATGTGACCACAACGCTGACCGCCAACGAAGCGCAGCGAAAGCTGACGGAGGAAGTGGATGCGGCGTGGAAGAACTTCTATTTGGAAAACAAGGGGCTCTCGGCCGTTACGACTTACGTGATAGCGCAAGCGGACGCAACCAACAGCATTCTCTTCCACAGCAATATTCAGAAAATTCTTTCCGGTCTTCAAAAAGCGGACGACTGGATGTTTCTCGGGACAGGTTTTCTTGTGTTAGCGTACTTCTTCTTAAAAAGACGGACGGCGCAGGAATATTACGTAACGCTTCTGCTGACGGGATCGTCCGTTGTGGAAATTATGTTGCTGTTTTTGGCGGAAATTCTGATTCTTTACGCAGGCTCCGTCGGATTTGGGTATCTTTTTAGCTGGCTGCTTTGCCGCGTAATGCAGCTGCAGGCTGTTTCCTTTACGAAGCTGCTTGCGGCTAATCTGCTGGCGATAGGCGTTCCCGGCATCGCGATTCTTCTGCGGGTCGCGCTTGCCGATTACGGAAAAATGTTCCGGCGCGGAAGGAGGTAAGCATGGCATTCGAGGCAAAAAATATTACCTGCTGCTTTGGGCGCGGTGAAAAGAAAGAGACGGTCGTGGAAGATTTGAGCTTTTCCTTTGGGGAAGGCGAAATGGTGGCGCTTGTCGGAAAAAAACGAAGCGGGAAAAGCTCGGTGATGAACGTATTAGCAGGGCTTGATAAAGCGAGCGCCGGCGAATGCTTTGTGGACGGGAAGCAGCTGCCGGTGGGACGTTTGCTGGGCGGCGCCGGATGGCGCGCAAAGAAGCTTGGAATTATTACGAAGACGCCGATGCTTGTTTCCGAGCTTACGGTTTACGAAAATGTAATGCTTCCGCTTCACCATCGGCTGATGACCGGAAAGAACAAGCTGCGGCGGGCAAAGGAAGTGCTTCGCTCCGTCGGGCTTAGAGGCAAGGGAAAGTATTATCCGCACGAGCTAAATACGATGGAGCAGCAGCTTGTATGTACGGCGCGGGCGCTTGTGCACGATCCGGCGTATTTGCTGGCGGATGAGCCGACCGCGTGTTTAGAAGGCGGCGATGTGGAGCGCTATTTGGACCTTCTGGAAGTTTTGTGCAGCGCCGGGAAAGGCATTTTGATTGCGACGTACAGCAAGCGTGTTGCTTCCCGCTGCCACCGGATTGTCCCAATTGTCAAAGAGGAGGTTTCCTCGGGCGCGGCCGCAGAGGCGGCGGCAGCGCCGACCGTTTCTCCGGTTCCCGGGCATACGCTTGCCGGTGCGATACCGGAAGAGACGCCGGAGGCGCGGCAGGAGCGCGAAAGAGAAGCTTACGAAAAAGACGAAGCGCAGGACATCGCCATTTCCGAAGATTTTGATACAGAATTTGAGCACAAGCTCGGCAATAACATAGAGGGAGTTTTGCAGGAGGAGCAAACGGAACAATGACCGGAAAAAAAGAAAAACAGTGGAGACGCGGGGCGGGCGTTTTAATGCCGGTTTTTTCACTTCCAAGCAAGTACGGAATTGGGACGCTTGGCCAGGCGGCGTACGATTTTGTGGATTTTCTTCAACGCATGGGGCAGACGTATTGGCAGGTGCTGCCGGTTGGCCCTACAGGGTATGGGGACAGCCCGTACCAGTCGTATTCGGCTTTTGCCGGGAACCCGTATTTTATCGACTTGGAGTTTTTGATTCGGGACGGCTTGCTGCTTAAAGAAGAAGCGGAAGCCGGATATTGGGGGACGATGCCCCGCTATGTAGATTACGGTGCGCAATACGCGAACCGCTACGACGTATTAAAAAAAGCGTTTGCGCGAAGCAGCCACGAGACGACGGATGCGTTTGCCGCGTTTTGCAAGGGCGCCGCGTATTGGCTGGACGACTACTGCCTGTTTATGGCCATCAAAGAAAGTCAGGGCGGCAAGCCTTGGCAGGAGTGGGATAACGAGGGCTTAAAGTGCCACCGGCCGGGGGCGCTTGCAGCGGCAAGAGAAACGCTGAAGGAGGAGATTTCGTTCCAGAAGTTCTTGCAGTTTCAGTTTTTCACGCAGTGGCAGGAGCTAAAAGCTTACGCGGCTGGCCGCGGCGTGGAAATTATCGGCGACATCCCGCTTTACGTTGCAATGGACAGCGCGGACGCATGGGCGCACAGCGACCTGTTTGAGATGGATGAAAGGCGAAGGGCCATTAACATTGCCGGAGTACCGCCGGATATTTTCAGTGCGGACGGACAGCGCTGGGGAAATCCGCTCTACCGCTGGGACGTTATGGAGAAAAAGAACTTCCGGTGGTGGAAGCAGAGAATGCGGGCAAACGCCGCGCTCTACGACATAATTCGCATCGACCACTTTATCGGTGTTGTGAACTATTGGTCGATTCCGGCAAAATGCAAGACCGCAAAAGGCGGGAAGTGGCGCAAAGGGCCCGCAGAGAAATTAACGCAGGTGATCGATGCGTCCATTGGAAACGCAAAAATCATTGCGGAGGACTTGGGGATTTTAACGAAGCCGGTCAAAGATCTTATGCGGCAATGCGGCTATCCGGGCATGAAAATCCTTGAGTTTGGCGTCGCCGGAGATTCCTCCAACGACTATTTGATGCACAATTATCAAAACCCGAACTGCATCGCTTATATCGGGACGCACGACAACGAGACGCTTGCGGGGTTTTTGAAAAACCGTCAGCAGTGGGAAATCGACTGGATGAAAGGCTACTTCGGAATTTTAAAAGAAGAGGAGCTGCACGACCAGATGATAAGGCGGCTTTATGAAAGCATTGCCGTTGTTGTGATTGTGCAAATGCAGGATTTGCTGCATCTGGATAACGAGGCGCGCATCAATCATCCGGCTACGGTTGGTACGAACTGGCAGTGGCGAATGCTTCCGGAGGAAGAAAAGCAAGTCGATGCGGATTATTACCGCTGGCTTGGCAGGATGTTCTCCAGAAGCGAGTAAAACAGCAAAACAGACAAATTTAAGACCGCGTTTTTGGGCAGTTTTTTTCCAAAGACGCGGTCTTTTGTGCATGCTGCCATGGCACAATGACGGAGATTGCGAAAGGTCGATTACAAGTTTCACAAACTTACTTTTTTCGGTGGATTTTGGCTTGACGAAGGCGGAGGCGGCGGGGTATGATTGCGGCACAAAGCAGCCGACGGAAGAAGCGCCGTCGGGGAAAGGAGGAGAAATGAAAAAAGCCTTAGGAATTGTGTGCCGGCAGGAAGAATATACGAAGCGCTTGTGCGAAGAGCTGTGCCGGGGAGAATTCCGAGACTGGCAGCTGGCGGCGTTTACGTCTCTGCCCGATTTTTACCGGTGGGACGAGAAGGAAGACGTTGCGGTTTTGCTTCTTGAAGAGCACTTTTTTTCGGAGTGGGAAGCGGCGTCGGAAGCGTCTTTTTGCAAAACGCTTGTCATTTGGCTGTCTGAGGACAAAGAAGCGTGTTTATGCACGCCGTGGATTTTTATGTACCAGTCTTCCGAGCAGATTAGCCGCCGCCTAAGCGCGTTTTTTAGGGAACAAACGGCGAAGGAGTTTCCGGAAGTGCCCGAGGTAAGGAAGGAAGGGGCTGCGCCGGAGCCGGAAGGACTTTCGGTTATTGGGGTGCTGTCTCCTTGCGGAGGAATGGGCGTAACGAGCTTTTCGTATGCGTGTGCGAAGGAATTGGCAAAGCAGGGAACGACCGTGTTTTTGTCGCTTGATCCGTATACAGGGCTTTCGGACGTTCCCAAAGACGCGCGGTCTTTGTCGGAACTGATGTATCTTTTGCACGAGTACGGGGCAGATTGGACGGCGCACAAAGAACACTGCGTGCATCGGCAGGGAAGGCTGGAGCTAATTGCCGGAATGGCGGACGCATCCGACCTTTGGGAGCTTGGGAAAAAACAGTGGAAAGACTTTCTTTCGGGTCTTCGGCAGTGTAGCGGGATTTCCTTTCTCGTAATTGACTGCGCCGCCGGCTGTATGGCAAGAGAAGACGTGCTGGAAGCCTGCGGACGGCTCTTTCTTCTGGGAGAGGAGGAGTCTTTGAAGGTGGAACAGTGGAAAGAACGGTTTTTGCATCTGGCGCATCGGACGCAGCTTGTAAACTTGCGAAAATCGGGAGTGCCTGAGCGCGAGTGGCTTAGGAGCGCAGGTCTAATGCAGGAGGGCGCATGAATATGCAAAGAGAGGAGTACGAACAGAACCTGACTTTGCTGACCGGGCGCGTTGTTGAAGCGGCGGACATCTCTAAGGAACTGTCAGACGAAGAGCTTTTGCTGCTCGTTGAGCAGGTCGTTCGTGAAAGAGCTGCCCGGCAGTACTTAAGCGTAGCCACGCGGCGGCAGCTAAAGAGGGACATTTTTAACAGCCTTCGAAGGCTTGACGTGCTGCAGGAGCTTTTGGAAGACCCGACCATAACGGAGATTATGGTGAACGGGGCGGATCGGATCTTTGTGGAGCGCGAAGGGCGGCTGTATCTTACGGAGCGCCGCTTTGTAAACGAAGGGCGGCTTCGCGACGTAATTCAGCGAATCGCCTCGCGCGTAAACCGCGCGGTAAACGAAGCGAACCCGATTGTAGACGCCAGACTTCCAGACGGCTCGCGCGTAAACATTGTGCTTCCGCCGGTCGCTTTGGACGGACCGACGGTAACTATCCGGAAATTTCCGGAAAATCGAATCACCATGGAAAAGCTAATCGCCATGGGTTCTATTACGGCAGAAGCTGCCGAATTTCTTAAAAAGCTGGTAAGAGCCGGCTACAACATCTTTATCAGCGGCGGAACAGGAGCAGGCAAGACGACCTTCCTAAACGCGCTGTCCGATTACATCCCCGAAGGAGAACGCATTATTACCATTGAGGATTCTGCGGAGCTCCAAATTCAAAACATTCCCAACCTCGTTCGCCTAGAGATGCGAAACGCAACGGTGGAAGGAAGTCACGCCATCAGCATTCGCGATTTGATTAAGACTTCGCTTCGAATGCGCCCAAACCGGATTATTGTCGGCGAGGTGCGAGACGCAGCAAGCATCGATATGCTGCAAGGGCTAAATACCGGCCACAATGGAATGAGCACCGGTCACGCCAATTCGCCCGGCGACATGTTATCCCGCCTGGAGACGATGGTGCTGCTTGGCGAGGAAATCCCGCTTGTTGCGGTAAGAAAACAGATTGCCTCTGCGATTGACCTTATTATTCAGCTAGGGCGCCTTAGAGACAGAAGCCGGAAAGTTTTAAGTATCGTGGAGGTGCTTGATTACGAGGAAGGAGAAATTACGCTAAATCCGCTGTATGCGTACAAAGAAGAAGGCGAGGAGGCGGACGGAAGCATAAGGGGCCGTCTGCTGCCTACGGGAAATGCCCTGCGGCACACGCAAAAGCTGCTTGCGGCAGGAGAAAGGGTGGCGGAAGGATGAAACGTGCGTGGGGGATGATGATTGGCAGGCAGGCGCTGTTTTGCATCGCGACCGCTTACTTGTTTTTCCGCTCATGGAAGAGCTTGCTTTTCTTGCTCCCGTACTTTGTGTTTGGTATCCTGCGCGAAAAGCGGCAGTGTTTGCAAAGAGAAAAGGAACTGTTTGCCGAACAGTTTCGGGACGGACTGCAATGTCTGCTTTCGTCTTTGGAAGCGGGCTACAGTATGGAGAACAGCTTTGTAAACGCGGCGGAAGATTTGCAGGTGATGTTTCCAAAAGACGCGCCGATTGTACGCAGTTTTCAAAAACTTTGCAGACAGCTTGCAAACGGAAAGCCGATTGAGGAGCTTGTATACGCTATGGGAGAAAACAGCGGCCTAGAGGAAGCGCGCAGCTTCGCGGAAATTTTTATCACCGCAAAGCAAACGGGAGGCGATCTTCCGAAGGTCATCCGCTCGGTAACCGACGCGCTGTATCAAAAAGGGGAGGTTGCGAGGGAAATTGCGTCGATTCTTCTGGCAAAGCAGCTGGAAGTAAAGATCATGAGGCTGATGCCGTATGCGATTTTGGCGTATTTTCAAGTGTTTTCGCCCTCTTTTCTATCGCCGCTTTATGCGGGGCTTTTTGGCAGAGTGGTTATGCTGGCGGTTTTTTTGGTCTATCTCGCGTTTTGCCTCTGGGCGGATAAGCTGGCGGCAATCGAGGTCTGAAAGGAGGAGGAAATGTACCGGATTTTTGTCGTATGCATGGAGCTTTTCGTTTTGGTTTGCGCTGCGGTCGGTTTTTTCACGGGGAGGCGAAAGATAACGCCGGGATTTTTGGCAGCGGGCTACAGCGTTTACTGCCTGAAGCGAAAGCTGTGGCGCAGGCTTGGCGTCTGGGAGGCAGAGTGCCTGTATTACAAGCATCTTCACGTGAATGAAAGACCGGAAGAAGTGCAGCTTAAGGCAGGCTGCAAACAGGGACTCGCCATTTTAGGAGCGGTGGCGGCATTTGGAATTGTAATTTTGCTGATGGGTACGGCGGGAGATTTTTCCGAAAAGGAAATCACGACCCTAAAGCGCCCGGCAGAGGGTACGCAAGTGCACAATCTGTCTGCGTGGGTTGCAGGCGAGCGCTATGAGATTGCGGTTGCGCTGACGCAAAAGCAGTTAACGGCACAGGAAGTGCAGGCGCATTGGCTTAAAGCAAAGGAAAGCCTGCCGCTGTGGATTCTTGGCGAAAACACGTCGCTTTCCTCGGTAAGCAGGGATTTGGATTTGCCACGGTTTTTGCCCGGAACAGCAATCGAAATTCAGTGGTACAGTTCGGATTACGCGCTTATAAACCCGGAAGGCGGCGTTTTGGTAGAAGAGCTTGAAGGCGACGCGCAGGACGTTTTACTAACGGCGGAGCTTTCTTACGGGGAGTGGGTAGAGCACATGGAAATTCCTGTTCGCGTCGTCGCTCCTTCTGCCAATCAAAAAGACAGTGTTCGGGAAAACATTTTTTTGCAGCTTCAGG
This sequence comes from uncultured Lachnospiraceae bacterium, assembly GCA_944384025.1. Taxonomy (GTDB): domain Bacteria; phylum Bacillota; class Clostridia; order Lachnospirales; family Lachnospiraceae; genus ISDg. The sequence continues at coordinate 38,619 of CALWRS010000011.1, forward strand.
ACGAGCTTGCCGCGCAGGGGTACGAAGAAACGGTTGCGCTTCCGAAGGCCTTTGCGGATAAAGAAATTAAATACTACGAAGAACCGGCGCATCGGCCGGAGGGCGTTTTTTTACTGGTGTGCATGGCGATTGTCGGAATTTTCGCGGCGTCGGAGAGCGCTCACAAAAGAAAAAAAGAAGAACGCCTTCGGCAAATGCAGCGGGATTACCCGGAAGTTGTCACTAAGCTGACGCTTTTGCTGGAAGCGGGACTAAGCATTCGCTGCGCGTGGAGCAGAATGGCAGCGGAGTATCTTCGCTACGCCGGAGGGCGAAAAAAGCGCCGGTACGTATACGAGGAAATGCTGCATACGGATCGCCAAATGCAGGTGGGAATGTCCGAAAAAACGGCGTACGCGCAGTTTGGAAAGCGGTGCGGAACAATTCTTTATCTCCGGTTTGGCTCGGTGCTTGTGCAAAATTTGCAAATGGGGAGCAGAAGCATTGTTCCGCTGTTAAAAAAAGAGGCGCAGGAAGCGCTGTGCGAGCGAAAAGAGCGCGCCAGACAATTGGGTGAGGAAGCAGGGACAAAGCTGCTGCTGCCTATGGCGGGGATGCTTGTGCTTGTATTGGTTATTGTTATGATACCGGCGTTTTTGTCTTTCTAAAAAGAGAACGCGCGGAAGAAAGGAAGAGACTATGAAAAAAATTATGTGGAAAATTAAAGAGGCGCTTGAGGCGTTTCAAAACGATCAAAGCGGAATCGGCGTTGTGGAAATTATTCTGATCCTTGTAATTTTAATCGGCCTCGTGCTGATTTTTAAAAATCAGATCACCGGAATTATTAACAGCGCGTTCGAGTCCATCAGCGTCAATTCCGACGCTATCGTAAAGTGATGGCAATGCGGGCGAAAAAAAAGACGTATACGGCCTCTATCTCGGTGCTGCTCTCGCTCTCTTTGTTTTTGATTCTTTCGCTTTTGCTTGTCCTACTTGAATCTGCGCGTGTAAATGCGATGCGCGCTATGGTGACGCTTAATTTGCAAAGCTCGCTGGAGGCAGTTTTAAGCAATTATTACGAGCCGCTCTTTAACGACTACGGCATCTACGGCTTGTACGATGTGCAGCTAGAAGAAGAACTTGCGGACTGCATGGAGGCGGCTGCATCGCCGCTTGCGGATTTGCCGGAATTTTATACGGGCGCAAAGGACAGCAGCTTCGCATTTTCCTACGATCTCTCCGACATAAAAGTATGTAACGAGACGGACTTGCTTGACGGCGGCGGACAGATTGTGGCGGCGCAGATGATGGAGGCGGGGGCCGTAGACGGAATAGAGATTGTTGCCGAAAAGCTTTTAGAGGCCGTGCATTTGCTTGACGACGCGGAAGAGACCGCCACGCTGCTGCAAGAGAAGATGGCGGTGGAACAACAGCTGGCCTACATGGATATGGAGCTTTTGGCGCTAATGCAGGCTGTGGACGGTGCGCCTGTTGCTGCGGGCGGCTTTGTCGTAGATAAAAACGGAAATTACGTCTGCGGCACGCGGTTTGTAAAACGGCTTGTGCCGGGCGCAGTTTCCAAAGAAAGCGTACTGCTGCAGGCGAACTTTTACGAGTCCTTAAAAGAGCGTTATGTAGACGGCTGGGTTTTGCTTGCGCAAATGAATTCGCTGGGCGAACAGGCGGCGACGCAGGAAGAAAGCCTTGTGCTGCTGCGGGAAAAAGAAGTTGAGCTTCGGCTGCTTCTTGCCTCCTGCAAGGAAGCGGCGCAAAAAGGGCTTGCTGCACTGGAAAAGCTGCTTGTTTACCAGGAGCAGGCGGCTCCGTTAGTTGCCGAGTTGGAGCGCACGCTTAAAGCGGGAGAAGAGCTGTTAGGCGAGTCGCTTTTCTCTTCCTGTATGGAGGAGCTTGCGACTATGAAAAAGTACGCGGGGATGACGCTTTCAACAGAAGGCTACGACTTCGCCGCCATGCAGCAGACGCTTTTGAAAAACTTGCAGTGCTTAGAGCAGTTGGAAGAAGCTTACGTTACGTACGACAAAGGAGGCTATCCGGGGTGGAGCGCTGGAATGAAGGCGGCGCAGCGAATCTTTCGCGACTATTCGTTTGATTCTTTTCAGCTAGATTACAGCGAAATACGCGGAACCGTTGTTTTGACCGATACAAGCGGCTGGGATGCCCTTGTGGAATTTCTCTTAAAAGGCATCGACAGTTATTTGTTTACCGGAGAAGAAGAGCTTTCCTACCGGGCGATTTACGACTGGAATTTGCCTTCGAAAAACGTCTCGGGCGGCGCAGAAGACCTCTACCGGCTGCCGAAACTTACCGAAGAGGATTTGCAGGATACGGAGTTTGTGCAGGAGTATTTGCAGGGCGATGCGCTTGGAGGAATTCGCGGATTTCTTTTGGAATCGACAGAGCGCATTGGCGAAAAGCTGCTGCTTGTTGCCTACATGCATACGCATTTTGGGAATTACACAGAGCAGGAGCAGGGAGTTTTGCTGTATCAGCAGGAGTATTTGCTTTTTGGCTCGATGCGCGACATCTCCAATGTGCGGCAATGTGCGTACAGCCTTTTAGGTCTTCGCCTTCTTCTAAACATTATCTATGCATTTACTGATCCGGTTTTAAATTCCAAGGCGGCGGCATACGCAACGGAGCTTGTAGGAGGATTCGGCCTGCCGTTTTTGATTGTCGTATGCCAAACAATCCTTTTGTTTGTGTGCGGCGTACAAAATGCGCTCTTAGAAACCGTCGAGCTGCTTCAAGGAAAGCAAGTGCCGCTTCTTGTGACGACAAGCTCGTTTCAAATTTCCATGGAAGAAAGTTTCTTTATGGGAAAAACTGCCCTGCACGCGAAGGCGGCGGCTTACCGGGGCGGCAGCGGATTTTGTCTTACGTATTCGCACTATCTGCTTTTGTTTATGCTGCCGGCGAACCGGGAGCGGCTTACGTACCGTGCCATGGATCTAATTCAGGAAAATTTGCAGCTCTACCACGATCCGGACTTCCAATTTTCTAAGTGCATTCACAGCTTTGGCGCGACGGTGACGGTTCGTTACCAAACGAAATACGCCGGGCTTTTGTTTACCGGCGACCGCGTCTTATCGCCAAGGGAGCTTTTGCTGCAGGAAAAGGCGGCTGCGGGCTACTGACGGAGGGCACTTGCCGAATTTTGCAACTTTGCCCTCTTTTGCGATAGCTGCGCCGGGTGTTGTAATTATTTTATTCTCTCTCCGGGCAATGTCCGGAGCAGCTATCGCAAAGGAGGGATTTGCATGAAATGGCGGGCGGGATTAACCGTGGAGGCCGCTTTAGTGCTACCGATTTTTCTCTACGCAATCGTATCGTTTTTGTCGCTTTTTTTCTTTTTGCAGCTGCAAGTCGAAGTGCAAAGCCGCTTGACGGAAATATCACAAAAACTGCTGCGCTTTGGCGCGGTGCACGGGTATTTGAAGGAAAATTTTCCTGAAACATCGGAAGGGCTTTTAGAAGAGCTGGGGTTTTCCTGGGCGGTAGGCGCCGTAAGCGACGCGCTCTACCTTTCCTTGTGCATGGAAGAGGAAATGGAGGAAGAACCGCTTTTGCGCTACGTAAAGGGCGGCGCGGAAGGATTTCGCTTTGAAGGCTCGTCCATTTACGCAAAAGACGGGGAAATCGACATTGTCGTATCGTACGAATTTCAAACGCCGGGCGGGCTGTTCTCTTTTCAGGGAATGCCCGTTGTGCAGCGCGTACATTCGCGTGCCTTTCGCGGCGACGGTAAGGCGGCGCAGGGCGCAGAGCAGGAAGCGGAGGAGACGCTTGTTTACGTTACGCAGCATGGCGAGGTTTACCATTGCAGCGAGTATTGCCGGTATTTAAAGGCGACGGTTCGGAGGGTACGCTACGACAACTTGCATCAGGAGAGAAACGCAAGCGGCGGGATTTATTATTCGTGCCGGTATTGCAAAGACGAGCAAATTTCGGAGTATGTTTTTGTAACGCCGTATGGAACGAGCTATCACACAAGCGCCTCCTGTCACAGTTTGCGAAAAAAATTAGAAACAATTTCTTTAGAAGAGGCGAAGGAGCGAGGGCTGCGCAAATGCAGCGGCTGCGCAAAGGAGGAGTAGATGGGAGTGGAAAAGGTCTGTGCGATTTTATTTGGCGCTTACTTATTGTTTTTGGCAATTAAAGATGCAAAGGAACGAAAGCTCTCCCTCGCGCTGCTTTTTATTGCTGCCGCTTGGTTTTTGCCGCTTGGGCTTTTGTGGAAAGTGGGCCTTGTATGGCGGATTGCCGGAGCGGGGGTTGGCGCGCTGCTTTGCGGGATCAGCTATATTAGCAAAGAGGGAATCGGCTGGGCGGACTCCGTGCTCGTTTTGCTTGTTGGCGTCTCGCTTGGCTTTGACGGCGTGCTTTTTGTGCTTGCCGTCGCCTTAGCGCTTGTTATGGTGACGGCGGGGATTTTGTTTCTTTTGAAAAAGGTTGGGCGAAAGGATTTGCTGCCGTTTGTCCCATTTCTTTTTCTTGGATACTGCGCGTATTGCGCGGTCTGTCTTTGGAGGTGACGTGTGCGAAAAAAATGGAACGCTTCTCTTACGGTGGAAGCCGCTTTTCTCGTGCCGATCGTTATTGGCATCTTGGTTTTTCTTATTGAGGCGGCGCTTTATTGCAGGGATTTGGCCGTAGCAAAGGCGGTCTTAACAAAGGAAGTCAGCCAAGGGACGGCGTTTATGGATTACGACGTCTATCCGGGCACGGATTATGTACTTTATGAGCGCCTTTTGGCGGAAGGCTTCTTTTCCCGCCTGCTTGACAAAGAAACCGAGGAGGTAGAGCAGATTTTAGCGCTTCGGCTGCAGCAGGAGCTCTCTTCCGCGTTTTTGTTCGCCGATGCGCAGGAAGTGCAGGTGAAGGCGGACGGCAGCCGGCTTACGATGAGCTTTAAGTTAAACGGGCAAAGAAGCCTTTTGGACCTTGGCGGTATGGGCGGAGACTTCTTTTGCAGGGAAGTTCGGGTTTCGGAAACTTGTACGGACGCCTCTATGTGGAACCGAATTGTAACACTTGTATTAAGAACCGGCGAGAGAATTTCCGGTGTTTCGGAAGTGATGCAGAAAATTGAGGAGTTTTTCTCTTGGCTTGGAAAGTGAGGAGGGACGCTATGTTTGAGATAATGACATCGATGGAACGGCGGTGGCTGTTTGTCGAAAACAACGGGTGCCCGGGCGGTTACGAGGAGCAGATGCTTCGGCATAACCGGCCGGACGGGCTTTTGCCCATGGAGATTTTTGTGTGGGGAGGAAAGAAGCAGTATCGTTACGAAGTGACCGGCTGCAAAAATCTGACGGAAATCATGGCGGGGAAAAAAGTAACGGGGGAAATGATGCAGGCGCTCTTTTCCGAAATGTTTTCCTGCGTTATGAAAGGGAAACGGTACTTGCTGTTAGAGGATAATTATTGCATTGCCCCGGAGAGCATCTTTTTTCGCGAGAGCGACCAAAAGCTGTTTTTGTGCTACGTTCCGGGCTTCCAAAAACCGCTGCTGCAGCAAATGCAGCGATTGTCGGAATGGATATTGGAGCATTTGGACGTGCAGGATAGCCAAGCCGTATACCAAGGGTATGCGATGCATATGCTTTGCCGGGAGGGCAAAACAAGCTTTCAGGAGCTTTTGAACTTGTTTGTGACGGCAGCCCCGCCGCCTCCGACCGTTGTGCAAAACCCGCCCGCGCCGTATGAAATCGCGGAATGTGCGAAAATAAGGCCGCAGGAAGAAGGCGTTGCAAAAAAGAAAACGGGAGCCGGGCGCGCTTTTGGCAGGCGACTTTTGGAGGGGTTGTTGCTTTTGGTCGTTGCAGGAATATTGGTTTACATGCTTCCGTAAGCCTCGGGTGCGCAAAATGCTTGACAATGAGGAAGAAAGCCGGTATACTGAAAAAGCCGTGCAGCCGGGGAGATAGCGGTGCCCTGTACCTGCAATCCGCTATAGCAGGGGTGATGACACGTCGAGGGCTGCTCAATTCGAAGCCGCCCGCAGAAAGTGATGTTGACGCTTGGGTCTTATGCAACAGGAATCTATGAACCGTGTCAGGGTAGGAATACAGCAGCACTAAGTAGACACTCTTGTGTGACATAAGGCAGCCTGAGCCGAGTTAACTGCTGCGGTAACGTTCGGAAAGACAGCTCGACACGTGTCGCACGGTTTTTTTGTCCCCTTTTTTAGAATCCGCACATGCGGATTTACTTGCGGGACGTGAAGATTCGTGATATGATGTACTGTGGAGGTTCGGATAGGAATTATGTCGGCAAAAGCCGACCCGAATCCCGCGCCAAGACTCGCGAGCGAGTCTTGAATTTTAAAAACGAACCGGAAATGAACAAGATAGGAGCAGTTGAAAGGTATGATGTTGACAACAGCATCAAAAGTAAGCGCCGCTAAGCGTTTTGCGCGAAACGGACAATATGCGGAGGCGGCGGCCATTGTGGAAAAAATTCGCCTTGCAAAAGTCTCGTCCGTTCACGAACTGAGTACCTTAGCAAGCATCTTGCTTCGGTTAAAAAGGTACGAGGAAGCAAAGAAAATTTACTTGGAAATGTATTCGCGTGCGAAGACACATAAGGTGATGGTGGGGCTTATCGATCTTTGCCTAAAGACGCAGGAGCCAAAGCAGGCGGAGCGGTTTTTGCGGGAGTTTCGCAAGATGGAGCCGGAAAATCCGGAGCGCTTAGTGTTCCGCTACCGCGTAGACTGTATGCTTGGAAAGAGCAACGAGTATCTTTTAAAGAGCCTTACCAAGCTAAAGGAAGAAGATTATACGGACATTTGGGCGCTGGAGCTCGCAAAAGTATACTTTAAAGAGAACGATATGGTGGCATGTGCAAAAGAATGCCGCGATATCCTTTTGTGGTTCCCAGATTCGGAAGTTGTGCCAAAAGCAAAGGTGCTGCTTGGCGCATGTGAAGACGTTTTCGAAGAAAACGAAGCGCAAATGCCGGAAGAGCCGGAAGCGGCCAAACAGACTGCTGCCGCAAACAGCGTAGAAGTTGTAGAAATTACAAATCCGAAAACCGCAGATTTAAGCGAAGAAAAAAACGAGCCGGTAGTGACACCGGAAAAAATAGAATACGACCGCATTTTGTTTGACGATGACGATGATGACGACGATGACGACGAATACGTCATTCGGGATTACTTTGTTTCGCCGGAGGAAAAAGAGAAGGCTCCGGAAGCCGAAGCGTGGATGCAGGAAGTAACTTTTTCGGAAGCGGACACTTTAGAAGCCAAAGCGCCGGAAATTGACCTTTCGGAAGACGCGCCGTCAGAAGATACTTCGGAACCGGAAGAAGCGCTGCAGGAAGCTTCTACGGAGCACGAATTAACGGAGGCAGCGATTGCCGCTATGGATCATGAGGACGACGATGCAATTGAACGCGCCTTGTATGAACTTTTGAAAAAGAGCGAAAAGGAGAGCTAAGGATGCAAAAACAGGTTTGGAAGCCGGGCAACATGCTGTATCCGCTTCCGGTTGTCTTAGTAAGCTGTCAGGGGAAAGAGAAAAAACCAAATATGATTACCATTGCGTGGACGGGGACGATTTGTTCCGACCCGCCAATGGTTTCCATTTCAGTGCGAAAGGAGCGCTACTCCTACCGGCTCATTAAAGAGTCCGGAGAGTTTGTCATTAACCTGACGACGGAAGAAATGGTTCGCGCAACGGACTATTGCGGCGTTCGCTCCGGAAGCAAGCACGACAAATTCGCAGAAACGGGTCTGACGCCTGCGCCTTCTTCGGTTGTGAGTGCACCTATGATTTTAGAAGCGCCGGTTTCTATTGAGTGCCGCGTTCGGGACGTGATCAGCCTTGGCAGTCACGACATGTTTTTGGCGGATGTTGTCGCGGTAAACGCCGCGCAGGAATATATGGATGAGTCGGGACGGTTTGATCTTGCAAAGGCGAATCCGATTGTTTATTCTCACGGAACTTATTACGCGCTTGGAAAAGAACTGGGAACTTTTGGGTATTCCGTGAAGAAAAGCTGAAGGCGTTGGGAGAGAGGAGAAAGAACATGAACGAGTATCTTATAGAAGGCGGGAAAGCTTTGGCGGGCGAAGTCACCATTGGCGGTGCAAAAAACGCTGCGCTTGGCATTTTGGCTGCCGCCATTATGACGGATGAAGAAGTGACGATTGAAAATCTGCCAAACGTAAGCGATATTAATGTGCTGCTGGAAGCGATTGCCGGTATCGGCGCTACGGTAAAACGTCTGGACGAACACACGGTGCGCATGAGCGGAAGGACGATCACCTCAGAGACGGTGGATTCGGAATATATTCAAAAAATTCGCGCCTCTTACTACTTGCTTGGAGCGCTTCTTGGAAAGCGCGGGAAGGCTACGGTTGCTATGCCCGGCGGCTGCAACATTGGAGCAAGGCCGATGGATCAGCACTTAAAAGGGCTTCGCGCACTTGGGGCGGAAGTAGTTACGGAAAACGGCTTTATTAAAGCGAAGGCAGAGGAAATGCGCGGGACGCATATATTCCTTGACGTAGTAAGCGTTGGCGCGACGATCAACATTATGCTTGCCGCCGTAATGACGCAGGGAATGACAATTATCGAAAACGTAGCGAAGGAGCCGCATATTGTAGACGTGGCGAACTTCTTAAACAGTATGGGCGCAAACATTAAAGGAGCAGGAACGGACGTTATCCGCATCCGCGGCGTAAGCCAGCTTCATGCAAGCACGTACTCGATCATCCCCGACCAGATTGAAGCGGGCACGTTTATGTGCCTTGCCGTTGCGACAAAAGGAGATATCCTCCTAAAGAACGTAATTCCGAAGCACTTAGAGGCTATTACGGCCAAGCTTGTGGAAATTGGCGCTGAAGTGCGGGAAAACGACGACTCCATCCGCGTTGTAGCTACGCGCCGCCTGCGCGCGACGCAGGTAAAGACGCGCGTTTATCCGGGCTTTCCGACCGATATGCAGCCGCAAATGGCGACGGTGCTTACGCTCTCGCGCGGGATATCGACGGTTACGGAGAGCATTTTCGAGAATCGGTTCCTTTATGTGGCCGAGCTGCTTAAAATGGGAGCGAAGGTTTCTGTGGAAGGAAACGTGGCGGTTATTGAAGGCGTAGAAGAGCTTGCGGGCGCGGCGCTTGACGCGCCGGATTTGCGCGCGGGCGCGGCATTGACGATTGCAGCGCTTGCCGCGAAAGGAAAGAGCACTATCCGCCAGATTGAATATATTGAACGCGGATACGAAAACTTTGAAGGCAAATTGCGCGAGCTTGGCGCAAGCATTACGAAGCAGCCTGTGAAGGGGAGAGGCAAGGCGTCCGGCATTGCCTAAACAGGCAGGAGAAAGCGAGGAGGAAACGCTGATGGACAAGCTACTTTTTACATCGGAGTCTGTAACGGAGGGACATCCTGATAAAATATGCGACCAAATATCCGATGCGGTTTTGGACGCAATGTTGGAGCAAGACCCTATGAGCCGCGTTGCCTGCGAAACGGCAATCACGACCGGGTTAGTGCTTGTTATGGGAGAAATTACTACGGAAGGCTACGTAGATATTCAAAAAGTTGTGCGCGATACGGTGCGCGAGATTGGCTACGACAGAGCGAAGTACGGGTTTGACGCAGACACTTGCGGCGTGATTGTCGCGCTTGACGAGCAGTCGCCGGATATTGCGATGGGTGTCAATCGGGCGCTGGAAGCAAAAAAAGGAGAGCTCTCGGAAGATGACATTGCGGCGATTGGAGCGGGCGATCAGGGCATGATGTTCGGATACGCTACAAACGAAACGCCGGAGTATATGCCGTATCCGATTTCGTTAGCGCACAAGCTTACGAAACGGTTAGCGCAGGTGCGAAAAGACCGGACGCTTCCTTATTTGCGGCCGGACGGAAAGTCGCAGGTAACGGTGGAATACGACCAAGACGGGAAGCCGGTTCACTTAAACGCGGTTGTGCTTTCCACACAGCACGATCCGGATGTTACGCAGGAGCAAATCCATGCGGATATCCGAAAGCATGTCCTAGAGCCGGTGCTTCCTGCAAATCTCTGGGATGAGAAGACAAAAATATACATTAACCCGACCGGACGATTCGTTATTGGCGGACCAAACGGTGACTCCGGGTTGACTGGCAGAAAAATTATTGTAGATACTTACGGCGGATACGCCCGTCACGGAGGCGGCGCGTTCAGCGGCAAAGACTGCACGAAGGTAGACCGCTCCGCTGCATACGCTGCGCGGTACGTGGCGAAAAACCTTGTGGCGGCAGGCCTTGCCGACAAGGCGGAAGTACAGCTTTCCTACGCGATTGGCGTTGCGGAGCCTACGTCGGTAAATATCGACACCTTCGGCACGGGACGCTTAGACGGCGAGACGCTCGTGCGGATTGTGCGCGAAAACTTCGACCTGCGTCCGGCAGGAATTATCCGGATGCTTGATTTGCGGCGGCCAATCTACCGGCAGACGGCGGCGTACGGACACTTTGGAAGAACGGATTTGGATCTTCCATGGGAGAAGCTTGACCGGGTGGAAACCTTGAAGAAATACCTGTAAAACATGAGCATTAAAAAACGAATTACCGTTGCGGTTGCAATTATTTGCCTGATACCGGTTTTGTTAATTACGTTAACGTGCCGGATGATTATTGAGTACCACATGCAAAGCATTGCTACGGTTTACGACGTGGAAACGGACACGGTGACCGTTTTGCAAAACCCGATGCTTTTGTACGCGAACCTGACCCGACAGGATTATTTCGATTTGCGCAACGTGACGCTGTACGACTCGGAGAAACTTGACGATACAGCGTATTTGGAGTCGGTCAACGAACAATTGCAGGAGAAATACTCGTTTTTGGTTCTGCGAAGAAGCACGGACGTTATCGTATACTGCGGAGACTGGAATACGTTTGGGCAGATGCGGGACAATTTGCCTGCGTTTGGCAACAACTACGTAAACGGGGAAATCGGCATCTATATCAGCGGAAATTATCCAACGCTCATTAAACAGCTGGACTACATAAGCGAAGACGGAGTGCCTTACAGCCTGTTTATTATTACGGACGTAAACAATTTGCTTCCGCAGGTAAAGGATTTCGCCGTACAGGTTGTAATTTCCTTTTTGCTCATACTTTTGCTTACGGCGGTGCTTTTGATTGTCTGGCTGTACCAAAGCATTGTCCGACCGTTGGGCGTTTTGCGTGTGGCGGCAAATTTAATTGCGGACGGAAACCTAGAGTACGCCATTCCGATTCGCGAAGGAGACGAAATCGGGCAGCTGCAAAAGGATTTCGAGGTGATGCGTCTGCATTTGAAAGATATGAACGACAAGCAGCTTTCTCACGAGCAGGCTTCCCGGACGATGCTAAGCAACGTCACGCACGATTTGAAGACGCCGCTAACGGCCATTAAAGGGTATTCCGAGGGGCTGCTTGACGGTGTGGCGGACACGCCCGAAAAGCAGGAAAAATACTTGCGGACCATTTATGCGAAGGCCTGCGCGATGGAGCAGCTTGTGGACGAGCTCTCTTTCTTTTCTAAAATCGATAACGAACGGATGCTTTACAATTTCCAGACAGTTCCCATCAAAGAGTATTTGCTGGACTGCATCGACGAGATAAGTCTGGATTTGGAAGTGCAAGGCATTACGCTGAACTTTACGTGCAGCTGCGCAGACGACGTTCGGGCGGTTATCGACCCGGAGCAGATTCGTCGGGTTATCAACAATATCATTGGGAATTCCGTCAAATACATGGACAAGGAAAAGGGAGAAGTAACCTTGCGCGTTTTGTGCGACAAGGACATGATTTGGATTACCGTAGAAGACAACGGTTCCGGAATCAAGAAAAAAGATCTGCCTCACATTTTTGAGCGCTTTTACCGTGGGGACATGGCAAGAGGGACGAAAAAAGGAGGCACCGGGTTGGGACTTTCTATCGTACAGTCGATTGTAAAAGATCATGGGGGTGCAATCGAGGCAAACAGTGTGGAAGGCAAAGGCACTGCCATTCGATTTTCCGTACCAAGGCAGCAGGACGCTGCGGCGCAGGATGTCGATAAAGAAGCCGGAAAGAGGAAACTATGGATAAAATCCTGATTATTGAGGACGAAGACGCGATTGCGGAGCTGGAAAAGGATTACTTGCAGCTGTCCGGATTTGACGTGACGATGGAGGGCGACGGAGAGCTTGGTCTGCGCCGTGCGCTTGAGGAAGATTTCAGCCTGATTGTTCTTGATTTGATGCTGCCGGGCATGGATGGCTTTGAGATATGCCGCCGCGTTCGGGAAATTAAAAACATCCCCATTTTGATGGTCTCTGCAAAGAAAGAAGACATCGACAAAATTCGCGGGCTTGGGATGGGCGCGGACGATTATATGACAAAGCCTTTTAGCCCAAGCGAACTTGTTGCGCGCGTAAAAGCTCACTTAAGCCGTTACAAACGGCTTGTGGGAACGGACGAAAAGCACAACGACGTGATTGAAATTCGCGGTCTTCGCATTGACAAAACGTCGCGCCGCGTTTATCTGAACGGGGAAGAGAAGAACTTTACGACAAAGGAGTTTGACCTGCTTACGTTTCTTGCGGAAAATCCGAATCACGTATTTACGAAAGCGGAGCTGTTTCGCAACATTTGGGAGATGGAGTCCGTTGGCGACATTGCCACAGTAACGGTGCATATAAAGAAAATTCGTGAAAAAATTGAAATGAATACGGCAAAGCCGCAATACATTGAAACAATTTGGGGCGTGGGTTACCGGTTTAAAGTCTGACCCCCCGCCAGTTCCTTACGACACCTGTTTTTCGGTAGGGAGGGAAGAAGATGCGTAAAAAATTGCTTGTATTCGGATTCGTTGTTGCCATGCTTCTTGTCGGCTGCAAAACTACGGAGGAAGCCGCGCAGGATGCGGACGTGATTGTTGTGCAGCCAACAAAAGAGCCAGTGCTAAGTCCGGAGCAAAGTCCGATGGCACAGACGAATGCGACGCAGATGCCGGCAGAGCCAACAGATGTACCGGAGCAGTTAACTCCTACGCAGGCAGCGCCAACGACCCTTCCGACGCCAACGCTGATGCCGACGCCTACGCTGACACCTACGCCAACGCCGACGCCAACAAAGGCGCCAGTAAATACGTCAACGCCGACGCCAACAAAGGCGCCGGTAAATACGTCAACGCCGACGCCAACAAAGGCGCCGATACAGACGGTCAGTACGCTGGAACAGGTTACGGTAAACGGCAAGAAAATCTCGGTGGGGGATTCGGTCAGTACATTGACCGCAACGCTCGGAACACCGGTTCGTAAGGATAATGCGGACGGCAATTTTACATACTACGTGTACAACAAAGACTACAAGAACTTTTCAATGGTCGCTATTTCGAACGCGGAACAGAAAGTCGTTGGATTTTTTGTCTGCTCGGTAAATCTTACTTATGGCGGGCTTTCTTCAGCAGCCACATTGAGCAGTTTCCAGAGCAAATACAGTGCGGCAGAGGCACTTTCTGACATAGGAGCCAGAATGCTAGAAGACAGTGCGGGAACGTCTGTATTCTTCTTTGACATTCATAACGACAGCAAGCTGTATGCCGTAAGTTATATGGCGTCTGCCGTTTCGTTTGAGGAAACGAACGCGAGCACCCAGACGGCGGTGGAAAGAGAAATTCTTGATATTTGCAACGCGTATCGCGCCAGATACGGGGTCGCTTCGTTAACGTGGTCAAGCGACGCTGCAGCGATCGCGAAGGCTTACGCTAAAAAAATGGCGGCGGAAGATTTCTTCTCGCATACAAGTCCGGATGGCAGCACAATGGCTAGCCGGTGCGAGTCGATAAACTACCGAACGCTTGGCGAGAATATTATTGCCAATTATATGCTCCTTGGGCATCTTAGATGGCAGATTTCCGGAAGCGTGGCAAATGCGACGGGCTGGATTGCTTCTTCCGGGCACAGAGGCAATATTCTAAACGATGCGTTTACGCATTTGGGCGTTGGCATCGCAGGCGGCAGCAACAGCACGTATAAGGATTACGGCGTACAGGTCTTCTATGCGCCTCGCTAAATTCAAGACTCGCTTTCCAGGAGGTAAGTATGATACACAAAAAAATCCAACTGCAAGTCCCTTACGAAAAAGCGGGACTTTCGGCGGATGATACGAATGCAAACGTAACGACGTATGTGCCGGAAATTTTTCCGGAAATTGGGCGGCATTGCCGGCCGGCGGTTTTGATCTGTCCGGGAGGCGGATACGAATTTTTATCTGACCGGGAAGCGGAAGGGATTGCTCTTGCGTTCGCATCGGAAGGGATTCCGGCGTTTGTTTTGCGCTACAGCATCCGCAAAAAACAGTTTCCGACCGCGCTTTTGGAGGCGGCGGCAGCGCTGGCGTATATCCGCGCGAACGCATGGGAATGGGACATTAATCCTAGTGGAATATCCATTTGCGGATTTTCCGCTGGAGGGCATTTAGCAGCGAGCCTGCTTGTACATTGGGATAAGCCGTTTGTGCGAGAGCCCTTAGGGCTTACCGAGCAGCACCGTCCGAATGCGGGGATTTTGTGTTACCCGGTTATTACAACGGGCGAGCTTGCGCACCAAGGCTCCATTGACAACATTACGTGTCAAGACTCCTCCGAAGCAATGCTTTCGCTTGTTACGCTCGAGCGGCAAGTGAGCGCGCACACGCCTCCGACGTTTTTATGGCACTGTGCGGACGACGGCTGTGTGCCGGTAGAAAACAGTTTGCGCTTTGCGCAGGCGCTCTCAACGCACAAAATACCGTTTGAGATGCACATTTACCCAAGCGGCGGACACGGTCTGGCGCTTGCAAACGAAGTTACTTCTAGGACGGCGGAGCAGCTTGCGCCTGTGGCGGCCGGTTGGCTGGGGCTTGCAGTCGCATGGGTAAAGGAGCGGTTCCCGGCATCGAAAACGGCGCTGGAATAAAAAGATATGGAAAATAGAGTTTTAAAAGACTTGCAGCCGGAAAAAGTCTTCGGGTATTTTGAGGAAATCTGTGCAATCCCGCACGGATCGCATAATATACAAAAAATTAGCGACTACCTTGCAGCGTGGGCAAAAGCGAAGAACTTCTCGTGCACGCAGGAAAAGTGCGGAAATATCATTATCCGCGTTCCGGCGTCTGCAGGGTACGAAGCGTCTCCGGTGCTTATTTTGCAGGGACACATGGATATGGTCGCTGTAAAAGAGGCGGACCTTGCGATGGACATGGAGCGCGAAGGACTGCGGCTGCGCGTGGAAGGCGATTACGTCTTTGCGGAAGGAACGAGCCTTGGCGGAGACGATGGGATTGCGCTTGCTTACGGGTTAGCGATTGCGGATTCGGATGCGCCGCACCCGCCTTTGGAGCTTTTGTTTACCGTGAACGAAGAAACTGGAATGGACGGCGCAAGAGAACTTGACGTAAGCCACCTGACCGGGCGTTCGATGGTGAATCTTGACGCGGAAGAAGAAGGCGTGCTGTTAGTGGGCTGCGCGGGAGGCGCGAGTATAGAGCTTACTGCAAAACCGCAGAGCGCACCCGCAAAAGGCGCAGGTTACCGGGTTTTTCTGTCCGGCTTGCAGGGAGGACATTCCGGAGCGGAAATTCATAAGAATCGGGAAAACGCTATTGCAGTGCTTGCAAGGCTTTTAGACGGGCTTTCAAAGACCGTTTCGTATACGCTTTGCGGCTTTTTTGGAGGCAGCAAAGACAACGTTATTCCTTCGGAAGCGGAGGCCTGGATTTTCTGTGAAGAAGACCCTGCGGAAGCGTTAAGCGGGCAGTTCCAGGAAATTTTTGCGGAGCTCTCTTCTAAGGAGCCGAAAATTTGCTTTGCCCTTGCGCCTGCTAGCTGGAAAAGCGAGGATGTTCCGGCAATTTCCGCAGACGATGCAAAGCGGCTTTTGGGACTTCTTCAGGTGCTGCCTTTTGGCGTAGTCCGCATGAGCGCGGATATGCAAGGCGTTGTGGAAACGTCCGCGAATATTGGCACGGTGTGCATAAAAGAGCAGATAAGCATTACTTGCTCGGTGCGCAGTATGGCTGCCTCGGCAAAGGACCAGCTTTGCCGTCAGATAGAGATTTTGGCAAAGGCCTTTGGGTATGACGTGCGCATTCACAGCGCATACCCGGGTTGGACATACCGGAAGGATTCGCCGCTTCGGGACGCGATGCTTCGCATTTATGAAGAGTGCTGCGGCGCGCCGCCGGTTGTATGCGCCATTCACGCCGGACTAGAGTGCGGTCTGTTTTTGGAAAAAATGCCGGAGCTTGACTGCATCAGCATGGGGCCGGACATTTTCGATATCCACTCCACGCGGGAGCGGCTCTCCATTTCTTCCACACAAAGAGTTTTCGCGTGTTTGCAAAAGCTTTTGGCGGAGTGGAAATAAGCGTTTGTACGGGATTACAAAAAAGAGGGGGCAACTTTAGTCGGTTACACATGGACACCGCGAACCATTTATGATAGTTTAACAACTAAATAGAGCAAGCTAAGACAGGTCAAAGGCGACAGTGAGCGTTTTGGACCTGTCTTTTTTGTTTCAAAGCGCTATTTCTAACAGAAAGAGGTGTTGTCATGCAAAACTTTTCTTATTCGATCCCGACCAAAGTTGAGTTTGGCAAGGGTGCAGTGAAAAAGCTTCCGGAATTTGTCCGGGAATTTGGAGAATGGGTTCTGCTTGTATACGGAGGCGGAAGCATTAAACGCAGCGGACTTTACGATACCGTTGTGGAGCTTTTGGACGCGAACGGAATTTACCACGCGGAGTTATCCGGTGTAGAGCCAAATCCCCGCACGACGACGGCCCTGTGTGGGATCCTGTAAGCAACCCGTCTCTTGTGACGAAGGCGTTACCAATTATTACGATTTTGACTTTTGCGGCGACTGGGTCAGAAATGGACGTATTCTCCGTGATTTCCAACATGGAGACAAACGAAAAGAAAGGGCTGAGCAGCTACTTATTTTATCCGAAATACTCCATTATGGATCCGGAATACACATACAGCGTCTCGGCGTACCAAACGGCGTCCGGAACCGCAGATATTATGTCCCACATTTTTGAAGTCTACTTCAACGGACAGAAAGGGGCGTATTTGCAGGAGCAAATCATGGAAGGAATGCTGAAAACATGCGTTCACTACGGTCCGATTGCCTGCAAGGATCCGGAAAATTACGAGGTGAGAGCAAACCTGATGTGGACGGCAAGCTGGGCGATTAACGGCTTTATTTCCTGCGGCAAGCGCGGGGCGTGGGCTTGTCACCCGATGAAGCATCAGCTTAGAAAGGGTTAACATGAAAAAAATCAAGTACACCAAGATGACGATTGTCACGCGCCCGGACAAAGTCAACGATCTGAAAGACTTGCCTGCAATATCAAAACGATGCGGGAGAATTCAAGCAGATGCTCATTCCCAAGGTAAAGGTGGACATTTCCTATGTGGATATGAACACGGAAGAGCTGGTGAAGGATATTTGCGACACTATCCGAACGAATATTATGGGCGACGGCAAAATCTTTATCGAAGAAACGGAAGGCTATGTTGTGCGCGTTAGAACCGGCGAAATTAACGAAGCAGCACTATAAAACAGGGGGTGAAGCCTATGCCAAAGGAAATGACGAAGGTTGCGATTGTAACAAGAAAAGAGAAATTTGACGAACTGCGTCTGAAAATGAAGGAAATCGGCGTGACCGGTATGACCGTTACGGAAGTTGAAGGAAACGGCGTGCAGCAGGGCATCCGCAAAATTATCGGCGGCGTTATGAAGCGCTACTACCTTTCTCCGAAAATTAAGGTAGAGATTGTTGTATGCGCCGTTAAGCCGGAGGACGTTATTCGCGTCGCTACGGAAGTGCTTAAAACCGGCAACGTCGGCGACGGCAAGATTTTCACATCGCCCATTACGCACGTCGTAAGAATTCGAACCGGAGAATGGGACGATAAGGCGCTTTGACGAAAGAAATTCGTCAATTTGTAAGCAGAGGCAGTTATGACACGTACAGAAGTTGAGTTAAACGTAAAATATTCGATCATCTCAGGAATTTACTGGATGATTTGCGCAGTATCCGGTATTTTCATGGTGCCGATTCTAAGGATGAAGGGGATGGACAATGCGGAAATTGGTCTGCTTATGTCCATCCGCTCCCTCGCAACGCTCGGAATTTCCCCGCTGATTGCCGGTTTTTCGGACCGGCATCCAAAGTTGCAGCTGCGCTACATCCTTATGCTTCTGGCAGGCCTTAATATTGTGAATACCGTTTTCTTCCAGCACTTTGCGCAGGGCTTTTGGCAGCTTCTTTTTGTTATGATTGTGCTTGGCGGAACGAGCAATACGATGCCTCCGCTGCACAGCTCCATTGCCATGAAGTTCAACCGGCCCGGAAAGACGATTACTTACAGCATCGGCAGAGGGTGCGGTTCCGTAACTTACGCGGTTGCCGCGCTTGCGCTTGGCTTTATGGTAGGAGACGACCATTTGTATACGGCGCTTGCAATGCAGATTGTTCTGGATGTGGCGACAATTTTGGCGCTCTTCTTTTTCCCAAATTACGAAGTGGAGTCCGCGCCGAAAAAAGCGGATGACGCAAAGGGCAAAAAAAGCGTCGGATCGCACGACAGTGCTTACTTGCTGCGCCTGTCTGCGGTCTTTTCCATGCTGAAAATGGTGTTTTTGTATTTCTCGCCAAACGTATTTTGGATTTGCGCCTCGCAGATGCTGCAGATGCTTGGAAACGGCATGTAATGGTCGCTGTCGGTGTATTACGTAAACGAGACGATTCTAAGAGTGGATTTGGTCAAGGGACAGTCGCTAGCTACAATCTTTTCTGTAAATATTGGCGGAATTCTTGGAACGCTCTTTAGCGGCCAGCTTTTGAACTATTTTGACGTAACAGGTCTTATGATGTTTGGAATTGTCTGCTCGCTTATTGGCGTCGTGCTTATGTTTTTGGCAATGCGCAGCTCGGAAAAAACAGCGCCAAACGCTCCTTGCGGCAGGAAAAATGGATATGGCTTTTTTTAGAGGATTGTCGTATAATGTTCCTAACCCGGCAGAGACAGCTGCCGCGTTATGGAGGTAAGCATGAAAAAGGTAATGAAGACATTTGGAGTTGTTTTTAGTACGGCTGCTATGCTGCTGCTATGCGGCTGCAGCTCGGACGAGAGTGAAAAACCGCAAAGCCAGCCGACAAACGCTGCAACGACGCCGTCGCCTACGCAGGAAGCAGAAGCGCCACAGGAGTGGACAGAGCTTTCGCAGGAGGAAATTACGGAAGCTATGGGGCTTGGCTGGAACTTAGGAAATCAGATGGAAGCCGCAAACGGCGGCTGGCCGTCGGAGATTGCGTGGGGAAATCCGGTCATTATGGAGGACCTGATTAAGGCTGTAAAAGCGCAGGGCTTTCAAACCGTTCGGATTCCGGTATCCTACCTCGACAAGATTGGCGAAGCGCCGGATTATACCATCGACGAGATGTGGCTTGACCGCATCCAGCAGGTTGTGGATTACGTTGTAGGAAACGACATGTACGCAATTATTAACGTACACGGCGACGGCTATTACACGGTGGACAAATCCTGGCTTTTGTGCGCGGAAGACGCAGAGGCGCAAAAGCAGATTCAGGAAAAATACGAGGCGGTCTGGAGGCAGATTGCAACGCGTTTCCAAAATTACGACGAGCATCTGATTTTCGAATCGATGAACGAAGTGTTTGACGGAACGTACGGAACGCCCGACCGGCAGGCGTACGCAAACATCAACGCGTATAACCAGATTTTTGTAGATGCCGTGCGAAAAACCGGTGCGAATAATACGAAGCGCTGGCTGCTTTTGCCGGGCTGGAATACAAACATCGAGTACACGGCGGGCGACTACGGCTTTGAAATTCCGCAGGACACTTTGTGCGAGTCGGACGAAAACCGCCTGATGATCTCCGTACATTTTTACGACCCGTATAATTTTACGCTGGACGAAAACGCTTCTTCGCAGACGACCCAGTGGGGGAAATATGCGACGGAAAATTACGACAACTGGGGGCAGGAGAGCCACGTAGACAGCCAAATGAAGATGCTCTACGACAAGTTTGTCAGCAAAGGCTACCCGGTAATCATCGGCGAAATGGGCGTAATTAACAAGCAAAGCGCAGACGAGAGCTTTATAGAGTTTCGGCGCTACTGGGCGGAATATGTTGTAATGTCCGCGAAACATAACGGCTGCATTCCTATCTACTGGGACAATGGCTACAACGGCGACAAGGGGCTTGGCCTTCTTGACCGGACGACGTACGAAGTTACGCAGCCGGAGCTGATTGCAGCTATGTTAAGAGCGATCACATCCGAAGAAGTTTATGAAATTGCAGCGCCGGCAGTGGAGTAAGAATACAGCTATTAGAAAAGTCAGTACAACGAAAAAAACCACCGAATCGAAAGATCCGGTGGTTTTTCTTAGAAGTTAGGACGGGGAATTACGCGAACGGATTCTCCGACTTGTACAAAACGCCCTTCGGCTGGTTGTAGCATACTTCTTCAACGCCAAGGTACTTAAATACCTCAAACAGCGCTTTGCCGTAGTGGCCAAACGCAACAGCGCCGTGGTGCGGGTAGTTTCTCTCGATCAAAACGTGACGGTAGAAACGACCCATTTCCGGAATAGCAAATACGCCGATAGCGCCGAACGACTTCGTGCGTACGTTCAGAACTTCGCCCTGTGCAATGTAAGCGCGAATCTGTGCGTCAGCAGTGGACTGCAAACGGAAGAAGGTGATGTCGCCCGGCGCGATGTCTCCTTCAAGCGTACCGTTTGTGCACTCGATAGGCAGGCTTCTTGCCATAATCTTCTGGTAGCGCATTTCGCAGAAGGCAAGCTTCTTCGAGGATGTATTTCCGCAGTGGAAGCCCATAAACGTGTCTTTATGTGTGTAAGGGTATTTGCCTTCGATGGACTCTTTGTACATATCTGCGGGTACGGAGTTGTTAATGTCAAGCAGCGTTACTACGTCGTTGCTTACTACGGTACCGATAAACTCGGACAAAGCGCCGTAAATATCTACTTCGCAGGATACCGGAATACCACGGGAAGTCAGACGGCTGTTTACGTAGCAAGGTACAAACTTGAACTGTGTCTGGAACGCAGGCCAGCACTTTCCGGCAATCGCAACGTACTTGCGGCTTCCTTTGTGCGCTTCAACCCAGTCAAGAAGCGTCAGCTCGTACTGTGCAAGCTTTGCCAGAACTTCCGGACGCTTGTTGCCTTCGCCAAGCTCTGCTTCCATATCCGCAACAACAGCAGGAATTCTTTCGTCTCCTTCATGGTTGTTGTAAGCTTCAAACAGATCAAGCTCGGAGTTTTCCTCGATTTCTACGCCCAGGTTGTAGAGCTGCTTAATCGGTGCATTACATGCAAGGAAGTTAAGCGGTCTGGGACCAAAGGAAATAATCTTGAGGTTGCGAACGGCGATAACTGCTTTCGCAATCGGAATAAACTCGTGAATCATGTCCGCGCACTCTTCTGCGGTACCAACCGGATATTCCGGAATGTACGCTTTTAAGTTGCGCAATTTGAGGTTGTAGCTGGCATTCAAAACACCGCAGTATGCGTCGCCACGGCCGTCCATAAGGTCGTTTTGCGATTCTTCAGCAGCTGCGCACAGCATAGCAGGACCGTCAAAGTGCTTTACAAGCAGCGTCTCTGCGATTTCCGGACCGAAGTTTCCAAGGTAAACGCAAAGTGCGTTGCAGCCTTCCTTCTTCAGATCCTCTACAGCCTGCAACATGTGGATTTCACTCTCTACGATGCAAATCGGACATTCGTAAATTTCGCTTGCATCATACTTCGCCTTGTAAGCCTCTACCAAAGCTTTTCTTCTGTTTACCGACAGGCTTTCCGGGAAACAGTCACGGCTTACGGCAACAATACCAAGTTTTACTTTTGGCATATTATTCATTGATAACACCCAATCCTTTCGTTCTAATATTCGACAGACTTTGCAGTCAGCCACCAGTATAATTATACCTGTTTGTCAGGGGAGTGTCAATCGTATCCACTAAAAATCAAAACAAAAAACACGGGGGAAGAAAGGGAGACACTTCGTAAGGAAGTTGTCTCCCTTTCGCTTTTGTAGTCAGCCAAAATGATTGAATTGTAAGGATAATTCAACTTATAACGGAGGATTACATAATGAAAAACTTTATTGAAGAATTTTACTACGGAAACATTGAACCACAAGCGGGAAGTACAAAGCAAAACAAGGCTGTTCAGAAATAAATGGAAAACTTGATGACAAATGAAGATTTCCTGACAACAGTGCTATCTGATGAAAACAAAAAGCGGTTTCTTGATTATGTAAACGCTTGGGACATTGTGAACGGAGAACCTAATTTAGACAGTTTTATTATGGGATTTCGTTTAGGAGCTTAACTTATGCTTGATACCTTTATCACCTCTGAAACCCCTTTTGAAGATTTATTGAGGGAGTGACAGCGTTGAAAGGAAAATATTACATAGTGCTTATGAATACGAGCGTAGAATTATTATTAACAGCCTGAACGAATTAAGAAATCGTTTGATTGCCAAAGGAAGATACAACACAGACGCAGTTGACGAGCTTTTGCTTAAAATTATAAACGCAAAGAAAAAGAAGTTCAAAGTGATCTACAAGGAGGCGTGATTATGCAAAAGAATATTTATAACGAACAAACAGGTATCAGCTATACATTACAAGGTAATTATTATCTTCCTGATCTCACATTACCACCCGAAGAAGAAAAGCACATTGGCGTATGGGGACAGCGGCACTTGCGCTATCTCAAACAGCACCGCAGGATACTTTACACCAATCTGCTCACAAGCGGCAGGCTGAACAGCTATCTTGCTGATATTAATGAACAGGCAGAGAATATGTTTCTTAAGTTGGTAGAACAGATGGCAGAGCATGAGGGCATAACCGAAGAACTGAAAGCCGAACATTCGATGGAATGGATAGGCAGGATGAACGCACTGCGTGAATCGGCAGTGGAAATCGTAAACGCAGAAGTAATTTTCGCATAAACCGAAGCCGATAGGAAAGCGGTGTCATCAAACCTGTAACGCTTTGAAATACAAAAACGAGGGGCAAGGTACAAACACCTTGCCCCCTCAAAGTTTATGCCTTAAAAGCAGCTTGAAATCAAGCTTTTTCAGCCTCTATTTTTCGATTTCCAACAGAACAAATATGCTTTCGCATACGAAAGCATATCTCGATGGATTTTCACAAAACAACACAGAAACGAAGGAAGATGACAAAACCCTTGATATAATGATGGAAAATGCGATCTAAACATATTTTACGAGAAATCAGGAAATTCATTGAGATTTCGCAAACTTTGTGCTATACTACCCTTATCATGACAATGAGGTGAACCGTATGGCAGTACAATATAACAAGCTGTGGAAGCGGCTGATCGATATGAAAGTAAAAAAATCTTC
>CALWRS010000012.1 GCA_944384025.1 uncultured Lachnospiraceae bacterium
GCAGCTTTGACAGTATACAACAGAGTTCGGAAACTGTCAAGCACTTTTTTTCGGTTTTTTTCGGAAGCGACGGAGAAAGAGGGATTTGAACCCTCGCGCCGCGTGAGCGACCTACACCCTTAGCAGGGGCGCCTCTTCAGCCTCTTGAGTATTTCTCCTAGCTAAAATGCCCTGTCAATTATGCAGTTGTAATCGCACGAAATGACTTTTCACCACGCGAAAGACTCGTGATTTCTCGTCATTTTTGTGGCGCATTGGTTAGTATAGCAAAGGAGGATTTCTTTGTCAACCCTATTTTTTCGAGTTTTTTGCCCGATTTTTCCTTTGCTATAGCTAACCACAGGATGTTGTTTTTTTCCTTTTTCCTACATCAAAATCTAGGTTCTTCTTCCGGATCTTCTACAACCTCGTTGTTCTCCGCATCCATCGTTTTTTCCATTTCCGCGATAATTTCCGCCTCGCCTTTATCTTCCGACTCCATTACTTTTGCAAAGCTAGCAACCTTAATTTCACTTTGCGTATCTACGTTCATACAGCGCACGCCGGACGTGCTTCTGCCTAATATGCTAATCCCGCTTACCGGAATTCGAATCAAGATTCCCTCGTTTGTGATAATAATGATTTCGTTCTCCGGCGTGACTGTCTTCGCGCCAACCAAAAATCCGGTTTTCTCAACTACTTTATAACAACGGATTCCCTTGCCGCCACGGTGCTGCCTTGGAAACTCGTCAATTCCTGTCTGCTTTCCGTAACCGTTTTCCGACAGAAACAGAAGGTTTCCGGCTTCGCCAGTTATCTGCATCGAAACAACTTCATCGTCTCCGTCCAGACGGATTCCGAACACGCCCATCGAGCCGCGACCCGTTGCCCGAACGTCCTGTTCGCCGAAACGAATACACTGGCCGTGCTTTGTAATAAGAAGAACGTCTTGTGTATTGTCCGTTGCGCTAACGCCAATTAATTCGTCTTCTTCGCGCAGCGTAATTCCCTGAATGCCGGTTTTTCTTATGTTTCGGAAATCTTTCATTTTGGTTTTCTTGATCAGACCCTTTTTTGTCGCCATAATCAGGTACCGCTCGTCGCCGATTTCCTTAAGCGCGATAATCGCTGTGATTTTTTCTTCCGGCTGAAGCTGCAAGAGATTCACAATCACCGTTCCTCTAGACGCTCTGGAAGCTTCCGGTATTTCGTAAGCTTTCATACGGTATACGCGCCCAAGGCTTGTAAAGAATAGAAGCAGATGATGGTTTGTTGTCATAAACATGTTTTCTATAAAATCATCTTCTATTGTCTGCATCGCCTTGATTCCTTTGCCGCCGCGATTTTGCGTATGGAAATTCTCAGGACTCATCCGCTTAATGTACCCCAGCCGGGTCATTGCGATAATGGTCGGATCGTCCGGAATCAAATCTTCCGCATTCATATCGTATTCGTCAAAGCCGATTGCCGTGCGCCGATCGTCTCCGTACTTTTCTGCAATTGCGGAGATTTCCTTTTTAATGACAAGCAGTAATTTCTTTTCGTCCGCCAAAATCTCGCGGTATTCTTTAATTTTTGCCATCAGCTCGGCGTATTCTTCTTCTAGCTTTTCTCTCTCCAAGCCCGTCAGCTGGCGCAGACGCATATCGACAATAGCCTGTGCCTGCACGTCGTCAAATCCAAACTTTTCCATCAGGGCAATTTTTGCTTCCGGCGTGTTTTTGGAGGATCGGATCGTATGAATAATTTCATCGATAACATCAAGCGCACGGAGAAGCGCTTCCATAATATGCGCCCGCTCTTCTGCCTTGTTTAAATCGTACTTTGTTCTGCGGGTAACGACTTCTTCTTGATGCCGCAAATAATGCTGCAAAAGGTCCAATAAAGGCAGCACTTTCGGTTCATTGTTTACAAGAGCCAGCATAATTACACCGAAAGTATCCTGCATTTGCGTATGCTTATACAATAAGTTCAGCATAACGTTTGGATTAACGTCGCGGCGCAGCTCGATGCAAATCCGCATTCCCTGCCGATCCGACTCGTCCCGAAGCGCCACGATTCCGTCCAGCTTTTTATCGCGAACAAGCTCGGCTATTTTCTCAACAAGCCGGGCTTTGTTTACCATATACGGCAGCTCCGTGACAATAATTCTGTTTTTTCCGCCTTCCATCGGCTCAACTTCCGAGACCGCGCGAACGCGGATTTTCCCTCTGCCGGTCCGGTAAGCTTCTTCGATTCCCCGCGTGCCAAGAATCATTGCACCGGTTGGGAAATCCGGTCCTTTAATAATTTGTAAAATTTCTTCAATAGAAGTTTCCCGATCTTCAAGCCGGTTTTGAATGATCTTTTCTACTGCCGCAATCACTTCTCTTAAATTGTGCGGCGGGATATTTGTCGCCATACCAACGGCAATTCCGGACGTGCCATTTACCAAAAGGTTCGGAAAACGTGCGGGCAATACGACCGGCTCTCTTTCTGTATCGTCAAAGTTTGGTACAAAATCTACCGTATCCTTTCCGATGTCGGCAAGCATCTCAACCGATATTTTGCTCAGCCGCGCCTCTGTATATCGCATGGCAGCAGCGCCGTCCCCGTCAACAGAACCAAAATTTCCATGACCATCCACAAGAGTGTACCGCGTGTTCCACTCCTGCGCAAGATTTACAAGCGCTCCGTAAATGGAAGAGTCGCCGTGCGGGTGATATTTACCCATTGTATCGCCGACAATACGCGCACATTTTCTGTGCGGTTTGTCCGGACCGTTGTTCAGTTCATTCATTGCGTGCAAAATACGTCTTTGCACCGGCTTTAAACCGTCTCTAACATCCGGAAGGGCACGTGCCGCAATGACAGACATCGCATATTCAATATAAGATTTTTCCATCATTTTTTGAAGATCGACGTCGTCAATTTTATCAAATACATGTTCGTCCATCGTGCACCTCTTTCTTAAATGTCAATATTCTCAGCATACTTTGCGTTTTCCTCAATGAATGCCCTTCTTGGCTCCACATCGTCGCCCATAAGCGTAGTAAACGTCAGATTCAGTTCGCTGAGATTGTCATCGTCCATATTTACTCGACGTAAAATACGTCTTTCCGGATCCATCGTTGTTTCCCAAAGCTGATCCGCATCCATTTCTCCAAGACCTTTGTAACGCTGGATTTTGTTGTTGCCGTCTCTGCCTATTTCCGCAAGAATCCGGTTTAGTTCGTCGTCGTTATACGCATACCAGACCTTTTTATTGCGCTCAATTTTATAAAGCGGCGGCATCGCAAGATATACATGCCCCTGCTTAATTAATTCCGGCATAAATCGGTAAAAGAAAGTCAATAACAATGTGCTGATGTGCGCTCCGTCTACGTCTGCATCGGTCATAATAATGATTTTATGATAGCGAAGTTTCTCGATATCGAAATCTTCGTGAATTCCTGTGCCAAAGCAGGTAATCATTGCCCGAATTTCAGCGTTTGTTAGGATGCGGTCCAGCCGCGCCTTTTCTACGTTTAGAATTTTTCCGCGAAGCGGCAAAATCGCCTGCGTTGCACGCGTTCTCGCTGTTTTTGCAGACCCGCCGGCGGAATCGCCCTCTACGATGTAAATTTCACAGTTTTTCGGGTCCTTGTCGGAACAATCCGCAAGCTTTCCGGGAAGACTATGTCCCTCTAACGGCGATTTTCTTCTCGTAAGATCTCTCGCTTTTCTGGCCGCGTCTCTTGCTCTTTGCGCAAGCACGGACTTTTCGATAATAATTTTCGCAACCGACGGATTTTGCTCCAAAAAGTAGGTCAGCTGGCCGCTGACGATACTGTCTACAGCGCCTCTTGCTTCGCTATTTCCAAGCTTTTGCTTCGTCTGACCTTCAAACTGCGGTTCCGGAAGCTTTACGCTAATAATCGCCGTCAATCCTTCCCGGATATCTTCTCCTTCAAGATTTGGCTCGTTGTCCTTAAGCATTTTATTTTTTCTTGCATAAGAATTAAACGTCTTTGTCAGCGCGTTACGAAACCCTACTAAGTGCGTTCCGCCTTCCGGCGTCGTTATGTTATTTACAAAGCTGTAGCATCCGTCGTTGTAGCCGTCGTTGTGCTGCATAGCAACTTCTACCGAAACTTCTCCAACCGTGCCGTCAAAGTAAAGGACGTCCGGGTACAAAGGAACATTGCTTTTGTTTAGGTACTGTACGTACTCCTTAATACCACCCTCGTAATGGAAACTGTTGCTCCGGACTTCTTCTCCCCTTTCATCGCGAAGGGTAATTCTAAGTCCTTTTGTCAAAAAAGCCATCTCCCGCAGCCGCTGGCGCAAGGTTGCGTAATCAAAAACGGTTTCTTCGAAGATTGTTTTATCCGGCAGGAATGTAACGGTCGTTCCGGTTTTGTCCGAATCGCCGATTACCTTTAATGGCGCAATTACTTTTCCCTTTTCGTATCGCTGAAAATGTTTATGTCCTTCAAGCTCCACAACGACTTCCAGATATTCAGACAGCGCGTTTACAACCGATGCTCCTACGCCGTGCAGGCCGCCGGATACTTTGTATCCCCCGCCACCGAATTTTCCGCCGGCATGAAGAATCGTAAACACGACTTCCACGGAACTAATTCCCTTTTTCTTGTTTATTTCAACCGGAATTCCTCTTCCGTTATCAACAACCGTAATGGAATTGTCTTTATGGATCGTTACTTCTATTTCGGTACAGTATCCGGCAAGCGCTTCGTCTACCGCATTATCTACAATCTCGTATACAAGATGATGCAGACCTCTAGACGAAGTACTGCCGATATACATACCCGGCCGCCTTCTTACCGCTTCCAATCCTTCCAGAATTTGAATTTGATCAGCGCCATATTCCTGACTCATAAAAGCTCCTTTCTCTTCGCCGTTCCATTTTCTATATAAAATACATTTTGAGATTTATTTTTTAATTTGTAATTAACTACTTCTTCCATTCCCGTACAAGTCACAATCGTTTGCACATCTTTTATTTCTTCCAAAAGCTGCAATTGCCTGTTTTTGTCAAGCTCTGACAAAACGTCGTCAAGCAGCAAAATCGGAGTCTCGCCTGTTTTTTTTCGCACCAGTTCAATTTCAGCCAATTTTAACGCTAACACAACCGTTCGCTGCTGTCCCTGCGACCCAAAAAATCGGACGTTCATTTTGTTAATACAAAATCGAATATCGTCTCTGTGCGGGCCGTGCGTCGTTGTCTTCGTCATCAGGTCTTTTGAATACGTTTTTTTTAAAACATCGATAAACTTCTCCGCCTCCGTTTCCGGCTCGTAAAAAATTTCAAGAACTTCCGTCTGTCCGGTTAGATTTTTCATCTTCTCTTTGACAATTTCCGACAGTTCCTCAAAAAAAGCCGCACGTTGGTGAATAAGTTCTTTTCCATATTTTACTAATTGTTCATCCCATACTTCTATTGTTTCCTTTAATTCCGGAGCATAACCAATTTGATGCAGCAAATTATTACGCTGAATTAAAACTTTTTGATAATTTGCGAGATTGCTACAATACAGCGGACTTAACTGGCACAATTCCATATCCGCAAATCTTCTTCTCTCCGACGGTCCGTTTTTTACCATAGACAAGTCGCCTGGCGAAAAAGATACGGTATGCATCAATCCCATTAGTTCCGCACTTCTTTTAATACGTATTCCATCAATTGCGGCAGCTTTTGCTTTTCCCGCCTGCAAATGCATATCGATTTTGTGAGGGATTCCGCCTTTTTCCAGAAAAACACAAAGATGCGAACTCTCCTGCCCTAATCGTATCATTTCTTTATCTTTATTGTTTCGTATTCCTTTTGTTGTAGCAGTGAGATAGATTGCCTCTAGTATATTCGTTTTTCCCTGTGCGTTGTCTCCATACAAAATGTTAATGCCCGGAGAAAATTCCATAGACAGGCTTTCATAATTGCGAAAATTTTGCAGCAGCAATTTCTGAATCTGCATTCCTACTATCTCCCGTTTTTCCTCTATTTCTTTTCGATTTTGAGGGTTTTCCCGCAATATTCCACCACGTCGCCTACATAAAGCTTTCGGCCTCTTCTCGTATCTACTTCACCGTTTACTTTTGCCTTTCCTTCGGTAATTTTCATCTTAGCTTCAACGCCGCTTTCCACAATTCCTGCAAGTTTAAGCGCCTGACCAAGTTTGATAAATTCGTCTTTTATAAAAATAGTCTCCATAATTTTTCTCTCTTATCTGGCATTGATATTTACCGGAAGAATCAAATAAATGTACGAGTTATTTACATCGCGAATAAAGCATGGCGCTTTTGCATTTGTCATGTAAATAGCCACTTCTTCCTCGTCAATTGCGCGAAGCGCGTCCATTAAGAACTTCGGATTAAATCCAATCGTTAAGTCATTTCCCTCTTTAAACACTGTAATTTCCTCGTCCATGTTTCCAAGGGACGTATTCATGTTCATGGAAATTCCTTCGTCGTGAATCGAAAGAATTACCGGCCGCTTGTCAGAGTCTCTTACAAGCAAAATCGCGCGGTCGATACAATCCATCATCTCTCTTTTATTCACAACGACCTTTGTGTCGTAGTCGGAGATTATCATCTGGTTGACGTTATAATACTTACCTTCAATAAGTCTCGATACAATAACCGTTCGGTTAAATTCCACCAAAACATGCCGCTCCATAAAGTAAAGGTTCACGTTCTGATCCATATCGCCGGGCAGAATCTTCCCTATCTCCAGAAGCATTTTCCCGGGAATAATCGCACTTGTAGGCGCATAATTTTCTTTCAATGTAACATTTCTTATACTGATACGATGACCGTCAAGCGACGTCACCTTTAATTCGTTTTCGTTAATTTCAAAAAACTCACCGGTCATGACTTTATTGTTTTCGTTGTCGGACACGCTGAAAATCGTCTGTCTTATTAATTCTTTTAGCGTAAACTGCGATACTTGCACAGCATTTTTCTTTTCAACCGCAGGAGGCATCGGAAAATCATTTCCTTCCTGACCGGCAATTGTAAATTTTGCCTTTCCGCAGGAAATAAGTACGCTTCGATTCTCTTTTTCCTCAACAACAACCGTATCTTCCGGAAGTTTCCGAACGATCTCCGAGAAGATCTTCGCATTAAGAGCCAACTTCCCCTGCTCTTTTACCTGTGCGTCGATAACGGTTTCAATCCCCATCTCCATATCGTTAGTCGTTAGCTTTAACTCGCCATCCTGCGCCTCCATAAGGATGCACTCCAGAATCGGGAGAGAAGTTTTTGAGGGAACAGCTTTTAAGGCAATGCTAAGGGCAGATAAAAGGTCGGATTTCAGACAGCTAAATTTCATAATATCCTCCAAATTTCAGATAGTTTTCGGCGGCGCTTCGCGCCTGTAAGTAAGTTATAAAACTTTATTAGTAATCATAGTAGGGGCTGTGGAAATGTGGATAACCACATCTGATCCGCATAGAAAAAGGATTTTCCGTGTGGAAAAGGAAGTTGGCAAAAATGGGAAGGTTCGGATTCATTTTCCAGAAAAAAAATCCTCGAAAAATTTATCCTCTGACTTATCCACAAAAAATCCACGAAATTCCACTAAGGGTTAATTTTATTTTTTAATAAGTCGATAACTCCGCGAATCGATTCGTTTTCCTGATAATCTGCTACGACTTTGTTGTATGCGTAGTGAATGGTCGAGTGATCCCTTTTTCCTATGGAGCGCCCGATTTCATCAAAGGAAAGCGAAGTAAGTTCTCTGCACAAGTACATGCAAATCTGTCGCGGGTACGCGATGTTTCGGCTTTTATTTACGGAAATTATTTGTGCCGGCGTTATGTTAAAGTGTTCCGCCACAACTTCCAGAATCAGTTCCAGAGTAACGGTCTTTTTGGAATCCGGCGAAATAATATCTTTTAGCGCTTCCTGCGCAAGAGAAAGTGTAATCTCCTTTTTTTGCAGGCGGCTAAGGGCAACGACTTTTGTAAGAGCTCCCTCTAACTCACGAATGTTCGACTTAATATTCGTAGCGATATAATTTAAAATGTCGTTCTGAATAATCAGGTGGTTCATTTCCTGCTTCTTTTGCAAGATGGCCATACGGGTTTCAAAATCCGGGGCCTGTATATCTACCGTCAATCCCCACTCGAAGCGGGAACGGAGGCGTTCGTCCAAAATTTGCAGTTCCCTAGGTTGTTTATCTGAGGAGATAATAACTTGTCTTCCGGAATCCTTCATTTCGTTGAAGGTGTGGAAAAACTCTTCCTGCGTTCTTTCTTTATTTATTAGGAACTGAATGTCGTCAATAAGGAAAACGTCGTTGCTGCGGTATTTTTCACGAAATTCTTCAGAAGCGGTGCTGCCGGACTGAATTGCCTTAATAAGGTCGTTCGTAAAAGTTTCGCTCGTAACGTAGAGCACCTTTTTGGACGCGTCGTTTTCCAAAATGTAGTTGGCAATCGCATACATTAAATGCGTTTTTCCAAGACCGGGCCCTCCGTAAATATAAAGGGGATTAAAAACTTCTCCCGGCTGTTCAGCAACGGCAAGAGCAGCGGCATGCGCCGTGTTGTTGTTTGCGCCGACAACAAAAGTATCAAACGTGTATTGAGGATTTAAAAATCTCGCCTTTGCAGAAGGAGGAGTGCCGTAATTTTTTTTCTTTTCGTCCTCCATCTTTTTGATTTGCGTGCGAAGAATAAAGTTCAGTTCGTATTCCTCGTTGATAATTTCGGCAATCGCTGTTTTAATATAGGTACTGTAACGGTTTCTTATAAAACCGAGGTTGTTGCTGTTAATAATCGTATCGTCTACAATTAAGGTAAGAATGTTGTCCTCTTTATCGTAGATTTTCAGGGGATAAATCCATGTACGAAAAGAGACGTCGGAAATATCAAACTGGGTGCGGATAAAATCCAGTATTTCTCCCCATCTTTCTTCAACCATCTGCTTCGTGTACATAATAGCCTCCCGGAAACGTAAAAGGTAATAAAAAACGCTATGACAGCAATCTAAGTATACTCGAAAATCGCAGATTTTTCAATCCTTTTTCACAGGATTGACCTTTATATAAATAAGGAAAGAAGTTAAAAAAAATTCCACAGGTTATCCACAATAAAAACCCTATAAAAACAGGAAAAAAGGAAAGTTATCCACAAAAGTGTGGATAAGAATTTCCACAAAAAAAAACTTGACGCGGGGACATCGTGTAATTATAATAGAGAATGCAGTTTTGTCGAATAAAAAAACAGGAGGTGCATGGAACATGAAAATGACTTTTCAGCCTAAGAAAAAAAGTCGTGCAAGAGTTCACGGATTTCGTCAGAGAATGCTGACAGCAAGCGGAAGAAAAGTGTTATCTGCCAGAAGAGCAAAAGGAAGACATAAGATTTCTGCTTAGGTCGCATTTAGTGTGACCTTTTTCCTTTTTTAGGAAGAAAAATCGCTCAGAGAGGGGAGCTGCGGTGAAGCATCCATTGCCCACTCTAAAAAACAGTAAAGAATTTGGCAGCGTTTATCAAAATGGACGTTCTTTTGCCAACCGT
This sequence comes from uncultured Lachnospiraceae bacterium, assembly GCA_944384025.1. GTDB lineage: Bacteria > Bacillota > Clostridia > Lachnospirales > Lachnospiraceae > ISDg. The sequence continues at coordinate 9,483 of CALWRS010000012.1, forward strand.
TACCTTGTTATGTACGTACAGGAAAACGGCAGAGATTACAACAGAATAGGAATCAGCGTAAGCAAAAAAGTGGGAAACAGTGTAGTTCGACACAGAGTTACCCGCTTAATTCGTGAAGGCTTACGCATAAACGGGGATCGTTTCAGCACAGGGCTGGACGTCGTCGTAATTGCGCGCGGAACATCAAAAGGACAAGGACAAGCCAAAATAACAGGTGCTCTGCTGCATCTGGCAGGTCTGCATGGAATTGTAAAAAAGGAGGAAACGGAAGTTTCCGAAAAAAGAGATGAAACAGGTTCTAATTAAAATCATTGTGTTTTATCAGAAACATATCTCTCCATATAAAAGGAGATCCTGTTGTATTTATCAACCTACCTGTTCCCAATATGCAATTGAAGCATTGGAAAAATACGGCGCTCTTAAGGGAAGTTTTCTAGCAATAAAGAGAATTTTAAGGTGTAACCCGTTCGCAAAGGGAGGCATAGACCCTGTGCCGTAATCAAGGAGGAATTTCATGAACTTAATCTTTTTTACGCAGGTCGGAGGGTTTTTGAAGCCTTTCGCCTGGGTAATGGGAGAGATTCTCAATGCAATATATAAATTGTGCTCCTTTGTAGGAGTAGCAAATATTGCATTGTGTATTGTAATTTTTACCATCGTTGTAAAAATGTTAATGCTTCCGCTTACCATCAAACAGCAGAAATTTTCAAAAGTTTCTGCAAAGATGAACCCGGAATTGCAGGAACTGCAAAAAAAATATGCGAACGCCGACAGAAAAAATCAGGCGGTTATGGCAAAAATGCAGCAGGAGCAGCAGGAAATTTACCGTAAGTACGGTTCAAGTCCTTTTGGAGGCTGCCTTCCGCTTTTAGTTACGCTGCCGATTCTCTTTGCTCTTTATCGAGTTATTTATGCGATTCCTGCATATGTAAACGACGTAAACGCTATGTACAAAAGCGTATCGGATTCTTTTATAAATGAATACGAGAACGTGCAGGAATTCGACTATATGGACGCGCTGGAAGAGTTTTGTAAGAAAAACAACATCACAACGCGGACAGACAAAGAAGATGCGAAAAATAATACGGATCGTATGATCGACATCTTTTCCATGTTCGACGAAGAAAAGTGGGGAAATTTCCAAAACGGAGAACAGTTTTTGGATAAGGAAAACAATCCGGATGACGACTACAAAAACTGGAACGCTATGGTAGCTACTCCCGAGTATAAGCAAATCATTGCCGGACAGTCGGGTAAAATCGAAGAAATTTTAAATGTCAACTCGCTTTTTGGAAGCTTTAACATTCTTAACAGCCCGGGATTTCACTTCCCGGAAATCCTTCTTCCTATTTTAGCGGCTCTTTTGCAATTCCTTCAAGGACGCATTAGCATGTCGGTAACTAAGAGCGAAGAAAAGAAAAAGAGCGACGATCCTATGAGCAGCAGCATGAAGACCATGAACACGGTTATGCCAATCATGTCCGGCTTTATCTGCGTGATGCTCCCGATCGGTGTTGGTATTTACTGGGTTGCTAACAGTGTAGTTACTATTTTGCAGCAGTTGGCAATTAATCATCATCTGAACAAAATCGACATTGACGAGATGATCCGTCAAAACGCGGAAAAGAAACGGGAAAAATACGAAAAGATGGGTGTTATTTCTAATCAGAATAACACGTCAAACATCGCAAAGTCTTCTACAAAAACAATTTCCAATATGAAGACGTCGGAAATTAAGACAAAAACTCCGGTAGTATCCAAAGAAGCGCGTGAGGAAGTTGCAAATGCAGAAAAAGGCAGCGTCAGTTCAATTGCGAATATCTTAAAGGAAAGAAATAAGGAGAAATAAGAAATGGAATACAAAGAGTTCACAGGGAAAACCGTAGAGGAAGCAAAGGAAATTGCCTGCAAGGAACTGGGAATTAAGGAAGAAGAGCTTTCTTATGAAGTAATGGAAAGCGAAAAAGGCGGATTTCTTGGTCTGTTTAAGAGCGCTAAAATTCGAGTTGAGCTAAAGAACGAAGAGGAAACACAAGCAGCAACAAAAGAGACAGCGCAGGAAGAAGCGGAGGCGCTAATCTTACAATATAATCCGGAAAGTCCTACGGATACCGCAGTTGAATTTATTTATCAGGTGTTAAAGCAATTAAATCTTCAGGCGGAAATTTCTGCGGAAATTCAGCAGGAGGAAGAGACCATTTACGTAGAAATTGAAGGCGAAGAAATGGGTACATTGATTGGAAAGCGCGGCCAGACGTTGGATGCGCTTCAATATCTGACAAGCCTTGTTGTAAACCGTGTCTGCGGAAAATACTACAAAATTAAGCTCGATACGGAAAATTACCGCGAGCGCAGAAAAGAGACACTTGAAAACCTCGCGAAGAATATTGCTATGAAAGTAAAGAAGACGCGCAGAAGTGTTACGCTAGAGCCGATGAATCCATATGAAAGACGGATTATCCATGCTGCCTTGCAAAACGACCGCTACGTAGAAACGCACAGCGAAGGAGAAGAGCCTTACCGCAGAGTAGTTGTCAGCATGAAAAAGGGCGTTGTTTACGAGGACAGGCGTTATGGACGCGGGTACGGAAACGGTCGTTACGGAAATAACAACCGTTATCATCAGGGACGCTCGGGCGGATACCGCAAGTCTTACGATCACAAACCGAAAACGGATGAAAACGGTGAGAAGATTGTTCCTGACTATATGAAAGATTATGCTGCATACAAGGAAGCGAAAGCGGCGGAAAAAGCAGCAGAAGCTGCTAAGACGACGGAATAATGAAAAGAGGGAACCGCGAAAAAAACGCAGGTTCCCTCTTTTTACAGGAGGGTATTTATGAACGGTGACGACACCATAGCGGCAGTTGCCTCCGGCATGACGAATTCCGGAATCAGCGTAATAAGAATCAGCGGGCCGCAGGCAATCGACATTGCAGAAGCGGTTTTCCGGAAGAAAAAAAAGGAAGCGTATTGCAAGGCAAATCTTTCAGAAAAAACTTCGCATACGATTCATTACGGGTACGTTTGTTGGCAGGGAGAAGTCGTGGATGAAGTTCTGCTTCTTCTCATGAAAGGCCCAAGAAGCTTTACAGCGGAAGACACTGTAGAAATTCAATGTCACGGCGGAGCGCTTGTAACAAGAAAAGTGCTGCAAACAGTTATCCACGCCGGAGCCAGACCGGCAGAGCCAGGAGAATTTTCCAAAAGAGCTTTTTTAAACGGCCGAATGGATCTTTCGCAGGCGGAAGCCGTCGCCGATATTATTCAGGCAAAATCCAAATTGGCGCTTGCCAACTCTATCCGCCAGCTAAGCGGTTCAGTGCTTCATAAAATTAAAGAGCTTCGAAGCTGCATCTTAGATGAAGTTTCGTTTATTGAAGCGGCGCTTGACGACCCGGAGCATATGGATATTACCGGTTTTTCGGAAACGCTGATAAAAGAAAACGAAAAGAACCTTCAGGAAATTGAGAAGCTTCTTGCATCCGCAAACCAAGGCAGGTACTTATCACAGGGCATAAAAACCGTTATTTTAGGAAAGCCAAACGCCGGAAAAAGTTCGCTATTAAACGCAATTCTTGGAACAAATCGGGCAATTGTAACCGACATTGCGGGAACGACGCGGGATATGCTAACGGAAGAAGTTGTTTTCGGAGACATTGCCCTTCAGGTCGTAGATACGGCCGGGATTCGCGAATCGAATGACAAAGTGGAGCAAATCGGAATTTCGCTTGCAAAAAAAGAAGCGGCGGATGCGGATTTGATTCTTTATGTGGCGGATTCCTCGGTTCCTTTTGACGAAAGCGATAGGCAGATTCTTCCTCTTTTGAGAGGGAAAAAAGTTTTGGCGCTTTTAAATAAATCGGACTTGCCGCCTTGTGTTTCAGAAGATGAGATGCGCGAGTTTTTATGTGAAGACTGCAGCGAGGCAGGGATTGTAAGCGTTTCCATGAAAAGTCCGGACGATTGCAAAAAAATCGAGAACGAAATCCGGGAAATGTTCTTTCAGGGAAAGCTTTCGGAAAACGAGGAGGTTGTTATTACGGCGGAGCGGCATCTTTTATCGCTTGAGAAAGCTGCCGAGAGCTTGCGGGAAGTTTCCGCGTCGATTGCGGCAGGAATGCCGGAAGACTTTTTCTCTATTGATTTAATGAATGCGTACCGGGAACTGGGCTTTATCATTGGCGAAGAGACGGACGAAGATTTAATAAATAACATATTCAATAAATTTTGCATGGGAAAATAAGAAAAATGATACCTGAATTCATGAACGAAGCTTATGAGGTCGCAGTGATTGGCGCAGGCCACGCCGGATGCGAAGCTGCGCTTGCATGCGCCCGCCTTGGTAAAAAGACGATTGTTTTTATGGTCAGCACGGACAGTATTGCCCTAATGCCTTGTAATCCGAATATCGGGGGCACCAGCAAAGGACATTTGGTTCGCGAAGTGGACGCTCTTGGCGGAGAAATGGGCAAAAACATCGATAAAACCTTTATTCAAAGCAAAATGCTGAACCAGTCCAAAGGCCCGGCCGTTCACTCTTTGCGGGCGCAGGCAGACAAGCAGCAATACAGCAACGCCATGCGCAAAGTAATGGAAAACACGGAAAACCTTACGCTAAAGCAGGCGGAGGTAGCGGAACTTTTGTGGGAAGCAGATAAGGACGGAAAAAAGCGCGTAACTGGCGTAAAAACCGTGTCCGGCGGCATCTATCCGGCAAAATGCGTTATTTTATGTTCCGGCGTTTACCTAAATGCGCGCTGTATTTACGGGGAAGTGTGCCAAGAAACCGGTCCAAACGGTCTTCCTCGCGCAACGCACCTTTCGGATTCGCTTAGAAACGCGGGCTTGCAGCTTTTGCGCTTTAAAACCGGAACGCCGGCCAGAATCGATAAGCGAAGCATCGATTTTTCCAAAATGGAAGTACAGCTTGGAGATGAAACACTAGTTCCTTTTTCCTTTACGAATCGGGCAGAGGATATAAAAAAAGAGCAGCAGCCATGCTGGCTTGCGTATACGAACGAGCAGACGCACCGCATTATCCGCGAAAATATCCATCGTTCGCCGCTGTTTTCTGGAGTAATTCAGGGGACGGGCCCGCGCTATTGCCCTTCCATCGAAGATAAAGTTGTGCGCTTTTCCGACAAGGACAGGCACCAGATTTTTATCGAGCCGGAAGGAGATTATACGAACGAGATGTACCTTTCTGGAATGTCCTCGAGCCTGCCGGAGGAAGTGCAGATTCAAATGTATCGCACGATTCCGGGACTTGAACATGCGAATGTCGTGCGGAATGCTTACGCAATCGAGTACGACTGCCTGAATCCGACGCAGTTAAAGCATTCGCTTGAAGCAAAGGAAATCGAAGGGTTTTTCAGCGCCGGTCAAGCAAACGGAAGCTCCGGATACGAAGAAGCAGCGGCGCAGGGAATTATTGCCGGAATTAATGCCGCCAGAAAGCTGCAAGGGAAAGAACCGATTGTTTTAGACCGGTCGCAGGCGTACATTGGCGTTTTGATTGACGATCTGGTGATTAAGGAGACGAGGGAGCCGTACCGGATGATGACAAGTCGCGCGGAATATCGTCTGCTTTTGCGCCAGGACAATGCCGATTTGCGCCTTACCGAGCTGGGATACGAAATCGGCCTCATTTCCGAGGAGCGCTACGAGGGGCTTCTGAAAAAGAAAAAGCAAATTGAGGAAGAGAGAGCGCGGGTCGCTTCCGTGCTTTTTGGCGCATCGGGCGCTATTCAGCAGTTTTTGCGGGAAAATGGATCTCAGGAGCTAAAAACAGGCACAAGTCTTGAAGAATTGATTCGCCGGCCGGAGCTTACGTATAAAATGCTGGCGCCGGTGGATAAAAACCGCCCGCTCCTTCCGCCCGACGTTGTGGAACAGGTGGAAATTAATATCAAGTACGAAGGGTACATCAAGCGACAGGAGCAGCAGGTTGTTCAGTTTAAAAAGCTGGAAAATAGGCGCATTCCGGACGATATTAATTATTCGGAAATCGCCTCGCTTCGCCTAGAGGCAAGACAAAAACTCTCCGAGATACGTCCCGCAAGCGTGGGACAGGCTTCTAGAATTTCGGGCGTTTCACCGGCGGATATCAGCGTTTTGCTCGTTTACCTTTCCAGCGCGGCAAAAAGAAAGGAATAGAAAATGGATTTTTTTGACGACCGGCTGTTTCTTCAAGGTCTTAAAGAGCTTGGACTTTGCATAACGCAGGAGCAGCTGGAAAAGTTTCATTTGTATTATCGCCTGATGGTTGAGAAAAATCAGGTGATGAACCTGACTGCAATTACGGAGTATAACGACGTAGTTGTAAAGCATTGGCTTGACAGTTTGTGCATTTGCAAAGCCGCGGACGCGCAAAAAGAAATAAAAGTACTTTTGGAGTCGGAAGCTGTTCGCATGATTGACGTAGGAACGGGAGCCGGATTTCCGGGCATTCCTATAAAGATTTTGTTTCCGACGATTCGCCTTACTTTGTTGGATTCTCTGAAAAAAAGAGTTCTATTTCTACAAGATGTAGTAGAACAATTGGAATTAGCCCATGTATCTTGTATTCACGGGCGTGCGGAAGAGCTTGGAAGAACGAAGGAACATCGCGAACAGTACGACGTTTGCGTATCGCGTGCCGTTGCAAAGCTTTCCTCACTTTCGGAATTTTGCCTTCCATTTGTAAAGGAAGGAGGTTTCTTTCTCTCGTACAAAACAGAAGAGGCAAAAGAGGAAATTGAACGCGCACAGCGGGCGATAAAGGAATTAGGCGCAGTAACAGAGAATCGCCTGTCCTTTATGGTTCCGTGCTCGGATTACCGCAGAATTCTTCCGATTGTAAAAAAAACAAGAAAGACGCCGGACCGATACCCAAGGGGAGGCGGAAAGCCGCTAAAAGCGCCGTTAGAATAACAGGGAAATGTTTCACGTGAAACATTTCCCTTCCATTTTCCAGCTGACAGTTTTAGTGGTGTTTGCCAAGTGCTTTACAATATCTAGTGGTAGCGGTGGAGCAAAAACTGTGCTATACTGATGAGGTACGTTTGAAAGCATAGATGTGAGGGATGTAGAATGGGAAAGGCAATCGCAATTACGAATCAAAAAGGCGGGGTCGGGAAGACAACGACGGCAATCAATCTTTCCGCGTGTCTTGCCGAAAATGGAATGAAAGTCCTTGTTTTGGACGTAGATCCGCAGGGAAACTGCTCGAGCGGGCTTGGGGTTGACAAGGATTCCGTAGAAAACACGATTTACCAGCTCTTAATTGGTGAATGCGAGGTTCGAGACGCTATTTTACATACCGTTGTGGAAGGGCTGGACATCATTTCTTCCGACGTCAACCTTGCGGGAGCGGAAATTGAGCTTCTGGACGTGGAGGACAAGGAGTACCTTCTGATGAAGAAAATCGCCGAGGTAAAGGACGAGTACGATTATATTTTAATCGACTGCCCGCCATCGCTGAATACGCTGACACTGAATGCGATGACGACGGCGGATTCCATCATTGTCCCAATTCAGTGTGAGTATTACGCCCTGGAGGGGCTCTCGCAGCTGATTCGCACAATAGAGCTTGTTCGAAACCGATTGAACGAGAACCTAAGCATTGACGGCGTTGTCTTTACGATGTTTGACGGACGTACAAACCTGTCGCTTCAAGTGGTGGAAAACGTTCGGGCAAATCTCTCACAGAACATTTACGCCAGCGTAATCCCAAGAAATGTTCGTCTGGCAGAGGCTCCCAGCCATGGATTGCCGATTACAATGTACGATACGCGCTCGGTGGGGGCAGAAGCCTACCGCGAGTTTGCACTGGAAGTCATGCAAAACGATAAGAAAAAGCCGGTCGTTAAAAAGAAAAAAGGACTTTTTCGGAGATCGTAAGCATCTGTGGGACAGGAATTAGCAAGGAGCAGGATAATGGCAGTAAAAAAAGGGTTGGGAAAGGGACTGGATTCCCTGATTTCGAATAAAATTGATCACGATTTAAAGAAAAAAGTGGAAGAAAAAACGCAGGATGTTTCACGTGAAACATTTCTGCCGCTTTCGAGAATTGAGCCAAATCGAGAGCAGCCGCGCCGAAATTTTGACGAAACTGCTCTGAAGGAATTGGCGGATTCGATTAAAGTTCATGGAATTATTCAACCGCTTGTCGTAAGAGAGCGCGGTTCGCAGTTTGAAATTATTGCCGGAGAGAGGCGCTTTCGCGCAGCACATCTGGCAGGTTTAAAGGAAGTTCCCGTATTAATCAGAAGCTACAGCGAGGAAGAACTGTACGAAATTGCCCTGATTGAGAACATTCAGCGCGAGGACTTGAATGCGATCGAAGAAGCGGTTGCATACAAGAAGTTGATGGAAGAGTACCATCTGACACAAGAACTTGTGGCGGAGCGAGTAGCAAAGAGCCGTGTGGCGATTACGAATTCTTTGCGCCTTTTGAAGCTTGACGAGCGCGTTCAGGAGATGATTATACAAAAACAGCTGTCCGCCGGACATGCAAGAGCGCTGCTTGCGCTTGAGGACGGAGAAGAACAGTTCGCGCTTGCACAGGAAATCGTTAAGCAGAAGCTCAGCGTTCGCGAAGTAGAAAAGCGGGTGCATACGCGCCTTAACACAAAAGAAGAAAAGGAAAAAAAAGAAAATTCCGCTGAGACTGCAATTTACGCAGCTTATGAGGAAAAACTAAAGAGCGCATTGGGGACGAAAGTGAATATTCACAGAAAAAACAGAAGCGCAGGAAAAATAGAAATTGAATATTATTCTGTGGATGAATTCGAGCGTCTGATGCAGCTCCTTCACGTGGAAGGATAGGAAAATACGAAAAAGGAAAATAGGATAAAGTTATGCTGGACAGTTTAGGAATCAATCAGGAATTTCTGATTCTTGCGATCTTAATTATTTTGATGGTCCTGCTGGTTTTCTGCATGGTTATGGTAATTAAATTCAACCAGCTAAACGAAAAATACAGAGAGTTTATGCGCGGAAACAGCGGGAAGAGCTTGGAAGAGCGTATTTTACAGCGCTTTCAGGAGTTGGATAAATTAAAGAACGAATTGTCAGACAGCAAGGAGCGAATTAAGGCGTTAGAAGACGCACGAGACACCTCTTTTAAGAAAATGGCGATTCAAAGGTACGACGCATTTAACGAAATGGGTGGAAAGCTAAGCTACAGCTTATGCATACTAAACGATGACAACGACGGATACATTATGACAAGTATGCACAATCGGGACGGCTGCTACACTTATGTGAAGGAAATTATAAAAGGAAACACGTTCACGCTTTTGTCGGACGAGGAAAAGGCCGTCTTAGAGGAAGCGATGCGAACGGAAGACGTCATCCAGCTTCTTTAAGCGTGCGCACAGGAAAGTCCCCGGAAACGGGATGAAAAACTTATACAGGAGCCAGTTTATGCACAGTTTCTTAAAAAGTATTGGGTTTACGGGGTGTAATACAAATCAAGTTGAGAGCGAGCTGCTAAATGAGGTCGTTCGTTTGGCGACAAGAAGGAGTATGATTTCCCTTTATTCGGACAATGACATTCAATTTGCAGAATTTTCGCTGGATTTTAGCAAGGACATTGGAATCACGGTAAGAGGACAGATGGACGAGGCGGACAATTTCCACATCGACCATTATTTCCCGTACCTTCGTCCCAGAAACGTCACCTCGAATGAGGAGATTTTCATTAGCAAACGCAGCGACTCGGATTCTTATGCGGTTTTGTGCGACGATATGCGCGTAGGCGTTTCCCTTATCTATTATCTGCAGAACGCAGTTGACTACTTGAAAAATGCAAATCGTGACGCGGGCAGTTTTCTTCTGCCGTCAAAGCTGTCCGGTCTGGCGGCGGAGGGCGTGATTCTTTTGCCGACGCTTCGCTCCAAAAAGGACATTGACAGCAGTTCCGTTGAGATTTGCAAGCGCGTGAAGATGCTCTCGGATGCGAAAAACGGAAATCAGGAAGCTATCGACAAGCTGACGATTCAGGAAATTGACGCGTACGCAGAGGTCGGCAAGCGTGTTAAAACAGAAGATATCTTCTCGATTGTGGACACCTCTTTTGCGCCTTACGGCGTAGAAAGCGAAGTTTACAAGGTTTTGGGAGTGATTCTTTCCGTTGAAGAGCGGGTCAACCGCGTGACGCAGGAACGTCTTTATGTAATGGAACTGTACTGCAATCACTTAGTGTTCGATATATGTATAAACGAGCGAGATTTAATGGGGGAACCTACGGTAGGAAGAAGATTTCGCGGGGTTATTTGGATGCAGGGCGCGGTAGCCTTCGAAAAATAGCGCGAATCGCGATTTTGCGCTTGCACAATCCTATTTTGTGATTTATAATACATAGCCGGAGACGCCGCGTCGAAAGCGGAAACGGTGAAAAAAAGCAAACAACAAAAATCGTATAAATCTCACAAATGTCGCTATAGCTCAGTCGGATAGAGCGACCGCCTCCTAAGCGGTAGGCCGGAGGTTCGAATCCTCTTAGCGACGCCAGAAACACAGCCGAAAGCCTTGCACTTAGAGGGTTTTCGGCTTTTTTTAAGAGCGGAGGAAGGGGATAATACACATGGCAAAAACAAAAGAAGCAATTTTATTTGAAGAGGCGCCGGTTGGCCGTGCGGTACTCTCTTTAGTTATCCCAACGATTCTCAGCCAGCTTATTACGGTTGCCTACAACATGGCGGATACGTTTTTTATCGGGCAAATTGGCGACGCGAATCAGGTGGCGGCCGTTTCTCTTTGTATGCCGTTATTTATATTTCTTACGGGGCTTGCTAACTTGCTTGGCATTGGCGGCTCAAGCCTTATGTCTCGGTGCTTGGGTGCGAATAATCGAAAAAAGGCGAAGAAAGCGGCGGCTTTTAGTATTTGGACGGCGATACTGGTCTCGCTCGTTTATGGCGCTGCCATTTTTATGGCGCGCACGAAGCTGCTGCCTGTTATCGGCGCAAATGCGGGAACGCTTGATTACTGCTCGGATTATATTTTCTGGACAATCGCAATAGGGGCGGTTCCCACGGTACTTAGTCAGGGGCTTGCCCACCTGGTTCGGGCGGAGGGGCATTCGGCGCAGGCAAGTTTTGGCGTTGCACTGGGCGGTGTGCTGAATATGCTGCTCGACCCGATTTTTATTTTTCCTTTGGGAATGGAGGTTGCCGGTGCGGCCGTTGCGACGATGCTTTCCAATGTGGCGGCTACGCTTTACTTTGTCGTTCTTCTTGTCCGCAGACGAGACACAACGAACATTTCCTTCCATCCGAAATATTATACATGGGGAGAAAAAATCCCGAAAGAAGTGCTTTTGGTCGGACTTCCAAGCTGTCTGATGAACCTGATGGGCGTTTTGTCGAACGTTACTTTAAACAGGCTGATGGCTGGTTATTCGAACGCCGCTATAGCGGGTATCGGCGTGGCGAAAAAAATTGATATGCTGCTGTTTGCGATTGCAACCGGAATGTCGCAGGGCGTATTGCCGCTTGTAGGGTACAACTATTCCGCCCGCAATTACAAGCGGATGCGGGCAGCGCTTAAAGTGGATTTTTTGCTCAGCCTTGTTGTATCGCTGCTGGGTATGCTGTTTTTGCTTACGTGCGCCGGGCCGATTGTACGGGTGTTTATTAACGACGAGCAGACGGTTCACTACGGGCAAATGTTTCAGCGCATCATTTGTCTTACCGGCCCGTGTATTAGCATAACGATGCTTACGATTACCGTATTTCAGTCCGTTGGGAAAAAAGTCCAGCCTGCAATTTTGTCACTGATGCGAAAGGGAGGACTGGACATTCCGCTTATGCTCCTTTTTAACTCGTTTGCAGGGGTGAAGGGAATTGTGTGGGCAGTGCCAATCGCTGACTTTTGCGCAATGCTTGTAGCGGTTATTTTATTTGTCCCGTTTTGGCGGCAGCTGCAGAAAAAAGAAACCAGATGTTGATTAAAGGAGGCATGGCTTTGAAGCGATTCCTAAAAGGTGCGTATGGAGAGAATGTTGAGCGGCCGATTGATTTTCGTGTCCGGCTGTTCCACATTTTGGCTTTCGGCGGAATTACAATCAGTTTTTTCACGGTATTAATCAGCCTTGTGACGCATATGTGGATGACGGCGGCGCTTGCCGCAAGCTTAATCGCGTTTTCCGCGGGGCTTGTCATTTTTACGTGGAAAACCGGAAAGTACCAAGTGGCGTACTTTTTTACGGTTGTGGTTATTTTTATGATTGTCCTGCCGATGATGTTTTTTAGCTCCGGCGGGCATCGCAGCGGAATGCCTTCGATTTTCCTCCTTGCCGTGTTGTTTACGGTGCTTATGATTAAGGGAAAAAGGGCGCTTTTGCTTTCCGTTTTTGAGATTGTTGAGTATTCTTTTGTGTGCGTATATGCGTTTCATCATCCGGAGCTTGTGTCGCATTACGAAACGGAAGCGCAGATTTTGACGGATATTATTTTCGCATTTACGTGCGTAAGTATTGTTTGCGGCATTGTGACTTTCTTTTACTTGCGGGAGTATGATTATCAGCGCGAACTTCTGCGGGAGCAAAACGAAAAACTAAAGCGGTACGATGCGTCGCGTTCCGCTTTTTTGACGACCGTCTCCCACGAGGTAAACAATCCGCTCAACGCGATTAACCTTCACGCGCACGACACGCTGGAGCTTATGGAGGAAGATCCGCCGGATGCGGAACTGATTCAAAACAACCAGCGCGTGATTGAGCAGATGGTTGCGCGGATTGACCGGATTTTGACCGATTTAAAAGACACGGTTGCCATCGAACAGGGGCGGTTGGCGCTAAATCTTGCGCCCATGCGGCTTAGCAAGCTTTTAAGAGACGTTGCGGGAACGTATTTTCGGCGGGAGGATTCCGCCGGAAACGAGCTGATTCTGGAAGTGGACGATACTTTGCCGCCGATTGACGCAGATTATGCGCGAATTGTACAGGTAGTCGCCAATCTTTTATCCAACGCCATGCAGCATACAAAGGAAGGGAAGATTAAAATTTCTTTGTATATGCGCACGGGAGAGCAGATTGTCGTTATTTCTGACAACGGCGAGGGAATGAAGAAAGAAATCAGAGAACAGGTGTTTAAGGGCTACATTTCTTCCGATAAAGAGTATTGGCGTCATGGCATCGGTCTTTATGTGTCGCATCAGATTGTGGAGGCGCACGGAGGAAGAATTTGGATTGACAGCAAGCTAGGAGAAGGCACGACCGTAACGTTTACGCTGCCTGACAGGAGGACAACGCTATGAAAGAGCAAAAACCTATCGTACTGGTTGTGGAGGACGAGGCGGATGTGCTTCGCATTAACGCCAGAATGCTTACGCGCCACGGCTATACCGTATATACGGCGGAAAACTGCAGGCAGGCGTACGAGCGCTTAGAAAATTCGGCGCCCGATCTTTTGATTTTGGACATTATGCTGCCGGATGGAAGCGGCTACGATGTATGCAGGAAATTCCGGAGCACAAGCGACAACCCGGTTATCTTTCTAAGCGGGAAGAGGGATACGAGCGACCGAATCGAGGGATTTACAAACGGCGGCGACTACTATTTGACAAAGCCGTACGACCCCGGCGAGCTGCTGGCTGTAGCCGACAGACTGATACATCGCCATTTTAAGGAAAGAGAACGCCTTACGACGATTGAAAAAGGGACGCTTGTTTTGGACATTTCCAAATCCAGAGCAATTGTAAGAGGGGCAGACGCCGGGCTTACCGGAAAGGAGTTTGCACTGTTGCTTTTGTTGGTGCAAAACGAAGGCAAGGAAATATCTCCGCACGAGCTGTACGAAAAGGTTTGGGGAGTTCCGTCTGTGGAGGATATCCGTACGGTGCGATTTCATATTAAAAATCTCCGCAGGAAGATCCATGCGGAAAATGCGGACGACTACGATATTGTCTCCGTATATGGGAAAGGCTACCTTTTTACAACGCTCTAAAACGGGGCGATTCGATTAAATTGTGAGTTTTTCCTTACATTTCAGAATTTCGCTTTTTTTCTGCTATGCTTACGTACACGGCAGAAGAGATGCATAAGGGTTCGAGCGCTTTTGCTGCGCTAGAGCCCTTTTTTTGGAGGAGGTGGGTCTTTGTCAAGAGTATTGTTTGTCGGCACAGACCGCACAATGACCGAAATGGTAGGCAGGTTACTGAAACGAAACGGGTTTGACGTCCGTTGTGTAATTGGCAGGGAAGAGGCTTTTTCGGCAATTGGTGCGCAAAGCATCGCCGTTGTTATCGCAGATCTGGAAGGCAGCGTCACGGAAGGAATTCGTTTTTGTCAAGAAGCAAAGCAGCGGTCAACAGCGACCAAGCTTTTGTTAATTTCAGGAAACGAAAAAGACGAGGAATCGCTTCTGCTTGGGGGCGCGGACGATTGGCTGAAAAAACCGTACAGTATGCGGATTTTGTACGCGCGGGTGCAGGCTTTGCTGCGGCAGGCGTAGAGCTGCAGTGCAAACGAGTTGGCGAATACCGGCCTAAGCCGGATCGCATAGATTCATTATCTTAAGGAGGACTTTATGAAAAAGAAAGTATGGAGGCTCTTCTCTTTGCTTATGGCAGTGCTGCTTATGACAGCTATGGTTACTGCCTGCGGTGACGACGAGGACGAAAAGGACGACGACGGCAAAGACGGCGGCAACCCTTTTGTAGGAGCGTGGGACAACGACGCAGATGAAATCAGCTTTATCTTCAACGAAGACGGAACCGGAGAGCAGGCTAGTTACAGCGGCTCGATTCCTTTCACCTACACGGTTGACGGAAACATTGCACAAATCAGCAACGAAGAGTACGGAATTACCTTCGAGGCAGAAGTTGACGGCAGCGTAATGGGCATCGACGGCAGCAACTTCAACAAAGTTGATTCTCCGAAGTACACGCCAGAAAACAAGGTAACCGGCGGAAGCGAAGACGAATTAAACGGAAGTTTCACAAACAGAGACGGCGTTGCGGGTAATGGCGGGTACACTTACGACGGAGAAACGCTGACGGTTACGTATTACGACGGAGGCGAGATCTCCTGTGACGGTTACGTAAGCGAGGACGGCAGCGTTGTGCTTCCTTTGTGGGACTACGAGGAAGCTTACTATCCGGAATAAGAGGCGTTTAGCCGGAAACATAGAAATGAGGCGAAAAAAGTATGGGTGACAACATTCAGAACATACAGCCGGATGACCGGAGGCTTGAAACCCTGCAAAAACGCATGAAGGCAGCCAGGATTATAACCATTGCCGGCATTGTCAGCTTAGGCATCTCCGTAGTTTTGTTCTTTATAGGAAATAAACTGGGGATTCCGGGCGTGGTTACCGTTGGTCTGTTCGTGCTCGGTTTTGTGCTTGCTTTTTTCGGCGTGATGTTTGGACATCAAACCGGAGAAGCGCAGAAGATCGTTGCCAATCGCTACGCAGTAGCTGTATTGGAGAAAGTGATGGATCGTGTGGATGTGTTTGACACGCACAAAAGCGTGGGGCAGTACTACATGAAGCACGACTTCGGATTTCCAAAGCACGACCGAATCGGTTATTGCGGCGATTATGTCAGATGCGTGTTTGACGGCATCCCTGTAGAATTCAGCGAATTCGAGCTGCAGGAAGAGCATGTAAGAGAAAACAGCGACGGAGATACGAAATCGTCGTATGAAACGAACTTTTACGGGATTATGGCTGTCTGCCAGCACGGATTGACGCTTACCGACGCAGTTGTGGCAACGCAGTACGGCGAATGCAAAGACCCGTGCGACATTGGCGACACCGTCTTTCAAAACGCGTTCTCGGTTGGAGGCACCAGCAAACAAGACGCTTTGCTCGCTCTTAGCAAAGAGTACCGGCAAAGCCTGTTGGAGCTGACTGCGAAAAAAGGTAGAAATTTTGCTATTCGGTTTCTTCCGGACGGCAAGCTGTTAGCGGTGCTTAGAGACCAAAACCTCTTTGAAGTGGGCAAGGCGGCAACGACGCAGCAGCTCATGGAAAAGATGGAATCGGAGCTGACTGAGTTTACGCAGATGCTCAGAGTGCTTATGCTTCCGGCAAAGCAAACGAGTGGTGAGCAAAGCATTTAGTTAACAGGGGGAATTAGTGATGAAAAAACAAATGAGAATTCTTCTTATTGCGCTCTTTGTATTGGCTCTTACGGCATGTGGTGGTCAGAAGCAGCCGAGTGATTCAGCTGCAGAGCCAAGCAAGGCAGCCGATGCGACAAAGGCGCCGACATCGACACCGACGGCAGAACCGACGCCGACAGAGGATCCGGAAGACGACCCGTCGTACACGGAGGGCGACCTTGAAAATTACGCGCCTACGGAAGGCACGTGGCGTATGGACGGAGACGAAGCAGCAGCCAGCATCAGCATGGACGGCGAAGGAAGCTACATTGCTTTTTATGCCAGCGGAAACGTGGAGTCTACCGGTTATTTGCTGTACGTTGAAGATGAAGAAGGCGGCAGATACGACATGTACGACGGCGAGCATGGCTACATCAACAGCTTCGTATTCGAGTCGGATACGGAAATTCGCGTAGGTGGGGAAGACGGCTTTGTTTATGTCTGGGAGAACCCGGATTTCGAGTAAGGAAGGCATTGTCTAGAAACGGAGATTAGTATGGTCGGACTTCTTATTGCAGGGATTATTGCTCTTATTTTGCTTGTGGGCAGTATTTATCTTGGCGCGACGTACAACGCGCTTGTAAAGTTGAGAAATTCCGTAGAGGAAGCCTTTTCTACGATGGACGTCTATCTGAAAAAGAGATGGGATTTGATTCCGAATATCGTAGAGAGCGTAAAAGGGTACGCAAAGCGTGAGGCGCAGACGCTTCAGGCAGTTGTTAACGCCCGCAGCATGCGCTATAAAGACATGACGGATGAACAAAAAATGCAGGCAAACGCAGAGCTCTCCAGAGGGCTTGCCGCGATTCACGCGGTTGCGGAGCAATATCCGGATTTGAAGGCGAACCAGAGTTTCCTTGATCTTAATAATCAGCTGGAAAAAACCGAAGAAGATATTGCAAACGCCAGAAAGTACTATAACGCGGTTGTTCGGAATTACAACAACAAAACAGAGATGTTCCCGTCCTCGCTTGTGGCAAGCTTGTTCCACTTTACAAGGCGGCAAATGTTTGTCATTGAAGACGAGGGGGAAAAGGAAGCGGTAAAGGTGCAGTTTTGATGAAAAAAAGCAAAGTATTTTTTTCGCTCCTTTTGATGATGGGTTTGGCGCTGTCGCAGGGAATACTCCCGGCGGCAGCGTCAGAGCACTCAGAGGAGCCATATTACGTCACCGCTTATCACGTGGATATCGACGTGTCTGAGGACAATGTCTTTAGCATCACGGAAGAGATCGACGTTTTTTTTTACGAAGAGCAGCACGGAATTTATCGGGAAATACCAACGCGGAACAAAATTAAGCGCGCCGACGGCTCGGAAGCGGTGACGCGCGCGAAAGTGCGGGACATTTCCTGCAGCGAGGAGTACGATAAAGAAAAGTACAACGGATCGGTTTGCTTGTACATCGGCGACCCGGATGTGACCGTTCTCGGCGAGATGCATTATACGCTCTCTTATGAATACGTGCTTGGAAGGGACGTAGCGGACGGTTACGACGAACTGTACTTTAACATTATTGGCGATGGTTGGACGTCTTACATTGATAACGTGAGCTTTACAATCACTATGCCAAAGGAATTTGGCGAAAGCCTGCTTGGATTTTCTACAGGCGGCTACGGAGCTGCCGGAACGGATATTGTCGAATATTCGGTTGACGGCGTGGAAATTGCAGGCGCCCTTACACAGGAGCTTGCGCCGCATGAAGCGCTGACGGTAAGACTCGAGCTGGAAGAGGGCTATTTTTATTTCAATGAACTGCTTCACCTAGCGAAGATAGGAACGATGGTGTTTTTCCCTTTGCTGAGCCTGCTTTTTGCATGGTTTGCGTGGTGGAAATTCGGAAGAGATCAAAAAATTATCGAGACCGTAGAGTTTTATCCGCCTGAAGGGATGAACAGCGTAGATGTTTCGTATTGGTACAAAGGAACGATTCCGAAAAAAGACGTTGTCGCTATACTTATTGAACTGGCAAACGAAGGCTACATTGCCATTCACGAGGAAGAAGTGGAAGGCGTTAAGGGCGTAACCAGATACGTTATAGAGCGGGTAAAAACGTACCCGTATGGGCAGGACGAAGTGAAAAGGCTGTTTTTTGAAGGCCTTTTTGAAAGCGGGAAGGAACGCGTTATAGGGAACGATTTGAAAAATAAGTTCTATCTGACGATTAACCAGATTCTCGCGGAGTACCATCGTGCGGGCGCAAAAAAAGGGGAGATTTACACGCTTTTGTCTTTGCGTTTGCAGCTTTTGTGCTGGGCGCTCGTTTTGGCCTGCTTTATTGCCAATCTTGCGATTGTTGTCAGCGTTTTGGCGGGAGGCGAGAAATTTATTCCCTTTGTGCTTGGCATATTGGTGCTTTTCGCTGTCATTAAAGTTGCACGCCACATACCAAAGCGCACCGAAGAAAGCCATAAAAATCTCGAAAAGATAACCGGCTTTAAAAAGTTTTTGGAGACGGCGGAAAAGGACAGGCTGGAAGTTTTGGTGAACGAAAATCCAAAATACTTTTACGGAATCCTGCCGTATGCGTACGTCCTTGGCGTCTCCGAACAATGGGTCAATAAATTCGAAGGCATTGCCATTGCGCCTCCGGAGTGGTACAGCGGGTACGGAGCTTTTACGACCGCTACGATGTGGCACTCGATGAGCCAGACGATGAGCAGCGCGGCAAGCGCGATGACGTCCTCGCCAAGTCATAGCTCGTCCGGAGGCAGCAGCAGCGGTGGCGGCGGCGTTTCCGGCGGCGGAAGCGGCGGTGGCGGCGGCGGAAGCTGGTAACGGAAATTAAGTCCGGGGAAATTCCCCGGGCTTTTTCTTTTGCTTGTTGCCTTTTACTGACACCTTAAGTGCAAAGCCCTTTGCGCGAGTTGATATTTCCGACCGAAAAGCGTATAATAAATTTCTACAAGCACGTCTGGGATTTACAGACAGACGGGAAGTTTTTCTGCCGGGAGTTGATGAAAATGAAGCAAAACAGAACCTATCTTGCAATCGATTTAAAATCTTTTTTTGCTTCTGTGGAGTGCAGAGAAAGGAACCTTAACCCGCTTACTACAAACCTTGTCGTTGCGGACAAAAGCCGAACCGAGAAGACAATTTGCCTTGCCGTTACGCCGTCGTTAAAGAGCTACGGCATCCCGGGAAGAGCACGGCTGTTTGAAGTCGTGCAGAAAGTGCGGGAGGCAAACGCTATCCGGAAGTGGAAGGCGCCGGGGCGCGAATTTTCGGGCTCGTCGTGGAATTCGGAGGAATTAAGCGCAAATCCGGCGCTTGCAATCGATTACATCGTAGCGCCGCCCCGCATGTCGCACTATATGGAGTACAGCACAAGGATATATAACGTATACCTGAAATACGTTGCGCCCGAGGACATTCACACGTACTCGATTGACGAAGTCTTTATGGATGTTACCGACTATTTAAACACATACCGGATGACGGCAAGGCAGCTTGCCATGACGATGATTCAGGACGTTTTAAAGACTACGGGCATTACGGCGACGGCGGGGATTGGCACGAATTTGTATCTTTGCAAAATTGCGATGGATATTGTGGCGAAGCATATCGAAGCGGATGCGGACGGCGTGCGGATTGCCGAGCTTGACGAAATGTCTTACCGCAGACAGCTTTGGAACCATCGGCCCATTACGGATTTTTGGAGAGTAGGCAAAGGCTACGCGGCAAAGCTTGCGGAAAACGGCATGTATACGATGGGCGACGTTGCAAGGTGCTCGGTCGGAAAGCCAAATGCGCGGCGAAACGAAGAGCTTTTGTACCGGCTCTTTGGCGTAAACGCCGAGCTGCTTATCGACCACGCTTGGGGGTATGAACCGTGTACGATGGACTTAATCAAAGCGTATCGGCCGGAAACGAACAGCATTTGCTCGGGGCAGGTGCTGCAAACGCCATACGAATTTGACGCGGCGCGGCTTGTAGTAAAGGAAATGACCGATTTGATTGTCCTTGACTTAGTGGAGCGAAAAAAGGTAACGGATCAGATGGTGCTGACGATTGGCTACGATGTGGAAAATCTGAGCAATCCCGGCAGACGGGGAGAGTACCAGGGGGAAGTGACGATTGACCGCTATGGAAGGAAGATTCCAAAACATGCGCACGGAACTGCAAATTTAGAAAAAAAGACGTCTTCGACCCGCCTCATTATGAACGCAGTTTTGGAACTGTACGATAAAATCGTGGATAAAAATCTGTTAATCCGCAGGATTACGATTTCCGCGAACAAGCTGGTGGACGAAGCGGCGGCGCAGAAAAAAACAGAGTACGAGCAGCTGGAACTTTTTACTGATTACGAGGCGCAAAGCAGGCAGCAGGAGCAGGAAGAGGAGACGCTTCGGCGTGAGAGAAAGATGCAGGATGCGATGCTCCACATCAAAAAGAAATACGGGAAAAATGCCGTTTTAAAAGGGATGAATTTGCAAGAAGGCGCAACCGCCAAAAGCCGCAACGAACAGATTGGCGGGCACAAAGCGTAAAGGAAGGAGAGCGAGACGTTATGAAAAGCGAAGATTTGCACCGCTACGACGACATCATTGACATGCCGCGCCCGGTATCCAAAAAACATCCGCCGATGTCCCTTTATGACCGCGCGGCGCAATTTGCTCCCTTTGCCGCGCTTACCGGACACGAGGCGGCCATAAAAGAAACGGCGCGTCTGACCGAGCAGATGACGGAAATGAGCGAGGATATGCTCTGCGACCTTGACGAAAAGCTTCAGGAAATAGCGGCGTCGCCCGATCTTTTGGTGACGGTTACGTACTTTGTTCCGGACGAAAAAAAGGACGGCGGAGCTTTTGCGGTCTGCACCGGTACCGTGAAGAAAATCGACGGATACAGGCGGGCGCTTTTTATGGCGGATAAAACCGAGATTCCTATCGACCGGATTCGCGCGATCGAATGCGAAAGTCCGCTTTGCATAAACGTAAAGAACGACCCAAAATCGCTCTAGCGGCGCTTTTGCCTGCGGTATTCGGTTGGGAGAATGTGAAAATACGCCTTAAATGCTTCGGAAAAGCGGCTCTGGCTGTCGTAGCCAACTTGCTGCGCAATTTCGGAAATACTCAGCTCTGAATTTACAAGCAAGCTTGCGGCGCAGTTCATCCGATGCTCCTTGATGTGCGAAGCAAGCGAGACGCCGTAAACCGATTTGAACGTATTTTTCAGCGTCGTCGGATTCATGAGGTATTTTTTTGACAAGTCTTTGATTGTGACTCGCTGCTGCATGTTCGCTAACAGGTAATCGTGCATCTCCTGAATCCGAAGCACCTGCTCGCAGCGGTACTCGGCAAGGCGGTTCTCGGAGTAAGACTTTGTCTTTGCGAGATACAAAAGCAGTTCCAGCAGCTTGATTTTCTGGTAAGAGCGGCGCACATCGTCCGGCTGGTGATAAAAGCCAGAAAAAATCGACTGCGTTTCCGCGTTCCCGGCAAGGGACGTGAACGTCTCCTTTTTGCAAAAGCCATCGCACAGCAGCGCTTGCAAAAGGGCGGCGTCAAAAGGCTCCGGCGGGCGGCGAAGAGCCTCTTCTGGGTCAATGCATAGAACAAGCCCTTCGCAGCGGCCGGTCGGAAAGACCGGGTGAAAAGCGGCGCAGGCTCTTCCCGTATGGACAGAAAAATCCCCGGGACCAAGAAAGACTTCCCTTCCGTCCTCCGTCTGCCAGCCCATGCGCCCCAAGCGGCAATAGTGAATCCGGACAATTTGTTCCGGATGGTTTTCGTGCACGGCGGGAGCGCCGCTTGCAAAGTCCAGATAATGCAGCTCCATGCCCGGATAAAGGGAAACGGTTTCTAACAGTTTCATAAAGCCTCCTTATTACTTTGGGCATTTGATTTCCATCATCTGCTCAATTATTTTATGCAGCAGGCGGCACTCCTGTGTATCTGCGGCACGATAATATACTTCCTTTCCCACGCGCCTGCACACAAGCAGGCCGCTGTTTTTTAGCGGGCGCAAATGGTGGGAAACTGCGGGGCTTGACATGCCAAGCATGGCGGAGAGGTTTATTACGCATTCTTCGCAGTGGCACAAAAGCCAGAAGATGCGCGTCCTCGTTGGGTCGCCAAGCTGCCGGAAGACGTCCGATACAATTTGAAAATGCTCGATTCTCTCCAGATTTTCCCGAATAAAATCCAGATGCTGGTTCTCCTCATGATGATGCGGAAGTTCGGCAGGGACCATAGACAGCCTCCTTTCTCCTGTTTGGAAACAGATTTTGCTCTTTTGGCAGAGCATTCGCCGGAGGGATTGACAATGCCTCCGCCTGTTATTATACTGCGGGCATAAGAATTAAGCAAGTGCTTAATTCTTAAATTCAGGAGCGGGCAGGAGGAAATCCCATGAAAAAGACATACAAAATTGAAGTAGATTGCGCAAACTGCGCGAATTTAATGGAAAATGCAGCACGTAAAACGGAAGGCGTGCAAAACGCAACGGTCAACTTTATGACCCAGAAGATGATCGTAGAATTTGCGGAAGGCTTTGAAGCCGGTGCGGTGATGGACGCGGTTTGCAAAGCCTGTAAAAAAGTGGAGCCGGATTGTGAAATCTTTCTTTAAAAGGCAGGGAGCAGGGATATGACAAAGAAGCAGAAAAAAATGCTGCTGCGGATTTTACTTGCGGCCGGAATTTTGATTGTTTTGCAGCTTCTTCCAGCAGAGCGATTTGACCGCCTTGATAAGTATCTGTTTTCCTCGGCGGGAAGGTGGATTCGTCTCGCGTGCTATTTGGCGGACTACCTGATTATCGGGCACGACATCTTGAAAAAAGCGTTTAAGGGAATTTGCAACGGTCAGGTGTTTGACGAGAATTTCCTTATGGCGGTGGCGACGGTAGGGGCGATGGCGCTTGCCATTCGCGAAAACGGCGACTATCTGGAGGCGATTGCCGTTATGCTGTTTTACCAGATTGGCGAGTGGTTCCAGAGCTACGCGGTAGGCAAAAGCCGCAAAAACATCAGCGATTTAATGGATATTCGGCCTGATTACGCAAATGTGGAGCAAGGCGAAAAGCTTATCCGGGTTGACCCGGACGAGGTGGAGGTCGGCAGTATTATTGTCGTGCAGCCGGGCGAGAAGGCGCCGATTGACGGCGTGATTGTACAAGGCTCGTCTTCGCTAAATACAAGCGCTCTAACGGGCGAGAGCCTGCCAAGAGAAGTAACGGTTGGCGATGAAGTCCTTAGCGGATGCATCAGCATGACTGGCGTGCTGAAATTACGCACGACGAAAGAGTTTGGCGAATCTACGGCATCGAAAATTCTGGACTTGGTTGAAAACGCCAGCTCGCGCAAATCAAAGTCTGAAGATTTTATTTCCCGATTTGCCAGAGTTTACACGCCGTTTGTCTGCTTTAGCGCGCTGCTTTTGGCAATCCTTCCGCCCATTTTGCGCCTTGTCGTATGGCAGCTGCCGGCGGCTTGGAGCGTATGGATTTACCGCGCGCTTACGTTTTTGGTAATTAGCTGCCCATGTGCGCTTGTTATCAGCATTCCGCTTAGCTTTTTTGCGGGAATTGGCGGAGCAAGCCGCGAAGGCGTATTGGTGAAGGGCTCCAATTACCTGGAGAGCCTCTCAAGGACCAAATACGTTGTGTTTGATAAAACCGGAACGCTTACGAAGGGCGTTTTTGAAGTAAACGGCATTCATCACGCGGCGATTGACAACGAAGAATTGCTTCGATATGCGGCGTACGCGGAGAGCGCGTCCTCGCACCCGATTAGCAAGAGCCTGAAAAAAGCCTACGGCAAGGAAATTGATCGAACGCGCGTGTCGCAAATACAGGAAATTGGCGGCAATGGCGTGACCGCGGTCGTAGACGGCGTACAGGTTGCCGCTGGCAACGATAAGCTGATGCAGCGGCTGGGAATTTCGTATCACGAATGCCATCAGGCCGGAACGATTGTCCACGTTGCCGTGGACGGCGCGTACGTAGGACACATTGTAATTTCGGACGTCGTTAAGCCATATGCAGAAAAGGTCGTGCCTTCCCTGAAAAAGGCCGGTGTAGAAAAAACGGTGATGCTAACCGGAGACTCGCACAAGGTGGCGCAGCAAGTTGCGGCGGCACTTGGCATTGATGAAGTTTACAGCGAGCTGCTGCCGGCAAATAAGGTGGAAAAAGTAGAAGAGCTGCTTACAAGGACTTCAAAAACCGCAAAGCTTGCGTTTGTGGGCGACGGAATTAACGACGCGCCGGTTTTGTCCAGAGCGGACATTGGCATCGCTATGGGCGCTATGGGCTCCGACGCCGCTATTGAGGCCGCGGATATTGTGCTGATGGACGACGACCCGATGAAAATCGCCAAGGCCATCCAAATATCCAGAAAGTGCCTCCGGGTTGTTTTCCAGAACATCGTTCTGGCGCTTTCGGTAAAGGCGATTTGCCTAACGTTTGGCGCGCTTGGAATCGGCGGTATGTACTTAGCGATTTTCGCCGATGTAGGTGTGATGATTTTAGCGGTATTAAACGCAATCCGCTGCCTGTTTGTTCGGTGAGAGAAAAAAGGGTGCGAGGAGATTCCTCGCACCCTTTTTTGCACCGTGCTTAAAGCGCACAGAAGAGAACTACAGGAGCGTCTAGAAAAATAAAAGCAAAAGAGCCCTTGCGAAAAAGAAAAATGTAGCGTATACTACCTGAGGCAGTACTTTTGTTTTCCCTTTGCAGAGCATTTTTATGCTTCTTCTTCCGGTGCTTTCTTTTCACCGATGCTCAGAAGGAGGTTTAATAAGATGCCAAAAATGGCTGCGCCTGCAATGCAGGGAACTTGAACGCCAAAGACCGGAATGTTTCCGCCAAAGGCATAGTTTCCGCCAATTCCGATAATCATAATCGAAGCGATTACCGCAATGTTCTTAGAAGAGAACATGTCCACTTTCTTTTCAATCATAATGGCGATTCCCTGTGCCGCAATTGCACCAAAGAGATAAATTTCCAAACCGCCGATAACGGCAAGAGGGATGCCGTAGATTACTTGAATTAACGGTGTGAAAAAGCTGATAACCATGGCGATAATCGCAGCCGCTGCCAAAACAGGAACGGAAAACACTTTGGTAATAGCCATCGTGCTGATGTTTTCGCCGTAGTTCGTACCGGCAGGTCCGCCGACAACGCCGGAAATCATATCGCAGATTCCGTCGCCGATGAGGTTGCGGTCGAGAAGGTCAATCAGGTTGTGCTTTGGCTTTTTGCCTTTCTTGCGCGCAACGTCGTTTACGTAAATGTCAAGCTGGTACATGTGCGCAGTGGACTCGGGAATTGTTGCAATGGCGATTGGCATAATTGCAGCAACTGCCGCCCAAGACACTTTCGGGAGAGAAAAAGCGGGAACGGCAAAGATGGAGCCGTCTCCAAGCTTCCAGATGGACGCTTCTAAGGCGGCGGCAGGCACTTCACGGAAGAGATTTGCCAAATCCGCAGCGTAAGCAATACCGGCGACGAGGCAGCCGGTCAAAACGCCAAGCAGCAGCGGGAGCTGTCCAAGAAATCCCTTTAAGTACTTTGAATATAAGATCGTCGAGAGAAGCGTAATCAGAGCGACGATTGTCCAAACAACCGTTTCCTTAGAAGCTTCGGCAACGTTCGGGATAGCGTCTCCAAGCGCGTTTCCGGCAAGAGTAAGTCCGATAATCATAGCAACCGGGCCGGTGATGGACGCAGGCAAAATTGTTTCTACGGCTTTTTTTCCGAAGAAGCGCACCAGTAAACCTGCGGCAATCGATACAAGTCCCGAGAAAATAATTCCGAACTGCGCGTACTGGATGGCTTCCGTTGGAAGAATTCCATCTACTTTTTCAAAGCCTTCCGCAGCGCACATGCTGGCAATGGCGGTAAGGTAAGCGAAGCTGGAACCGTAATACAAGGGGATTTTTCTGCCGGTTATTAGGATAAAGCAAAGAGTAGCGAGACCGCTGGCAAAAATGGTGGTGGAGACTTGAAAACCTGTGACGAGAGCGACAGTAACCGTAGCGGGGAACATGACAATAACCTGCTGAATGGCATATAACAGCAACTTAAGCGTTCCCGGTCTTTCTTCGGGCAGATACCCGACTGTGCGTTGATGTTCTTTCATGGGTAGAGCGTCCTTTCCTGTTTATTTTCTCAAGTATAGTTTATCCCGTGCGGATTTGCAACAGGGAAATGTGCCGTTTAGGACCCGCTTGCGGGTCTTGGCGCTGGATTCAAATTTCCTTTTGGATATAGTGGAAATGTTTGGAACGCTGTGCTATAATTATCGACGGTCAAAAAGAAAACGCTTTGTTTTTGGAGGAAGCTTATGAGAAAAACAAAAATCATCGGAACTCTTGGGCCTGCCTGTTCGGAAGAATCCATTTTGCGGGAAATGATTCTTGCGGGAATGAACGTCGCGAGAATGAACTTTTCGCACAATACGCATAAGGAGCATCGGCAAAGGATGGAACTTGTGCGCAAGCTTCGCCGGGAAATGGGCGTGCCGCTTGCCGTTATGCTTGATACGAAAGGGCCGGAATATCGAATCGGCGATTTTGTGAACGGGAAAATCCATCTGGAGGAAGGAGACTGCTTCACGTTTACAACGCAGAAAGTAGAAGGAGATTCGTCGCGGGTTTCCGTTTCGTATCCGCACCTTGCCGAGGAGATTTCCGTAGGTGATCAAATCCTTCTAAACAACGGACTTTTGGAGTTTTTGGTTGATGAAGTGACGGAAACGGACATCCGCTGCCACGTAACGGCAGGCGGCGAGCTGTCGAATCATAAGAGCATGAGCTTTCCGGGCAAAGTGCTGCACCAGGATTATTTAAGCGAACAGGACAAGGCGGACATTCTTTTTGGAATTCAGGAGGATGTTGATTTTATTGCCTGCTCGTTTGTTTCCTGCAAGCAGGACTTGCTGGATGTAAAAAATTATATAGAGGAACAGGGCGGCGGCGACATCGAGCTGATTGCGAAGATTGAAAACCGCGCCGGAATTAAAAATATAGAAGAAATTTGCGAGGTCTGCAGCGGCATTATGATTGCCAGAGGCGACCTGGGCGTAGAAATTCCTTACGAAGAGCTGCCGGCCATCCAAAAACAGCTGATTACGAAGTGCCGCATGCTTGGCAAGCGCGTCATTACGGCTACGGAGATGCTAGAGTCTATGGTGTACAACCCGCGGCCGACCCGCGCGGAAGCTTCGGACGTAGCGAACGCAGTTTACGACGGGACAAGCGCGGTTATGCTTTCGGGAGAAACCGCTGCAGGACATTATCCGGTACAGGCCATTCGCGCGATGGCGCGCATTACCGAGGCGGCGGAGCAGGGCATTGCCTACCAGAAAAACTTCCACGATATGAATTTCCGGATTCACAACAAGGTCGATGCGCTCTCGCATGCGATTTGCGGCTTGTCGTTTGACTTAAACGCAAAGGCCATTGCGGTTTGCACGCTGACCGGTTCGACGGCGCGGATGGTTTCGCGGTTCCGTTCTCCGGTAAACCTGATGGCAATGACGACGAACGAAAAAACGTATCGGCGGCTGGCGCTTTCCTGGGGCGTAGTTCCTGTCATGAACGAGGTGTTCACCTCGCTTGAGGTGCTTTTGTACGAAGCAAAGAAAAAGGCGACGGAAATCTTTGATTTAAAGCCCGGCGACTCGATTATTGTTACCGGGGGAATGACCAACGGTGAGTCAGGAAATACGAATCTGATAAAGGTGGAGACGGTAACGCGCTGAGTACTTTGATCTCCGCCGGGCGAGGCAACATTGAAGAAGGTGAAAAGAAATAATTGCCCCCGGATCCTTTTGTGGCGCGATGCAGGCATTGCCGTGCTGATTATGGCATTTTGCACGGGAATCTGCGCGGGTCTGGGGAAGATATGGTGGGAAAACCCCCTTATTTTGCTGCTTTACGGAGTTGCTGTATTTCTTACGGCGTACTGTACGGAAGGCTTTCGGTTTGGAACTGCCGCAGCGCTACTTAGCATGGCGCTTTTAAGAGTTCCCTTTATGGATACGCTTTGGCCGACGCTTAGCGGGCTGGCGGTAGATTTGTTGATAGGGCTTTGCCTATTTCTTCTTTCTTTTTTGACCGGCTGTTTGAAGGAAAACAGAAAACAGTGGGCGCAGCAGAGGGAACAGGCAAAGCTGTTTCATGTACTGTATGAGGAATTTTATGCGGCGACTAAGCGCGGGCTTTATGGCAGCGCTGCGCTGATAAAAGAGGAAAACGAATGGATGCTGCGCCTTTTGGATGAGGCGCAGCCGCTTATTGTAGAAAGGCTGCATACGCAAATTGCGATGCAGGCGGAAGCGGTTGAGGAGGTTGTCTCGGAAGCAGTCCGCCGGGTGCGCAGGCACTACCCGGGCATTGCGCTTAGGGCAATGGTTCCCCAAAAGCTGCTCTTCGTATCCATGAACGCTGTTTTGCTGGAACAGGCGCTGCAGCTTCTTTTGGAGAGTACGGCATTGTCGGGGGATTTTGCCGCACAGCTCTGTCTTCGTGTAACGGCAAAAGAGCGGATGGTGGAATTTTATATTACCGGAAATCGCAGGGAAATTTCGCAGGAACGATTTGCGTTTTGTAACCGAATTATACAGGCGCACGGGGGGACGCTGCAAACAACGCGCGAACCGGAAGGCAGTGTTACGTATTTCTTTTTGCTGCCTGCTGCCGGTAGCTAACGAAGCGGGAAATCGGAAGATCTTCGTTTACCGGGAGTGGAACAGATAATGAAGTTGCGAATTCTTGTGATTGAAGACGATCTTTCTCTCGCGACTCTCCTTCAGACGGTTTTAGAGGCAAATGGTTATCAGGCAGTTACGTCGCAAAGCGGGCGGCTGGGCTATGCGCTTGTCGCATCGTATTCCCCGGACGCGATTATATTAAATCTGGGACTGCCGGATGTGGATGGAATGCAGATAATTTACGAACTGAGAAAATGGTCGGAAATACCGATTGTTGTAACAGCGGGTAGGAGGTCGGAGCAAGAGGTTGTTGAAGCGCTTGATGCAGGCGCAGACGATTATCTCGCAAAACCTTTTGGAATGGCAGAATTGATGGCAAGGCTTCGGGCGGCAATTCGCCACGCGTCTTATAGGATGCGGTCGCAAAGTACGCCGCAGAGCGGAAATATAAATATCCGCGGGCTGTCGATTGACACGGAGCGTCATATTGTTATGGTTGACGGAAACGACGTGCATTTGACGCAGAACGAATTTCGAATTGTTATGCTGCTTGCAAGGCATGCGGGGCACGTATTGACGCACGAGTTTATGAAGCAGGAGCTTTGGGGGCCAATGGCAGCGGACAGCAACCAAATCCTGCGCGTACATATGGCAAATATCCGAAGAAAGTTAGAGAAAAATCCTGCGGAGCCGGAGTATATTCTAACGGAAGTCGGCATTGGGTATTACATGGCAGATGGCAGAGAAAGACCGTGCTAGTGCCTTGCACGGCGGCGATACTTCTTTTTTCGCTGCATAGGCACAACGATATAAATAACGGTAAGCGACGTCAGGTACAAAACGGCAAACAGACCAAAAGAGAGGATCATCGCCTTGCGGTTTGTCTTTTGCGCCGCAGTGTCGGCAGGGTCTTCTTGTTTTTCCGGAGCAGCGTCTGGCTCGGACGGCGTCGTTTGCATTCCTTCTCCGCCCTGCGTGGCAAGCGAGGACGGAGGAATCAAAAAGAGTGGCCACACAGCGTTAAAGTCTTCCTGCGACATAGGGTATTCCGGGTTGTTAAAAATAATCGAAGTTTTTCCGACCGGCTGCCCGTTGTATCGATAAACGACGGAGCCGATAATGTTTTCCCCATGAACATACTCTTTTACATCGTAATACTCAATCGATTTCGTCACCTGCGAGATATCCGCCCCGTTTGGGAGCACCAAAGACGCGCTGTCGCTTGTGTAAACAAGCTCATGCGACCCGGCGCTAAACATAGGACAGCTTCCGAACAGCGCCGTGTAGGTGCTGCTCATTTGACTTTCCGCGTCCAGCAGGTCAAAGAGCCGGTAGTTTTCAAAAGCATAATTCAAAATGGAAATGGTATCGTCGTAAGCAGCGTCGTTTGTAGGGCTTCCAAGGAGAATCGCCACAAGCTGCATCCCGTTGTTTTCGGCGTAAGTACAAAGCGAATAGGTGTTGTTTACGCTGCCGCCGGTTTTTCCGGCAATGGCATATTCGTAAGTTTTCGTCTGCCGCAAAAAGGCGTGCGTCTGTGCAAGGATGCGCGCCTCGTTTTTGTTTGTGGCGGGAATTTCGTACCACTTAGAGCCTGCCATCTCGTAAAAGGCCGGGAACTTGCCAAGCGCCGAGGCGATTAGCGCAAGGTCGTAGGCGCAGGAATAGTGATCATCTGCGGCGGCGCCGTAAGCGTTTGAAAAATGTGAGTTGACGCAGCCAAGCGACTGCGCGCGCTCCTGCATCATGGACAAAAATGTATCCATCTTTCCGCCGACGTGCTCACCAACAGCGTAGCTTGCTTCGTCCGCGGACGCGACCAAAATAGCGTAGAGCATATCCTTTAAGCTCAGGCGCTCTTCGGACACAAGGCCTACGCGCGTAACGCCAGAGCCAATGCCGTGAATGGACGTATACGAGCACGTGACGGTGTCGGTGAGGCTTGCGTTTTCAAAGGCAAGCAGCGAGGTCAGCAGTTTTGTAAGGCTTGCGGGAGGCATTGCCGCCGTGCTGTTTTTGGCGTACAAAACAGCGCCGGAGTTAATTTCCATAACAACAGCGGCTTCCGCCTGAATTTCCGGCCCGTCTGCGCGAAGCGCAAGCGTATCGTCAGCAAAAACCGGCGAAGGCGCAAAAAGTCCCATTGCAATCGTGGCAGCAAGCATAACTGCGGCAATTGCAGCGCGAAGAGAAAATCGATTTTCCCCGGTTTTTTTCATGGATACCTCACGTTTTTTTCTAGAATGTCCAAAATTTCGGCGAACATTCAATTCTGGCCGTAGTAAGCGTTTTTCCCGTGCTTTCTAAGATAATGCTTGTCAAGAAGCTCCTTTTGCATCTGCGGCATCGTCCCGTCGTGCAAAAGCGTACTGTGCATCGTCATAAAGGCGACTTCCTCAAGAACGACCGCGTTGTGAACGGCGTTTGCCGGGTCTGTGCCCCAAGTAAAAGGCCCGTGGGACATAACGAGTGCGGCGGGAACGTCCATCGGCGCAATATTTCGCTGACGGTACGTATCAAGGATGACCGTTCCGGTGTTTTTTTCGTACTCGCCTTGAATTTCTTCGGGCGTCATGTAACGGGTGCAGGGAATGGGGCCGTAGAAATAATCCGCCTGCGTTGTGCCTCCGGGTACGATGTCGCAGCCGGCCTGTGCAAACGCAGTCGCGTAGCGGCTGTGCGTATGTACAACGCCGCCAAGCTCCGGCCACGCTTTGTAAAGCTCCAGATGTGTGGGCGTATCGGAAGATGGTTTATAGCGTCCTTCCACTACGTTTCCGTTTAAGTCTACCAAAACCATGTCTTCCGGCTGCATTCCCTCGTACGAAACGCCGGACGGCTTAATGGCAACCAGGCCGCTTTCGCGGTCAATTCCGGAAACATTTCCCCAAGTAAACGTAACAAGACCGTATTTCGGGAGCAGCAGATTTGCCTCCCACACTTTTTTCTTTAATTCTTCGAGCATTTTTCTTTCCCCCCTTAAAATTTAATCGTTTTCCCCGGAAGGGAAAAACAGCTTGGCTTCCTCGCTGACCATGTACTGCGCGGGCGTTCCAAAAAAGTAACCGTTTGTTCCAAGGTGCAGGATGCGGGAAGACTGCACAATCGTATTTTGAATGTCGTGCGAGACAACTACAATTGTTAAGCCGTCCTTGCGGTTTAATTCCGCAAGTTCCCCGTATAATTCTGCTGTTGCGACCGCGTCAAGCCCCGTCACCGGTTCGTCCAACATCAGGATTTCGTGCGCTGCGCACAGCGCTCTTGCAAGCAGTACGCGCTGTTTTTGACCGCCCGAGAGCGTCTGAAAAGAAGCGTTTTTCAAATCCGCAATATGCAGTCGTTCCAGATTCGACGCCGCAAGGCTTTTTTCTTTTTTGGAGAAAAAAGGCTTCCACGTGTTTCGGTTCAGCAGGCCGCTTAAAACAACCTCCCAGACGGTTGCCGGAAAATCTCGGGCGACCTGCGTTTGCTGCGGCAGGTAGCCGATGCAGTTTCTGCCTTTGGGGCAGCCCACGGTAATTTTTCCGGAAATCGGAGGCATAAGGCCAAGCAGCGTTTTCATAAGCGTCGATTTGCCAGCTCCATTTTCCCCGATAATGCTCAGGTAGTCGCCCGGAAAAATCTGAAAATTCAGATTCGTCATGACCGGGTGATTGTCGTAACCAAGCGAGAGCTGCTCGCAGGTTAGGATGGGCCGGTGTTTGTCGCAGCAAGGAATCTGTCTCATAAACGCCTCCGCAGTTCCTGAAATATGTGGTTTTATTTTAGTCATTCTTTCAGAACGTGTCAATAGGATGCTCCTCTTTTTGTGCGAAAAAGAGAATTTGGTTTTTGTCTTGCAATTTGAGAAAAAATAAGGTATTATGCCCTTAGGTGGGGAAATCTGTCGTGTTCTGCGAGGAAGAACCATCAAAGCACCCAAAAAAAAAGGGTGCCGGTTGGACAATCGGCATATATTACCTGTGTAAAAGAAAGGTGGAAGAGAGATGTTTTGTAAAAAGTGCGGACAGCAGATTCCGGACGACTCCAAGTTCTGTGAATTCTGCGGTGCAAGTTTTGAAGAGTCCGCCGGAGATCAGGGTTCCGCAGCGAACGCCAGCCCGGTAGACGCCATCAAGAACAACGTAAACGATTTTGTAAACGGAAAGAAAAACGACAAGCAGCTTCTGATTATTGGAGCGGTCGCTGTTGTTGCTCTGCTTTTGATTTTCGTTGTGATTAATGCAGTTTTTGGAAGCTCGCCGAAGAAGACGCTTAAGAAATACGTCAAAGGCGCTGCTGAAATGGATTTCAAGGATGTTTGGAACAGCACGCTTTCGGCAAAGAACGCGCAGAAGAAGCTGGATGTATACGACGAGGACGACTACGAAGACGCATACGACGAAGCTAAAGACGCTTTCGACGAAGCAAAAGAAGAAATGGAAGACGAAGACGTTGAGGTCAAGGTAAAAGTTGACATCAAAGACGTTGAGAAGATCGGAAAGAGCGACAGAGAGTTCGAATGGGCTTGCGAGTGGCTGGAAGATCAGGATTATGACTCGGACAAAGTAAAGAAGTTTGCAATCGTAAAAGCGCGTGTAAAATTAACGTACTACGAGGACGGCGACAGGGAAGGTAGGGAAAGCGAAACGACCGAGTATCTGCTTGTAAAGCTTGGCGGTAGCTGGTATGTAACCGATCTTACTAGCGACGACATTGAGGAATATCTGAAGGATAGATACAAGTAAAACAGGTAAGCCTGAAATAAAAGAGGCTGTGCAGAAAATGCACAGCCTCTTTTTTGCGAGTGCGCCTCTAAAGCGCATTCCTCCTCAATAAGCTCATGTTCGCGGATGTTTGCTGGCCCGCTTCCTTACGCCAAGGTAGATTGCGCTAAAGAGCAATGTAAGCAGCGTATAAAGGAAGGAAATGATGAGCGCCGGAACAACCATTTTGTACTGCGGTTCGCCAACGCCAAAATAAATCAGCTGGAAATAAACGCACTCGGCAATCAGGCAGACAAAAAAGAAAAGGAGGCTGTTGTGCAGCACGTACTTTCCTTTTTTGCGGTAGTCATCGTATTGCAGGCAAAAGAGGCTGTCTGCAATCCACACTAGTCCCGGAACGGTAAAGAGCATGTTCATAAACAGCGCGTCATCGTCCGGGTGCGCCGGATAGGGCTCCTTGTACAGAAGGCCAAGGAGCACCAGCCCAATGCCAAGCAGGGCGGAGATCGCCATAAATACAATTGCGGAAACAGGAAGCTTTTTCCATTTTTCTTTCATGATTATCACCTCGTGCTCTAAGGATTTTTAACGTCGGACGCTGTAAAGACGTACGGCAGAGATTCCCGCAGCGTCCCCTCGTCGCCCATTGGCATGGCGGCGA
Source organism: uncultured Lachnospiraceae bacterium (assembly GCA_944384025.1). GTDB lineage: Bacteria > Bacillota > Clostridia > Lachnospirales > Lachnospiraceae > ISDg. Next base: position 43,604 of record CALWRS010000012.1, read on the forward strand.
CAATCTGATCGCCCTCCGTAAGTGTTACGTTTGCAAGGAAAACCTCGTTTTCATTTAGGTAAATCGTGCCTTTGTACCGCTCGCCGTTAATATAAATGTCCGTGTACGGGGAGAAATTTTCTCCCTTTACAGTCAGGTAAAAGGTCTCTTCGTTCTTGTCATAAATTACGTCGATGGAGCTTAGCGTGACGTCGTGGAAGCCAAAGACGATATCCGTAGGCGCATAAGGATTTACGCCGTCAAAGCAGTACATTTCTCCGTACAGCATGTCGTAGGAGAGAAGCGTCAGCTCGTCTAAATACGACGCAGTTCCATTCGAGTCTAGGTGCGCCTGATGCAGCTTGCACACAAGGCCCTCGTGATAGTTCAGGCGATTCATAACGTATGCGCTTAGCTGGTAGGCGTGCAGGTCCTTGTGCTCGACTTCCATATCGAAATTGCTCCACATTACGTATTCGGTCTGCAGAAGATTTCCCGAATTCAGGTCGTCCTCCGTGAAGTTAAATCCCGGCAGATGGTCGCCGTAGAGCACCAAAACGGTCGGCTCGTTGCGCTCCTGCAAGTATTCAATTAGCTGCGCAAGGAACATATCCATTTCGTAGAGCTGGGTGATGTAGTATTTCAGCCCGTAGATGGTCTCGTCGCCGTAAGCGTCGTTGATGTCCGCCAGCTCAATCTTATTCGACAAAATGTCTTCGTCCGGATATTTGCCGTGTCCTTGAACGGAAATCGTAAAGACCAAATCGGCGCCCGGCGTTTGGTCAAGCGCGGCAATAATTTCGCCGTAGAGCACTTCGTCCTTCGCCCAGTTTAGCTCATTTCGCACAACGTTGTTCATCAGTTCAATCGAATCGAACGTATCAAAGCCTAAGTTGCTGAAAACGACGTTTCGCCCGTAAAACGTGGCGGTGTTGTTGTGAATGGCGTGCGCTGTGTAGCCAAGCGCCTTTAAGTTGTAGGCAATGCTTTCGCAGGTGTGCGTTTTTAAAATCGTCTTGTACGGATACTCGCCTGTGCCAAAATCGGCCATATTCATTCCGGTTAAAATCTCAAACTCTGTATTAGCCGTACCGGCGCTAATGCTTGGAACTGTTAAAAAGCCGGACGTGTAGTTTTGCATCAGCCAAGTAAACGTAGGGATTGGGTCTTCGGAAAATTCGATGCCGTCAATCCGCTTCGGATCAAAAAACGATTCCAGCTGGATAAAGATGACGTTTGGCTCCGTCGCCTCGCCGGTTTGTGGCGGCGTAACAGAAGGAGAGGACGCCAGAGGCGAAATAACGCCTTCTACTTTTTCCGGAGAATAGTCGTAAGGCTTGTCGATGCCCTGATCCAAAAGGCTTGAGACAAAACAATACGGCAGGCCGTAGTCGTGGTAAGCGTCCGCAATGTTCGGAAACGTCTGCGCCATTACGCCGGTTGCAATGCCAAGCTGCGTAACGCCGAAGCCGCCAAACATCAGCAAAAGCGTAAGCGGCACCATTTTTTTGTAGGCAACCGGCTCTTTGCGACGCGGCAGGAGGAAAAATGCAGCAACAACTAAGGCGATAACGGCAACAATCAAAAGAGCGAGCAAAATCAGCTGAAAAACTGTATAGTAATGAAACGCTACGTCAAAGGCGTCCTGAATCAGGCGCAGGTCGTTTCCGTTAAACGGCGTGACGCGGTTTTGCAGCAGAAAAAAGTCAATAACGCCAACGGCCACCCAAAGCGTTGCGCTTAGCAGGAAAAAGAACGGGCGGCGCTTTGAAAGAAGCGACGGCGCAATTAACACGGAAACGATAAACGCGTTAATCAAAAAAATGTGCGGGCGCGTAAATAAAAAGATAAGCGCCTTAAAAAGGGAAGCGCGCGAAAATGTCTCAACCAAAAGGTTGACAAGCAGCGAAATAACGTAAACCTGCACGATAGCGTAGCGAAAAATACGAGCACGTACCAGTTTGCCGCAGGCGCTTTTGGTCTTTTGCAGCCAAGGCGCGGACAACGGTTTCCTTTTCATTCCTAAGAGACTCTCCTTTCTAAAGATCGCTGCTGATTTTTCCGGATTTTGCAGAAAATCAGACAGAAGAAAAGCAAATGCGCGCTCGTTGTTAAAATCCAGCTGATTGGATAAGACAGATACAGTGTCTTTAACGAGCGGAACTGTGCGAACACAGTGAAAATCCATACGACACGGAAGCCGCATGCGCCAATTAAAGAGACAATGGTTGGCAAAATGGAGGCGCCAAGTCCGCGCAGCGAGCCGACAACGACGTCCATTGTGCCGCAGGTAAAGTATACGGTGCAGATGTAGAGCACCCGAAGGCAGCCGTATTTAATAGCTTCCGGGCTTGACGTATAAAAGCCAAGCAGCGGCTTTGCAAACAAAACGACCGAACCGCCTAAAATTCCGCCGGTCAGCGTAACAAACAAAAGCCCCCAGCCGAGAATTTTCGGGATTCTGCGGTACTGTCTCGCGCCGTAATTTTGGCTTGTGAAGCTAAGCGTCGTGTGATGAAAGGCGTTCATGGCAACGTAAACAAAGCCTTCGATATTTGCGGCAGCGGAGTTGCCTGCCATGGCAATGTCGCCAAAAGAGTTTACCGACGCCTGAATCAGCACGTTTGAAAGGGAGAAAATACAGCCTTGCAAACCGGCAGGCAGACCAATCTGCGCCATAGTTTTTAGCTTCGCAGGGTACACTCGCAGGCACTTTAGCTGCAGCCTGCAGGCAGTTTGCGTATGCATTAGGTTTCGAACAATTAAAGCGGCGGCAAGCACTTGGCTGATTACGGTTGCGTAAGCTACGCCGTCTACGCCGCGATGCAATACGTGCACAAAAAACAGGTTCAGTCCGGCATTTACAACGCCTGCAAAAAACAGGTAGTAAAGCGGGCGGCGGGTATCGCCCTGCGCGCGCAGGATGGCGCTTCCGAAGTTGTAAAGAAGCATTACCGGCATTCCGCAAAAGTAAATGCGCAAATAAAGGGCGGACTGCTTGAGTACGTTTTCGGGCGTTGCCATAAGCGATAGCAGCGGCTCGGCAAATTTAACGCCGATAAGCGCCAGCAGGATGCCGCTTAGGACGCTTACCAAAAGAGCGGTATGCACGGTTTCGTGCACGTCTTTGTCCTGCTTTGCGCCAATGTATCTGGCAACTAAAACGTTCGCGCCGACAGAAAGCCCGATAAACAGGTTGGTCAGTAAGTTAATGAGCGAGCCGGTGGAGCCAACGGCGGCCAGAGCCGTGTGGCCAACGTAGCGTCCGACGACAACCAGGTCAACGGCATTGAACAGAAGCTGCAAAATACTGGAAAAAATAAGCGGAACTGCAAACAGCAGCATTTTTTTGGGCAGAGATCCGCTGCACATATCGATTGTATAATTCTTCATGGTACGTAAAAATTTTGCGAAGCACGGCCTCGCGTTCCCCTTTCTAATCAGAGAGTCATTATAAGACTTTTTTTCTGAAAAGGCTAGCTAAAAAAAACAGAAATTTCTTCGAAAAAGAAAAAAATTATGGTATAATTCCTTAAAGGAGGTGAGCGATCGTTACAGATGCAAAAAAAACAGCAGAAAACGAAACTGAGCGTTACATCAAAGTGCATTATTGGATTGGCGTGTGTCGCCGTCGTTTTTATTTTATTTCTTCTGGGGCTTCATACTTATCAGGACAAATGGGTAAATTTTCGGTCGGAGCGATATTCTTACGCGCTTTTGTATAACAGCACGAAAGTGAAGTATGAGGAAATTGCCGTAGACAGCCAGACTTACATGGAACGGTTTGTTGTAAGTACGGCGAAAGAAGAATATTATTTAAGCGTAATTTCTATCGACCCGGAGGTGGATCTTTCGGAGGCGCTTGAGGCGTTTCAAAGCGATGGAGATTACACGTTTGACGTCGAGAAAAAAGCAGCCTGCGGAGCGGGCGCTTACGAGGCGATCAAAATCAGCTATACGGACGAGAGCGGAACGACTCCGGCGCAGGTTAGCTACTATTATATGGAAGAGCAGGGACTGCTCATTACGACTTGTACCGATGAGTCGCATCGCGCGGAAATCGAAAAGATGCTAAACTCGTTTACGATTGAAAAAAATAGCCGATAAACGCAAAATGTAAAGGAGGCGGTCAAATGAAGCGAATTATTACAATCAGCCGCGAATGTGGCAGCGGCGGAAGGACAATCGGAAGAAAACTGGCGCAAAAGCTTGGCTATGCGTTTTATGACCGGGAATTGATTGACCGGGTGTCAAAGGAGAGCGGCTTAGCGAAGGAATTTATCGAAGAGCAGGGAGAGCATATTACGGGGAGCTTGCTGTTTAACATCGCTACAAACATGAGCTATGCAACGCACGTATTTGGCGGCAACTTGCTTCCTATCCAAGACCAGCTCTACGTAGTGCAGTCGGACATCATCAAAGACATCGCGCAGAAGGAGCTATGCGTTATTGTAGGGCGCTGCGCCGACTACATTTTGGCGGATCGGGACGACTGTCTGCACGTGTTTATCCGCGCGGAGATGGCGGATAAGAGCCGAAGAGCAGTAGAGGATTACCACTTTGAGCCGGAAAATGTGGAAAAAGCGCTTCGAAAGCGCGACAAGGCGAGGGCGAACCACTACAAATACTACACGGATCAGGAGTGGGGCGATATTAAAAATTACGACATTGTGCTAAACAGCACCGCCTTTGGCATTGACGGCTGCGTGGAATTGCTGGCTGCGCTTGCAAAGAAGTAAAAGTGGAGCGTTTGTAGCTAGAAAAAGCGCGGATTCGCCATTTACAGGAAAAAAAACTACATGCTAAAATGAGCCATCTTTTAAGAGCAGGCAAACATGCCTTGCAAAAGGAGGGTAATTATGAAGTTTGCGAACACGCCGCCCATGGGGTGGAACAGCTGGGACTGCTACGGAACGGCAGTTACGGAAGAAATTGTTCGCGCAAACGCACGCTTTATGGCGGAGCACCTAAAGGAGTATGGCTGGGAGTATGTTGTTGTGGATATTCAGTGGTATGAGCCGGGCGCGGTAAATCACGAGTACCGCTCGTTTGTACCGCTTGCAATGGACGAATACGGCAGAGTTTTGCCCGCAGAAAACCGCTTCCCGTCGGCAGCGGGCGGAAAAGGCTTTGCACCGCTTGCCGAGTACGTGCACTCGCTTGGATTAAAATTCGGAATCCACATTATGCGCGGCATCCCGCGTCAGGCAGCGGCAGCGCATACGCCGATTCTTGGCAGCAACAAAACGGCGGATCAGATTGCGAATCCGTACGATATTTGCACGTGGAACCCGGATATGTACGGTGTTCGGGCGGACGCAGAGGGCGCTCGCGAATACTACGAAAGCCTGATTTCCCTTTATGCGGACTGGGGCGTAGACTTTATTAAGGTGGACGACATTTGCCGGGAATTCCGGATTGGCGAAATCCGCCTGCTGCACGAAGCGATTATGGCTTCCGGCAGAGATATTGTTTTGAGTCTTTCTCCCGGACCCGCGCCAGTAGATAAGGCGGAAGAATTTAAGCAGGTTGCCAATATGTGGCGTATTACCGACGACTTCTGGGACAAGTGGGAGCTGCTCTACGACATGTTCCACCGCGCCGAGAAGTGGTGCATTCACAGCGGAGACGGCTGCTGGCCGGATGCGGACATGCTTCCCATTGGACCGATTTTGCAGGATTACGACAAGGCAAACCGCACAAAATTTACCAAAGCAGAGCAGATTACGATGCTGTCGCTTTGGGCTATGATGCGCTCGCCGCTTATTATCGGTGGTGAGATGACCGGCTTTGACGAGTTTACGATGAGTTTGTTAACGAACCGGGAGCTGCTTGAGATTACGAACCATACGCACTCTGCGCACCCGCTGTTTCGTCAGGGCGAACCCGGAAAGGAAAGCATCGCTTGGTTTACAACGCACGAGAAGCAGGGCTATTATGTAGCGCTCTTTAACTGCGACGATACCGCGAAGGAGATTTCCGTAAAGCTTCCTGTACCGGGAACCTATACGGCAACCGACGTTTGGAGCAAAAAGTCGCTTGGAGCAGTGACAGGAAGCATTTGCGCAGAAGTGGAACCGCACGGCGCAAGAGTATTCCGGCTGGTATAAAAATGTAAAACATGCAAGCGCAGAAACGAGGCAGTATGATTTTTGAAAAAGAAGCGAATCGATTGGTGATTTTGTTTGGACCTCAAACCATGTGGATTGAACCATGGGGTGAAAACTCCCTGCGCGTACGCATGTTTTGCGGAGCAGAATGCGACAAAAATGACTGGGCGCTGACGGAAACGCTGTCGCCCTGCCAAGCGCAAATTCAGATAACAAGGCGCGAATACTGCGATTCTTGGTATTACACGAAGGAAGAGCGCGAGGCGCACACGCAAATTCTGGAGGAAGCGCAAGTTACAAACGGAAAGCTGACGGCGCGGGTAAATTACGAAGGCTGGCTTTCTTTTTACAACGAAAAAGGCGAGCTCCTTTTGGAAGAGTGCTGGCGAAACCGCGAGCGGCTGGAGCGCTACTGTGTTCCTACGCGTGTGCCGGGGCGAGAGCTAAAGCCGATTCCGGGAACCGGCGACTATCGTTTGACGGTTAACTTTGAAGCGCAGGACGGCGAAAAGATTTTCGGCATGGGGCAGTATCAGGAAAAAGAGCTCGACCACAAGGGAGCGGTTTTGGAACTTGCGCAGAGAAACTCCCAGATGACGGTGCCGTTTTACATCTCCAGCAGAAACTACGGCTTTTTGTGGAACAATCCCGCTATCGGAACGGCGACCTTTGGAACAAACAAAACGGTCTGGATTGCCGAGAGCACAAAGAAAATGGACTACTTTGTAACGGCGGCGGACTCTCCGGCGGAAATTCTTACGCAATACACGAAGGCAACGGGAAGACCGCCGATGATGCCGGAATACGGGATGGGCTTTTGGCAGTGCAAGCTTCGCTACCGCACGCAGGACGAGCTGCTTAAGGTTGCCAGAGAGCACAAGCGCAGAGGGCTTCCACTAGACGTTATTGTAGTGGACTTTTTCCATTGGACAAGACAGGGCGATTTCCGCTTTGACCCGAAAGACTGGCCGGATCCGGAAGGAATGATCCGCGAGCTTTCGCAAATGGGAATTGCGCTTATGGTCTCCGTTTGGCCTACGGTAGATTCCTCGTCGGAAAATTTCAAGGAAATGAACGATCGGGGCTATTTGGTGACTTGCGACCGCGGTGTTCCTATTCACATGAACTGGATGGGAGAGACGGTGTTTTTTGACGCTACGCATCCGGGCTCACGCGAATATGTCTGGAATGTTTGCAAGAAAAATTACTACGATAAGGGCATTCGGATTTTCTGGCTGGACGAGGCAGAGCCGGAGTTTGGCCCTTACGACTTTGACAACTACCGCTACTACGCCGGTTCTGCGCTGCAATGCAGCAACATTTATCCGGCCATGTACGCCAAAGCGTTTTATGACGGCATGACACGGGCGGGGCAAGAAAATGTTTTGAATTTGCTGCGCTGCTGCTGGGCAGGGTCGCAAAAATACGGAACGCTTGCGTGGTCCGGCGATGTGCATTCGTCGTTTCGCGCACTTCGGGTGCAGGTTCAAATCGGCATCAATATGGGGCTTTCGGGTATTCCGTGGTGGACTTCGGACATCGGCGGCTTTATCGGCGGAGATCCAAAGAGCAAAGAGTTTCAGGAGCTTTTGCTGCGCTGGTTTGCCTGGGGCGCATGGTGCCCGGTCTTCCGGCTGCACGGAGAACGCCAGCCGTTTCTTCCGCTGGAAGAAGAATTCCGAAGCGGCGTAAGGCAATTCTCTTCCGGACAGGACAACGAGCTGTGGAGCTACGGCGAAGAAAACTACGAGATTATGAAAGAGTACCTTTTCCTGCGAGAGCGGATTCGTCCGTATATTCGGCGGCTGATGGAAAAGACGCATCAAACCGGCGAGCCGGTAATGCGCGCGATGTTTTACGACTTCCCGGAGGATACGGTTTGCTGGGAGCTTGCGGCAACGCAGTATATGTTTGGCCCGGACGTTTTAGTCGCTCCGGTTTTGGAAGCGGGAGCCAGCGAAAAGGAAGTTTATTTGCCCAAGGGCGCACGCTTTGTAGACCCAAGAGACGATATGGTTTACGAAGGCGGGCAATGGCTTGTAACGCAGGCGCCGATTGACCAGATTCCCGTATTTGTGCGGGAGGGAAGCGACGTGCTTGCCATGATCAAAGGAAGTGCAAAGTAGGATGGTCGAGAACATGGAATTTCGCTTCGCACAAAGCACAGACGCAGATTTTCTGCGGTGCAGCGAGGCGCTGGAAGCATATTTAAACGAAGCTGTGGGCGGAGCGCAAAAGCGCGCCGCCTTTGCGCCGTTTAACGTACTGGAGGGAATTTTGGATATCTTGCTCGCGTACGACGCAGATAAAATTGCCGCGTGCGCCTGCTTAAAGCCGTACGATGCAAAGAGCCTTTTGGTAAAGCGCGTCTGGGTATTTCCGGAATACCGGGGAAGGCACATTGGAAGGGAGCTTTTAATCCGGCTGGAAGAAAGAGCGCTTGAAAGAGGTTACACCGTCTTGCTGCTGCAGACGCGCCGCGAGTGCCGCAACGCAATTTTGCTTTACGAAAGTCTCGGCTATGTGCCAACGGAAAATTTCCCGCCGTACGAGGGAATGCTAGAAGCGCTTTGTTATCGGAAGTGCATTGGATAATTACAAGCGAATCATCAATGGACAAAAAAAGAAAACCTCCGATCGCTCGGAGGTTTTCTTCGTGTTTTACGTTTTCTTACGATTTCTTTTCGTGCGGATGCTTAATCCAGCCAACGGCTTTCGAGAGTTCCATTACAACGAACGGCACTAAGATTAGTCCAAGCGCAATCAGGTACAGGCGAAGCGGCAGCTTAACAAGCGAGAATGCAACGCCTACCGGAGTAAACAGCAGCAGGGCGACAAGCGAAATCGAAACGAGCGCGGCCCAGTTTAACTTGTGGTTGCTAAAAATACCGATCTTAAACAGCGAGTGCTCGGAGCGCATGTTATACGCTTGAACAATTTGCGAGAGCGCAAGGACGACAAACGCCATGGTCTGACCGCCCGCAAGCGAGTCGGTCATTGTCTCGCCAAGCATAAAGCCGGTAAGCGTGAGGACAGCGAACATCGCGCCCTGAATAACAAGCCGGAAGGCAAGACCGTGGGCAAAAAGGCCTTCGTTTTTGGGCTTCGGGTTTCGCTCCATTACGTCCTTCTCTACTGCTTCCATACCAAGCGCAATCGCGGGAAGCGAGTCGGTTACTAAGTTAATCCAAAGCAGCTGCATGGAAAGCAGCGGCGTTTTGTGCCACAAAAGCATAGCGAAAAATACGGTGAACACTTCGCCGATATTCGTGCCAAGCAGGAAGCCAACCACTTTTTTGATATTGGCGTAAATGCCGCGCCCTTCCTGAACGGCATCGACAATCGTTGCAAAGTTGTCGTCGGTCAGCGTCATATCCGCCGCGCCCTTGGCAACGTCGGTACCGGTAATGCCCATAGCACAGCCAATGTCTGCGGCCTTTAGCGCAGGCGCATCGTTTACGCCGTCGCCGGTCATGGCTACGACCTGCCCTTTTCTTTGCCAAGCTTTTACGATGCGGATTTTATTCTCCGGAGAAACGCGGGCGTATACGGAGATGCCCTCTACCTGCTCATCCAGCTCGCTGTCGGTCATCGCGTCCAATTCGGCACCCGTAATTGCGCGGTCGCCTTCGCGCAAAATGCCAAGCTCTCTGGCAATCGCAGATGCGGTAACTACATGGTCGCCGGTAATCATAACCGGACGAATTCCGGCCTTGCGGCAAACGGCAACCGCTGCCTTAGCTTCGGGACGGGGCGGGTCGATCATGCCGACAAGTCCCAAAAACGTCAGGTTGTTTTCCAGCTCGTCCGATGTCGGATTTTGGGGAACTTCGTCGATTTCCCTGCACGCAATCGCAAGCACGCGCAGCGCGTCTTCGCTCATGGCTTCCGTTACCTGTTTTGCCGTTTCCAAATCACCGGCAATGCAGCGCGAAGCCATAACGTCAAAAGCTCCTTTGACGATTACGATGTTTTTGCCGTCAATGCGGTTAACCGTCGTCATAAGCTTTCGGTCAGAGTCAAAGGGGATTTCCGCAAGGCGGGGATATTTTTTATTCAGCTCCTCTTTTGGAAGGCCGTTTTTGTGCGCGGCAAGTACAATAGCAGTTTCGGTAGGATCGCCAATGTGCTGTTCTTTCGTGCCGTGGAAAACAACCGAGCCGTCGCTGCAAAGCGTGCCGTACGTAAGAATCTTGCGGATTTGCTCGGTGTTGCTGTTGCTGATTGCTTCCGGCTCCGAAAAGCCGTCTGCGTACGCTTTTGTAAGCGTCATGCGGTTTTGCGTTAGGGTTCCGGTCTTATCCGAGCAGATAACCGAAGCGCCGCCAAGCGTTTCTACGGCGGGCAGCTTGCGGATTAGCGCATTCTTTTTTACCATGCGCTGAACGCCGATGGAAAGCACGATTGTAACAATGGCGGGAAGTCCTTCCGGGATTGCAGATACGGCAAGGGATACGGAAGTCATAAAGATTTCAAGCACTGGAATGCCGTTTGCAATTCCTACGACAAAGATAATGGCGCAGGCGGTAAGCGCCATAATGCCAAGGTATTTGCCAAGCTGGGAAAGTTTCTGTTGCAGGGGAGTTTGTCCCTCTTCCTCGCTGTCAAGGAGATTGGCGATTTTACCCATCTCCGTGTCCATTCCCGTAGCGGTAACGACTGCCGTGGCAGTTCCGTAGGTAATGGAGCAGCCGGAGTAAACCATATTGGTACGGTCGCCAAGAGGAGCGCCCTCTTTTACGTCGGCAAGATAATCTTTCTCCGACGGCACGGATTCGCCCGTGAGCGCCGATTCCTCGGATTTTAGCCCTGCGCTTTGCAAAAGCTTTGCGTCGGCAGGAACAAAATCACCGGCCTCCAAGCGAATAATATCTCCGGGAACAAGGGCAGCGGCGTCAATGATTTTCTCCTCTCCGTCCCGGATTACCCGCGCGTGGGGTGCGGACATATTTTTTAGCGCGTCCAGCGCTTTTTCCGCCTTACCCTCCTGATAAACGCCCATAATCGCGTTTAAAATTACGATAAGTACAATCAAAGCCGGTTCAAAAAGTTCTCCCCAGTTTTTTTCCACGCAAACAACGGTAAAGGAAACTCCGGCGGCGGCGATAAGAATCAGGATCATAGCGTCCTTAAACTGGTCAAGGAAACGCTGCATCGTCGTTTTCTTTTTCTTTTCCCGCAGCTTATTTAGGCCATACTTGTCTTGTCGGCGAAGCGCCTCCTCCGAGGTAAGACCGGTTTGCTGGTTTGTTTCGAGGGCCTTAAGAACCTCCTCTTTTTTTTGACTGTAGGGTGTCAACAGATTTTCCTCCTTTATTTACTTCGTGCCAAAAATACGATCGCCGGCGTCACCAAGTCCGGGCAGGATGTATCCCCGCTCGTTCAGCTTTTCGTCCAGCGCACCTACATAAATGTCAACGTCCGGAAAAGCCTCGTGCAGCTTATTCAGACCTTCCGGTGCAGCAATCAGGCAAAGAAAACGAATTCTCTTTATCCCGCGTTTGCGCAAAAGCTCGATAGCGGCAATCGCAGAGCCTCCCGTAGCGAGCATAGGATCTACAACGAAAATGTCGCGCTGCGCCGCGTCCGAGGGCATTTTACAAAAATATTCTACCGGCTCGAGCGTCTCTTCGTCCCGGTAGAGGCCGATGTGTCCTACTTTTGCGCTTGGATTAATCCGCAAAATACCGTCGCACAGTCCAATGCCGGCGCGCAAAATAGGCACAATGCAAAGTTTTTTTCCGGCGATTTCCTTGACAGTCGTTTTGCAAAGCGGCGTCTCGATTTCGCGGTCCGTTAACGGAAGGTCGCGGCTTGCTTCGTAGTAGATAAGCATAGCAACCTCGCCTACCAGCTCGCGGAAGTCTTTCGTAGGCGTTTCCTTTCTGCGCAGAAGACCGATTTTGTGCTGCAGCAAAGGATGATCCATAATTACAATTTTGCCCATGGTAGTTTCCTCCTTCTTTTGGGCAATTATACGCTATGTCCGGAGAAATGTCAAAAAAAAACCGGACAGCGTCCGGGCAGAGGAAAAGCCCGAACGAGAGGGGGCGTCGGGCTAAATTTAATATTATATAAACGAAGTAGTAAGCGTCGTTGTCGTCGTTAAGTTGTTTACAGTTAGGAGTTTACCGTAAATTTATTAGGATAGTATGGCGAGTTTATGAACAAATTGTAAATGTTATGGCAGGAATCGGGAGATAAGTCGTACAAAAAAAGCGTAGAAAGCTATTTTTCCACAGAAACCAAAATCTTCCAAGGTACACAACGCGCCAACCTGAGTATACTAAAAATATCTGCTGATCGGAGGTGAGAATGAAAAATCTGTTCCGCAAGCTTTTGGAAAGAGAGTTTGGAGAATTGCAATACTACCGGATGGCAAGGCGGATGCTTCAGGAGCCGGAGAACAATTTTCTAAACATGACGTTAACGCGGGAACTAGCCGAGCGGCTGCGAAGGAAGCGCCAGCCGGAGCTTTGGAATATGCGAAAGCGCCTAGAAGAGACGCTGCTTTGCTCCTACCGAATCAGCCGGGGGTATTGGCCTTACGCAGCGTTTTGCTTTTTCGCTGTTTTGGTGCTGTTTCTTCTGGTAACCCCTATCAGCGCAGGATTTCTTTCTTTGGCAGGGATTGTGCTTTGTTATGGGATTCGAACGAGAGAGTATATTACAAATAAGTACTGTTATATCGATGCCAAACTGATTTTGTGCTACCGAATCGCTTTGGAAGAATCGATTCGGGAAGGAAAAGGAGAAAGCGGTGATTAAGTGCGCAAAGCGAAAAAAATGGCGCCTCTCTTTTGCAGAGGCGCCGGATTTTAAAAGCAATTACAGCTCAATTACTTTGCAGAAATACAAAATAGCGATTACAATTCCTGCCAAGCAGTAAATTCCAACGAGGGAACCGATAATTCCCAGTAAAATTCCTGCAATCGTGCCAAGAATAGGAATAAGGCCGAGGACTTTTCCGACAATTCCAAGGACAAGTCCGACAATTGCAGAGGCAATTACATAAAAAAGAATGCTGATGACCAACCCTTCTACGGTGGTTGCTTTTTTGGTTAAAGGCATAAACTTGCTGATCGCCTCTTTATAATCCATTTTCGTTTCCCTCCTGCGGAACTTTTTTCTAAAGTATAGCATCAGTAAAATTTAATGTAAAGAGGTTTTTTTGGCTTTTGGCGGGCGGGGCAGAATCCGGTACTTGTTATCCGCATATACATTAAAAAAATCCAATGGGACGCTTTATGAGTGAAGAAGAAAAAGAAAACCTTCGTCTGTTTTTAAAAACGGGGCTCGCCATTTTGACTTGCATCCTTTTGTTAATTTCCGCAATTGTCTACCTGCCCAAAGTTATGCCAACCGGAGCTGGAAGCGCGGCTGTTTGGGCGAAGAAACTCCCGATTTATTGCGTGGATACGCAGGAAAAGAAAATTGCCATCAGCTTTGACGCCGCGTGGGGAAATGAGGACACGGCACAGATTCTTGAAATTTTAAAGCAAAACGACGTGCGCGCCACCTTTTTTATGACGGGCGGCTGGATGGAAAAGTATCCCGAGGACGTAAAGGCTATTTACGAGGCGGGGCACGATTTGGGCAACCACAGCGAAAACCACAAGCAAATGTCGAAGCTTTCCGCCGCGCAGTGCAAAGAGGAACTGCAAAAGGCGCACGAGAAAATAAGGGCGCTGCTTGGCGTTGAGATGACGCTTTTTCGCCCGCCTTACGGCGATTATAACGATACGGTAATCACGGCGGCAAACGAGCTTGGGTATCACGTCATCCAGTGGGACGTAGACAGCCTTGACTGGAAAGATTACGGCGCAGAGTCGATTATTCGAACCGTGTGCGGGCACAAGCATTTGGGGAACGGCTCCATTATTCTTATGCACAACGGCGCGAAATACACAGCACAGGCGCTCGATACCCTTATTAAAAACCTGAAGGAGCAAGGGTATGTATTTGTACCGATTTCTGAGCTGATTTATACGGAGGATTACGAAATGGATCACGAAGGACGCCAGCACAAAAAAACGCAAGATTTACAATCTGGGGAATCCGTGCTAAGATAGACATGGTTTTTCTAGGGAGGGGATCTATTTATGCACGACAGATTAACAAAAAGCGACATCGAGAAAATGCAAAAGGAAATTGAGCACCGAAAACTCGTCGTTCGAAAAGAGTCCATTGAAGCCGTAAAGGAAGCGCGGGCGCAGGGAGATTTGAGCGAGAACTTCGAGTATTACGCGGCGAAGCGCGACAAAAACAAAAACGAGAGCCGGATTCGCTATTTGGAAAATATGATCAAAACGGCGCACGTTATCGACGACGACTCCCGACCGGATCAGGTAGGGATGAACAACACCGTCGTTGTGTTTTCGGAGCGGACGCAAAAGGAAATGACGTACCGTATCGTTACTACGGTGCGTGCAAAGCCGCTAAAGGGCTTAATCAGCATTGAGTCGCCGATTGGAAAGGCGATTTACATGCGCCGCGTGGGCGAGCGCGTTTTTGTGGATACCGGAAACGGAGACGGGTACAACGTTGTAATCCGCTCCATCGAAAAAACGGAGGATGATTCTGCCGACACAATCAGCAGCTACTAAAGCTATGAGTGATTTGATTTTCAGCCTGCAAGTAACGATTCCGATTTTCCTTGTGATTCTTCTTGGAAGTTTTCTCCGGAAAATCGGTTTCTTCACGGAGGAGTTTATTGCGGTGGCGGACCGGTTTAACTTTCGCGTTCCGCTGCCGGTTCTTTTGTTTACTGACATTGCCACAGCGGATATTGCCAGCAGCTTTAACGGCAAGTTCGTCGTTTTTTGCATGGGGACGACGACGCTTTCTTTTTTTCTGATTTGGGCGGCGGCAGGAGCGTTTCTTCGGAAAAAGGAAATGGTTGGCGCGTTTACGATGTGCTCTTTTCGCGGAAGCGCGGCGGTGCTTGGAATCGCTTTTGTCACGAACTTATACGGGCGGGCGGGGCTGGCCCCGCTTATGATTGTTTCGGTCGTGCCGCTTTATAATATCTTTTCCGTTATTGTACTGTCTTTTGGCGCAAGAGACGGCGCTGCAAAAGTTTCCGCTATCGGAGTTCTCAAAGGCATTTTAACGAATCCGCTTATTTTGGCGATTTTCTTAGCGTTTCCGTTTGCGGCGTTTTCCATCTCTCTTCCGCCGCTTGTAAAAGAGTCGCTGCAAAGCCTTGGGAGCATTGCGACGCCTTTAGCGCTTCTTTTGCTTGGCGCGAGCTTTCGCTTTGCGCAGGTGACGCAGAAGCTGCTGCCTGCGCTTTTTGCAACTGTAATTAAGCTGGTGCTTCTTCCAGGAGCGGTCGTACTGGCAGCGGTGCTTGCCGGATTTCGCGGCGAAGCGTTAGTGGCGATTGCGGTTATGATGGCCTCTCCGACGACGGTTGCTTGCTATACGATGGCGCGCAACATGAAAAACGACGCGACGCTTACGTCGGAAATTGTTATGCTTACAACGCTTTTTTCCGCAGTGACGCTTACGCTTCTTATATTTGTCTTAAAATCGAACAGCTTCATATAAAAAGAGAAAAAAGCGGAAGTTTCCGCCTGTTGGCACTTGCATTCCCTCTGAGAACATACTATACTCATAAAAACGAAAGAAATAAGGAGGCTGCTATGACTTTACCGGAAGAAGACGTTCTGTGGAAAGACAGAAAACATTGGTTATGGTTCCCGTTTTCCTTTACGAAATATCAGATCACGAAAGACAGACTCTACATTCAAAAGGGGCTGTTTCGAACCGTGTACGACGAGACGCTTTTGTACCGCATTGTGGACACGCGGCTGATTCGCTCCTTGGGACAAAAAATCTGCGGAACGGGGACGGTGGAAGTGTTCTCGCGCGTAGATACGCAAAAGAAGATTGAACTGAAAAACATCCGCCATTGTCAGGAGGTAAAACGGCTGATTTCCGATTTGGTGGAGCAGGTGCGCGACAACAAAAAAGTGATTGGCAAGGAGTTCTACGGAATTATGGGACATCCGCATCACGACGCGGACGAAATGGACGAATTTGTCGATTTTCACGAGGATGCAGACGAATGATTTTGCGATCTTGCGGGGAATTGCAGAAAGCATCTTGACAAACACAGAAGTATAGCATAAGATGCATTCGGATCATAACAGTAACCGGGGAACCGGAAACCGAAGGAATAGGAAATAGAAGGAGAATTTCGAATGTTTGAGAAGATCTTGGAAATCATGCAGGAACAGCTGGGCGTAGACGTAACCGGCGTAACCGAAGAAACCACATTTAAGGAAGATCTGCGGATTGACTCGCTGGATCTGTACGAGCTTGTAACCGCTTTGGAAGACGAGTACAGCATTGAAATCCAGCCGGAGGATTTGGACGGATTAAAGAGCATTGGAGACGTTGTAAACTACTTGGCAGATAAAGGAATCGAGTAGGAAGTGCAAAACCGAATAGGATAAAAAAGGCAGTATGGGCAAGAGTCTGTACTGTCTTTTGTTTATCCGATGTGGGAAGACTCCCGCCTGATAAACGCTCCGCGGGGATGGTGCGGCTAGACCATCTTAGTTTGCAATTTTTTTCATATTTCCCTTGTTAAGCGGTCACGAAAATCGTAAAATAGAGGCATCAAAAATAATACAACTATTCCAAATCAGAGCAGAGAAAACTCCGTGAGGTATCCGACCGGATCTGCCGGGAACACGGCTTATCGGTTATTGAAAATCCCCATAGAGCGCCGTCAAGACAGGTGTGGCTGGACGAGAAAAGCGGCAAACCGACAAGATACAATGTCTACCGGGAAGATGTAAAAGAAGCCATCAATTTCAGCCGCCGTCCCTATTATATGGAGGAATACCTGCGGCGGAAAGGATATATTACCGACTTTACCGGCAGGCATTGGAAGATACGATTGCCGCAGTATGAGCATTTCACAAGGCTGGATACCCTTGACGAAAGATGGACGCCTGAACATATCCAAAGGACAATGGGCGCTTACGCTTCCTTCGGAAACCGAAGGGCGTTGGTCACCTATCCGCCCCAAATGCCGCAGAGCCTGCGGGACTGGTTCAAGCCGTTTCAAAAGACGAGCCATATCTATCGGTTGTATCTGCACTACTGCTATCTGTTAGGCGTCCTGCCGAAGAAAACCACTTATCGCCCCACAAGCCCCTATCTCAAGGAAGATTTGAAAAAGCTGGAGAAACTGTCCGAACAGGTGCGGTATATGAGCAAATACGGCATAGAGACTTTTGACGACCTGTATGCGGACAGGGAGAGATTGCAGGGCAAAATGGATAAGCTGATCGCTTACCGCACCAAGCTGCAAAACAAAATCCGCCGAGCCTCACCAGCCGAAAAAGAAACCTTACGGGAAGAAGAGTCCGTATAACCACTGGAAATCAACACAAAAAGGAGCTGATTTATATGAAATCAATATTTGAGCAGATGGGTGACACTTACCGTCAGGAGGGCGATTATCTCATTCCAAACCTCTCCCTGCCAGATGAATCAGAATATCAGATTGGCAAAT
>CALWRS010000013.1 GCA_944384025.1 uncultured Lachnospiraceae bacterium
GTGCTCAAAGTCAATATCGAGATCGCACAGCGGATGGGAATTCTGTGACAGAGGTGGACGGCTATGGAGGAGATGCAAAAAAGATGCGCATAGCCTCTATATCCTTTTTCGCAACTTTGTGTTTTCCGAACAGGATTTCTGGCAGACATTTGGCGGGTATCTGATTGCCCTCCAACCAAAATGGAAAATCGGTATCTTTGGCACAGAACTTTCTTCACAGGAAACGGTAGCATTGTTGCTGGACCAGCAAAACGGGAAATTCTATGCGGTTCAAAAAACGATTTCAGGCCGCTATGCGGACAGTATCCGTTCTCTCTGCCTGCGAATTGAATGTGCCAACACAGAGGACGCCGCGATGGTGAACTTGCTCTGTCAGCATATCAACTGGCAGAGCGGGATTCTTTTGGCAGATTGGGATCTGCGCGAGGCATTTGAACGGGAGTACATCCCATGGCTACATCAGAGTACCTGCTACTGTTATGGGAATCTGTCAGAAGATCAGGAACAGCAGGACTACCTGGATGTGTTATCCTTCCCGCAGAAAAAGAACCGGCTGCGCTGGATAGCGTACCGGCTTCATGGGATGATAAAATTGTTATAGTTGCTGTTTTGCGATAGAAATGGCTTCCTGCGTCTGTTCCGGCAAAAGGGCAAGGGCGGCAGCAAGCTGGAAAAACTTCTCATTCATCAGATAGTCAAGGGAAACTTCCCGTTCCCACCTCCAGCGTAGCCTTAAAATCTTATCTATGGCAGCATGGCGAATGACAATCTTGCAATAGGCGTTAAAGGTGTACTGGATATGCACTTTGTAGGCTTCATCTTCGGTCATGGAAATTCCCCCTCTCTGAATAATAGTGCGGGGCGGCAGCACTCCTTGCTGTCGCCCCTTGATTGCCTATCTGCAAAGGCGGGCGGGGCTGTCAACGGCGGCGCGTAGCGGCGTTCATCTTGTCGTTGACTGGCTCGGCTGGCTTTGCTATTTCTGAACAGTGCAGAAAGTTTTTCTCACATGATATTAAAACTTATCAGCTAAAGCTGCCGCCTGCACACACCCATCTGTCTTGTCAATATCGCCTGTATTTACAACTGCCGGAATCATTACTGCACCAATCACTTTCTATTTCAATAATGTAGCAGGCCGTTCAACAGGAATCCGAATACCGTCCATAACAAATTTATCATCTTCCTCGCAACAAGTAATGATAGCACACTCTTTTCCAGAAATATCTATTTCTGCATGATAGAATAAGAATAGCTTATCAATGACCGCCTTTATCTGTGACGGAATCGTGTACCAGTAAACCGGCATGGAAAAAACAACAGCGTCGGCTTCCTGAATAGCTGGGGCAATCACATTGAAATCATCATCAAACGAACAGGCTTTTCCTGTCTTGAAGCAGGTTTGGCAGGCATGACAGCCGCTTACACTCATCATAGCAGCGTCAAACCGCTTTACCGTATGCCCCTTTTTTTCCGCCGCCTTGATAAAAACCTCTGTCATTGCAAAACTGTTTCCTTTTTGCGGGGGGCCACCTGTGATTACAACAATTTTTTGCTCATAAAATTTGTCCTCTTTATGATAATGGGATTGACTTTCCCTCTTTCGATATTATCATAATAACAAGAATGAAACAGAAATCAAGTACGCACAATTAAGTGCGATACTAAAATCAGTGTAATATACTTACGAAAAGGAAAGTGTAAAATGAGCGAACGCAATATTTCAAATGAGTGCTTTAGAAGTGCGGGATTTAGTTATACTTTATCTTTGATTAACGGAAAATACAAAATGACGATACTCTATGTTCTGGCTGAATTTGGAGTTGTCCGTTTCAATGAGATGAAAAAATACATTGATGAAATTTCCTACAAAACATTAAGCTCTACCTTGAAAGAATTAGAAGCAGATAAATTAGTCCATAGAGAAGAATATCCGCAAATTCCACCCAAAGCCGAATACAGCCTTACAGAGCGTGGAAAATCTCTTATTCCTATACTGGAAACAATGTGCGACTGGGGAGAAGAAAACAGATTGTAAAAAAGCAGACTGAAATCTGAAACGGTTTCGGTCTGCTTTTTCATCGCATTTCGCTTGTGATAGCGGCACATAATTACTTATTCGCCCATACGGATATTTTTTACTGTTTTCTGCTCAAATGTAAGGTCTGAATAAACTCGGCTTCCTCCGTTTCCAACAGGCGCTTGTGCAAGAAGCCCTACTTTTACAGTATCGCCCGCAGGAAGATTGAAGAACCTCATCATGTAAAAATTCTTTCCGTCAACGGAGTAATGAAACGCAAAAGAGTTTTTACATCTGCACACCTGTAACCATGCTGTGTTACCGTCAATATTACATCCATTTGCGTCGTCTGATTCTCCATTTCGCGCGATAACGCTAACTGCGGCGTGTGTTCCAAAGTCTGTCATTTCAAAGCACGCTTTCGCCCAGTTTTTCATGTCCTGCATTACCATAATGGAAGCAGAATCATAGGTATCTTTAAAGTCGTGTGATACCTTTACTCTCATTACAAAATCGCCTGTAATCTCTGTGTAATAAAACGGAGCGTTGCACAAAGATTCTGGTGTAATTCCTTCTTCTCCGATTGCGCCGTTGTTAAAGAAAAAATCGCTTTGTGCGGGAGCAAATATTTCTATTTTGTTCCCGTCTGTTTTTATCTGTCCTTCATTTAACCATTTAAAATCCATAGAAACGTCCTCCTTGTTGAAAGCTATAACTTTATCATAGTCCCATAGAAAACCTTTGTAAAGTACGCACTTTAGCGTAAGATGCTTATCTCAAAGTAATATAGCGAAAAATAGTTAAATGTTCAGAATACAGGAGCTGCTGTCTACCAAATTCTTGTGTGTTACTTTATCTCACATGAGCATTCTCTTGCGGCTGTAAACGGCTGTGCCGGTCAGGACAGCGCCCGCAGCTAACATCAACGCCATCCAAAGAGCGATATTGCTCTCGTCGCCGGTCTGCGGAGAAGTGGTATCGCCGGTCTGGTCGCCGCTTGGCTTATCGGTATCCGTCGGCGGCTCGGACGGATCTGTTGTCCCCGTTGCGGGGATTTCCACCGCCGCTTCCTCATAGCCGCAAACGGTGCATTCCTTGTGCCGAGAGCCTGCTTCTGTGGCAGTCGCTTCCTTATCCGTTACCCACTCAAAAGTGTGGGCGGCTTCGTTCAGCTTCTCGCCGCACTCGCAGGTGTTCCAATGGTTCGTTTCATCGGAATGCCAGCCTGTTCCATCGGCGGTATGTTCCGTCAGCTTCGGAATAACCGTATCTTTAAGGGCAATCTCTTTTGTACCGGCTTCATCGCTGAAATATTTACCGCAGCCGTCGCAGTACCAGTATTCGATGTTGCCCTCGGTCATATGCGTCGCTGGTTTCGCTTCGGTCTTTATGAGGTTTGTGTGGTTGGAAGCGCTTACTTCCCCGTATTCCTCGCCGCAGATGTCGCAGACTGCTTTTTGCGTACAAGTAGCCGTGCCGCCGTCATGCTGGCATTCATAACCGCATTCCGAGCATACGCCGTTTTGCCATTCGTGTACTTCTTCTGCTACGACCGGCGCATTGCAGCAGCTATATGCGCTGGAATGGGTAGTCGCTGTCTTTGTCCAAACGACAGTGCCGGTATGATTATCAGGATTGATTGCTCCATAGGCGTTTCCACAGGTTTCGCAGACTGCCGGTGCAGTACAGGTCGCTTCGCCGCCGGAGCATTCGGCTTCGTCGAGATGGGTATCGCAGCCATACTCGCATTTATGGTAATGTTTTCCGTTTTCCTGCGTCCATGCGCTTACTGCCTTATGATTGTCAGCGTCATAGTCTCCGTACTGGCTTCCGCAAATATCGCATACCGCAAGCTGTGAGCAGGTCGCTGTGCCGCCTGTGTGCTGACACGGATACTGGCAGATTGTGCAAGTGCCGTTTTCCCAGTTGTGTTCTTCTTCAGCTTCGATAACCGCCTGGCAGCAGCGCCATACCTTGGTGTGCATCGTGTCCGTTGTTATCCATGCTTCGGTGCCGGTGTGGTTTGTGGGGTCAACTGCGCCGTGTTCGGCGTTGCACACACTGCAGATGGCCTTGTTCACACAGGTCGCCGTACCGCCTGTGCAATTCTCTGTCTCTTCCACAGCACAAATTTGGCAGGTGCGGGTGTGCGTGTCGTCTCCATTGCTCTGCCAGCTACCCCAGCTATGGCCAAGAGCATCTCCGTTTTCAAAGGTTTCTGTTCCTTTTTCACCACAAACACACGACATATAATATACAGCAACATTTATGCAAGTGGCAGGTGTTTTCAAATATTTGTCATTTACTACTTTTTGGCCATAAATATGAGAAGCCTCTGTGGTTCCATTTCCGCTTACTGCAGCAGGAATTGATGTATCTTGACAAAAATACTTTATTACCCCATCATTTTGTAAAGTTCCGCCACTGCTTACTGTCAACTTTGTCCCATTTGCGAATATCATTGTTTGCCCAGAAGGAATAATAAATGTTGCGTTTTCAGGAATAGCAAGGGATGAATTAATTGTAGTTTGACCATTAAATCGGATAGCTTTTGTAACATCAAATGTGCCTGCGTTATATTGCAAATTGGTAAAAGAGAATTCCTTATCCTGACTCAATTTTAAAATACCGCCGTCCATTTTCAGACGACAATTCCCAAATTCTCTGTCATAATTAAATTGTAACTCTCCGTTTTTCAATTCTATAGACGGATTATCTCTAAATACTTTTCCTTTTACTTCGTCGGCAACAAGCACCGTACCACCGTCAACTACTAATTTACCTGATCCGCCAACGGTATGCGGATCTCGATGAGAATTGGGGTTTTGCCCACCTTTGAACTGTACAGAACCACTCTTAATGATAAATTCCGCTGTATCTGATAAATATAATTTAGGATAACCGAAATTCCTCTTACAGATCAGTGAACCGTTTCCGCTTACAGTTACTTTGGCGTTATTGTCCAAATAGACGGAATAATTGTGAATGTCATCCCAACCGAGACAAAATATGTTTTCTCCAGCGAGTACAAGGTTTACCGTCGCATTTGCGCCGATTTTTAATCCGGGGCCTCCAATACCTCCATTAACGTCAGACACGGGACTAACATCGCGTATCGTCAATTCCAAAACCGAATTCGGAGCTACTTCTGTACAAGCTGGATCCGATTTATCCGGTGTACCGGATACCGACAATGTTCCGCTATACAGCGTAAGTTTATGACTTGTAACATCATAAACATAGTTTTCTCCATAACTGCCTCCGGTAACTGTATATGGACATTGTGACATGATCTCCTCAATTTCTTTGTCACTATATTGAGAGCTTGTTCCACTTGTAGCAAACGTGTTAACAGGAAACAAACTTATCGTTAAGCACACTACCAGCACTAAACAGCATAATCTTTTCTTTACTTTCATTTCTTCAAGCCTCTTTCCGAACATAAATATATATGTAAAATTTTATCACAAATCCCGCTGATTTTCAACCTCTATTCGAGAAAAAAATGGGGTGCGCTATCAACAATTCAGGTCGAATCATCTATTCCGCCGTGTAGACATTTAGAGGTCAAAAAGGCGTGATTTTAAGCCGTTTCCAGAGCCTAAACTTTGAGGGGCAAGGTGTTTGTACCTTACCCCTCGTTTTTGCGTCTGAAAGCGTTACAGGCTCATTTTTGCAGCTTTATCATTACCTCGTCTATAAGGTCTGTATATCTGCCCTGCGCCAGCAGCTTATTGCGGTACGCAAGCAGGGCGTTTATCCTGCCAACCCATGCCATCTGATTGTCGGCTTTCAGCGTTTCGGTAATGCCCTCACGCTCCGCCCGCTGCTTCATAAGCCAGTCAAACAGCTCCTGCGCCTGTTCTTCAACATTGGCAAGATAGGATTGCAGCTTGCCGCTTGTCAAAAGGCTGGTATAAAGAGCCTTTTTGTGCTTGCGGATATACCGCAAGTGCCGATGCCCCCATACACCGATGTGCCGTTCTTCTTTTTCGGCTGGTAATTCCAAATAGGGAATATAATAATCGCCCAGCAGCTCATACCAAAGACCGTTTTGCTCGTTATAGATGTACTGTTCCATTTTGTAATCCTCCAAAATCATATATTCGCACATACATCACAGTTTCCCGATTGCCACACTTGTGTTTATCGTGTTATCAGTTTTTCCTGCCCTTGCTTTTGCCCTTATAACTTCTCGGAGCAAGGGTAAAACGGTGTGAAATCGTATAAAGGGATAAGGCGAGCAGGGTGCGAAAAATCCTTTATTTTCAACGGTTTCGGAGGTCTTTATTAAATCCCTATGAGGTGGTATAACCACCTACATAATTTGAAGTTTCAAATATAAATTTTCTTTTGTAACCATGAAAACCTCTTCATAAGGAAGGGCATTGATCGCCTTAGCGCCATCAAGCACGGCGTTCCTTGACGGTGCATTTGAAACATCGCTGATTTGAAGCGTTTGAGGATCGCTTGAAGAGGCATAAGCAGCTGCAAGCAGGTAATATTCGCCCGCACTCAGCGAAAATAAGTGAGATTCGCCGCCGAAACTGAGGCTGTCCTCATCAACACGGGTTACTAAATTAAACCCATTTGAATCGTATGTATACACCTCTAAAAATGCATCCGTATCGCCGGAAAACGGAATGCCGCTTACAGCCTGAGCGTCAGACAGCACAGCGTCATAATACTGCGTGCCGTTATCAGCCGAAGCCACCAAGCTTGCGCCGCCATTGACTGTCATTCCAGCATATCCTCGTACAAAACAAGCGTCACATTCCCCATTTCCGCCGCCTTATCCATACAGCCCGCGGTAAAGCCGGTTTTTGCAAAAAGATAAAAATGCTTTTGCTTGTATGCAAGCAGGCTGCTGCGGTCAACAAGAGCTTCCAAAAAGCTCAGAGCGACCTTTTCGTTTGTCCATTTGCACGCAGCAAAGAGTGCAGCGTCCTTGTCCGCGCCCATAATGTCAATTTCCTCTTGGGCTCTCGTTTTTGGGTTCGTGCCCCACCAGCGACCGAGGTCGCTGAAATTTACAGGGCATTTGTTTTCAAGGAGCATTTTCCAAAGGTATTGCCTGCATATTTCTTCGAAAACGCCGCCCATATAAGAAGAGAGTTCCGGGGCAATTCTCCTGTATGCAAGATCCGCTGCTCCGCGGGAAATGATGGAAGTGTTTTCCGGCACAAAGCGGTACCAGAACCGAAACATATTGTCCTCAATCGCGTAAATCGTCTTCCGGCTGGATTTTTCGCCGTAGGGCGATTCTTTTTTTACAATTCCCAAGGCAAGCAGGTTTTTAATATAGATAGCGCACACGCTGGTGTCCTCATGAATTTTGCCGGAAATCTCGTTCATTTTTGAGCAACCGGTAGCGATTGCCGTAATGATCGCATTGTAAAGGGCCGGTTCGCGCACTTCCTGCTTTAAAAGATTGCTCGGCTCTTCGAACATGGCGGAAGACGGATTCAAGTAAATATTTCTGATATTCTCTTCAATCGAGCAGCGATCATCGACCTGCATAAGATACTGCGGGGTTCCGCCAACAATTCCATATGCGAGCGCCTTGTCAATGCTTGAAAAATTCGTAAAATAGCGGCAAACTTCAAAAAAGTCAAAAGGGTTAATTTTCAGCTGCGCCGTTCTCCTGCCGTAGAGCGGCGCTTTGTATGCTAGCACATGATCCTCCATATACGACATAGAAGAACCGCAAAGAATCAGAAACAGCTTTGAGCTGTCCTTGTTTTTATCAATCAGTAGCTGAATCGTAGAGGCAAGGCTTTTGGATGCACGTGCAACATAAGGATATTCGTCGATAACAAGCACAATTCTTTTCGTTTTTGCCAGCGCAAAAACATGTTCCAGCGCCGATTGGAAAGACG
Organism: uncultured Lachnospiraceae bacterium; assembly: GCA_944384025.1. Lineage (GTDB taxonomy): Bacteria > Bacillota > Clostridia > Lachnospirales > Lachnospiraceae > ISDg. Next base: position 7,900 of record CALWRS010000013.1, read on the forward strand.
CAAAGGAGGAATCGGCAGCAATCCCCGTATGGTATTCCATAACACATTTCGAAAGGTTGTCGAGATTTTGCCTTGCATTGGTTTCAACGCCGGTAAAGAAAATGACGTCCTTTCCTTTTGCAAATTCGTTTATGAGCGCAGTTTTTCCTACCCGTCTGCGGCCGTAAATAACCGCAAACTCAAATTTGCCGGAATTATAGAGCTTATTCAATGTATCTAGTTCCTGCTCTCTGCCGATAAACATCCGTATTCCTCCAAGAATTTGGTAAATCACGATTTACTAAATCATGCCATACTTCCTTCTGACCGTCAACCGTTCTCCAACTGGTGCCGCAGCATGCTTCTAAATTCTGCCCGCACCGCTTCCGGCCCTTCAATCACAATTGCGCCCTTAAAACCAAACACCCACGCGTAAAACGTAGGGCTGCAAAAGACCTTTACATTGGCGCGAAAATGCTCGCTGTCTGCTTTTTTTACGGTGAATTTCATCCCAAATTTATCAACGAGATATTTCATTTGCGAATTCTCGCAAAGCAGCGTCACCGTTTCCGATCCCTCGGAAACGTACATATGAAACGCTTCATTTATAAAGCGGTCTACTTCGTAATCCTCCGGCTTTGGTTCAATCCTCTCGTTTAGAATTTCCGGCGCATTGAAGATGCGGTCAACGCGGAATGTGCGGACGCTTTCGCGCTCGTCGCAATAGCCAATCAAGTAGTAAAAATCGCCGTCCCAGTGCAAGTCATAAGGGCTTATCGTATACGGCTCTCCTTCGTTGCGCAGCTTTTTCTTACGCCTTGCGTCGTACTCGAAATACTGGAAGGAAATTTTTAACTCTTTGTTAATGGCCTCGTTAATCGCATCGACAATGTAATACGCCTTTTTGTTTTCCGACTTTGCCCGGCCCGTGATGTGGATGTTTCGTTTTAGCTTCTGCGCGCTTCCTTTGCTTGCTAAGGAGGCCAGCTTTGCGATTAGGTTTGCGCTCTGCTTTGCCGTAATAAGTTTGGAGGACTGCACCGCGTCAATCAGGATTTTTAGCTCAGCTACAGAAAACTCGCGTCCCGCAAGATAATACCTTGTAGAGCGTCCTCGGTACTTAATAATATCTAGGCCGGCCGAGCGCAAAAGGTCAATGTCTGTCGCCACGGTCGTCCGATGCATTTTTATTTCGTGCTGCCGCTGCATTTGCGCTACGATTTGGTTTGTCGTCATCGGATTTTCTTCGTCCGTGTTTTCAAGCAGCATACGATACAAATAGAACAGGCGCAGCCTTGGATCGTTTTTTAGTGAAACTTCTTCCTTTGTGTTTTCTTGAGACATAATCTTCCTCCTTAATGCCCTCTACGGGCGTTCAAGACTCGCTCGCGAGTCTTGGCGCGGGATTCGGGTCGGCTTTTGCCGACATAATTCCTATCCGAATCCCTGCGCATCCTCGCGGAGCGTATATCAGATGGAGATTGACACCCGCCACTGATACAAATTTGTTACCCACCGCCTATAGAGGCGGGGGTCATCTCCCATCTGATATTATTGCATTGCGACAGAAACTTCCCACGTTGCGTCATTTAGCAAACTGTAGCAAATAATCACTTCTCTTTCTCTGTCCACGTGAAAGTAGTCGCATTCGCGAAACAGCGCGAACCGCGTGTCGCTTATATCAAATTCCTTGCTGTAAAATTCGTTCGTTGAACCAATAAGAAAATATTCCGGGTCATAATCCCCAAGGACTTCTCTGTCCGCTGTCGTCATGCCAAAGTAGCGCAGTCCTTCGCCCAGCGTGCCCCCGTTTTCATAAGTGGGGTCAATGTAGTAATCCTTCCCATCCAACGTCGCAACGCACCATTCGTGCGAAACCGATAAATCGTACGTATGTCCGGAGCAGAAGTTTGCACGAATGCCTACTTGCTGCAGCAGGTGCATATAGGCTCCCGCAAAGCTTTGGCAAATGCCCGTCTGGTTGACGAGCGCATTATACGGACTTACGTCATGATCCTGCGGTCTTCCATCCAGCGCTTCATAATCATAAGTCATGCGTCTTGAAAGCTCCCGATAAAGCTCTATCGCGCGAATAATCTCGTTGTCGCCCTCTTTCAGACACGGTTCAATGTAGCCAGCAACCACTTCCTCAAACTTTGCGATTGCTTCCTCGTGCTCCTCTTTGGAATCCGACTTGTAAAACCAGTAAAATTGCTGATTTTCTGCATCATAACAGTGGTCATAATCCACATAAGCATCGGCAGAAAACATAAGGAATGAGGCTCTTAGCGTATCGATAAGCCAATACATCTGTTCCTCCCCCGGACAGTCGATGGACGTTTCGTAATTCAGATACGCGGTGACAAAATCATGATACAGCTCCGAAAATTCTTCCCCGTAAGACGCTTCGTAATCCCAAGCCACCACGTAAGGATCGTACACGAATTCATACGGCTTTTCCTCCGGCGTGGGCGTGGGCGTAGGCGTAGACGTAGCTGTTGGCGTGGGCGTAGACGTGACCGTCGGCGTAGGTGTAGATGTAGTTGTTGGCGCAATTATCGGCGTTGCGCCCTGTGAGCCCGGTGTGTCTTTGCCGCTCTTTCCGCAGCCAAACAAAACTACGGATACCAAGAGGAGTACGAAAGCGACCCTGCAAAACTGATTTTTCATTTAAAATTCCTCCCTTTCCAAAGCATATCGTTTTTGGCATAATTAGACTTCTCCGTGCGAAACCTTGACCAGTTCACCGTACTTCCCCGGATGACGATAAGCATTTCCCATGACCTCGCGCTTTCGGTACGCGCGAAGCATGTCCATATCAATCTCCGCCAAATAAATTCCTTCTTCTTCCGGCGCTTCTAGGATGCACATATCCCGCGAACCTGCTTCGTCCCAAAGCCATGCCACGCCGTCAAATACGGTGGAATGACCGTTGCAGTCGATTTTGCCCGCCGGATAGTTGCAGGTTGCGATTGCAAGCATGTTTTCATAGGCGCGGGCGCGAAGCGCCGATAAGCGATTGATTTCCATTGGGCAGGCGTTTGGCGCCAGAATCACCTCTGCCCCCTTTAGCATCAGAAGCCTTGCACTCTCGGGAAACTCTCTGTCAAAGCAAATCATGCTTCCTATTTTCACAACGTCTCTGCCAATATCCAAATCGCATACATAAAATGCTTCGCCGGATGAAAGCATTTTCTCATCTGAAAAGTCGCAAGTATGCACTTTGGAGTAATGAAGTCTGCTTTCGCCATTCCTGTCAAAAAGCATCACGGAATTTAAAGGCCTTGGCGCGTACTTTTCAAGAAACGTAATTCCGATTGCCATTTGCAGCTTCGCCGCCAGTTTTCGAAAGCCCTGTACAAAAGCATCGTCCGCGCAAATCTCCAGTTTTCTAAGCAAATCCTTATCCTGCGGAATAGAATACCCGCTGCTCCACATCTCAGGAAAAAGGGCAATATCCGCCCCCATTTCCTTTGCCCTTTCGCATGCGTCTTTCCCTTTTTGAAATTGTTCTTCCAGATTCCGCCCCGGAAGTAATTGGAGCAATGCTATCTTTAAAATCATCGCAACTTCTTCCTTAACTCCTCCCGCAAATACGCGTACCTTTGCTTTTTTTCTTCCTTGGCAAAGTGTACTTCGCGAAGCTGCCGGGGATTTTCCGTATAATCTAATTTCTCATCTCCGAACTGCTCGCTCGTCAAATCAAATTTGCAGTCTCCCACAACGTTATAGCAATGATAATTGCCGCCCTCCCGCAGAATTCCGTAAACTTCTCCGCCGAAAATGTCCTGCGCCAGAAAAGCGGTAACGGAGCACTGACCAAGCGTCCGGTTTTCCTCGCTCCAATTTTGTCGCAGTCTTGGCGCGCACGTGTACTCGCACCAAATTTCCGAAAGAAGGTCATAGAGCATCCTCGGGTCCTTGATTTTCCCGTAAAGCCTTCTTTCTTCATCATCCATTTGCTCTACGCAAGGCGCTATGTCAGCTCCCTGCCAACCGTAAAATTTGTATTCCATTCCCATGCCATGCAAATCGTCATAATCCTCTTGAAGCATTTCAATCACGTTTTCCCGTTTGAAGATTTCATAAACTTCATCGCTTGGCTTGTTAACATGCTCGGCATAATATTTCGCACAAAATGTTATAAACGACAGTCTGCTCATGCTGCACCTCCACTTCTATTCCGTTCATCATACTTTCAAGACTCGCTCGCGAGTCTTGAACAAGTCAATTTCTTTTATACCAAATCCTGTGGAACACGCTGGGACTTCATCCCTGTATTTTTGCCTCCTCGATTTCTCCGCTTGCATTAATTTCCACCGTTATCACATGGTCAGTAAACATCCCGTCACTTTCAAACATAAGGCTCATACTTCCTTCCGGGTAAATTGTAATCAGCGGGATGCCGATTCTCCGGACGAATTCTTCTTTTGTAACCGCATCTTCCTCTTCTGCAAGCCAGTCATCATTAGCAAACTCAAGAAGTTCGCATGCAACAAATTCCCTTACCCTGTTGTCAAACGCCGGAAGATCCGTAAATATCTCATCCAGCCTCTGCAACTGCGTCTTTACTGAAATATCTCCCTCCAAGACTTCCAGCCATACTTCACACTTTTCTCCCAGATAATCCTGACTTCCCTCGAATCTATTGTATCGTCTGTCTAAGATAAATTCCGCTTCCCCGTGCATAAACGTAACCGGCCTTATGTATTCTTCCTTTACCTGTTCCAGTTTTTCATTTTTAACCTTTTTTACAACATCGACAAGCATGTAGGAATTTGCATTTGTTTTGCTCTTTCTGGCTCTGATATGGTATATCCCCAAGTCGTTAAAGTTATATTTAATGCTAGAACAGGAGTCTTTTTCTATCCATCGAAGAGAGGCCGGGCTTCCGTCGATCTCCTGTGTCCGCAAATCGACGGAAGCTATGACCGTTGTCCCGGGCGTTCTGTGCCCGGCACTGCACACATATCCGATTATCCTGTTTTTTATCAGCACAGCCAAATCGAAAATCTCATCGCCATATTCCAACCCAAAGAGGTATACCGGGTCGAAACTTTTCTCCTTCACGTCATGCTCCAGCACGTCCTCTACGTAATATTTGACAAATTTGTCAGAGGGTTTATTGATGTATTCTCTCGCCAGAATGCGGTAAACCTTTCCCTCTTTCAATTTATAACCGTATTTAAATCCAAAAGGTCCGGTCTTTTTTGGCGCCAGCCATTCCAGCCAGCAAAAGCCCTTTGTAGCAAGCAGTTCTCCCGTTGCAGCATCTAACGCCATATCAAAACGGGCCCTCGCCTTGTAGTAGTCCCCCAGAGTGCCAAATCCTCCTGATTTACCCTTTTTATAGCACCAGCTTATCCTGACAAGCAGCTCCCTTTTATCTTCCCGGAAGCCCTCCTTATATTCCTCGATACCTTCCGCCATAATCTTCTCCTTCCCGTAGTTTCCATCCCTCGCGTGTGTTTATCTCACCTCTGCTTTTTGCATCTAAAGTCTTCTTTCCGCAGCGTCCATCTGCTCTATACAGGGCGCTGCGTTGGCACCCTGCCAGCCGAAAAACTTGTATTCCTAAGAACCTCCACAAGGATTGCCGCATTTTTTGTCCCTTGCAAACAATTATAACATAGAGTACGGCGGGGGCGGTAGAAGAAATTTCAGAAAAATCAGAGAGGTTGCATTTTCCTCTCGAGTATGGTTCAATGTACAAAGTGCACAGCGCTTGGCTCTTCTTGGGCTGCGCGTAAGATACGAAGAGGTACACGTTTATGAAAGATCAGCTGCTGCCCTATTTAACGACGCCCGAGCGAAACGCCGCTTTTTTGCAGGTCTCAAACCAAACTCTTGACGAACAAACCGGCGCAAACGGCATCGGAACGCTTGCGGAAAAAAGCATCCACGCGGTTTTAAAGCGCTTTTACGCGGGCAGCCCTGCTTTCGAGGAAGTCCGCTGCCACGGCTACGTCGCAGACGTTCGCACGAAGGAAGGCATTACCGAAATTCAAACGCGTGCGTTTTACAGCATGAAGAAAAAGCTGCACGCATTTTTGACCGAGTGTCCGGTCACCATTGTCTATCCGGTCACACACCGCAAATGGCTCTCCTGGATTACGCCCGAAACCGGCGCAGTCAGCAAGCCGCGCCGAACCAACCGCACAGGCTACGGCTTCTCGATTTTTCCGGAACTCTACAGCATTAAGGACTTTCTGCGGCACCCCAACCTCTCGTTTCGGCTGGCGCTGCTTGACGTGGAAGAATATAAGATGCTTGACGGCTACGGGCCAAACCGCAAAATCCGCGCCACACGAAACGACGGGCTGCCGCAGGCGCTAATTGCCGAAGTCCCCTTAAAAAGCGCCGAAAGCTTCTCCTACTTTCTCCCGGCCTCTTTGCCGGAGCGCTTTTCCACTGCCGAATTAGCCGCCTGCGCCAAAATTCCTCCAGAGCTTGCCAGTGTTGCCTTAAACGTCCTGCTGCACATGGAAACCGTACAGCGGGTCGGGAAAATCGGACATTCTTATTTATACGAGCGCTCGTTAAAATAGGGGCGCTTGTGTAAATATGGATCCGCGGAGTACTTCGCACGGCAAACCCGAAGGTGAGAAAAAAGACTGCGCACTTGGCGCAGTCTTTTGTTATAATTCAAAACTTACTTTGGTCTACTCCAGCGTTATCGCGTAGATCTTTTTTCCTCTCGTTCCAACTACGATCGTATTTTCAAATACGGCAGGGGACGCTTCCACGTTCTTGCCAAGGTTGATCGTATCTTTTAGTTCTCCGGTGCGCCCGTCAAGCAGATGCATGTTGCCGTCGGAATCGCACAGGATAATATAGCCGTCGCCTTTTGTATCGTAAACGGCAACCGGAGACGACCAGCTGTAGTATTTCAAATCTACGCTCCAAGCCTCGCCGCCCGTGGCTTTGTAAATTGCTACGAGTTTTCCGTGCTTTTTCCCGCCGGTTCGCGCAATGTTAAAGAACACAAGGTCGTCGATGTTGTTCTGTCCTAGGCACGCCGTCGCCTGCACGCCGCCGGAAACACCGTCTACGGTCTTGCATTCGTAGGTACGCTTCCAGATAATCTCGCCGGTAGCGGCATTGATTTTAAAAATCGGGATGTCCCCGGAATCTTTTTTGTCTTTTGTCCAATGCAGCGATGTGGAGATATAAATATACGCCGTGCCGTCGCTTTGGCTGACCTCAAGCACCGGCGAAGCGTTGCTGTCGTCAAGAATATCTTGGCTCCAGACAAGCGCCATCGTATTTAAGTCAAGGCACATCAAATCGCCGCCGTTGTTGCACACATACAAGTAATGGTCGTAAACGACTGCCGAGGATTCCATTCCAAGCCAATACTTATCGTCGCCCGTCCGGCTTGTCGTATAATTCCACTTCACAACGTCCGACGGGTCAATCGAAACGCTCGTGCCGTCGTAGGAAACATTCAGCTTCGTCGTATAGAGTATGCCGTTTTCGCCCGGCTGGATAAGCGTATCGGTTGCAACATCAAACAGCGCGGAGGAATCAAATGCGCAGAAGCTGCCATTGTCCGTCCGCAGGGAAAACTCGTCGTCGTTTCCGTATTCGTAAATCACTTTCCCTTGAATCAAATCGACAATAAAGGTTCTAGCGCTTTCTTCGCCCATATCATCACCGGCTCCAACGACATAAAGCGGCGTTCCGTCCGGGTAGAGCGAGCCCGTTCCTTTAATCGGGAAGCCAAGCTTGATTTTGTCGCGGGTCGCGCTGCCGTCTTCTAGGTCAAGGAAATAAATATTGCCGTCCATGGTGGCGTAAATAACCTCGACAAGATTGGACTTGTTCTTTTTGGAATCGTACAGATTCATAATCTTGCGGGTTTCCTCCGGCCAGCGGATAATAAGCGGCTGTCCGGTCCAGCCGCTGCCGGTCCACTCGCCTTTTCCGGTCGTCTTTTTCAGCTCTCCGGTGTTTACGCTCCACGCTTTTTTAAGCGAATACGACTCCATATCGGCAATGCCGTACGCCGCTGTGGAACGATAATTGTCGCCGCGAAATGTAATAATCCCTTCCAGTTCCGTATAATGGTTCCCGTCAAAGTGAATTTCGTCCTGGCGGACAAACGCGTCTACTTCCACTTGATTTACCATTAGCTTTGTCACAAATCCAAAGCGAGACGGCATCGTCTGACTGACCGGCACGCTAATCCCGGTTTCCAAAAGCTTTTGCTCGGTTGTAAGCTCCATAGTATTTAGCACCGGCGCAACCGCGTCTCCTTCGTTTGGCTCTGATATGACGTCCATACAGCCGGTCAGCAAACCAAGCGCTGCGCAAAGCAGCACACACAGCCATCCATATTGTATCTTCTTCACAACTACCTCCACCGCAAAGCAGCTTCCTTTGCGTATCGTTTCTTACCTATGAGCGGTAAGGGGATTCCGGTCGCCCGGAATCCCCCCGCTGTTATTTCTTATTCTTGCCGTTTGTGCAACGGTTCATTCTCAAAGTACCGATTTTACAGTAGCGACTACGTTGTCTGTCGTAATACCGAACTTCTTAAAGAGAACTGCCGCCGGAGCGCTTGCGCCAAAGCCGTGCATCGTTACGTAACCGCCGTCAAGGCCTACGTATTTCGCCCAGCCGAAATCGCTAAGCGCTTCTACTGCAACGCGCGCACGCACGTTTTTCGGAAGCACGCTCTCTTTGTATTCCTCGCTCTGCTCTTCGAACAGATCCATACAAGGCATGGAAACAACGCGCACATCTACGCCCTCCTTGGCAAGAATCTTCTTTGCTTCAAGGGAGATGCTAACTTCGGAACCGCTGGCAATAATAATCGCATCCGGTGTTTCCTTTGCCGAATCTTCAATAATGTACGCGCCCTTTAACGCCTCTTTCGAGGATCCTGCAAGCTGCGGCAAATTCTGGCGGGTCAGAACAAGCGCTGTAGGCGTTTCCTTGCTTGTCACTGCGCTGTACCACGCCGCAAGCGTTTCCGTAGCGTCCGCCGGACGGAACACGTGGAAGTTTGGCAGGGAGCGAAGCATTGCAAGCTGCTCAATCGGCTCGTGGGTCGGGCCATCTTCGCCAACGCCGATGCTGTCGTGCGTCAAAACAAAGGTGGTCGGGATGCGCATCAGCGAAGAAAGTCTTGCCATCGGTTTTACGTAATCGCTGAATACAAAGAAGGTTGCGCAGTAAGCGCGAAGTCCGTGCAGCACCATACCGTTGCTGATAGCCGCCATAGCAAATTCACGCACGCCAAAGTGCAGGTTTCTGCCAGTGTAGTCGTCCTTAGAAAAGTCGCCCATGTCCTTCATGTACGTCTTGTTGGACGGCGCAAGGTCTGCCGAGCCGCCAATCAGGTTCGGGATTTTATTTTTCAGCTTATTAAGCGCCCAGCCGCTTAAGTTTCTCGTAGCGTCCGCTTTTTCCTCGTACGCCCAGTACTCTTCGTCGTCAATTAACGGCTTTGCGATGTCCATGTTAAACTCGTCTTCCCAAGCCTTTTTCATCTCCGGATACTTCTCGCAATATTCGGCAAACATCCGATTCCAGCTTTCCTCGTCCTTTGCGTTTGCCTCGGCGATCGCCTTATAATTTGCGTATACTTCGTCCGGTACAAAGAACGGCTCCATGCTTGGCCAGCCAAGGTTTTCCTTCATGGCCGCTACGTTTTCTTCGCCTAACGGTTCTCCGTGCGCGCTTGCTTTGCCCTGCTTAGCCGGGCAGCCGTAGCCAATTTGCGTCTTTACGGTAATCATGGAAGGACGGGTCTTGTCCGCCTTTGCCGCTTCAATCGCTTTGCCGATTTCTTCAAGGTCGTTTCCGTCCTCTACAACAAGCGTCTGGAAGCCCATAGCCGCGAAGCGAGCCTGTACATTTTCGGTAAACGCAATGTCGGTGTCGCCCTCGATGGAGATTTTGTTGCTGTCATAAAATACAATCAGCTTAGAGAGGCCAAGCGTTCCGGCAAGCGACATCGCTTCGTAGGAAACGCCCTCCATCATACAGCCGTCGCCGCCAAGAACGTACGTGTAATGGTCAACGACCGGATAACCCTCTTTGTTAAATTTGGCTGCCAAATGCGCTTCGGCCATAGCCATGCCGACTGCCATGCCCATACCTGCGCCAAGCGGGCCGGTAGTAGCTTCCACGCCAACGGTGTGGCGGTATTCCGGATGTCCCGGCGTCAGGGAGCCGTCCTGCCGAAACTGCATCATATCCTCTTTTGTCAGACCGTAGCCAAACAAATGAAGCAGCGAATACAAAAGTGTAGAGCCGTGTCCGCCGGACAAAATAAAACGGTCTCTGTTTGCCCAGTCCGGATTTGCCGGATTGTGCTTCATATGCTTTGCCCAAAGCTCGTAGGCAACTGCCGCCGAACCAAGAGGCAGACCCGGGTGACCGGATTTCGCCTTCTGAATAGCATCTGCCGCCAGTACGCGAATTGCGTTGACTGACATGTTGTCAATAGAATTGCTCATGAACATACCCTCCTGTGAATTCATTCAAGACCCGCTCGCGGGTCTTGGCGCGGGATTCGGGTCAGCTTTAGCTGACATTTTCCTTACCGAATCCCTGCGCATCCCCGCGGAGCGTTTATCAGATGGGGGATTGACTCCCGCCACTGATACGAATTTGCTATACTCGCCGTCTATAGAGGCGGGAGTCTTCCCACATCTGATCAAAATATATCTGTTCTCTTACCGAAAATAGTACCATACTACATGTGCAAAGTCAAACCTTTCCCGCAGTTCCTTTTGTATTTATGGCACAATCCCTAACGCCAAAATCGAAAACCGCTTCGCCTCGTCTCCTTCCTTCATGCGAACGCTCACCGTGTGCTCCGCTGACTCCCCGCTTGTATAAAGCATCGTCGTTACCGGGTTGTTCCAGCCGTCCGAAGAATTGCCTTCTAACTCGCAGACTTTTTCGCCGTCCACATAAACCTCCGCCGTTGCGTAGCGGCTGTCCGTCGTATCCTTAAAAACCATATACAGCGCCTTCCCGGTAAACGTAAACGCAAACGTTCCGTCTTCTCCTTCGCGCTTTGTCCAGCCGTTATTAAACGAGTTCAGATCGCCTTCTTCGGCATAGCCTTCGCATGCGGTGATTGTAATCTGCTCGCTGTTTGTGAAGCGGTCAACCATTTTCAGTCCCGTGTGGTCGCTGCCCATGAAAAACTTCGCAGGAAGCTCCTTTTCTTCCTCAAGCTCCGCCGCGTCCAGAAGCTCAATCAGGTGAAAGATAAACTTACTGTAGAGCAAATGCCCGGATGCATTCGGGTGCGCAGCGTCACTCGCCCAATCTCCCCAAGCAAATTCTCCGTCGTTCGCCTCGATGTACGGCCAAATCGCGGTTTTTACATTAACCGACGGAACGCCGTACTGAAACGCAATCGCGTTCATATCGTCTTGGCAGGTATACCCTTCCTCGGTAACGGAATTTAGCACAATGACCGCCGGTTCCTGCGGCTGTGTTAGCGACTTTTTAAGCAGGCTCTCAAAGCCGTTTTTGTCCATTTGACTCTGCCCGTCGTTTACGGCAAACTCAATAAAAATCAAGTCGGGCTCGGCGTAAAAAATGTCCCGGTCAGACCGAATCAGCCCTAAAATGGAAGGCGTCCCGCTTAAGCCTGCGTTAACGCAGGTTACGTTGCTGCCGGTTCCGTACACCGTGTTTAAGTAATCGGTCACAAGGGCGGAAAAAATCATGTCGGTACCGGCGTTGTAGCCCTCCGTAATCGACCCGCCGATAAACGCAACGGTAACGTCCTCTCCGGCGCGCACCTTTGCCAGAAAATTTTTAAGGCGGTAGTTATTTCCCCGGCTTCCAAGCGAATTTTGAATCATCGTCTCTTCGGTTGTCAAAGGAGCCTGCGTCGCTTCCTTTGTGGGCATAGCTTCCTGTGTAGGCTCCGCCTGTTTTGTCTCCTCTTTTTTACAAGCCGTGCAGCCGGCTAGCAATAAAAGCCCTAAAAGAAAAAAAGATCTGTACTTTTTCATTGAAACCTCCTTTATAGCAGCAAACGTGGAACTCTCCCTTTGATTTTATCAGATTGTCCGCAAAAGCTCAATCCTGCTCCTTGCAGTTCATCGGCATTTATTGTAGAATGTAAAGCGCTAAATTGAGTTAGGGAGATCAACCACTTATGCAGGATTACTCATCAGAAATAAAAAAACGCAGAACCTTCGCCATTATCTCGCACCCGGATGCCGGGAAAACAACGCTTACGGAAAAGTTTCTGCTCTACGGCGGCGCGATTAATCTGGCGGGCTCGGTCAAAGGAAGAAAGACAGCAAAACACGCGGTCTCGGACTGGATGGAAATTGAAAAGGAGCGTGGTATTTCCGTTACGTCCTCGGTAATGCAATTTAACTACGACGGCTACTGCATTAACATTTTGGATACGCCGGGGCACGAAGACTTCTCGGAGGATACGTACCGGACGTTAATGGCGGCGGATTCTGCGGTTATGGTTATCGACGCTTCTAAGGGCGTGGAGAAACAGACGATTAAGCTGTTTAAAGTCTGCGTTATGCGCCACATCCCTATCTTCACCTTTATTAACAAGATGGACCGGGAGGCGAACGACCCGTACGAGCTGTTAAGCGACATTGAAAACGTGCTTGGTATTGCCACCTGTCCTGTCAATTGGCCCATTGGCTCGGGCAAAAGCTTTAAAGGCGTTTACGACCGCAACACCGGAGAAGTCGCTTTGTTTACCGCTGCTATGAACGGGCAAAAAGAAATTGCGACTCGCTACGTAGCCGCCTCCGACCCGGCTCTTGCAAAAGAGATTGGCAGCGACTTTTACGAAAAATTACAGGAAGATATTGAACTTCTAGACGGCGCAAGCGCCGAGTTTGACCAAGACGCGGTAAGCGCCGGAGAACTCTCGCCAGTCTTTTTTGGTTCCGCGCTTACAAACTTCGGTGTGGAAACGTTTTTACAGCACTTTTTGAAAATGACGTACTCGCCGCTGCCGCGCAAATCCGACGCCGGAGAGATTGACCCGTTTACCGAAGACTTTTCCGCTTTTGTATTTAAGATTCAGGCGAATATGAACAAAGCGCACCGCGACCGCATTGCGTTTATGCGCATTTGCTCCGGCCGTTTTCAAGCCGGCATGGAAGTGTTTCACGTTCAGGGCGGGAAAAAGGTCAAGCTTTCCCAGCCTCAGCAAATGATGGCGCAGGAGCGCCACATCGTAGAAGAAGCTTATGCCGGCGATATTATCGGCGTTTTCGACCCCGGCATTTTCTCCATTGGCGATACGCTCTGCCTTAGCAATAAAAAGTTCCGCTTTGAGGGCATCCCTACGTTCGCCCCGGAGCATTTTGCGCGGGTGCGTCAGGCGGATACTATGAAGCGGAAACAGTTTATGAAAGGCATTTCGCAAATTGCGCAGGAAGGCGCGATCCAGATTTTCCAGGAATTTAACACCGGAATGGAAGAGATTATTGTCGGCGTTGTCGGAGTGCTGCAATTTGACGTGCTCTCCTTCCGCCTGCAAAGCGAGTACGGCGTGGAAATTCGCCTGGATCCTTTGCCTTACGAGCACATCCGCTGGGTTATGAACCCGCAGGAATGCCCGGTCGATAAAATCATCGGCACAAGCGACATGAAGCGCATTAAAGACCTGCACGACAACCCCTTGCTGCTGTTTGTAAACGCGTGGTCGGTCGGCATGGTGCAGGAGAGAAATAAAAATCTGAAATTGCAGGAATTCCGCGTGGACTAATCCGCAAAATCCCTGCAATCTCCTTAACCCGTTTCTTATTTTGCGCTGTCTCCCCCGCTTTTTTCTGCCGGGCGGCAGGCAGCGCTTCCCTTACAGCAGCACGACGCGCACTTGCTGCCCTCCGGACAGCCAATACACTTCACGCCTCTTTTCCTTGCTCGAATGATATAGCAAAGCGCAAGACCTATTAACGCGACGACAATTCCGCCAACAAGCAGATTTGCTAAAATCGATGTAAGCATACCATCCCTCTTTTCCGGGCTGCGCCCATTCTTATGCCTGCGCACGCTTTTCTAACGCGTACTCCGCTGCCAGATTCCGGTTTGTTCTGCGAATTAAGTATAGCACAACAGCGCCCATAACGGCAATCGCAATCAAGCCCGGAACGAAACCGGCGCCAAGCGTTCCTTCCACTGCAACGGTTCCAATCTGGTATACCAAAAATCCAATCGTATAGCCAACGCCCAACTGTAGGCAGATGCCGCCCCACAGCCATTTTTTGCTCTTCATCTCCGAATTCATTGCGCCGATTGCGGCAAAGCAAGGCGGTGTGAAGAGGTTAAACATCAGATAGGCAAGCGCCGCAACTTTTGTCATGGCAAAGATACCGGCAACCTCGCCGCCCGCGCCTTCCACAAGCGCCAACTCATCCACATCAATAAAATTCGTCACGCCGTAGCATACGGCAAGCGTTCCCACAACATTTTCCTTCGCAATAAAGCCGGTAACCGCTGCTGCGGCAAGCTGCCAAGCCTTAAAGCCGACAATCGGAACCAAAAGGTACGCAAACGGTTCTGCGATGGAAGCCAAAATAGACGTCTTCTCCATTCCCTCTTCCACCAACTGAAAACTCCACGTAAAGCTTTGCATAATCTGCACGACCGTGTTGCACACAAGAATAATGGTGCCCGCTTTTACAATGTACGCCCATCCGCGTCCGCACATCGAAACAATCGCGCGGCGAAGACTCGGAAGCTTATATTCCGGCAGCTCCACAAGGAAGAACGACTTTCTTATCTTGTGCCCCGCCAGACGATTGACAAGCAGTGCGCAAAGCAGGATCAGCGCAATTCCGACAAAATACATCAGCGTTCCAACCCAAGAAGCGTCCCCGAAAAACGCTCCGGCAAACAGCGCGATTACCGGCAATTTAGCGCCGCAGGGCATAAAAGGCGTAAGCATGGCGCTTGCGCGGCGCTCCCGCTCGTTGCGGATGGTGCGGCACGCCATAATGCCCGGAATGGCGCAGCCGGTACCGATTACAAAAGGAATCACGGACTTTCCGGAAAGCCCTACTTTTTTAAAGATCGGGTCAAGCACAACCGTTGCCCGCGCCATATAGCCGCAGTCTTCAAGAAGCGCAATCAAAAAGTACATTACCATAACCAAAGGCAGGAAGCCGACAACCGCGCCTACGCCGCCGATGATTCCGTCTACCAAAAGTGCAGAAAGGAACGGATTTGCGCTTTCCATAAGACCGCCCACCGTTTCCTGAAACGCCTCAATCCATCCAACAAGCGTATCCGCAATCAGAGGACCCACCCACGCCTGAGAAATCTGAAACACAAAAAACATAATCGCCGCAAAAATAAACAGACCGGACACCGGATTTGTTAAGACGCGGTCTAATTTATCCTGCGCATTTTTCTCTTTCGTAAGAACCTTTCGAACCTCGACCTGCGCGACAATCTGCTTTACAAAATCGAATCGCTTTCGATCCGCCGCCTCAACCTCTTTTTTATTCGTAAGGTCAACGCCGCTTTGCACGTAAGGGCGCTTTTGCCCCTTTCCTTTTAGCGAGGCCGCAAGCCGCACGACCTCCTGAAGCCCTTCCGCAGACGTAGACACCGTATTTACAACCGGACAGCAAAGGCGCTCCGAGAGTTTTTCGGTATCGATTCTGGTTTCTTTTTTCTTGTTGATGTCGCTTTTATTTAGTGCCACAACAACCGGAACGCCCAGCTCCAAAAGCTGCGTCGTAAAAAACAGGCTTCTGCTTAAGTTGGTCGCATCCACAATGTTAATCAGCACATCCGGCCGCTCCTGCCGGACGTAGCTGCTTGTGATGCTTTCCTCCGAAGTAAACGGCGACATCGAGTAAGCGCCGGGCAAATCCACGGCAATTAGCTCCTCTTCTCCCTCATAAAAGCTCTTCTTAATAGGGCTTTCTTTCTTTTCCACGGTAACGCCGGCCCAGTTGCCGACCTTTTCGTTTCTTCCGGTAAGCGCGTTGTACATTGTCGTCTTACCGCTGTTTGGATTTCCTGCAAAAGCAATCCGCATTTTCTTTGCTCCTTTCCATTTCCTTCTAGTTAGTTTCAACTAACCCGTTGGCCAAAAAAAACAGCAGGAACTGCCATCCTAAACTTTTCAGATCAGGATGGCCGCTGCCAACTGATTGTCGATGTTGTATCTGCCGTCCTTGATGGAAACGACGCAGCTGTTTTTCAGGCGGGACACAACCGTAATCGGCTCGCCGCTATAGCATCCAAGCGAAAACAGAAAAGCATTCCACTCGTCGTCGTCCGTCTCAATCCGCTGAATAATGTACTCTTTGCCTTCAACGGCATCGGTTAAATTCATGCAAACCGCCCCCTTTCCATCCTTGATAGTTGGTTCTAACTTCTTAAAGTCAGTTCTAACTGGGGTTAGTTTAGCATTCACGCGGCAAATTGTCAATGGGGGAATTTTCCTTATTTTCGCGGGTACACTATTTTCGCATTCCGGCCTCTGTCAGGTAGCCAGCGTTTTCAGCACATCCATTTCAGCGCCGATAAAAATGTCTCCGTCCCGATTTTGTTGCGGCTGCGGATCACATCGCAGATGGTGCGCTCCAAATCGTAGCAGGGAACGGGATTCCCGGCGAGGGTTTGCACCATCGTTTTACCCAACTCGAACAACTCTGGTTTGATGTAGTAAACCTTGCACTCCGCTTTGATGGCAGCAGACGGGATACAGCCGGAGGGAGCGGTTACGGTGTGCTCAAAGGGTATCCGGTCAGACATCCCGTAAAGAAACAGCGCCGTCTCGTGGGAAAAAATAAGCTTTCCCGTCCGGCGGCTGATGGATAACAGCTCGTCCTGCATATCTTCCAAGAGAACATACTGCCCCTTGACAATGCGGTGAATCTTTTCCGCCTTACACAGCTTGTAAAGCATCGCTTTGGAAATGCCGTGCTGCGCCGCTGTTTTCGTTTCAATGATGCCGCCGTTTTTATTTGCAATTGCGGCCAGTTCCGCCATATAGTTCATCCGCTCACCTCGCAGTAACGACCTGATAATATTATGTCCAAAATCACGATGAAGGTCAACAGCTGCATCGGTAACCTCAAGCTAAAATTGGAGTTGATATTATGCTCAAGACTCGCTCGCGAGTCTTGGCGCGGGATTCGGGCCGGCTTTTGCCGACATAATTCCTATCCGAATCCCTGCGCATCCTCGCGGAGCGTATATCCGATGGGGGATTGACACCCGCCATTGATACAAATCCTAGAAGCTTCCCTTCTACCGGTCCCACTTATTGCTTAGTTCGTTAATCTGGTCGGCAAATTTCGCCAGATCTTTGTTTGCCCCTTCTCGGTTCTTTTCAATTACGGAAAGCAGCCGTTTGCCTGCTGCCATCAGGCGGTCAAAGACAGTCGTCGCTCTCGTACTCTTTTTCTTTTCCGAGCGCGCCACGCGCACTCTGCTGCCGGCCAAAATGCGCTCGCCTGTAAGCAAGTCGTAACAGTCGCCGCTGTAAGGAGCCTCGGCGGGCATGGAGAGCTCGCCCTCAATCAGCGAAGCAAAATCGTCGCACACCGTATCGTCTCCGTGGTTTACAAAAACCTTCTGTGGTTTTTTCTCGCTCATTGCTCCGAGCCAAGAAAGGAGAATCTTCTGGTCGGCATGGCCGCTGACGCCGTCCATACGCGCGATTCTTGCGTTTACCTGAATTTCCTCTCCAAACAGCCGGACGCTTTCCGCGCCATTTAAAAGCGCCTGCCCAAGCGTCCCTTCCGACTGGTAGCCAACAAACAGCACAGTGCTCTCTGCCCGCCAAAGATTGTGCTTTAAGTGGTGACGGATTCGTCCCGCCTCGCACATTCCGCTTGCGGAAATAATCACTTTAGGCGTAGGGTCTGCGTTAATTTGCTTGGACTCCTGGCTTGTGATGGAGAGCGAAAGTCCGGGGAAGCGAATCGGGTTTATGCCTTGCTTAAGCAGCGCAAGCGTTTCGTTATCGCAAAAAGAAAGAACGTCCTCCGAGTATATGTTCGTCGCTTCTACCGCCAACGGGCTGTCCACCCAAACCGGGAATTCTCCGTGACCCTGGATGCGCTTTTGCTCCTTTAGCTCGCGAATAAGAAACAGCATTTCCTGTGTACGGCCAACGGCAAAGCAGGGAATTACTACGTTCCCGCCTTTATCAAGCGTTGTTTGAATAACTTCGGCAAGCTGGCTTGCGTAATCGCTGCGCTTGCCATGAAGCCGCGTACCGTACGTAGACTCCACAACAACGTAATCCGTTGGCTGCGGCTTTTGCGGGTCGCGAATCAGCGGGCGATCCACATTTCCAAGGTCTCCGGAAAACAGGATGGAGCGCGTCTGTCCTTCTTCCGTAATCGTAACCTCGTAACTCGCAGAGCCAAGCAAATGCCCCGCGTCCCAAAGGCGCACGCGCACACCGTCAAACAGTGTATACTCCTTCCCGTAATCCAGCACCTGAAAGAGCTTCAGCGTCGCTACCGCGTCGTTTGTCGTATATGCGGGCGCAACGGGCTTGCCGCCGGAGCGCTGCGCCTTGCGGTTTTTCCACTCCGCTTCCTGCTCCTGAATGTGCGCCGAATCGCGCAGCATAATGTTGCAAAGATTGTACGTCGCCTGCGTTGCGTATATCGGTCCGGAAAATCCGGCCGCTACAAGCGCAGGCAGCATTCCAGAATGGTCAATGTGCGCATGCGTCAAAAGGACGCAGGAAATTTCTCCCGGCGCAACGGGAAGCTCTGCATTTTCGTACAGATTGACTCCCTGCTCCATTCCGTAATCCACCAATATCTTTTCCCCATTCGCCCACAAAAGCGTTTTGGAGCCGGTCACTTCGTGCGCCGCTCCCAAAAACTGAACCTTCATACCTTCCTCCACATTTTTATTCGAAATCCACCGTTCCGTCGGGAATTTTCTCTCCGTTTAGCACCCGCACCATTAAATCCGCCGCCTCGTAAACCGACGACTGACTTAAGACGCTGACGCAGAGCTTGCTCGCACGGTAAGACGAGCAGTATTCGTAGGAATAATTTCCGGAAGTCGCATACGACGTAAAGTGCCACTCCGCGTTGTCGCTAAGCTGCATACTAACGAGTTCGGCAATCTGATTCATAGACATATTCGTCTGGAAATTGTCCTTCACCTCGTTTAACAGGCTTTGGTAATTCATCAAAATCGAGGTCGTCGTCGCTTTTGCAAAAATGCCTTTAATCAGCTCCAAATGGTGCTTTCCGCGCGTCACGTCTCCACCGGTTACTGTCTTACGCTCCCGCGCAAACGCAAGCGCCTGACTGCCGTTCATGTGATTGTAGCCTTTGTTAAAATGGTAGTGGTGGAATCTAGACGTAAAGTCGTAATGGGAATATACGTCAATTCCGTCCAGCAGATCTACAATCGCTTCCATACTCGTAAAGTTCACGCGAACAAAAAAGTCAATGTTTAGTCCGTAGAGCTGCTCTAAGGTAGCCATGGAGTAGCTAACTCCGTAATTTCCCGCGTGCGTAAGCTTGTCGCGAAGCGTCGTCGTTTTCCCCGGAATGTCTACGTATGCGTCGCGAGGCGTTGTTACCATCGCAATTTCCTTTGTCTGCGGATTTACTGCAACAAGGACGTTTACGTCGCTTCGGCTTTTCGTTGTAATGGAGCCGTATACGTCGATTCCGCTGACATATACGACAAACGGCTGAAGCGACAGGGAAGTGTTTTCGTCGATGTTGGAATTCGTATGAATATCCGGCGCTTCCTCTTCTTCTACGACGTATTCCAGCTCAAGCGTGTAGATGATTTTCATCTCCTCGGAAATAACTCTGTCTTCCCCGCGCATTTCAAGCTCCGCGTCCATATCGTCAATCGTTCCCGTATCCAGCACAAACGCGTCGATTTCGCCGTCGTCGTAGAGCTTTAGCAATGCGGAAACGCTGTCGGTTTCGTAAAAGGACAGCTGGGTGCCCGCCGCCGCATTCAGCTTCGCAACCACTTCGTTCATTTCTTCTTCGCTGTGCTCGTAATGAAGCCCGATCCGGTAATCCAAAATGTCTTCCAGCCCGTCCGCCGGCGCTTTTTTATCTACGTAAACGTAATACGCAATCGTATTTACCGTATCTTCCGCCCCTACGACGATTTTCGATGCGTCGCTCTCTAAGCTGCCTACAATGTTTGACGCAAAGAGAATCGCGCAGCTAAACACAACCGCCGTCAGCTTTCCAACAATCTGAAATTCCCGAAAAAACTGCAGCGAAAGCGATACAACAAGCGCTACGACCAAAACAATCGCCACCATCGTAAGCACTTGTTCCAGTGTTTTTGACTCCAGCAGCTCGGAAATCGCTCCAAGCACTTTTGTGGAGCGGTTCAGCCGGTAAAATTCCAACAGCGTTACAATCGCCTGTACAAGCACTGCGGCGGCGGCAAGCAAAAGATTTAGCCTGCGGTCGCCCCAAACGGCAAGGGAAAGAAGGACGATCACAAGCAAGTACATCCCTACAATTCTTGCCGGTGAGAGCAGTTCGTTTTTGTACTGAAACGAAACGAGCACCATAAAGATAAGCTGCGTCAGGGCAATGCCGGTCATCCCTGCCTTCCACGGGTTTTCATCAAGCAAAAGCTGCACGGCGCCAAGAAGCGCGGCAATCATATAAAGCCCGGCAAAAAACGCAACTTCCGTTCCGGACAAAACGCCTTTCCCGCGAAACAAAAAGATACCAACAAGCCAAACTGCCGCAAGCGAAAGCTCCGGCAAAAGCGTCGCCCAAACAGTGCAAAGAAGCTTTTTTGAGCGCAAAACGCTTGTCACAAGAAGCGTCAAAAGCAAAATGGCGAATGCGCCGAACTGAAACAATAAAATCGGCAGCAGTACGCCTTTAATGCTTGCGTCCTTTGTGATAACCGCGTCAAAGCTAAAGATCAGGCAGCTCATTTGCAGCAGCAGTAAAAGCGCCGCAAACGCCGCTCTTTTTTTCGTTAATTCCATGATGTGATATACTCCTGTCACTTCCTGTTTTCCTCCATTATATTCTGCCTTCGTCCATTATGCAAGCCCGTCCCGATGCGTCTTTTGCCTCTTGTTTTTTTTAGCGCTTTTTTGTATCATAATTTAGGAACACCGCCACCCCGCCGCAGCGCTGGCGGCGGGGTGACAATTTTTCAGCGCAGATTGGAGAATTCCTAAAATGAAACGCCTATACCTTTTCTTTCTTGCTGCCTTGCTTAGCGGTCTTTTCCTTGCCTGTGAGGCAAAGCCCGCAGACGCTCCGGCCGCAACTCCCTCACCGACCGCCGCGCCTCCTGCTTCCACGGACGATAACACGAAGAAGTATTCCGACGTCGTCTCCGTTCCCGAAGTGCTGACGACTTATAAAATCGATCCTGTAGAACCGCTTGGCGTTTCCGTTACCGCAGAAATGCTCGCGGCGTCCGTAATTAACCAAGGAAACATCACGCGCATTGCAGACGTTTTAGTGCGCGCCGCAAACGGAGAAGAAATTACCATCGCCTATATTGGCGGCTCCATTACAAACGGATCCTCCGCTTCGCCGCAGCAAACTTCCTGCTACGCTTACTTGACAACCGAATGGTGGAAAAAATCCTTTCCGGACGCAACGATTAACTACGTAAACGCGGGAATTGGCGCAACGGACTCGTATCTGGGCGTTCACCGGGTGGAAAAAGACGTTTTGCAAAGCAATCCGGACCTTGTGATCGTAGAATTCAGCGTCAACGACAGCCGCGCGCATAACAAAGAAACTTACGAATCTCTTTTGCGCCGCATTCTAAGCTACGAAACCAACCCCGCGGTTGTTGCCCTGTTTTTGACGCAGGAAAACGGCAGCGACTACCAAAGCGAACATCAGCAAGTCGCTTTTAAGCTTCAGGTGCCTATGATTAGCTACCGAAACGCAATTTTGCCGTCCTTAAACGACGGAAGCCTTGCTTGGTCGAGCGTGGGCGCGCCGGACGGAACGCACCCAAATAACGGCGGGCACTCGGTTATCGCGTATTTTCTAACGAGCTTTTTTGCCTCCGTACAAGAACAGATTCCGACTATGGCGTACGAACCGTACGAAATTCCTTCCGAAAAGCTTACGCTTTGCCGTTACACAAACGGAACCATGTACGACAATACGAATCTGACGGCCACTTCGCTTGACGGCTTTGCGCCTGCAACGATAAGCGCGGCGCAGTTTCCAAACGGCTGGACAACGACAAGCGGCGGAACAGCCGAGTTTGAGATTACCGGAACGAATATCGGCATTGTCTTTTACGGAACGCTCGACGGCAAAAGCGGCCAGTTCGACGTCTACCTTGACGGCGAGCTGTGCACAACGATTGACGCGAACTTCGTTGGACAATGGGGAAGCTACGCGGATTACCGTGAGTTGAAAAAATTCGACGAAGAGGGAACGCATACAATCCGGATTCAGCCCTCCGCAAATACAACCGGAGAGCAGTTTACAATCCTTGCCTTTACCGTTTCCTAAATTCTTCAAGACCCGCAAGCGGGTCTTGGCGCGGGATTCGGGTCAGCTTTAGCTGACACTTTCCTTACCGAATCCCTGCGCAGCAAGAAAAAGCTCTTGAAAAAAACCGAATTTGTGTTACAATCAGGATATGCAGATATGGTTCATCGGTAGAACGCTAGCTTCCCAAGCTGGAAAGGGGGGTTCGATTCCCCTTATCTGCTCTAAAAAAGCCGAAATTCTTTCGGCTTTTTTCTGTTGGCGCACAACCACTTGCGACGTTTCTTTCCACCACCGGCGATGCCTGTGGAACGAACCGCTGTTTCCGATAAAATCCAAAAAGGCTTCCGGGAATTTCCCGGAAGCCTTTGAAATTGCTTGGTTTTCTGCGGATTACTCGATAATGGATGCTACCTTACCGGATCCTACGGTTCTACCACCCTCACGGATAGCGAAGCCAAGACCCTGCTCCATAGCAATCGGATGAATCAGCTCGATGGTCATCTCGATGTTATCGCCAGGCATGCACATTTCTACACCTTCAGGAAGGTTGCACACGCCGGTAACGTCTGTAGTTCTGAAGTAGAACTGCGGGCGATAGTTGTTGAAGAACGGCGTATGACGACCACCTTCGTCCTTGGTCAAAACGTATACCTGAGCGGTAAACTTTTTGTGGCAGGTAACCGAACCCGGCTTACAAATAACCTGTCCTCTTACGATGTCCGTTCTCTGAACACCACGAAGCAGCGCACCGATGTTGTCACCAGCCTGTGCTTCATCAAGGAGCTTACGGAACATTTCGATACCGGTTACAACGGTCTTGCGGTTCTCTTCCTTAACACCAACGATTTCTACTTCGTCGTTCAAGTGAAGAACACCACGCTCTACTCTACCGGTTGCTACAGTACCACGTCCGGTAATCGTAAATACGTCCTCTACAGGCATAAGGAACGGCTTGTCGGTCTCTCTTTGAGGATCCGGAACGTACTCGTCAACCGTATGCATCAGCTCGAGGATCTTGTCGCCCCACTCGCCGGACGGATCTTCCAGTGCCTTCAGAGCGGAACCCTTGATGATCGGGCAGTCTGTAAATCCATACTCTTCAAGTACTTCGGTAATTTCCATCTCAACCAGTTCGAGCAGCTCAGGATCGTCAACCATATCGCACTTGTTCATGAAAACTACGATATAAGGAACGCCTACCTGACGAGACAGAAGGATGTGCTCCTTCGTCTGAGCCATAACACCGTCGGTAGCAGCTACTACGAGGATAGCGCCGTCCATCTGCGCAGCACCGGTGATCATGTTCTTAACGTAGTCTGCGTGACCAGGACAGTCAACGTGTGCGTAATGTCTCTTTTCGGTCTCGTACTCTACGTGAGCGGTAGAAATCGTAATACCTCTTTCTCTTTCTTCCGGAGCCTTGTCGATCTGGTCGAACGCTACGGCTTCGCCGGTACCAAGTCTTGCATTCAGAGTCTTGGTGATAGCGGCAGTAAGAGTGGTTTTACCATGGTCAACGTGACCGATGGTACCGATATTACAATGCGGCTTGCTTCTTTCAAATTTTGCTTTTGCCATTGGAAAATTCCTCCTTAAAATAAATTAATAGAAGTCTTCGTTAAGTCCATATGCCCTCATTATATTTCATACAGGAAATAAATTCAAGCATAATTTCTGAATCTGTCCACAAAGTTTACTTAGAAGGCTTGCTGTTTAATACCTTCTCTTGCACGCTCTTAGGAACCGGCTCGTAACTGCTAAAGAACATCGAGTACGCCCCGCGGCCCTGTGTCTTAGAACGGAGCGTCGTTGCGTAGCCAAACATTTCCGACAGCGGGACAAAGCCGCGGATCAGCTTGGTTCCGTTAATATCTTCCGAGCCCTCAATACGTCCGCGCCGTGCGCTGATATCGCCGATAACATCGCCCATATAGTCTTCCGGCACAGTTACTTCCACACGCATGATCGGCTCAAGGAGAACCGGATCTGCCTTTCTCATAGCATCTTTAAAAGCCATGGAGCCGGCAATCTTAAATGCCATTTCGTTGGAGTCTACTTCGTGGTAGGAACCGTCGTAGCAGTTTGCGTGAATACCAAGAACCGGATATCCGCCGAGAATACCAGCCTTCATCGCGTCTTGGATACCTGCGTCAACCGCCGGAATGTATTCCTTAGGAATGGATCCGCCCACGGTCGTGTTTTCGAACTCGTAGAACTTCTCGCCGTTAACGTCCATCGGGGAGAAGATAACTTTACAGTGTCCGTATTGACCGCTACCACCGGACTGCTTTTTGTACTTGCTGTCCACATTAACTTCTTTGGTAATGGTTTCTTTGTAAGCAACCTGCGGTGCGCCTACATTTGCCTCTACCTTGAACTCGCGGAGCAGACGGTCAACAATAATTTCAAGGTGCAGCTCGCCCATACCTGCAATCAGAGTCTGACCGGTTTCCTCGTTTGTCGATACGCGGAACGTCGGGTCTTCTTCTGCCAGCTTCGCAAGAGCTTCGCCCATCTTATCCTGACCGGCCTTCGTCTTAGGCTCGATCGCTACTTCGATAACCGGTTCCGGGAATTCCATGGATTCCAGAATAACCGGGTGCTTCTCGTCGCAGATTGTGTCGCCGGTTGTCGTAAACTTCAGACCTACTGCGGCAGCGATATCGCCGGAATATACTTTTTCCAGCTCCATACGCTTGTTTGCGTGCATCTGAAGGATACGGCCTACGCGCTCTTTCTTGTTCTTGGTCGCATTCAGCACGTAAGAACCAGCATTCATCGTACCGGAGTATACGCGGAAGAACGCAAGCTTTCCAACGAACGGGTCTGCCATAATCTTAAATGCAAGCGCGGAAAACGGCTCGTCATCCGAAGATTTTCTGGTTACGTCGTTGCCGTCCTCGTCAACGCCCTTAATGTCCGGAACGTCGGTAGGAGCCGGCAAATACTCGATGATCGCGTCCAGAAGCTTCTGTACGCCTTTGTTTCTGTATGCGGAGCCGCAAAGAACCGGGATGATTTCCGTTGTAATGGTCGCTTTGCGAAGTGCCTTCTTTAATGCGTCAACATCCGGGATTTCTCCCTCAAGGTACATTTCAACCAACTCGTCGTCGGTCTCGCAAATAGCTTCTACCATCTTCTCGCGGTATTCGTCCGCCTCGTCCTTCATATCGTCCGGAATATCCTCGATACGAACGACATCTCCCTTATCGTCGTCAAAGAAGTACGCTTTCATTTCCATCAGGTCTACGATGCCTTTAAACGTATCTTCCTTTCCGATCGGAAGCTGCAGGGCAACCGGGTTTTTCCCGAGTCTGCTCTTAATCATGTCAATAACGTTGTAGAAATTTGCTCCGGAAATATCCATTTTGTTTACAAATGCAATTCTCGGAACGTGATACTTGTCTGCCTGACGCCAAACGGTCTCAGACTGCGGCTCAACGCCGCCCTTTGCACAGAACACACCAACCGCACTGTCCAATACACGCAGCGAGCGCTCTACCTCAACGGTAAAGTCTACGTGTCCGGGCGTATCAATGATATTGATTCTGTGTTCCAGAGCACCGGCCTTGGGCTTCATCTGCTCTTCCAGTGTCCAGTGGCAGGTCGTAGCAGCAGACGTAATGGTAATTCCTCTTTCCTGCTCCTGCTCCATCCAGTCCATGGTTGCAGTGCCTTCATGAGTATCACCGATCTTGTAGTTAACGCCTGTATAATACAGGATACGCTCTGTAAGAGTCGTCTTACCGGCATCGATGTGTGCCATAATACCGATATTTCTTGTTCTCTCAAGCGGGTATTCTCTTCCAGCCAAGGATTTTTCCTCCTATAATTAGTCGTTGTGTTTTTACCAACGGTAATGTGCAAACGCTTTGTTTGCCTCTGCCATCTTGTGCATATCTTCTTTTCTCTTTACCGCATTTCCGGTGTTGTTCGATGCGTCCAGAATCTCGTTTGCGAGTCTGTCAACCATCGTCTTTTCACTTCTCTTGCGGGAGAACATCGTCAGCCAGCGAAGCGCCAGAGCCTGTCTTCTCTCCGGACGAACTTCTACCGGTACCTGATACGTAGCGCCGCCGATTCGGCGAGCCTTTACCTCCAGAACCGGCATCAGGTTGTTCATGGCCGCCTCAAAAACCTCCATAGCGTCCTTGCCGCTCTTTTCCGCAACCTGCTCAAAAGCGCCGTAAACGATCTTCTGTGCGATTCCCTTTTTACCGTCCAGCATAATATTGTTTACAAGCTTGGTAACAATCTTGCTGTTGTAAACGGGATCCGCCAGTACATCTCTTTTCTGAATATGTCCTTTACGTGGCACGTTACTTCCCTCCTTAACTATTACCGGGTAGCCCCGGCGATTAATTCTACGGTACTCACATTACTGTGTTCATGCTCGCAAATTTGTATCAGCACGCACCGCAACCACAAAACCTGCGACTGTCACGTTAAAAACGTGAGTGAAATCTGCCTGCATTTCGTTTTTAGTAATGATTTGTAATTTTCCGATTTCTCGGTGTTTGTTTTATTTCTTAGCTTCTTTCGGTCTCTTCGCGCCGTACTTGGAGCGTGCCTGACGTCTCTTTGCTACGCCGGCCGTATCAAGCGTACCACGAACAATGTGGTATCTGGTACCCGGAAGGTCTTTTACTCTTCCGCCACGAATCAAAACAACGCTGTGCTCCTGAAGGTTATGACCTTCGCCCGGAATGTAGCTCGTTACTT
The DNA here is from genome assembly GCA_944384025.1 of uncultured Lachnospiraceae bacterium. Classification (GTDB taxonomy): domain Bacteria; phylum Bacillota; class Clostridia; order Lachnospirales; family Lachnospiraceae; genus ISDg. The sequence goes on from CALWRS010000013.1 coordinate 35,034, forward strand.
CAATTCCGTTGGAGAGACGAACTCTGGCAATTTTTCTAAGTGCGGAGTTCGGCTTCTTCGGGGTTGCCGTTCTTACTGCGGTGCAAACTCCTCTCTTTTGCGGAGAAGATGCGCTGGTGGATCTCTTTCTCAGCGAGTTAAAACTCTTCTGCAATGCAGGTGCTGTAGACTTCTTATCCATCGTCTGACGACCTTTTCTTACTAACTGATTAAATGTAGGCATTCTTTCACCTCCTGTTAAATTTCCCTGTGGTTGTCGGGTGCAGAAAACATCTATCGTAAAATGAATTACTGCCTTTTTTTAAAATCGCGCTATACGCGCACCGCTTATTATACAAATTATGGTTCGCCTTGTCAAGAATTTTTATTCGACTTTCCGCACGAAGCGAGGGAAAAAGTTTATTTTGCTATTGAAAAAAATCACGGCATCCTTTATAATCAACTTTTGTAGGGTTACAAAAACCCTAAAAATATCTATGCCTGCACTGCGAAGAAAATAAAAAGTGCAGAGTATTTTAATTTTATGGGAGAACGGAATCATGGCAAAAAACTATTTTGATTTGACCGGACAGGTTGCCGTTGTAACTGGCTGCTCAACAGGGCTTGGCGTACAGATGGCAAAAGCGCTTGCAAATCAAGGGGCAAAAATTGTGGTGCTTGCCCGCAGACAGAATCTTATTGATGAGGTAGCAAAGCAAATTTCTGAAGAGTACGGAGTAGAGACGCTGCCTGTTTCTTGCGACATCACAGACACCGAAAAGGTGGCGGCGGCAGTAAAGGCGGTTATGGACCGCTTCGGACGCATCGACATATTAATTAATAACGCCGGAACAGGCGCGGTAGCTCCTGCGGAGGACATTACGGACGAGCAGTTTGCAAACGAAATGAACATCGACTTGTTCGGAACGTTTAAAATGGCGCGCGAGGTGGCAAAACAAGCGATGATCCCTGCGGGCTACGGACGCGTAATTAACATTTCGTCCATGTACGGACTTGTCGGAAACAAAATTGCTCCCGCATCGCCGTATCATGCGGCAAAGGGCGGGGTTGTAAACCTCACAAGAGCGCTTGCGTGCGAGTGGGGCGAAAAAGGCATTACAGTAAATGCAATTTGCCCGGGGTACTTCTACACGCCGCTTACAGAAGAGACGCTTAAGAGCGATTTCTTCATCCAGTATGCAAAAACAATGATCCCTCTGGCGCGTTACGGAGAAGAAGGCGAGCTTGACAGCGCAGTAATTTTCCTCTCCTCCCCCGCAAGCTCCTACGTGAACGGCGTGATTATGCCGGTTGACGGCGGATACACAAGCCTGTAAAAGAAAAACCGCCTGCACCTTAGCCGAGGTGCGATAACGAAGGAAATATGTAAGGTGGCGGTGCAGCCGAAAGGCTGTGCCGCCGCTTTGCGTTGTCAGGCTGTTTTCTTCTTTCGGTTTTGCATACCGAGCCTGCCGTCGAGGGCAACGCAGTCCTCATCGGCAATGTTGATAATACCCGCAGCCTTGTAGTAAATCTCAATCTTCTGCTTTCTGTGGCCGCTGCTTTTGTCCGGAGCGTGTACCACGATTTTGTCAACCAAATCATTCAGGATTTCCGCCGTAAGCTTCTCTGGATCAGTGTACTTACGAACATTCTTCAGAAACTGCTGAAGGTCGTGCTGTTCCTGTTCGCCGCTGTCAATCAGATCCTGCAAATCAAGAATCGCCGCTTTGACATCCTTCTGCTCCGTTTCATACTCGGAAGAAAGCTTGTCAAACCGTTCCGCCGACAGCCTGCCCGATACCATATCCTTATAGATTCGCTTGAACAGCGTATCCAAATCCTCATCCCGGCGCTTGAGCGTTACAATGTCTACCTTTGCCTTTTCAACGGATAATTTTCGTTCTGCGTTTGCTTTTTCCATTTCCTTTTTGACAAAGGACGCTTCAAACTGCTGGATATAGGACAACACGCCCTGAATATGCCGAAGCACAAGCCGGTTCAGAGTAACTGCCCGGATATAATGCCCCGTGCAGGTTCCCGTATTGCTGCGGTAGTTGGCGCATACAAAGCATTCCTGACTTTCCTTATGGGAATGGGAAGTCTGAAAGTGCAGTTTTGCTCCACAGTCCGCACAGAACACCTTGCCCGAAAAGATACTGATTTTTCCTGTTGCGGTCGGGCGACGTTTGTTTTTGCGGATTTCCTGTACCGTCTCAAAGATATGCCTGTCAACAATGGCAGGGTGAGTATCCTCAAATATCCGGCGTTTTTCCTTGTCGTTCCACACACGCTTTTTGCTGCGGTAATTCTTAGAGGTCGTTTTGAAGTTTTCGGTATGCCCGATATATTCCAGCTTCTCTAAAATCCCCGCAACGGTTTTCTGCGCCCATTTGTACGGCTCGGCAGGAAGCAGTTTCCCATCCTTCTGTGCCTTGTACGCCGTTGGAGTCAGCACTTTTTCCGCTTTCAACTTTTTAGCGATCTGCGTAGGCCCAAGCCCGTCATAGCACAGCTTAAAGATATACCGTACGGTTTGCGCAGCTTCTTCGTCAATCAGCCATTTGTCCTCGTTTTCGGTATCCTTAACGAATCCAAATGGCGGATTGGTAGTCAGGTGCTTTCCGCTTTCGCCCTTCATTCGTAAGGTGGACTTGATTTTCTTAGCGGTATCTCTGGCATAGAGTTCATTGCAGAAGTTGCGGATCGGCGTCATATCAAATTCCGTTTGTACGGCGGAATCTACATTGTCGTTAACAGCAATAAACCGCACATCATTTTCGGGAAAAACAATGTCCGTATACATCCCAACCTGCAAATAGTTCCTGCCAAGCCGGGACATATCCTTGACGATAACCGTTCCCACCTTGCCACTTTCAATCAACTGTTCCATTTCCCGGAAAGACGGACGGTCGAAGCTTGTACCTGAATATCCGTCATCTATGTAAACGCTGTCTTTGATACAAGGGAAATCCCCAATAAACAAGGGCTTTCAGCGGTTTTGCTCCGCCGGAAGCCCTCTTTTTTTATGTCTGTTTTCAGTTAATCAGTGACTTCACCCGTGAGAATTTGAACCCCTGTGAACCCTTGATTTGAACCCCTCCGAGGGAAAATCAAAAGGTATAGGCAAAATCAAAAGGTATGAGGAATAATCAAAAGGTACACATCAACCTTTGGGAATAAACTTCTTCCACCTTCTGAGTACATCCTTCAACGGCTCATCCAGATAGGAATACGCCTTGTCCTTAATCCAGTCGGGAATGCTGTATGCCGCCTCTGCGATGCTGCCAGTGATTGCCGCGAGGGTGTCGCTGTCGCCACCAAGTGAGATGGCGTTTCGGATGGCATCCTCAAAGTCCGTGCTTTCCAAGAAAGCGATGATGGCCTGCGGTACAGTATCTTGACAGGTCTCGTTGAAGCGATATGTAGGACGGATTTCATCCAGTGTCTTGGAAAGGTCGTAGCCGTACTCGTTTTCGATGTGTTCCTTGATGCGCCGCTTGCACTCTGCCGGATCATCGTTGATGGGCTGCTCGTAGTCGCCGTAATAACCGCCAAAATAATAACGGCACATAAAGATCGCATCTGCTGTTGCCATCGCGCCTTTGATGCCTTCCGGGTGGTCATGCGTGACCTCGGCTGATGTTTTTGCCCGCTCTCTGCCGTTGGACGGCCACATTCCCGTTCTTGCGCAGAAGCCGCAATCCATCATCCAGGCGCATGGAGAAACACGCATAGCCGAGCCGTTGCCGTAGCTGTTGTAAGGCTCACGGTTATCAGAGTTAATCCACGCTCCGAATCTGCCGCCGTATCCCGCATCAGGATACATCCGACCGTATTTCTTCATAGCATCGATGAAGTCATCGCGCTCACCGCCGTTCATAATCGCCTCCGCAACGGCGCAGGTCATGACGGTATCATCTGTGAAAAAGCAGTCATCCCGGAATAAGGGAAACTCCTTCGTTTTGATATTGTGCCACTCGTAAACAGAGCCTACGATGTCACCGACTATTGCTCCAAGCATAAAATCACCCTTTCATGGAATATCGGTCATGTCATGACATAACCGATTTTATTTACGCCGATAACTCCACGGCGGAGAACGGTAATGTCAATAGTTTCATACTCCGATTTGTTAATATCTGCGGTCGAGGTTTGCGTTCTCGGAATATCAATCCTCTCAATCTGCGTCCTTGGAATTGGGATAGTCTTCACGCCGAGTTCGTGGAGAACTTCATCAGGCAGTTCATAATTCTGCTCAACAAGTCCAAAGCAGGTGAAGCCCGTATCCACGCAGAACGATATGAGTTTCTTTTTCCCGATGTTGTAAATGACGCAGAACGATGTGCCAATCAAGCTGCCGAGAAGGTAGCCTACAACAGGAAGTTCAAAGCCAAGTGCCTGACCGATAATGCCGCCGATATGTGCGCCGAGCAGATAGCCGCCTGAAATGACCACGGTATCCACGAAGGCTGCACCCATCTGCTGTGTACTCATCTTTCCGGCAGCAACGAGAATACTGTTCTTTACCGTCTGCATGACAAGGGCAACGACCGTACCAAGAACGGTAGGATTGATACCTTTGAACGCCTCGCCAAGAACTCCTTTTTCGCACATAATCAACAGAGAAGAAGATATAGAGCCACGAAGGAAACCTTCTGCTCCGGCAGAGATTCCCTTGGTTCCCATCCTTTTAATCTGCTGAATGTCGATTTCTCCATGCTTGATGAGAAAATCTATCGCTTTGTATATTTCAGGCGCAAGTTGGAATGCAACGGTAATCGCCGCAGTAGTGTAGCCAGCCTTCAACGCCTGTTTAAGCATATATTCCGTATTGATTGCGCTGTCCGCGGTTACGCCGTGATCTTCCGCCTTAAACTTCTGCTCCTTGCTTTCGTGGGCGATGTCCTCCAGCTCCTTTCTTGACGCGCTTTTTGAACTGACCCCTTTTTCATTTTTTATTGTGTCCGTCAGCCTTGATTCGGTTTCGGCATAGGCATCGGAAACATCGGAACGGATCGGCTGATTTCTCAACGCCTCACGATGCGCGGTCGCCTTGGCATCAGAAAGCTGGTCTGATGGAACGAGTCTACCCTGGTCATGATAGCTTGCATGACCGGATTCCGGGCTGAACCTTGCCTGTGCCTTTGCGGTTTTTTCTGCCGTAACATAGGACTTCGCACTATAAGTCTCGCCGGAGTCCAATTGGATATCAACAGAGTCTTTCAAAGTGCTGTGCAGAACAGAAGCACGGTCTGCTGAATCAGCCGCGACCGCATCCACATTGAAGGTTCCAGCTCCCCATTCCTCAAGCATATACCCCTGGAGCTGTCCGATTCCAAGGTTTCTGTACTGATGGTTATTTATGTTTTCTTCAAGCTGTTTGATTGCTGCCTCGACTGCGCTTACATATTCCTGTCCCATGTGGGCAGCAATATCAGCGCCCATTATCCCAGTAGCAAATTCCCAGCCTTGCTGCATCTCGGTTTTTAACTGCATAGGCTGACACCTCACATATTCATAAACTTTTCAAGCCCGTCATTGTAGAGGCTGACCACTCCATAGAAAAGCATCTGCCGTTTCATCAACGATTTGTTTCTGAAAACCTCCTCGGACTTTGAAGCGACCTGTGTGCCAACTTTTCCAATGGCATCTGCACCCGTTGAGAACGCTTTTTTAACACCTTTAAGGATATCGACCTTTTTGTGCTTTTTCTCATCATCTACAACAGTCTCAGCATCCGTATTTTCGGGAACATTGTCTGTGGGCGTCTCAATTGTTTCCTCGGCTTTATGATCTGTACCCGTGGCAGCTATACTTTCCTTTGTGGCCTTGAGGAAACTCGGAACAGGCAGCGCAGAGAGTTTTTCCAGGAACGCATCGTAGTCCTCGCGAGTAGTCAGCACCTTTGGATCGGCGTATACGACCGCCTGATTACCTGCCCAGCCGAACTTAACGCCGCATTCATCAAACTTCACATCGATAACAGGAATCAGTTTATCTGTGCCTTTTATCTCTCCGAGAAAGAGGATTTTACCCTGGATATTTCCGGCTTTTTTGTTGCCCAGCCAGACCTTTTCTGTCCAAGAGACGATGTTTATGGAATCGTCCCTTGTGCCGATAACTCCTTGTTCGTTATCATCGTGTGTTTCCACCATCTTCTTTAGCTGGTTCATCAGCAACTCATCCTTATAAACAACGATGAGAGTTTTCTTGGTTTCAAACATAAGCATTCTCCTTACTCCACATTCTTTTTCAACTGCTCATACGCTGCCTTAATCTTTGCGGCCATCAGCTTTCTGCGCTCCTCAAGGAAATCCTCGTAAGCCATATTTTCCCAGCCATGAGGCAGAGCGTTTTCTTCCTCCATGCGGCGAATCTCATCCTCGGACTTGCCTTCGCAGACGATGGGATAATAGACCGAAGGAGCGTCATCAAGAATGTCCATATTGTCCTTCCAATCTATGAAGGCATAGTTTGCCATCTGATTGATTTTAGAATCCGGGTATCCCAGAGATTTCAAATACGCTTTCGGGAACAGATGATGCTTTTCGAGAGACCTTCTGTTTCCGTCCGTTCCCGGCTCAAACAGCTTTGAAACAAGCAAGCTGCTCTTGGAGAACAGAATCTTCGCGTCCATGATATTCAGCGATGCGACATAAGCGTTCCAAGCGTTATTGCCTCTGCCGGAAACTGCCAGTCCTTCGGAGCCGAGGAGCGTGATATCGAAATAGTCGTTTGTCAGCCGTTCATTGACTCTCGACAGGATAAAGCCTTTATACTCATTGAGCGTGGTCAGTTCCTTTATGCTGTTCAGATGGCTCTCAACTGTGGATTCAAAGGAACCCGTGTAGAGAGAAATCAGCGAGGCATAGAAGAACCACAGCGATGTGAGGTGCATATTTTCGTTATAGGACGCATTGAACCTGTGTTTGGCAATCAGATAAAAAGCGTAACTGTAGAATATGGCATTGCCGGAAAGAATAAGATCGCCCGACATATAACCGGCATTCATGATTGCCTTGAGGAACTCGTGCCAGCTATGGACATCAAGCACATCCGGCAGTTTTGCCTTCAGCGTGTCGAACCGCTGCACACGCAGTTCATCGTCAACGGCACCACGGCGGTCGAAATCTGCGCCGCGGAGCAGCTTGTATCCATACTTCAATCTCGCTCTGTCAAAAGCGTAAGCCATAACCACGCGGATAATATCCTGGGCGCTCACCGTGGTGATCTGGTTATACGATGTAGTCTTGCCCTTTGTCGGATAGGTGGATTCCTTACTGAACTCCTCAATCTCCCTGCGTCCGTCATCCCAATAAAGAGAAAGCAGGGTAAGAATAAAGTCATTCTGCTTCAGCGAAACGCCGCCAGAGTTTACACGAACGAATATTTCCGAAACATCCTCTTCCTCGGCATTGGACTTGATGTCGAAAACAGGAAGCGTATGCGATTTCAGATTTACCACCGCATTGATGCGCTCGGCGATAACACCTTGCTCCTCATCGGTAAGTTCCTCGCCCTTGGATGCACGATAATCATGCAAGTGCTGAATGAAGTCCCCGATATACTTGAAGGTGTTATTTGTGGTGAACAGTTCGCTGATGTTATAAATCCACTCCGGGTCTTTCTTCGTGGCTGAATAACCGACCTCGAATTTGTCCTGCAACGGGCAGTAAGAAATCACGATTGCTTTCTCATCAAATTTGGAATTGATGACCTTCTTGCCCTTCATGACAGCATACAAAGAAGTGAGGCGCTGCTGCCCATCGATAATAACTTCCTTCGGAGAGTCATAGCTATGCGAGTCAACACCGATAGATTTCTTCTTATCCAACGCAGGGCATTCCCACAGCATGAGATACCCAATTGGATAGCCGCGCATCATGGAATCAAAAAGGTCTCTGACCTTCGAGTCTTTCCAAATAAACGGACGCTGCAATTCCGGCAGCCCGAGTTCTCCTGTGTCAATTTTCTCAATAAGCTGATTGACGGTCAGCGTGGTGTTACTAAAAATCTCTTGCATAACTTTTTCTCCTTGTGTCTCGTAGTTGAGGATTATTCCTCTTCAAAGAGTTTCGGTCTGTTCAGCGAGATTAGTTCCGCCTCTGTTCTTGCATCGTTGTTCTTGCATTTCAGAAGGGAGCGACGCAGCATCAGAACGCCGTCCTGTCTGAAGATATATTCAGGGTGATCCTTTATGTAGTTTGCGGACTCGCGGGAGAATCCGTTCCGCTGCAGGAACACCGTGATTTCATTTGTCGTGCCGTATTCCACGAACTCATACCAGTTATTGTCATCAAGGGAATGCTCTCCGTTGATGGCAATGCACATATTGGAAAACCGCAGGAAGTAGTTTGATATGCTGAAGAGAATGACATTTTCAATAACCTCCAACGTATCGGCAAACACCACATTTCGGTGTTCCGGGCTGTCATCAAAATACGACGGTGTATATTCGTTAAGCCAGAACTTCTCCGGGTGTTCGTTCATATAATCGATAGCCTTGCGCATGATATAACTCAGCCCGTGACCTTCCATCCATTGAGATAGGATTACGGCATACCAGCTTAACTTGGCGTGTTCGCCCACCTTATTCCGTTTGCCAAGCGTTCCGAACTCGTACTTATCCCAATTGAAGATACGGCTCAGTTCCTCAAGGAATCCGAGAACAACGGAATGAGAGAACCGTCCGTCCTGGGATTTCGGATAATGGGTGCCGTTCCTGATAGCGGCTGCAAGTTTCCGAGTCTGATCTGCTGAAATGTTGATGTCGCTGTCAATGAACTCCTTTTGTCCCGTGAATTTCTCACGGATAATCTCTTCGCCACCTTCAGGCATAAATGCCGCAAACTCGCGGCGGACGAGACTGTTTCTGTCGTCCATAATATCTTTCAAAAGAATCAGCCCGAATTTCCGCATCATGACATATTCTTCTTCTGACTGCTTTTGGCTTTTTGTATCGTAAGGCTCGATCTTGGAACTGCCTGAAAGAAGCGTATCCACGACGTGCTTTTTCAGTTTCGGTTTCAATTCCTGAACGATCGACAGTTTCTGCTCCGGTATTGGTTCGCGGAGAAGGCGTACATACTCCTTCTCGGTCACCTGGTTCCCATCGCTGATAAAGAACACATTGCCGTAAAGATTGAACTTGATGCGTCCCACGCGACCGATGAGATTACGGAACTCCACACTTGTCATCTGCGGTCTGCCGCTGCGGTAGTTCGTAATGAAAAGATTATCAGCAGGAAGGTTGACGCCCTCTATCAATGTGCTGGTGCAGAACATCGCTGTTATCTTTCCCGCCTTAAACAGCTTCTCGATTCGCTGCCGGATAGAGGCGGGAAGATATCCGATGTGGTATGCGATACCCTTGCGGATAAGTTTCGTAAGGTAATAATCGCCATGCACCTGGTCTCTGATATCGTTCGCCAATTGCTTCAAGTCCTCATCGTCAATATCATCTTTCCCTTTGGCAAATGCTCTGGCAGCTTCGATAGCACCATTCTTCCCGCTGAAATAAGCAATGTTGCGCTTGCGTTCTCCCAACGGCTTATCCTGATCGAAAGCCGTCATGATATTCATGAAGTCCACGACCGACATAGAGGCATTACCGTACTTGCAGATAAAAATAGTATCCTGTGTGTGGTCGTTAAAGATGCGGATGGACTTTGTTTCCTGGCTTATCAGGAACTTAAACTGCGTCACAGGAGCAAAAGTCGAGGAGATGGCATTCCCCGCGCCTTTCTGCGCCTCGGTAACAAGTTTCAGATAAACCTCCGGATTCGGAATATTCGGCGAGGCAAATATAAAGTGAGGTGGCGGGTCTTGCTGGGCAAGCATATCCACCGTCTTGTAGTAGAACGGTCCGCGGCTGTTCCTGCCGGTCATTTTATGAGCCTCATCTATGAAAATGTAGTCTATCTTGAAATCGGGCTTGCTGATAAGAAGATACAAAAGGCGTTCAGGTGTCATAACGAGGATAAAATTGTGATCCTCCTCCAACGAGTAGTCGCTTGCTGCCGTGATTACGCTATAGTTCATTTCTTCCAGCAACTTGTCCAGTCCCTTGACCGTGTCTTCTCTGACCTCGTTAATGAGAGCCTTGGTAGGAACGATTCGGGCAAAGTTGCACCTTGCACCATTCTGAATCTTGTTCTTGATGAATACCTCCATGATGAAGGACTTTCCCATAGAGGTCGGCGCAGAATAGCTGAAAGCATCATCGTTCAACTGGTCGTAGATATTCTTCTGCGGAATGAAGAACCGCATATCCTTCTGCGCAGGAACAGACAAATAGTCGCTTATGAATGTAGCGAACGCCTTCTCCTGCAGGGTGGTTTCGGTATAGCCGGACTTATAAACGGTCTTGGCGATTTCCGTGCCGCGGAAGTTCCCTATGCTCGAAAGAACCGAACCGGCGTAGTAGGCAACATCCTCGTTTTCCGGCTCCAGTTCAAGAAGCAGCGTGATAATTGCCTGTGCCCACATCTTATGGTCATCGGATTTTGTCGGATGTGTGGACTTGGAAAGCAGGTCAGCAAAGCGCAAGGCCGCCTCCACATCCACCTGGCGTGCCTGCTGAAAGCCCTCCAGGTGCAGTTTCAGAATGGCGTAGTTGTAGAGCATATTGTCATACAGGACATTGAGGAAGTCGTTGTCATCAATGCTACCGAATATGGCATCGCCGAGTTTTGTTTTTTGCGTATCGCTCATAGGACAACATCTCCCTTCATGACATGATCCATAATTTCACTCTTGTTGGTTTCTGCATCCATGAAGGGAAGGATGTAGATATAAAACGAGTGCATATCAAGTCCGTTACTCTTTATCTTGTCAGCGATATACCCTGCGTGACGCTGGATATCCTCGACCATTTTCTTCGTGACAAGTTGTTCGTATTCAATTTCCGGGTGATCCTCCGCATTGACGCCAATGGAATAGCCGAGGAACACTCCGTATGCCGTATTGTATTTGCTCTTTGCGTTTGGTGTGGGAATGATGGTATCCTTCAGAAAGGCAATCTCGTCATCTGCAAACGAGCGGTCAAGCGCAGTTTTCTCTACCATCTGGATTTCACGGGATGTGTGGTTTTTGATGCGAAGTATAGCGTCAAAGGCATTGTCTACGGCATCACGGATTTCACCGACAATGTTGGATGCTCCGAAGACCATCTGATTGAACGGAGCACCGTTCTCATCAGTATTGGAGAACAGGTGAATACTTTCGCATACACTTTTATACTGCGGAAGATCTGTGGACAGTTCCACACGGCTCATCAGTTTCGGAGCAGACAGTTTGCCCTCCAGAAAAGCGTAAATCATCATCTCGCCGAGTTCATTGCCCATGCCTTTCTCGTCCGCAGCGCCGTTTTCACGCATCGTCTGAATGGCACGTTCGATGGCGGCATCCAAATCGTCATCCTTACGGAACTGCTCAAGCATCGCTCGTGAAAAGACATACCGGCTGAGATTTCGATAGAGCCACCTCTCCAAATCCTCGTGATAGAACTTGCCGTCACGCACAAGAAGGTGAAACAGGCGCAGTTGGCCAGGCTTGCTCAAGCCGAGGTCTTCCGTGCATGGTACCTCCGCAAAAATCCTGTCCATATCCTTGTCCTTAAGCGTTTTTGATAAAGCTGCGCTCATTTCCTACCTCCGTGTTACCTTATTCCTCGTCTTTCTTTTCTTCTCGTGTTGCGGCTGCATACTGTCCAAGTCTGTCAGCATAAGCCTCTACACGGCGTTCCATATCGTTGTTATCTGTCCACAGTTCGCACTGAAGCATCACGGTCTGTACGGCATCATCCATGCCTTCCGGCGGATACTTGTGCTTCTTGAGGAGCTTCTTTATCATCATCCGCATCTTCGCTCTGGCAGAGTCACGCTTCTGCCAGTCGATGGTGCGATTATTTCGCAGGGCTTCAGCCAGTTCTTTTGTAATGGCGATCAGTTCTTCATTCTCGTAAAAGTCCTTGATTGCCTGCGGTTTCGTCAAAGCATCATAGAATGCCAGTTCATCTGCGGTAAGTCCAAGCTGCTCGCCTTCCTTCTGAGCCGCCTGTATCTGCTTTGCCAGATTCAGTAGTTCCTCAATGACCTGTTCATTGGTAAGCATACCGTTGAGGTAGCGGTTCATAGCCTGCTGGATGATTTCGCTGAACTTCTCTGACTTGACCACATTCGTTCTCTTGTAAATAATGACCTGCTCGGCTATGAGTTTTTTCAACAGTTCCACGGCGAGATTCTTTTCTTTCATCTTGCTGATTTCTTCGAGGAACTTCGGATCGAACAGGGAGAAGTCGCCGTTCACATCGGAGAACAGATTGATTACTCCGCTCGACTTTATACTCTGCTCCAACAGGGCGTTGATTCGTGCATTCATTTCCGGCAGGGAGATTTTCTTTCCCTCGCCCTGGTTCATCAGCCTCATAACGAGGACACGGACGGATTCAAAGAATGCCGCCTCAATTCGCAGGGATTCCTCCGCAAGAGAAGAACACAGCGACAATGCCTGTCGCAGGAGCAGAGATTCCTTCAGGAAGTCTTCACGCTTTTCTTCCTTGTCCGGTGCAACGATAAAGTTAACCGCACCGCTGATAGCCTTGGAGCGTTCAAGGTCTGTGCCTGTCGTGAACTTGGAATAATCGTAGCCGTGGAATATATCACGGCAAATTGAAAGTTTCTCCAGGAACTTCGGATATGCCACCTTTGCAATATCGGTATCGCCGTAGTTCTTCTTGTCACGTGAGGTGTAATCGTTCATCGCTTCCTTAAGAGCAGAAGCAATGCCGACATAATCGACAACAAGTCCACCTTCCTTATCGGCGAACACACGATTTACGCGAGCGATAGCCTGCATCAGGTTATATCCCTGCATCGGCTTGTAAACATACATGGTCGCAAGGGACGGAACATCAAAGCCCGTCAGCCACATATCCACCACGATGGCAATCTTCAGAGGGCTGTTATTGTCTTTGAACTTTTTAGCGAGTTCATCCTTGTGACGCTTGTTTCCGATGACTGCACGCCATTCCTCCGGGTCCTTGTTGCTCTCTGTCATAACGACAGCGACTTTTTCTGTCCAGGACGGGCGGAGCTGCAGGATGCGATTGTAAATCTTCATGGCGATAGCGCGGGAATATGCCACAATCATAGCCTTACCCGTAAGCAAATCCGCACGGTAATTCTCGTAGTGGTCAAGGATATCATCGACAAGGGAAGCAATAGTCTGATCGTTTCCGAGTATTGCCTCCATCTGACCGAGTTCCTTCTTGCTCTTTGCCACCACTTCGGGATCGGCATTATTCGCCATGACCTCGTACTCTGTATCAATCATGCGCAGAGTTTCTTCATCAAGGTTCAGCTTGATGACGCGGCTTTCATAATAAACCGGGCGGGTAGCACCATCCTCGACCGCCTGCGTCATGTCGTAGACATCGATATAGTCACCAAAGACCTCGCGGGTGCTTCTGTCCTTCATGGAAATAGGCGTACCCGTGAATCCGATGTATGTAGCGTTCGGTAGGCTGTTGCGGATGATGCGGGCTGTGCCAATCTTGATTTTACCTGTCTCGGCATCGACCTTTTCCTTCAATCCGTACTGCCCACGGTGCGCCTCATCTGCCATAACGACAATGTTCCTGCGTTCGGAAAGAGGCTCATGGGACTCCTCGAATTTCTGCATCGTAGTAAAGATGATGCCGTTTGCCTGTCTGCCGTCAAGCAGGGATTTCAGATGTTCCCGGCTCTCGGCGTGCATCGGCTCCTGACGCAGGAAGTCCTTACACTTGGCGAACTGGCCGAAAAGCTGATCGTCAAGGTCATTGCGGTCGGTCAGCACAACGATGGTTGGGCTGTCCAAAGCCTCCTGCAGAAGATGTGCATAAAAGACCATCGACAGAGACTTTCCGCTGCCCTGGGTATGCCAGAACACGCCGCCTTTACCGTCCGTTTCCGTGGCGTGCTTTGTCGATTCCACAGCTTTGTTGACAGCAAAATACTGGTGGTAACCGGCGAGTATCTTGAACTGTTTCAATCCCTCGTTGGAGAAGCAGATGAAGTTTTTGATAATGTCGAGCAGACGCTCCCGCTCAAAGATGCCCTCGAAGAAGGTATCGAACTGTGCGTACTGCGTGTTTTCATAGTTGCCATCCTTCGTTTTCCACTCCATGAAGCGGTCTTCGCCGGAGGTGATCGTTCCCGCCTTGGAAGTCAGATGGTCGCTCATAACGCAAATGCAGTTATAAATGAACATGGACGGTATCTCATGCATATAATTCCGTATCTGAGTATAAGCCTCCGATGCGTCCGTTTCTTCTCTTGAGGGAGACTTCAACTCCACAAGCACAACGGGCAGACCGTTGAGGAACAGAAGGACGTCCGGGCGCTTGTTGCTGTTCTCAATGAAAGTCCACTGATTGGCAACTACGAAGGAGTTCTTGTCAGGATTCTTGTAATCCATAAGGTAAACGAGGCCGGAGCGTTCCTCGCCCTTGACGAAGTAGCGCACTTCGATTCCATGCTGAATATAGTCCATGAAAACAGCGTTTTTCTGAACCAGTTCGGCATTCTCAAAATTCTTCAGTTTGAACAGGGCATCAGCAATCGCGTCCTCCGGCATGGTCGGATTGAGCCGATGTAGCGCATCGTTCAGTTCGACATCATAAAGAGGACTGCTGAAATCCCTCTCCACATCGGGACCGTAAACATAACGGTATCCCATGTTCTGAAACAGTTCTATGATGGAGTTCTCATAGTCCGCTTCCGTATAAAATCCTGACATAGCATTCGCTCCTTTGTGTTCTTTCTATCCATCATGATGCCCTTTGCAGGGTGCTAATCTTCATTACATTTTCGTTCCTTGCTTCGATTCAAACGAGAATTTACTTCAGCAGGTAATCGCTCTGTATGAGCATCTTCTCCAAGATACCGAGTGGCCAACAGCTACAATTCTTGATGTAGCGGAGAAAGTAGCTATGGGGCCTTTTGGATCAAATATCAAGGTTTCCACTTTTGTTCCAGAGGGTGTACCTATTATCAGCGGAAACCACCTGCGCGGGTACTTTCTGGAAGAACCTGAATTCAATTACATAACCGAGGAACACGCAGAACGCTTGAAAAATTCCATTGTGTTTCCTCATGACCTTATTTTTACCCACGCCGGGAATATTGGACAAGTAGCTATGATTCCCGATGGATGTAAATATGATCGATATGTTTTATCGCAGCGACAATTTTATCTGCGGTGCGATGAGACAAAGGTTGTCCCGGAGTTCCTTCTTTTGTTCTTCCATAGTGCATCTGGACAGCATGAGTTGCTTTCTTATGCTAACCAGACAGGAGTTCCATCAATAGCTCAACCAGCATCGAACTTAAAAAAAATACCGTTCAAGTGTCCGCCGATGCAAGAACAATTGATGTGGCAAGAGCAGGTGCATCCGCTGTTAGGTCGATATTTGAACAATCGACTCGAAAATGAAAGATTATCATCGTTACGGGACACTCTATTGCCAAAGCTGATATCCGGTGAACTTGATGTCTCCGGCCTCGACTTCTAAGCCACTAAATTCTCGTTTACCTCCGTATTCTGTGTTATTTTCCTGTCCAAGCTACCAAGAATATCTGCAATCTTTTTCTGCGTAGCAAGTTCAGGTATTTCTATTTCCAAGTCCTCTATATCAGAAGGCTTGATAGACGGGTACGCTGATGTGCTTTGCTCTGCGATAGCATGAAGTGCCTCGACAAGAGTTGGCTGCGTCAGCAGATAATAAAGGAAGTCTGCATCAAGCATACCAGCATCCACATCAATCACAGCAAATCCCGTTGAAACGAGGAAATTTTCCGGCTGTGTTTTGATGATTCCAAAGTGACGCTGATTCGGGCGCACTGTAGAATAAATGATGCTGTTCTTTTTGACTTTTCTTCTCGCTCTGCTGGGGAGCTTATCATTCTCCACATCTATGCATTGAATGGAATCGATTCTGTTGTCGGTGATGTTTCCTGTGTCCAAATAGTTCACGAACTTCCATTCCTCTTTCGGAGAGTAGGAATCTGCATTGGTAACGCAGGCATCACCTAATCTAATTTTTTTCCATGCTTCCATCATGTCACCGTCCTAACCTATATATTTCCTGTGAGCCGTTTTTACATTGCTCTGTTTGACCATTGCGTACTGCAAAGTCGTATCTATCCGTTGATGCCCAAGGAGCCGCTGAAGCTGCTCAATCGGCATTCCCTTATCAATAGCCATTGTCGCCAGCGTCCGCCGAAATTTGTGCGGATGCACTTTCGGAATGTTCAGCCGCCTGCCCATCTCGCGGAGCCTATGCTCGATGCCGCCAATCTGTATCCGTTCATGCGGAGCCCTCAATGTTACGAACAGGGCGGAATTCTCGTCCGTCCGGCTGTCGAGATACTCCTGCAAATGCAACTTGGCTCTGGCATCAAAGTACACGATTCGTTCCTTGTCGCCCTTGCCGAACACCACGCATTCCCGTTCCGCAAAGTTGATATCATCGCGGTTCAGAAGAACCATCTCACCGACACGCATTCCCGTTGAAGCAAGCATATCGATCATTGCCAAGTCCCGCAGTTCCTCGCAGTTGTCCCGCATCTTCTCCAAGTCCTCATCCGAGTAGGTCTCTTTGATGCTGCTTGCCGTTTTCACCTTATGAATACGGCGGACGGGGCTTTTTATGATGTAATCCTCATCCTCCAGCCACGAAAAGAAGCTGGACAGGATGCGGCGGATATTGTCAATTGTTACCCGGCTCGACTGGTTCCTGCTCTGATACTCGGTGAGGTATGTCCGCAAATCCTCCGTAAGAATATGTCGGACATTCTTGCCGAGAGATGAGACCATAGCGTCAATCGTGGTCTGATAATACTTCAGCGTCTTTTCCGAGCATCCCTCGATCCGCTTGGCGGCTATGAACATTGCTACAAGGTCATTGCTATCGTCCTCCTCCGGCTTAACCTCTGCGCCGGTCACTTCGTAGTGAAAGAGCGTCTGCTCCATCACTTGTCTCAGCTGTTGCAGCTGGGCATTGTCGAGGTATGGCAGCATCTGCTGCATTACCTCCGTCATCAGTTCCTGTTTCATGTCGTTTCTCCTTTTATTGGTATTTCCAGAGAACGACATCAACGGCAGTTCCGTTGGCTTTACTCTCGCCGTTGGTGAGAGTTAATCGCACTTAAACGAGAATTTAGCGGCTTAGAGGTCAAGGTCGGACACATCCAGTTCGCCGGACATCAGCCGAGGGAGTAAACTGTCACGAGTTTTCGACAATGACTGATTCTCAACAATGTTAGAGGTGATTAGGTCGTACATTGGCGTAACAATATGACAAAATTCCTCAATTACAGAGTCAGGAGGCAGTAAGAACGAAAACTCAAGTGTGGTCTTCGGTGTTGCTCTTTGACGGCTGTTTGTTGAACCTGTCGTATGTGAGCAAAGATGGTTGAAGAACGGAATGCTATCAATGAGCGAGTATATGTAATCTCGCTGCCCATTCTTCTTTGCCTCATAGACAATAAACTCCGTGGAGCAAACCGGATATTCCGAAAGACACACAGGTCTCCAGATTCGCTTGGTGTCAGGGTTGAGTTTAGAAATCATCACTGATTCAGGAGTGAGAATGTATTTGTTGCTCTTGATTTCAGATGCGATTTCGAACACAGGGTAATGCTTCTCATCGAATGCGGGAATGCTGTAGTGTTCCACCACAACACCAGGATTCTTCGCAGGTGACCAGCTATCGGTTTTCATGATCGCTACTTGTCCTAACGTGGATGGAAACCAATCTGAAGGAGCTGCTCCACCAAATGGCTCATAATCAATGAACCATGACTGGAAAATGGAGCGAGCTTGCTCCTCTAAATTCTCGTTTATTTCTGTATTAATCTGTATTTTTCTGTCAAGCACCTCCAGTATTCCTGCGATTTTTTCCTGTTCCTCGTATGTAAAATCGGGAACTTCATATTTCATAATGGCTGCTTTGTCCCCACGAGGCATCTTTGTGCCTTTCGAAGTCGCCATCGAGTAATCGAAAAATGTATCGTCTGCAAGCACATAGTACAGAAACCGCTTGCTCACGCCGTCCTTTGCTCTAAACACGAGAACATCGTTAGAGCAGCCACCATCGAACTCAGCAAACCATATCTTCTTGAAGTACGGTCTGATATTCGACACCAAGACATCGCCGGCAAGAAATGCCTGTGTTTGTGCTATGGTCGGCAATGAAGATGCGCTGGTAATGCCACCCTTGTTGGGGATCATATTCTCCGTGGATATATAGGTTTCATCATCCAGGATAGCAACATCGACTTTGCCCTTGGCGTATTCACATATATCCGCAAGATTATATTTCATACCCAATCGCTCCTAACTTTCTTCTGATCTCGTCCTCCAGTTCATGGGACTTGGCGAACATATCGGACAGTTCCGATGTCAGCCGCGCCATTTTCTCCTCAAATGGCTCGCCGTCATCTTCCTGCTCCTCAATGCCCACATAGCGTCCCGGCGTCAGTATATAATCCTGCTTTGCGATATCCTGCAGGGTGGCAACAGAGCAGAAACCCTTCACATCCTCAAGCGTTCCGTTCTGGAATGCCTCGAAGGTATCAGCCAACTTCTGAATATCCTCCTCGGAGAAATCCCTGTGTTTTCTGTCGACCATGTGTCCCATCTTGCGGGCGTCGATAAAGAGTGTCTTGCCTTTCTGCTTCTTGCCCTTCGTGATGAACCACAGCGTAACCGGGATGGTCACACTATAGAAAAGCTGTGTTGGCATGGCGATGATGCCTTCAATCAAATCATCCTCGATAATCTTCTTACGGATTTCACCTTCGCCGCTGGACTGCGTGGAAAGGGCTCCGTTCGCAAGCACCAGACCGATTTTTCCGCTCGGTGCAAGATGATGGATCATGTGCTGAATCCATGCGTAGTTGGCATTGCCCGCAGGCGGGATACCATACTTCCAGCGCACATCCTCCAACAGTTTCTCCTGATTCCACGGGTGATAGTTGAAGGGTGGATTCGCAAGGATAAAGTCCGCTTTCAAGGTTGGGTGCAGATCGTTCGTGAAGGTGTCCGCCTGATAGGGACCGAAGTCGGCGTCTATTCCGCGGATAGCCATATTCATCTTTGCCATCTTCCAGGTATCGGCGTTTGCCTCCTGTCCGTAAACGGAGATTGCCCCACGCTTGCCGGAATGCGCCTGGATAAATTTCGCGCTCTGTACGAACATACCGCCGGAACCGCAGCAGCAGTCATACACGCGGCAGTTATCAAACGGACGGAGGATGGAGACAAGGGTCTTAACCACGCTGGACGGCGTATAGAATTCACCGCCTCCGACGCCTTCCTTCTCCGCAAACTGTGCGATACAGTATTCGTAGGTACGACCGAGGAGATCTTCACTCTCTTCGGTATTGCTCATATCAATGTTGTTCGTGAAGATGTCCACGACATCGCCCAACACCCGCTTATCAAGGTCGGGGCTGGCGTAGTTCTTCGGAAGGACATTCTTCAGCGTTTTGTTCTCGGCTTCGATGGCTCTCATGGCGTTATCGATAACCGTGCCGATCTCCGGCGTATGAGCGGCGGCAGCGATGGTACTCCATCTTGCCTCCTCTGGCACGAAGAAAACATTCTCCATCGTATAGGCGTCACGGTCATCCTCGAAACCATCGCCTTCATCCACGAGTTCCTGATATCTTTTATCAAAGGCCGCGGAAATGTAGCGCAGAAAGATAAGTCCGATGATTACCTTTCTGTATTCCGCTGCCGGGATATGTCCCCACAGAACGCAAGCCGCATCCCACAGTTGTTTTTCAAAGCCAATGTTGGCATTGGTTTTATCAGCCATCTAAATTAACCTCCTGCAGTAAATTGGATGTATCCATCCTCATTGTACTTTTTTGTGTTGTCCCATAATACGGACTTATTTGCCGTCCTTGTCAGTTTTTTCATCGTCTCTGTCATCGGCGGCACCGCCGGAACGAATCCAATCGTCCACCTCGGACAGCTTGAACTTCCAAAGTCTCCCTACTTTGTAGGCTGGCATATTGCGCTTGGCAATCCAGGCGAGAACCGTTTCTCTGCCGACTCCGAGATATGACTGGACTTCTTTCAATGTTACCCACTTCTCGATGTTGACTTCACTCACTGTATTACCTCCGTCTATTTCTGATACTCGAATTTTGCACTGACAAAAAATGTGAATGTGTTGCTGTTCGGGAAGCAATCGTTGTCATCGTTGTCTACCATGATCCACTTGCATTCCGATTTTCCTTCAAAGCCGCGGGCATCCATGCTCACGGTTATTTTTACGCCCTTATGCGGAGGCGTGTCCGGTATATCGATATAATTGGCGTCTGCTCTCGGACGGACGGCATCGTGGTTCAAGAAATAGAGCCTGCGGCCACGCCAGACCTGCGTTCCCGTATTCTCAAACTCCCAGGTGTGCTGAAACTTCTCGTAAATATTCACCTGGTAGGTCGGTCGGAACTTCGACTTGAAATATATCTGATCTCCCGGATATAACACCGATGCCGAATGATATGTTTCCGTCGTTTCTTCCTTCGGATCCGCAAGGAGCTTCTGATACTCCATAGCGGCAATATCGTCAGCCTCATCGGTATCGCTCTCAATAAATGCCCGGAACTGAATCGCCAACGCCCTGCACAGACAGTCCTCGTTCATTTTGGAGGTCGGAGGAATGCCAAAGGCAACCATCACATCCCGCATCTTTGCCGTTTCGATGTTTTCCTTATAAAAAGCAGTAAGACCGTACTCGTCAAACGAATGAAAGGATGCCTTGATATCTGGCGTCATGGTTCGGCTGCCGTCATATAGTTTTCTCGGTAACGGTACATCCCCGGAGGTGTACCGTTTTCCTTTTGTGAACGGGAAATGATTACTACCTGCTGCGCAGAAGCAGCGCATTACAAATATACCGCTGTTCTTCCTGCTCGGATAGTAAAGTTCCGTCCGTATGTGCGGGTATAACCGCTCAAAATATGTCTTTACCAGCACATCCGATTCTCCTTGTCCTGCGAATTTCGATTTGTCCTATGTTTTGTCTCATGTGTCCTATGTTAAGGCCGCTGTGTGTCTCATTTTGCGGCGCGATAATACTCTCGGATGGACGAGGAGTGCCGCCAAGATACACCGATGGCAGATTACACCTTTTTATTATATCACGAAAATGTGTAAAAATCAATCCATTTCAGGTGTTTTGGTTTGTAAACCCTCATAAATCCACTTCAACTAACTTTTCAAGGAGGTGAACGGCATGGCAAGAAACAAGAAGCAGACTTCCAAGGCAGTCGCTACCAAGGCAAGTCAGATTCTCAAAGACGGTCGCTACAGCGACAAGTCAAAGTCTGTTGCAGGCAGTGCTCTGGCACAGACCAGACCGAGCAAGAAGAAATAAGCCTAATCCTGATGGGCAGTGACGCATTACCCAATACGCCTGCCCATCCCCTTCGGGGGAACCTGCTATAAAGGTGCATCACCTGATCAATGATGGCTCACGCCTTATAGTGGACAAGTAAATATCAGCACAGCGATCTGATGAGCAAGAGAGCTGCAATCGGAATGGAGATCACTCCATTTGGACTGCGGTTAGGTTACTATTGCCATTTTTCGCTGTTCAGAGAGCCTCCATTCCCACACGAATGGAGGTTTTCTAATGATTATCAAGTACAAATTCGCTACCGGCGAGGTGACGGAGGTCGAGGTCTCAGACGAGATCGGTACCGTCATCCTGGACTCCCGGCGTGAGGAACACGCCAGCAACGAGCGCCACCGCTATCACACGGC
>CALWRS010000014.1 GCA_944384025.1 uncultured Lachnospiraceae bacterium
AATTCCTTCCGCTTTGCGGTTTTCCCGAAAAAACTGATTACCTTTAACCCTATGCAGTATGTGAAGCTGAGGGGCAGAAAGCAGGAAACAGATATTTTCTCGGACAGTGAGGAAGATACTTCCAGTATTCCTACTATCACCCATGAGCAGTTCCAAAAGCTGGAGGAATTTCTCAAGGCAAAAGACAATCCCGCCTTGCTGCCTGTGCAGATAGCGTACTACACGGGGCTTCGTATCGGAGAAGTATGCGGCTTGACTTGGCAGGATATTAACCTTGAGGAACAATATCTTACAGTACGCCGCAGTATGCGCTATAACGGAACAAGGCACACAACCGAAGTGGGAACGACAAAGCGGAGCAAAGTCCGCACCGTTGATTTCTGCGACACGCTGGCGGCAATCCTGCGGGCGGCGAGAACAGAACAGCGCAAAAACCGTTTCCGCTACGGGGAGCTTTATCACCTGAACTACTACAAAGAAGTAAAGGAAAAAGGGCGCACCTATTATGAGGTTTACAGCCTGCAAAGGACAGAGGAAGTCCCGGAGGACTACAAGGAAATCTCCTTTGTCTGCCTGAGAGCAGACGGGGCGTATGAAGCGCCGAGTACGGTAGGGATTATGTGCAGGGCGGCAAAGAAGAAAGTGAAAGGGCTTGAAGATTTCCATTTCCACACGCTCCGTCACACCTACACAAGCAATCTGCTTTCCGGCGGCGCAAAGCCGAAAGATGTGCAGGAACTTCTCGGACACTCTGATGTCAGTACCACAATGAACATTTACGCTCACTCTACAAGGGAAGCGAAGCGCACTTCCGCAAGGCTGATGGATAAGGTGGTCGGCGGGGAATAAAAAGTTGCCCTTGTTTCGGCTCGTAAGGGCAAAAACAAGGGCAAATAGATAAGGTTTGAATGAAAAACAGGCGTGAAGCCTTGAAAAATCAATGGTTTTTGAGGATTGAATAGTTAAATTATAATTTGGAGAAAGGAAAAATGGGAAAACAATCCTTATATCAAAAGCGACCAACCGTAAGGTTGGTCGCTTTTCTCTAGGGCGTATCCTTACCCAAGCACTACTTCCACTTTATGCACGCCTGCGCCAAGCACCGGAATTACATTGCCTTGTACGGCCTTGCCGTCTACGGTCATAGAGACAACGCCTTTGGAGACGTGATTCGGGTTCTTTACGCTGATTTCGTACACGCCGCCGCGGAACAGACGGGAAATTTCAAAACCGTCCCATGCCTTCGGAATGGAAGGATCGATTTTCAAACCGTCGTACTGCGGCAAAACGCCGAGGATAAATTGCGAAACTGCAACAAAGTTCCAAGCAGCGGTACCGGTCAGCCAGGAGTTTTTCGCTTCGCCAAACTGGTGCGCTCTTGCGTCTTTGCCGGCAATCATCTGCGCGTATACGTACGGCTCCGTGCGATGCAGCTCGTTGTATTTTTCCTCGCGGTATGCCGGAGCAATTTTGGAGTAATACTCAAACGCTTTGTCGCCGTGTCCCACAGCTGCCTCCGCACAAATAATCCATGCGTTGTTGTGGCAGAAAATACCTGCGTTTTCTTTATAGCCGCCCGGATAGGTAGAGATTTCGCCGTACGGAACGTAGTATTTGGTAAACGCCGGATTGTTCAAAACGAGACCATGCTCGCAGTTTAAGTATTTGTCGATGCTCTCAAGCGTCTTTAAGTCGTAGCCCTTATCCTTGCCGATTCCGGCCAGTACAGCCCAGCCCTGCGGCTCGATGAAGATCTTGCCTTCTTCGCATTCTGCGGAGCCGACTTTGTTGCCGTAATGGTCGTAAGCGCGCAGGAACCAAGCGCCGTCGTAGCCGAATTTTTCTGTTGCGGCAACCATTTCCGCAATCTTCGCTTCGGCTCTTTTCGCTTCGTCCTCAAGCCCTTTTAGGCGGCACATTGCCGCATATTCCGGTCCGATGTAGCAAAACATTGCCGCAATCATAACGGACTCTGCGGTCTGGCTGTAGAACGGCGGGTCGGGGAAGATTTCTTTGTTGTTGTACGTCTGGAACGATTCGCCCGGCTTGTCCGAGAAGCACGAAAGGTTCAGACAGTCGTTCCAGTCTGCGCGTCCGCTAAGCGGCAGTCCGTGCGGGCCAATCTTCGTGCAAACATGGTTAAATGCTTTCTCAAGGTGGTCAAGAAGCGTGCTCTTTAGCTCGTCGTTGTTTTCGTAAGGGATGACTTCGTCAAGGATGCCAACGTCGCCGGTCTCTTTGATGTATGCGGCAACGGCAAGAATCATCCAAAGCGGGTCGTCGTTAAAGTTCGAGCCAAGCTCATGGTTTCCGCGCTTGGTAAGCGGCTGATATTGGTGGTAAGCGCCGCCGTCGCGAAGCATCGTAGCGGCAAGGTCAAGAATTCTTTCTCTGGCGCGCTCCGGAATTTGATGAACAAAGCCAAGCAAGTCCTGGTTGCTGTCGCGGAAGCCCATGCCGCGCCCGATGCCCGATTCAAAGTAGGAAGCGGAGCGGGACATGTTAAACGTAACCATACACTGGTACTGGTTCCAGATGTTTACCATGCGGTTTAGCTTTTCGTCCGGCGATTTTACGGCGTACTGCCCAAGCAAACCGTCCCAATGCGCCTTTAAGGCGGCAAACAGCGCGTCTGCTTTCTCTTCGGTGTCGCACATCGCCATCATTTCGTTCGCTTTTGTCTTGTTAATAACGTTTTTCTTGTAGCCGATGCTGTCAATCAGCCCTTCGTAATTTCCGGAGAGATCAAATTTCTCTTCCTGCGGCATCTCTACGTAGCCAAGGCAGAAGACGTACGTTTTGCTTTCTCCCGGCGCAAGCGTCAGCTCCAGATAATGAGAGGCAATCGGGGACCAGCCCATAGCTACGGAGTTGTTCGGCCCTCCGGCAAATACCGTCTGCGGGTGGTCAAAGCCGTTGTAGAGACCAAGGAAGCTCTCTCTGTCGGTATCAAAGCCCTGAATCGGCGCGTTAACCGTGTAAAATGCGAAGTGGTCGCGGCGCTCTTTGTACTCAGTTTTGTGGAAGATGGTAGAGCCAAGAATTTCCACTTCGCCGGTGTTAAAGTTTCTCTGGAAGTTGGTAGAGTCGTCGTTTGCATCCCACAAACACCACTCCTGAAGGCTTGTAAGCTTCAGGTTTTTCGTTTCGTCGGAGCGGTTCGTAAGAACGACTTTTTGCACTTCACCGTTAAAATCCTGCGGTACAAAAAACGTCAGATCCGCCTGTACGCCCTTAGAAGAACCGCTGATTTTCGTGTAACCCATTCCGTGGCGGCACTCGTAGCTGTCAAGCTCCGTCTTTACCGGGCTCCAACCGGCGTTCCAGACATGACCGTTGTCGTTAATGTAGAAGTATCTGCCGCCCATGTCAATCGGCACGTTGTTGTAGCGATAGCGCGTAATGCGGCGAAGGCGGGCGTCGCGATAAAAGGAATAGCCGCCTGCGGTATTGGAAATAAGCGAGAAGAAGCCCTGTGTTCCTAAGTAGTTAATCCAAGGGTAAGGCGTTCTCGGTGAAGTGATGACGTACTCGCGGTTGGAGTCATCAAAGTAGCCAAACTTCATCTTGTAAACCTCCTGCGTTATAAACTTAATAGAGTTGTACATAGCTGTACAAACTGCGCTGTCTCTATTATACCCGAAGCGGAAAGAATTCGCAATCCGGTATGCTGCGAAAAAACAGAGCATAAACTGAAAAAAAGTCTTCGGGGTTTTGTATGCAGGAAGATAAGCTCGAAAATCAATTGCTGCTGGCGCTTTCGCTTAGCGATCGGGAGCGGGAAAAGACGCCCGATTTAAACGTAGGGTACGAGCCGCTTACAAACGAGTGGCAGCTGATTGTAAACTACTACGGAGACATTGGCCGCGTGGCGGAGCAGCTTGGCGCAAGCGTCGTTCCCTTGCTTGGGCAATACGCGGTTCTCACGATTTTGGAAGAGAAGATCGGTCTTTTAACGGAATTTCCGGAGGTGCTGTTTGTAGAAAAGCCTACTCTTTTGTACACGTCGGTTTCCACCGGTCAAAACACTTCGTGCGTAAACGAAGTGCAAAGCGCGCGGCTGCCCGAAGGCGAAGGACTGTTTGGCGACGGTGTGCTTGTTGGGATACCGGATTCGGGCATCGACTATCGGCATCCGGATTTTCGAAACGACGACGGAACGACCCGGATTGCGGCGCTTTGGGATCAGGTGGCGGGAGACGGAGAAAACCGCTACGGCTTTGGGCAGATTTTTTCGCAAGACGAAATTAATGCGGCGCTTTTACAGGGGGATTCCCGCCTCCGGCCCTCCGGACCGATTTTAAGCGAGGACGGCACGGGGCATGGGACGGCGGTTGCCGGAATTGCCGCCGGAAACGGGAGAGGCTCGCGGGGCGAAAACCGGGGGATGGCGCCGCAGGCGCAGCTTGTTATTGTGCGGCTCTCCGCCGGAGAAGAGCGCGGTTTTGCGAAAACGACCAGCCTGATGATGGCGGTGGATTTTTGCCTGCGTACGGCCGCCGATTTGCAAAAGCCGATTGCCGTTAATATCAGCTACGGCAACAACTACGGCTCGCACATGGGAAACTCCCTTCTGGAAGGGTTTTTAAACCAGGCGGCGCGAAGCTATCGGTGCAGTATTGTGGTTGGCTCCGGCAACGAAGGCGTAACCGGCCGGCACGCGTTTTTAGAGCTTTTAGAAGCGAAAGAGGAGGTGTCGTTTGTCGTATCGCCGGGAGAGAGCGGAATCCGCCTTCAGGTTTGGAAAAATTATTTCGACCGTTTTCAAACGGTTTTGGAAGCTCCGAACGCAGAGCGCATTACGCTGCTTCCTTCTCAGGAGACGGGAAACGTTGTGCTATCGGATACGCGGCTAATTTATTATTACTCAGAGCCAAGACCGGATTCTACGCAGCAGGAACTGCTTTTGGAATTTGTTCCAAACAGGGGAGATCGGTTAATGGGAGGCGTTTGGACGCTTCGGTTTTTTCCGGAGCGCATTTTGGAGGGAAATGTAGATTTGTGGCTTCCGGCTGCCGAGGCTACCAACCGGACAACGCAGTTTCTGCGCCCGTCTCCAGAGACAACGCTTACAATTCCCTCAACCGCCGAGCGCGTGATTTCCGTTTCCGCCTACAACGCTGCAACCGGGCGGTTTGCGCCATTTAGCGGGCAGGGACCTTTGCGGGGCGGCGGCAGGAAGCCAGATCTTTGCGCACCGGGCGTTGACGTGCTTGCGCCAAGTCCCGGCGGCGGTTATACAAGAAGAAGCGGGACATCGTTTGCCGCGCCGTTTGTGACCGGCGGAGCGGCGCTTTTGCTGGAATGGGGAATTGTAAGAGGGAACGACCCGTTTCTTTTCGGAGAGAAGCTAAAAGCGTATTTGCTAAGCGGCGCACGCCGCCTTCCGGGTTTTTCCGCGTGGCCAAACCCGCAGGCCGGCTGGGGCGCGCTGTGCGTGGAAGAAAGTCTGCCAAGGTAGAAACAATACTGACCGCCTCTATTGCTGATTTACGCTTGTTTTTTGCTTGATTTTCAAGTTGTTGATGGCGTTGGAGAGCATAAGCTGCGACAAAAGATAATCTTTTCGGCTTTGCTTTTTTGCCAATTCTGCGCGCGCAAGCGCAGCTTCTTCCCGCTCTTTTTGCTCGTCAATTTCTTCCGGAAGCAGGGCGGAGTCGCAAAGCAGTTTGACAGAGTTTGCCATCACGTCTACCATTCCGCCGGAGACGGAAAAGAGAATCTTTTCCCCGCCCGGCACGGTATAATACGCCTCGCCGCACGTAACGGACGCCGTAATCGGCTCGCGGTTTGCCATAATGCCAAGCATTCCGTCGGTAATGGGCAGAATCAAGGAGACGCATTCGCCCCGGTAAAAAACACGCTCCGGCGTCAAAATCTCAAGCCGAAAACTTTTCATTGGCTTCTTCCTCCAAACGTTTTGCCTTCTCCTTTACATCGTCAATTGTACCTACGTTGAAAAAGGCGTTTTCCGGGTAGTCGTCCGCTTCCCCGTCTACAATTGCGCGGAAGCTGCGCACAGTTTCTTCAAGAGGCACGTAAACGCCGGCAACGCCGGTAAATTTCTCCGCAACGCTAAAAGGCTGGGAGAGGAAGCGCTGAAGCTTCCGCGCCCGATGCACAAGAAGGCGGTCTTCGTCGCTAAGCTCGTCCATGCCGAGAATGGCAATAATGTCCTGAAGCTCGTTGTAATGCTCCAAAATTTCCTGAACGGCGCGCGCCACGCGGTAATGCTCCTCGCCGACAATTTCCGGATCCAGAATACGGGAAGAAGATTCCAGCGGGTCAACCGCAGGGTAAATGCCAAGCTCCGCGATTTTCCGGCTTAAAACCGTCGTCGCGTCCAGATGGGCGAACGTCGTCGCGGGAGCGGGGTCCGTTAAGTCGTCGGCAGGAACGTAAATCGCTTGCACGGAAGTAACCGAGCCGGTTTGCGTGGAGGCAATGCGCTCTTCCAGCTCGCCCAGCTCCTGCGCAAGCGTAGGCTGGTAGCCAACTGCAGAGGGCATCCGTCCAAGCAGCGTCGATACTTCGCTGCCCGCCTGAATAAAACGGAAAATATTGTCAATAAAAAGCAGCACGTCTTTTTGACATTCGTCGCGGAAATGCTCCGCCATCGTCAGTCCGGAAAGCGCTACGCGCATTCTTACGCCGGGTGCTTCGTTCATTTGCCCGAATACAAGGGCGGTCTTTTGAATAACGCCGCTCTCTTTCATTTCGCCAAACAAGTCGTTTCCTTCCCGGCTTCGTTCGCCAACGCCGGTAAAGATGGAGTAGCCGCCGTGCTCGGTGGCGATGTTGTGAATTAGCTCCTGAATCAAAACGGTCTTGCCAACGCCCGCTCCTCCAAACAGGCCAATTTTTCCGCCCTTTGCGTAAGGAGCGAGAAGGTCGATAACTTTAATTCCGGTCTCCAAAATCTCTTCGCTGGTCGCGCGCTGCGCGTAGTCGGGCGCCGCGCGGTAAATAGGGCGGCGCGGGCAATCGTCAGGAAACGGCGCACCGCCGTCCATCGGCTCGCCAAGCACGTTTACAAGCCGTCCAAGCACGGCTTCGCCGACTGGCACGCAAATGGGCGCGTCCGTTGCAAAAACCGTTATGTCGCGGCAAAGCCCTTCGCTTGCGCCCAGCATAACGCAGCGCACGGTAGAATTGCCGATGTGCTGCACAACTTCCATCGTCCGCTTCTCGCCTTTGCATTCGGCATACAGCTTTTCCCGAATTTTCGGAAGCGTCTCCTTTGTGAATTTAACATCGACGACAGGGCCGGTGATTTGAATGATTTTTCCTGTATTAAGCTCCATAAGAACCCTCGCTGTTTCTTTTTTCCCGTTTGGTATGCTGTGCCTTTGCTCCTGCCGCAATCTCCGTCATTTCTCCGGTAATGGCGCTTTGGCGTAGCTTGTTGTATTGCAAGCGAAGCGCCCGCAGCATTTCTTCCGCGTTGTCGCTGGCGCTTTTCATAGCGTTCATCCGCGCCTGCTGTTCGCTGCAAAAGCTTTCCACAAGCGAGCCGTAAATAAAGCCCATCACGTAGCTTGGAATAATGCCCTCAAGCACTGCGTCGGGGCTTGGGAGAAACTGTTTTTCAGTCGGATTTTCTTTGCGCCCCTCGGTGTGAAAGCGCGTTAGCTCTAACGGGAGCAGCTTGATTTTCTTGCACTCGCCCGGTCTTGCGGCAATGTAGTCGGTGTAAATAATGTTAATATCGTCCAGCCGCCCGCTGTCGTAGTATTCCAAAAGATCCGCGCAGATTTTCCTGGCGGCGGGAAGGCTTGGATGCCCCGCCGAATACTGGAAATCTTCTACGAACGGGATTTTCTTTCGCAGGCAGTATTGTCTGCCGTATTCGCCTAAAACAAAGAGCGTTGTCCTAGGATGCAGGGTCATATAATCCTCGCACACTTGAATGGCGGCCTGGTTATAAACGCCCGCCAGCCCTTTGTCGGAAGTAATCAAAAGAATGCCGTGGTTTTTATGCGGAGAAGTTTCCGGCGGCGGCACGCGAAAATAGCGGCTGTCGGTTTCGGGGATGTAGCGAAACAGTTCCCCTATTTTTTCTGTCAGCGCGTCAAAGTACGGCGTTGTTTCCTGAAGCTCCCTAAGGGCGCGGCGCATCTTTGCGGAAGAAATCATGTACATCGCGTCCGTGATTTTTTTCGTGTCCGCAATACTGCCGATTCTGGCTTTTGTTTCGCTGGCGCTTAACATGGTGCTTCCTCCTGTTTTTTAAGCTTCGCTTAAATATCCCTTATCGCGCAGGAATTTTGTTGCACAAGCCAGAATGTCTTTTTTCAGGCGTTCCGAATAGGTCCTGTCGTGCTCGATTTTATAAGGGATCGCGCTGTTATTTTGCTCAAAATAGTCCAAAAGCTCCTGCTGCACGGCCTTAATTTCTCTAAGCGGAATGTCGGTAAACAGCTTTGCCTGTGCGCAAAGAAGCGTAATTACTTGCCGGTGCAGGCTCATCGGAGAGTTGTTGCTCTGCCGCAGCAGCTGCATAAGCCCCGCGCCGTATTTCAGCTGCCGCGCGGTTCCGGCGTCCAAATCGCCGCCAAACTGCGTAAACGCCTGCATTTCGCGGTACTGCGCCAGGTCAAGGCGCGTTGTGCCAACGGACTTTTTCATAATATTTGTCTGCGCGGCGCCGCCTACACGGGAGACGGAAAGTCCTACGTTAATGGCGGGACGCTGTCCTGCAAAGAACAGCTCGCTTTCCAAAAAGAGCTGTCCGTCGGTAATGGAAATGATGTTGGTAGGAATATATGCCGAAACATCGCCAGCCTGCGTCTCTACGATAGGAAGCGCGGTCATGCTGCCGCCGCCCCGCTCGTCCGAAAGCTGCGCGGAGCGCTCCAAAAGCCGCGAATGCAAATAAAAAACGTCGCCGGGATAAGCTTCACGCCCCGGAGAGCGTTCCAAAAGTAGGCTTAACGTGCGGTAAGCAACCGCGTGCTTGGAAAGATCGTCGTAGACAATCAGCACGTCTCTGCCGCGGTACATAAAGTACTCCGCAACCGCGCAGCCTGCGTAAGGCGCAATGTATTGCAAGGACGCCGGGTCGCTTGCCGGAGAGGAGACAACTACGGTGTAATCCATCGCCCCGTGTTTTTTTAGCGTAGCGACGATTTTCGCAATAGAGCTTGCCTTCTGTCCGATAGCAACGTAAACGCACACGACGTTTTTCCCTTTTTGGTTTAGGATGGCGTCGGTCGCAATCGTCGTTTTTCCGGTTTGTCGGTCGCCGATAATCAGCTCTCTTTGTCCGCGCCCAATCGGAAACATCGAGTCGATCGCGAGAATACCGGTTTCCATCGGCCGGTTTACAGGCTTTCGCTCCATAATGCCGGGCGCCGGGCGCTCGATCGGGAAATATTCTTTTGCTCTTAATTCTCCCGCGCCGTCCACCGGCTTTCCAAGCGGGTCGATAATCCGGCCAAGGATGTGGTTGCTAATCGGGATTCCTGCGGTTCGCTGCGTGCGCACCACGCGGCTTCCTTCAAAAATTTCCGAATCGTCTCCAAAGAGCACAATACCGCTTGTGCCGTCCGAACGAATGTCCTGCACCATGCCTTTTACGCCGCCCTCAAACAGCACGATTTCGCCGTATTCGACTTTGTGGAGTCCTTCAATAACGGCAATGCCGTCGCCTACCGTCCGCACCGAGCCGGTAGGCTGGTGGCCGACGTGAAGCTCGAAGTTTTCGATATCTTCGCGCAGAAGCGATACGATTTTGTCCGGGTCAAATTCTTTTTTCAGCGACTGAAACGATTTTCTTAACTGGCGGATGCGCCCAAGCGTGCTCCAGTCGTAATTTTCGTCGCCGACAAAGATGCGAAAGCCGCCCACGACTTTTGGCGACTCTTCGATGACAAACGAGATTTCGTCCGCCGCGTATTCCGCAAGAAATATTTCTCTAAGTTTTCTTAGCTGTTCCCCGGTCGGCGGGGTGACGCATTGAATTTCAACTTTTAAAAAATTCGGGTTTTCGCCGTCTTTTTCGATTTTATTTTCTGACATGCTTTGACCTCTCATCTGAAACGGTGGAGTCGGCAAGGCGGATAAATTCGTCGTAAAGCATGCGGTTGCGCTCCGGAGTTACCGTGTCGTTTAGCAGCTTTTGCGCCGCGCTTATTACTAGCTCGCCGATTTCGGTCTGCGCCGACTCTAAAATATGCTCTTTGCGGTCTTCCGCCGCCTGTTCGGCAGCAGAAATGATAGCGGCCGCCTTTTCCTTTGCTTCACGCAAGTACTGCGCCGTTGTTTCCGCCAGTTCTTTTTCCGCTTTCTTTTTCTTCTCTGTCAGTTCTGCGTCCGCGTCCTGAATTTTTTGCAGGTACTCCTGACGAAGACGTTCGTTTTCCTTTGCCTGCTCCGCGTTTTTTTGCTCCATTTCGGCAAAATACGCCTTGCGGCTTTCTAAGAAACGGTTCACCGGCCGGTAAAGAAGGAAGAACAGACCGCCCGCAAGCAGGACAAAGTTCAGCATGTGCAAAAGGATTTGCAAAAGATCAATGTTAAGCGGCATAGGGCTGCCTCCTTACAATACGAAAATAACCAAAATAGCGACAATCAGCGCGTAGATGATGGCGGTCTCGATAAACACAAGGCCAAGCATCATCGCGGAGTTAATCTTTCCGGCCATTTCCGGCTGCCGCGCCATGCTCTCGGTGCTTTTGCCAATGGCAATGGCCATGCCAATCGCGCCCGCAGCGCCAACAAGTCCAACGGCGATGGCTGCCGCCATTGCTTTTGCTGAGCGCGTGTTGTCTTCGGCTTCCTGTGCTTCGGTCTTCTGCGCCTCGGCTTCCGTTTTTGTCTCTTCTTCTGCAAACGCGCACATACCGGTTATGGCGGTAAGGGCAAATGCGAGAACCAAAGTCAGAAACAAGGATACTAATTTCTGTTTTTTCATGATGCGACTACCTCTTTCGTCTTTTTCTCTTTCTTTTTTTTAGGGCGCGGGTGCACGGCTTCTCCGTAAAAGATGGAGACAAGCGTTGCAAGCACGTACGCCTGAATTGCCGCGTGCATCAGCGTAAACATAACGCCTACTACGACCGGCAGTACAAAACTTAGCGACACATAATAATATACCAGCTCCGTGACCAAAAGGCCGCTTAGAAGCGCTCCGAAGAGACGGAAGCTCATGGATATCGGAAGCGAGAAGTCTTTTAATACGCTAAGCGCTCCGCGCAGTCCGCCGTTTCGAATTCCGGCGCCTAAGATGACCGCGTAGGACAAAACGCCAAGCGCGATTGCTGCGTTGATGTCCGAAATCGGAGCAGGGAGCGAAATCGAGACCCCGCCGGTTGTAATCCACTGCACGCCAAAGAGCTCAAA
Organism: uncultured Lachnospiraceae bacterium; assembly: GCA_944384025.1. Classification (GTDB taxonomy): domain Bacteria; phylum Bacillota; class Clostridia; order Lachnospirales; family Lachnospiraceae; genus ISDg. The sequence continues at coordinate 11,344 of CALWRS010000014.1, forward strand.
GATGGTGCTAAAGAAAATATAAACACCGGCGCCGAATATATACGCACCGACAAATCCCGGCTTATGCGGACTGTTTCCGTTTGCCATATCTGCAAAGAAGGTGACGAGTTTTTCGATTGCAGTTTGAAATTTTCCGGGAATCAGACGGAATTTCGGGATGGCGAAAATGCGTATAAGCGCCGCAAAAAGCAGAAGCGCCGCCGAGACAAGGTACGCCGAAACCAGTCCGGGGTTTACCGTAAGCCCGAAAAAGCGGAGTTTGTTGCTTTCGTGAAGAACGCCGTCTTGCATGGTCTGCTGGATGGTTTCGTGCTTTGCGCCAGGCGGCCAAAGGCAGACGATGCCTGTAAGAAGTACGGCAAGAAGAGAAAGCCAGATTGCGAGAAAGATTCTTTTTTTGTGTTTTTTCATATTTTTCCATCACCCCCTTGGGAAGGTAAAAAGCAATCTTGGAGGCTTTAACGCGATTATACTCCTTTTTCCGTAAAAAGCAATCCAAAATTTCCGGCTTCGTGGGCGCTGTTCTTGACAAATTCTTAAAGCCCTGCAAACGCAGGGCTTTAAGTAGAAAGGGGAGATTTATGAAAAAAGAGACATTGCTTCTAGCCAAAATATCTCTTTAGCAGACCAGCAAATGCTTTGCCGTGTCTTGCTTCGTCACGAGCCATTTCGTGAACGGTGTCGTGAATAGCGTCTAGGTTCGCTGCCTTCGCGCGCTTTGCAAGGTCTACTTTTCCAGCAGTTGCGCCGTTTTCAGCGGCAACGCGCAATTCAAGATTTTTCTTTGTGCTGTCCGTTACTACTTCGCCAAGCAGCTCTGCAAACTTTGCGGCGTGCTCTGCTTCTTCGTAAGCGGCTTTTTCGTAGTAAAGGCCGATTTCCGGATATCCTTCGCGGTGCGCAACTCTTGCCATAGCAAGATACATTCCTACTTCGCTGCACTCTCCCTCGAAGTTTGCCCGCAGGTCTGCGATAATGTCTTCGCTTACGTTTGGCTCATGTGCAACACCGATGACATGCTCGGCAGCCCAGCTCATAACGCCTTCTTCCTGCTTGTTGAATTTGTCAGCGGAAACGCCGCAAACCGGACACTTTTCCGGAGCGGAATCACCTTCGTGTACGTAGCCGCATACAGAACATACATACTTTGCCATAACTTTGTTCTCCTCTCAAATCAATTTTCAGGAACAATTCTCAGATTTGTCCCCATTTTACTACAAGATGTCCTTCTTGTCAATAGGAAAGCGACTTTTTTCACCGGGGCCGCCGCAGTTGCGGCACAGGCCGTGAAAAATCATGGAGTGCGCTTCTATCGTACCGTCGCAATATGGCGCTGCCAGCAGGTTAAGGTCGGTCAGTACCGGCATAGACAAATCGCTTACGCTGCCGCAGGATCGGCAGTGCAGGTGATAGTGGGGCGTCACGTTTCCGTCGAAATGTTCGCAGCCGTCGCCGCACGTAATACGCCGGATGGTGCCAAGCTGTTCCAGCTGGTTTAGGTTTCGATAAACGGTACCTAAGCTGATGGAGGGACACTGCTCGCGCACGTGCCGGAAAATGGCTTCGGCGGTTGGGTGCGCCGTGGTGCCGTGCAGGTAGGAAATAATCAGCTCTCGTTGTCGGCTATACTTTACAGCGGCCATGGATTCACCTCCTAAATCAGGAATCATTCTCATTATAGCCACTAAAAATTGCTTTGTCAAGCGCTTTTCTCAAATTTCTTTTTGCTTGCGCAAGCCGGTCAGGCATGGTATGATGAGCGCATGGGATCATAGGTGAGGTTTTGCAAATGAAAAAAAGAAATGCGCTCCGGTATTTGGGTCTTGTTTTCTTCCTTATGTTTGCGCTTTGTGCTTGCAAAGAGGAGATGACGCCGGAGGGAGAAAATAAAAAAGGGCTTGCAAGCTACGAAGCCGGCGATTACGAAGCGGCGGCGATGTATTTTGAGCGCGCGCTTTCTTTGGAAGAGCAAAAAGAATTCCGAAATAATTACGGTATGACGCTAATTCAGCTTCGGCGCTACGAAGACGCGGCCGCGCAGTTTAAAATGGTTCTTGCCGAAGACAGTTCTGCGGGGCAGCAAAGATTGAATAAGTTTGCATATAGAGGACTGGGGCTTGCCTGTTTGCAGCAGCAGGATTTTTCTAGCGCGCTTGGCTATTTTAACAGCGCGTTAGAAATAAGCGTGGAAAAAGACTGGGACGTAGATATTCTGTTTTATAAAGCGAATACGCTTGCCTGTATGGGCTACCCGGTTTCGGCGCTGGAAAATTACACCGCCGTGCTTGCAGTAGACGACGATAACGAAAAAGCGCTTTTAGCGCGGGCAGGGCTGTACAGAGAAGACGGCGAGTACAAAAAAGCGATTGACGACTACGAAAAACTGCTTGCCGAAAACGAGGGCAGCTACGAAGCGTACGTCGGCCTTTACGCCTGCTATTACGAAACTGGCGAGGAGCAAAAGAGCGCGGCGCTTTTAGAAGAGGCCGCCCGGCTTACGGTGGAGACGGACGAAGACAAGTACTTGCTTGGCCAGATTCACTTTTATCAAGGGAATTACGAATCTGCCCGCATCGAAATGGAAAACGCCGTGCGCTACGGCTACGCAGAAGCGTATTATTTCCTTGGAGAAATTGCACTGGCGGAAGAAAAATACGAAGAAGCGCTTTCGTATTACGAGGCGTACCGGGAAAGGGCGGCGACCGAATCGCCTACCGTATGCAACCAGATGGCGGTTTGCTGCCTTGCTTTGTTTCGCTACGACGAGGCGCAGGAGTTTATTTCCCTTGGGATGCTCTACGAAGGCTCACCGGCGTACCAGCGGCTTTTGCGAAATCAAATCGCCTTATATGAAGGAAGAAACGAATACGCTGCCGCGTACGAGCTTTTAAAGGAGTACATTGTAAAGTATCCGGACGACAGCGAAGCGACGGATGAGTATCGCCATTTAAAGAAATTTTTGGGAGCTGACGAGGAAGATGAATCGTTAGCGAATTGAGGAAGCTATGTTTGAAACGGAACAGGAAAAAGAGCGGGTTGTCCTTGTCGGCGTTTCGGAGTCGGGCGCCGCAGAAGATTTGCAGCCCGACATACAGGAGTCGCTTGCAGAGCTTAGGCAGCTTTGCGAAACGGCGGGCGCGCTCGTTGTAGGAAGCATTGTGCAAAACCGCGACGCAGCGCATCCGGGGACGTACGTTGGCAAAGGAAAGCTTGAGGAGCTGGCGGAGCTTTTGCGGCAGACGGGTGCGCACGGGATTATTACGGACGACGAGCTGACGCCGGCGCAAATGAAAAATCTCGAGGATGCGCTTGATGTAAAAGTGATGGATCGGACGCTGCTGATTCTTGATATTTTTGCCGGGCGAGCCCGCACAAAAGAAGGCAAGCTTCAGGTAGAGCTTGCGCAGCTTCGCTACCGCTTAACGCGGCTTGCCGGATTTGGCGCGTCGATGTCGCGGCTTGGCGGCGGGATTGGAACAAGAGGCCCCGGCGAAAAGAAGCTGGAAGTTGACCGAAGGCTGATTCGCGACCGCATCGCGCAGCTTCGGCGCGAGCTTACGCAGCGAAAAGCCGGAAGAGACATGCTGCATGAAAACCGCAGACGAAGCGCGGTGCCTGTTGTGGCGATTGTAGGATACACCAACGCGGGAAAATCCACGCTTTTAAATTATCTGACGAATGCGGGCGTTTTGTCCGAGGATCGGCTGTTTGCGACGCTTGATCCGACAACGCGCAGCTACCGTATGCCCAACGGGCAGGAAATTTTGTTTACGGACACGGTCGGCTTTATAAGAAAGCTGCCGCATCATTTAATAGAAGCGTTTCGCTCCACGCTTGAAGAAGCGTGCTACGCGGACGTTATTTTGCACGTCGTTGACGCATCGAGCGAAGCGGCGGATGTGCAAATGCACGTTGTTTACGAGACATTGCGACTTTTGGGAGCGGACGGCAAGCCAATCGTTACCGCGTTTAACAAACAAGACAGAGAAAATGTGCAGCCGCTTAAAGATTTGCGCGCGGACAAATGCGTAAAAATCAGCGCGAAAACCGGTTTAGGGATTACGCAGATGCTTGCTGCAATCGAAGACATTCTGCGCGAGCAAAAGCTTTATTTAGAGACGACGTTTCCCTATACGGACGCGGGAAAAGTTGCGCTTGTGCGAAAAGTCGGGCAGCTTTTAGAGGAAGAATACCGTGAGGACGGTATTTTCATCCGCGCGTACCTGCCGCGGGAATACGCTGCAAGGCTTGCCCCGCGCGAGGAGAATTGGGAGCTTGGGAGGTGCGAAAAGTGAGTTACGCAGATCAGGTTTTTATTGCTATGTGCAAGGACATTTTGGAAAACGGAACGAGCACGGAAGGCGAAGCGGTGCGCCCGCACTGGGAAGACGGAACGCTTGCGTACACGATTAAGCGCTTTGGCGTTGTAAACCGCTACGATTTAAGCAAAGAGTTTCCGGCGCTTACGCTTCGAAAGACGCCCATTAAGTCCTGCACCGACGAACTGCTTTGGATTTGGCAAAAAAAATCCAGCAACGTAAACGATTTTGACGGACACATCTGGGATGCATGGGCAGATAAAGACGGCTCGATCGGAAAAGCGTACGGCTACCAGATGGGGATCAAGCACATCTACCGGGAAGGGCTGTTTGACCAGGTAGACCGCGTTATTTACGACTTAAAGCACAATCCTTACAGCCGCCGGATTTTAACGAATTTGTACGTGCATCAGGATTTGCATGAAATGAATTTATACCCTTGCGCTTACAGCATGACGTTTAACGTCACAAAGCCGAAGGAAGGAAATAAGCTGGTGCTAAATTCCATCCTAAACCAGCGCTCCAACGACGTGCTTGCGGCAAACAGCTGGAACGTATGCCAATACGCTGTGCTGACGCACATGCTGGCGCAGGTATGCGATATGCAGGTGGGAGAATTTGTCCACGTCATTGCGGACGCGCACATTTACGACCGGCACGTGCCGGTAATTAAGGAGCTGATTGCCCGCCCGACTTTTCCGGCGCCGAAGTTTTGGCTGAATCCGGAAATCCATGATTTTTATGCGTTCACAAAGGACGACGTCCGGCTTGACGATTACGAGTACGGCGCATCCGTTGGAAAAATACCGGTGGCCGTTTGAATCGGCCGCAGAATGTGAGGGAGCTATGAATTGTATTGTTGCAGTTGACAAAAACTGGGGAATCGGAAGACAAAACAAGCTGCTTGTAAGTATTCCGGCCGACATGCGCTTTTTCCGTGACAAAACGCTTGGAAAAGCGGTCATTATGGGGCGCAACACACTGGAGAGCTTTCCGGGAGGAAAGCCGCTTAAAAACCGGACGAACGTCGTGATAACGCGCGACCGCTCGTATCTTGCCTCAAACGCGATTGTAGTACACAGCGTAGAAGCAGCGCTAAAAAAGCTGGAAAACTGGAATACGGACGACATTTACGTCATTGGCGGCGGGAGCATTTACGAACAGTTTCTGCCTTACTGCGACGCAGCGTACGTAACGAAAGTGAATATGGCTTACGAGGCGGATACGTTTTTCCCGAACTTAGACGAGCTTAAGGAGTGGGTGCGCGTGAGCGAGTCGGAGGAGCAGACGTATTACGATATTGAATATCGGTTTGCTTACTACGAAAAGGACGGCCCGCAAAGGAGAGCCCGGCTTACAAAAACCATCTGCCGCCTGATGTCGTAAAGGGGAAGAAAATTTTTTCAGGGGGATTGCATTTTCGAAAAAATAAGACTATGATAGGGGCAACTTTTAAGAAGGAGTGTGCTGTTATGAATATTAGATATGAGTTGACCAAAAATCCGAAGACGCTGCCGGACAAAGACGACCCGCTGCGCTTTGGAACTATTTTCACGGATCATATGTTTATTATGAACTACGAGACCGGCAAAGGCTGGCACGACGCAAGGATTGTTCCGTACGCGCCTATTTCCTTAGAGCCGTCGGCGATGGTATTTCACTACGGACAGGAAATGTTCGAAGGAATGAAGGCGTATCGCACGGAAGATAACCGCGTGCTTTTGTTCCGTCCGTTCAAAAACGCACAGCGCGCAAACAACTCCAACCGCCGCCTGTGCATCCCGGAGCTTCCGGAGGAAGACTTTGTAGAAGCGTGCAAGGCACTTGTTAAAACAGACGAAAAATGGATTCCGACAAAACCGGGAACCTCTTTGTATATCCGTCCGTTTATTATCGCTACCGACCCGTTCCTTGGCGTTCGTCCTTCGGACACGTATTTGTTTATGGTCATTCTCTCTCCGGTAGGCCCTTACTACGCGGAAGGTCTGGATCCGGTAAAAATCTGGATTGAAGACGACTACGTAAGAGCTGTAAAGGGAGGAATCGGCGAGGCAAAGACCGGCGGAAACTACGTTGCTTCCATGGCGGCGCAGGTAAAGGCGCACGACGCAGGCTATTCGCAGGTGCTTTGGCTTGACGGAAGAGAGCGCAAGTACATCGAAGAAGTCGGCGCAATGAATATCTTCTTTAAAATTAACGGCACCGTTGTTACTCCGATGTTAAACGGCTCGATCCTTCCCGGCGTTACGCGCGACTCCGTCATTGCCCTTTGCAAGAAGTGGGGAATTCCGGTAGAAGAGCGGAGAGTTTCCGTGGACGAGCTTGTCACAGCAGGCAGAACCGGCGCGCTTGAAGAATGCTTCGGCTCCGGAACGGCTGCGGTTATTTCTCCGGTCAGCCACCTGCGCTACGAAGATGAAGTATTCCAAATCGGCGACGGAAGCATCGGAGAAATCAGCCAGAAGCTTTACGATACGATTACCGGCATCCAGCTTGGAAAGCTTACAGACGATATGGACTGGACCGTAGAAGTAAAATAAACGCGCACTCTAGACAATAATCCCACCGCCAACGACCGTGTCCTCGTCGTATAATACGACCGATTGGCCGGCGGCGGCGGCGCGCTGCGGTTCGTCAAACTCCAGCCGGAAGCAGGACGCGCCTTCCGTAAAGACGGTCGCCGGCTGCTCGGTCTGCTGGTAGCGGATGCGGGCTTTGGCGCGAAACTTTGCCGGAGGCGTATCCCAGACAATCCAGTTGGCGTCTTTGGCAAGGAGTGTGCGGGAGAACAGATCTTCGTTTTTCCCAAGCACAACGCGGTTGTTTTTTGCGTCTTTTTGGCAGACGTAGTGCGGCGTCCCAAGCGAAAGACCAAGCCCTTTGCGCTGCCCGATGGTATAGTGAATAATGCCCTTATGCGTGCCAAGAACCGCGCCGTTTTTATCTACGAACTCGCCTTTTGGATAAGTCTTATTAGTAAAACGGCGGATAAAAGCCGCATAATCGCCGTCCGGCACAAAGCAGATGTCCTGGCTTTCTTTTTTGTGCGCATTGACAAATCCTTGCGCCTGCGCGATTGCACGAACTTCTTCTTTGCGCAGGCCGCCAAGCGGAAAGTATGCGCGGGCAAGCTGCCGCTGCGTAAGCGAATACAACACATAGCTCTGATCCTTTTCGGGATTCAGAGCTTTTTTTAGCAAAAAGCGCCCTCCTTCGGCGACGATGCGCGCGTAATGCCCGGTTGCAATCGCCTTGCAGCCAAGCTTTTCCGCCGCCTCTAAAAGCGCGCCGAATTTTAAGTACCGGTTGCAGGCGATGCAGGGATTCGGCGTTCCTCCCTGCTCGTACGTGCAAACAAAGCGCTCCATAACTTCCCGCCGGAATTCTTCGGAGAAGTCAAGTAGGGAAAAGGGGATGGCAAGCCGTTTGGCAATGGCGCGCGCGTCCGCCGCTTCCTGCTCGGGAGCGGGGGCGTCGCAAAAAAGGCGCATGGTCGCGCCAATGCAGCGAAAACCCTGCTCTTTCATCAAAAAAGCGGCGACGCTTGAGTCTACTCCGCCGCTCATGGCAATTAATATCTGTTCGTTCATATAAGCAACGTTCTCCTTACGAATCCTTCCTCCTGATTGTAGCATGGAAGCTTTCGGCTGACAACGGGCAAATAGCCGCCGCCCAAGCGGGAAATTTGGGCTTGCACAAAGAAAATGGCTGTACTAAACTGGGTGGGAAAGAGTTTTTGACGGAGGGAAAAAACATGTCTGGAATTTATACATCTGCGGAAGAATTAATCGGAAAAACGCCTCTGCTTAGGCTCACGGCTTTGGAAAAATCGCTTGCGCTTTCTGCAAAGCTTTACGCAAAGCTTGAGTGCTTTAACCCCGGCGGTTCTGCGAAAGACCGGGTAGCAAAGGCAATGCTTGATGAAGAGGAGAAGAGCGGAAAAATAAAGCCCGGCTCGGTCATCATCGAGCCGACATCGGGGAACACCGGCATTGGGCTTGCACTTCTTGCCGCTGTAAGAGGGTATCGGGCGATGATCGTTATGCCGGAAACGATGTCCATAGAGCGGCGGCTTTTGATGCAGGCGTACGGAGCCGAGCTGGTGCTAACGGAGGGCGCAAAAGGAATGCAGGGCGCAATTGACAAGGCGCAGGAGCTGGCAAAGGAGATTCCGGGCAGCTTTATAGCGGGGCAGTTTGTAAATCCGGCCAATGCAAGGGCGCACGAAGAGACGACCGGCCCGGAAATTTTCGAGGACACAGACGGAGCGGTTGATATTTTTGTGGCGGGTGTTGGAACGGGCGGAACGATTACCGGCGTCGGCGAATACCTAAAGAGCCGCAAGCCAGAGGTGCGCGTTGTCGCGGTCGAACCGGCGGGCTCGGCCGTGCTTTCCGGAAGGGCGCCGGGCGCGCACGGACTACAGGGAATCGGCGCGGGGTTTGTGCCGGAAGTGCTTAACACGGACATTTACGACGAGGTGATTGCTGTTACGGAGGAAGAAGCGTACCGCTTTGGAAGAATGGTCGGACAAAAAGAGGGCGTGCTTGTGGGCATTTCGTCCGGCGCGGCGCTTTGTGCCGCCGTGCAGGTTGCTAGGCGGACGGAAAACAAGGGGAAGAATATTGTCGTTTTGTTCCCGGACTCCGGAGAGCGCTATCTTTCCACGCCGATGTACGCGCAGGAGCACTAAGGCAGGCATGATGACGGCGGCGGCGCATATACTTTTGGTACAAACCGCAAGGAATTGGCGCTTTGAGAATACAATTGTTTCGACGGCGGCGGTCATGGGGAGCTCTCGTTCTTTTTGTGGCCGCCGTCTGGTTTTTTGCAGGAAGCCTTCATTTCGAGGAAAGAAAAGACGCAAAGGCGCAGCCGGTGGCGTATAAAACTCGCCAGGAATTGGAATTGTTTGTCCGCGTGGAAAACGCGCCGTATGCGCAAAACGGCCTGCCTGTTGTGCAGGAGGAACCTATGGAGTATCCGGGGCTTTACGCTCCTAGGCGGGAAGTTGTGGAGCTGCCGGAAGAGAGCAAAGTTTGCTATTTGACGTTTGACGACGGGCCAAGCGAGAACACGCTTAAAATTCTGGAAATTCTTCGCCGTTACGACGCAAAGGCGACTTTTTTTCTCGTTGGAGCAAACATAACGCAGACAACCGCGCCCATTGTTCGGGAAATTCTCGCGCAGGGGCACGCAGTCGGGCTTCACGCAAACACGCACTCCTACGCCGCGCTTTATAAAAGCGAGGACAGCTTTCTTTCGGACTGCGAAGCGCTTGCGGTGCGGCTGCGGGAGGAGTTTGGCATTGAAACCGCGCTGTACCGCTTCCCCGGAGGCAGCGCGTGCACGTACTTAAACGGGCAGGGAAAGAACCGGATACGACAAATGCACGCGCGCGGGTTCGCCTGCTTTGACTGGAATGTAAGCGGGGAGGACTCCGTAGGAACGCCAAGCGTTTCCTCCATTCAAAAAAACGTTTTCCGCGACGTCTTCCGCTACCGGCGTCCCGTTATCCTGCTGCACGACTCCGCCCAGGCTCCGGCAACGGTAGAGGCGCTTGCGGACATTCTTGAGAGAATCGCGCAGGAGGGGTATCGGTTTGAATCGCTCGCCTGTGCGCAGGAGTACATTTTCCCGGATAACCGGGAGTGACGCTGCATTAGCCGTATTCGGCGATTCGCGTTACCGCAACGTAAATTGCGGAAATCTTATACCAGGTCGCTTGGTCTACCTGACCGGTTACGGGAAGGTTAAACTGCTCCTGAAAAGCGGAGACGGATTCGGCGGTCCGCGGGCCGTAGATGCCGTCTATGGCAAGGCTTGGGATGCTGTAGTAGACGTCGGCAATTTCCGCAAGCTGCTGCTGAAGCTGGCGGACGGCTTCCCCGGTAGAGCCGATGGAAAGCGTTGTTCCGGGGAAGGAAACCGGCACGCCGCTTACGAGATTGGTCTCGTTGATATAAATGCTCGAGCCGTAAAACGTGCGGAGGATTTCGGCCGCCGAAAGCCCCTGGTCGCCCAGGTCCTTAGAACCCCATTGACTCATAAGGCCGGGACAGGTCACGCGCTTTCCGTCGCAGTACTGCGTCAAAATCGGCTGTTTGATGTTGGGGCGCGAGAGGTAATAATTAAATACATCGTCTACGACGCGGTCGATCGTATCGAAAAAGTTTCGCTCCGGAACCCATTTGTGGTCGTAGGCCGTAGAAGACGTAATCGTAAAGGGATAGCCTTTGGAGCGGTACCACTCGCTATATACGCGGTTTAGCGTAAACGACTGAATGGCGAGCACGTTGGCAATAATCGTCTGTGTGGGCCACGTCGCATAGATTTCGCAGCTTGCCACGTTTTTGATGTAGTCGCGGTAAGGGACGTAGTAATTGTTCGCGGAAGAGTCCTGCGGCAGCCCGTCGTGCACGACGATGTATTCGGGAATGACGACGTTAGGCAGAACAATTTCCCCGCTTTCGCTAAGCGGCTTAACTTCGCTTTCCACAATTTTGGGCGGAAAGTCGCCGTAGAGCGTATTGGCAGGAATGACAAAAGTTTCGGCGGTGTTTAAATCGCCGGGAGGAGCGGGCAAAAGCGATATGTTTTGGACGGCGGTTACGTCCGGCAGAATTTGACTGCCGCTAATAATAACCGGTTCGTAGCCGGGAGCGGAAATTTTCAGCGTATATTCCGCGTAAGGTTGGTTAGCGAACGGTTCCTGGCTGTAGGCAAAAGGCGGGGTCGGGAGATTAAAGACGCGCGCGCGTCCCTCCCGGTCGGTCTGCACTTCTTCCAGAATTGTTTCGGGATCTCCCGTGTAGGAAATGTCAATCGTTGCGTTTTCTACCGGATAATTTCTGGCGGAAGAGAGTACGTTAATTTCCAGTGCGCCCGTTGCGCCGCCTGCTCGCTCCGCCGGAGGGGTTATCTGAGAAAATGGAAATGCCATGGAAAGCCTCTGTTCATTTTTCCTTACGGTTAGTTTATGCAGCCACTTGTTTTAGGGGAACAACTGTGATAAAATTCCTCATAATTATGGATGCAAAGGACGGTAGCGGACATGAAAAAGATCGAAGACTATGTAAGGACAATTCCAGATTTCCCGGAACCGGGGATTATGTTTCGGGACGTAACGAGCGTAGTGCGCGATCCGGAGGGCCTGCGGCTTGCCGTAGATTTAATGACGGAAAAGATTGGCAAGACGCCGTATGACGTTATTGTCGGAGCGGAGTCCAGAGGGTTTTTGTTTGGCGCGCCGATTGCTTACCGGGAGCACAAAGGGATTGTGCTTGCGCGTAAAAAAGGAAAGCTGCCCTGCGAGACGATCGAAGAAAGCTACGAGCTGGAATATGCAACGGCAAGCCTTGAGATGCACCGGGGAGACATTACGCCCGGGCAGAAGATCGTTATTGTAGACGACTTGATGGCAACAGGCGGAACCGTGGAAGCCATTGCCCGCTTAGTAGAGCGCCTTGGCGGAGAAGTTGTTAAGATTGTCTTTTTAATGGAACTGGCGGGATTAGAGGGCAGAAAGCGTCTTTCTCGCTACGAGGTGGAATCGGTAATTATCTACCCGGGAAAATAAATCCCCGGTTTAAGACAAAAGAAAGGAGAGGTTCGTTATGGAAGAAGGAAGCATCGTAAAGCCGGAAGAAAAAAAACAGACGACGCAGCTTGGGCTAACGCCGGAGTTTGCCGACCCGGACGCGCTGTACCGGGAACTGGAAGAAAGTATCCGCAAGTATCGCCCGAATACGGATCTCTCTATGGTAAAAAAGGCGTACGAGCTCGCAAAAGAAGCGCACGGGGACCAGAAGCGAAAAAGCGGGGAGCCTTACATTAACCATCCGCTCTCCGTGGCGATTATCCTTGCAGGTTTGGAAATGGACAAAGAGACGATTATCGCCGGACTTTTGCACGACGTAGTGGAAGATACGCCGGTAACCGAGGAAGAATTAACGCAGATGTTCGGCGCGGAAGTTACGCTTTTGGTAGACGGCGTAACGAAGCTGACGAAGCTAAACTACTCGCAGGATAAAGTGGAAATTCAGGCGGAGAATCTGCGAAAGATGTTCCTTGCCATGGCAAAGGACATTCGCGTGATTGTGATTAAGCTTGCGGACCGCCTGCACAACATGCGGACCATGCAGTACCAAACGCCGAACAAGCAGCTTGAGAAGTCAAGGGAAACGCTTGATATTTACTCGCCTCTTGCGCAGCGGCTTGGTATTAGCAAAATCAAAACCGAAATGGATGACCTTGCGCTTAAATTTCTGGAGCCGGAGGTTTACCGAAAGCTCTCCGAGGAAATTAAGGCGACTCGCTACGAGCGCGAAGCGTTTATCCGCAGAATTATCGCGGAGGTGGACGTCCAGCTTAAGGCGGCGGGAATTGAAGCGAAGCTTGACGGCCGCGCAAAGCATTTCTTTAGCATTTATCGGAAAATGGTCAACCAAAACAAAACGCTTGACCAGATTTACGATCTGTTTGCCGTGCGCATTATTGTAGAGACCGTAAAGGACTGCTACGCGGCGCTAGGCGTTATCCACGAGATGTATAAGCCTGTTCCGGGGCGCTTTAAAGACTACATCGCTATGCCCAAGCCCAACATGTACCAGTCGCTTCATACAACGCTTATCGGGCCGGACGGCACGCCGTTTGAGATTCAGATCCGGACGCAGGAGATGCACCGCACCGCCGAATACGGTATTGCCGCGCATTGGAAATACAAAGAGGCGCAAAACGGTATCCATACGTCGGCGAACGAAGAGCAGAAGCTGGCGTGGCTGCGCGAAATTTTGGATTGGCAGCGGGAAATGTCGGACAATCGGGAATTTTTAAATTCCCTGAAAAGCGACCTCGATTTGTTTAACGACAGCGTATATTGCTTTACGCCTACAGGAGACGTAAAAACGCTTCCGGTAGGCTCTAATCCGGTGGACTTTGCTTACAGCATTCACAGCGCCGTCGGAAACAAAATGGTCGGCGCAAGAGTAAACGGCAAGCTCGTTACTATCGACTACGAAATACAAAACGGCGACCGGATTGAGATTATTACTTCCGCAAACTCCAAAGGTCCAAGCCGCGACTGGCTGAAAATTGTAAAGTCAACGCAGGCAAAAACAAAAATTTCCCAGTGGTTTAAAGCGGAGCTAAAAGAAGACAACATTCTGCGCGGGAAAAACCTGCTTGCCGCTTACGCAAAGACCAAAGGGATGAATATTGCAGACTTTTTAAAGCCGGAGTACCAAGAAGTCTGTATGCGCAAATACGGCTTCCGCGACTGGGATTCTCTGCTGGCCGCTGTTGGACACGGCAGCCTGAAAGAGGGACAGGTTATTAACCGGCTGAACGAAGAATGGAAAAAGACGCAAAAGCGCAACATGACGCCGGAAAAGGCGGTTGAGGAGGCGCTCTCGTCTTCAAAGGCCGTAGTATCCAAGCCAAAAGGCGGTATTTTGGTGAAGGGAATGGACGATCTTGCCGTGCATTTTTCGCGCTGCTGCGCGCCTGTGCCGGGAGACGAAATCGTAGGCTTTGTGACAAGAGGCAGAGGAATTTCCATTCACCGAACCGACTGCGTAAATATTTTGCATCTTCCAAGGGCGGACCAGCAGCGGTTAATTGAAGCGGAGTGGAGCCTTGACATGGAAGAAGAGGCAGATCGCTTCTACAACGCGGAAATTAAGATTTTTGCCAGAAACAATCCCGGCGTTTTGCTGGAGGTAACGCGCGTGCTTAGCGAAGATAAAGTAAATATCAGCGCAATCAACGCAAGACCCGGCAAAAACGACATCAGCACGATTAACGTAGCGTTTGAAATCCGCGGGACGGCGCAGCTAAATTCCATTATTAACCGCCTGCGCCAGATTGATCAGGTGATTGATATTGAACGAACGACCGGTTAAGGAAAAGTGAGGGAGAAATATGCTTCAGATAAAAAGATGTGAAGTTGGCCCGCTGCAGGCAAACTGCTATTTGCTTGGCAATCCGGAAACCGGAGAGGCCTTGCTTATCGACCCCGGCGCGGAGGCGGAGAAAATCAAGCAGACGCTGCGGGAAGAAGGCTGGAAGCCGGTCGCCATTTTGCTGACGCACGGCCACTTTGACCACGTCGGAGCCGTAAAAAATCTGGTGACGGAATACCATTTGCCGGTGTACGCCGCAGAGGCGGAGCGAGTAATTTTTGAAGATTTGCATAACGTGCTGCCGCAGCCTTTTTACGAGCAGACAAAAAAGCGCGACCTGTATTTGCTTAGCGTGCAGCGCTGGCTAAAAGACGGAGAGCTTTTGGAGCTTGCTGGACTTTACGTAACGTGCATTGCAACGCCGGGGCATACAATAGGCGGCATGTCCTTTTTCCTGCCGGTAGAAAAGTGCGTTTTTAGCGGGGACACGCTGTTTTTGGAAAATGTTGGAAACACGCTTTTCCCAACCGGGGACGAGCAAACGCTTTACCACTCGATTCGCGAAAAGCTCTACACGCTTCCAGACGAAACGCGCGTCTTTCCGGGACACGGACCGGCGACGACAATCGAATACGAAAAGCGATACAATATGTTTTGCAGGGAAATCAAAAAGAAAAAGTAAAGGAAGCGTGGGATGGAGCGGCCGATTATCGAACTGAACATGTACGGAAGGGATTACGAGCAGGAACTGCGCCCGTTAATCCGCGCGTTTTTGCCGGAAGCGGAGTTTGATGTAACGCACGAAGAGGCAGACGAGGAGTCCATGCAGTTTATTTTTGCGAAAGAAGACGCGCCTCTTTTGCTTTGCGCAAACGCCGCGTACGATTATTCGTTTTGCCTGCTTTTGATGCAGGATTGGTATCGGCTGCGGATTTATCGCCGCGGAGAATTGCTGGCGGATGCGCGTGCGCAGGGAGTAAATCCAGAGCGTAAAGCCTACCGAAACCAAGTGGCGCGGGAAATTTACCGCGCGCTCTTAGAAGCGGAAAAAAAGGAGCTGCCCTGGGGAATTTTAACAGGCGTGCGCCCTACAAAGCAGGTGTACGAAGCAATTGCCGCAGGCGTGCCGGAAGAAGAAATTCGCAGGCACATGAAAGAGGATTATTTTTGCTCCGACGAAAAAATCGACGTCAGCCTTACGGTATCGCGGCGGGAGTACGAGCTTTTGACGCAGCTGGAATACCAAAACGGCTACAGCATTTATATTGGCATTCCTTTTTGCCCTACGACGTGCCATTATTGCTCGTTCCCGTCTTACCCGATGGAATCGTTCGGGCATTTGTCAGACGCATACCTTGACGCGCTTTCTAAGGAGCTTTGCTTTGCGGGACAATGCTTTAGGGAGCGGCGGCTTTGCACAGTTTACGTTGGAGGCGGAACGCCTACGGCGCTTTCCGAAAGTCAGCTGGCGCGGCTTTTGGAGTTGATTCACCGTTACCTGCCGATGGAGCACGTTGTGGAATTTACTGTTGAGGCGGGGCGCCCGGACAGCGTCACAAAAAAGAAGCTGGAGCTGATTCAGGAATTTGGCGCTACAAGAATCAGCATTAATCCGCAAACGATGCAGCAGCGCACACTTGACCTGATTGGAAGACGGCATAC
Organism: uncultured Lachnospiraceae bacterium; assembly: GCA_944384025.1. GTDB lineage: Bacteria > Bacillota > Clostridia > Lachnospirales > Lachnospiraceae > ISDg. The sequence goes on from CALWRS010000014.1 coordinate 27,227, forward strand.
GGTAGAGCAGATACGCGAAGCCTTCCGGCTTGCGCGCTCTTTGGGGTACGACAACATCAACATGGATATCATTATCGGGCTTACAGGAGAGACGCCGGAAGACGTAGAGAAGACGCTTGCTGAGATTGCTGAACTCTCGCCCGATTCGCTGACGGTACATACGCTTGCAAAAAAACGCGCGGCGCGCCTTACCACGCAAAAAGAGCTCTACGAAGGGATGGAGGCAGTCGGCGTAACAAGCATGCTCGAAAAGACGGTGCGCTTTGCAAAAGAGCAGGCGTATTTCCCGTATTACCTGTACCGGCAAAAAAACATGGCGGAAAACTTAGAAAACGTTGGCTACGCCCGCCGGGGAAAAGAAGGACTTTACAATATCCTAATCATGGAAGAAAAGCAAACGATTCTGGCGCTTGGCGCAGGCGCTACTTCCAAATTCATCTTCCCGCAAGGGGGACGGATTGAGCGCGTAGAAAACGTGAAGAGTTTAAAGGATTATATCGAGCGGATTGACGAAATGATACAACGAAAGCGGAACTTTCTCGAGGGAGCAGAGAATCTATGGATTTGAGCAGGGAAATTGATTTAATTGAGCGCGTTGGCGAAGGTGTGAAAGACTGGGAAGATATGGCGGCCTTTTTAAATCACGCCGTGATTGTAAGCAAGCTCGCCGGGCGCGTTGCAAGGCAGCTTGGGGAGCCGGAAGCGTTTTGCCGTGAGATGGAAATTGCCGGAATTCTCCACGACATCGGAAAGCTGCGGGTTGCGGCCTATTTGTACGGGACGCAGACGGAGCGTTTGCACGTATCCCGCCTGAAGCATGTGCGGATGCACCCGTCTTTAGGACACGATATTTTGCGAAGCGCGGGCGGCTACTCGGAAAATTTAATTTCCTGCATAGCGTGCCATCACGAAAACTACGACGGAACCGGATACCCGAACCACCTGCACGGCGAAGAAATTCCGTTTGGCGCGCGCATCCTGCGCGTATGCGATATGTTTGCGGCGCTTGTTTCCAACCGGAATTACCGCGCGGCATTTTCGGTTGACGCGGCGCTAGAGATTATGATAGACGAAATAAAAAGCTTCGATATGCGCGTCTTTTTGGCTTTTTTGTCGGTCGTCCACGCGGAAGATTTCGCGAGGATTGAAGCGTACATAGCTACGGCGCGCTGCTATAAAAAGCAACCAATGGGAGGACAAAGTGAAAGACAAAGTAACACCTAAAATTTTACCCGGCTTTATGGAACTTCTGCCGGAAGACCAGATTTGTTTTAACCGGATGTATCAGACTATTCGCTCCGTATACGAGCGGTTTGGCTATCTGCCGCAGGACACGCCGGTCATCGAATATTCGGACGTTTTGCTTGCGAAGGCGGGCGGGGAGACGGAAAAGCAAATTTACCGCTTCCAAAAAGGAGACAACGACCTTGCGCTGCGTTTTGACCTGACGGTGCCTCTTGCAAGATACGTCGCACAGCACTATAATGACCTTGTATTTCCGTTTAAGCGCTACCAGATGAACAAAGTGTTTCGCGGCGAGCGCCCGCAAAAGGGGCGCTTTCGGGAGTTTTACCAATGCGATATCGACGTAATCGGCGTTGAGTCCCTGGAGCTCGTTTTTGACGCGGAAATGCCCGCCGTTATTTATCAAGTGTTTAAGGAGCTGGATTTTGGCTCCTTTACGATTCGCATCAACAACCGGAAAGTTTTAAACGGTTTCTTCTCCGAACTTGGCTTTGCCGATCGTATCGCCGATATTTTGCGTACGATTGACAAGCTTGAGAAAATCGGCGAACAGAGCGTTGCTAAGGAGCTTGCGGAGTTTGGCGTATCCTCCGAAGCAGCGAAGCGTATTCTCGACTTTATTGCATACAAAGGCACGAACGACGAAATGCTTGCGATGCTTGACGCCCAGAACGTCGCAGACGAGACGTACCGGGAAGGCGTACGGGAATTGACGCAGGTAATCGGCTATTTGCGCCGCTTTGGCGTGGAAGAGGCAGCGTTTTTGATTGACCTGACGATTGCCAGAGGGCTTGATTATTACACCGGCACGGTTTACGAAACGATGCTAAACGACTATCCAAGTATGGGAAGCGTCTGCTCCGGCGGCCGCTACGACAACCTGACGGAGTATTATACCGACCAGAAGCTGCCGGGAATTGGCATTAGCATCGGACTGTCGCGGCTGTTTTATCAGCTGAAAGAAAACGGGCTGCTCACGGGAGCGCCTAAGAGCCTCACAAAGTGCCTTGTGATTCCGATGAACGAGTCTTTAATGGACACGGCGCTTGAGGCTGCCGCCTTGCTTCGCGCAGAAGGAATCAACACGGACGTCTATTACCAAAACAAAGGCATGAAACAGAAGATGAAATACGCAAACCGTCTTGCCATTCCTTACGTAGTGATTATTGGCGAGGACGAAAAGGCAGCGGGTACGGCAACGGTAAAAGACATGGAAAGCGGAGAGCAGCGCACGATTGCGCTTGATAAGCTTTCGGAGTATGTGAAATAAATCAGGTGGGGTATGCCCCCCGCCTCTATAGGCGGTGGGTAACAAATTTGTATCAGTGGCGGGTGTCAATCCCCCATCTGATATACGCTCCGCGAGGATGCGCAGGAATTCGGATAGGAATTATGTCGGCAAAAGCCGACCCGAATCCCGCGCCAAGACTCGCGAGCGAGTCTTGAATTTTTTGGAGGAACGTTTGGGTTATGACACAATCTAGAACACATACCTGCAACGCGCTGCGGCTTGCCAACGTAGGCGAGAGCGTAACGCTTGTGGGCTGGTACGACAACATGCGCAAGGTAAGCCGAAATCTGGGCTTTTTGATTCTTCGCGACTTTTACGGAACAACGCAATGCGTCATTGAATCGGAGGAAATGTTAGATGCGTTAAACAACGTAAACAACGAATCTACGCTTTCGGTCACCGGCGTCGTAAGAGAGCGCTCGAACAAAAACCCGCGGCTTGAGACAGGGGATATTGAAGTAGTTCCTACGGAAATCAAAGTGCTTGGCAAGTGCATTTACAACGAACTTCCCTTTGAGATTGCCCGCTCCAAAGAAGCGGATGAGGCAGTGCGCCTTAAGTACCGCTACTTGGACCTTCGCAATCCGGCGGTGAAAGAAAAGATGGTGCTTCGCAGCAAAATCATTGCAGAGCTTCGCCAGAGCATGATTGCGCACGATTTCCTTGAAATCACAACGCCGATTTTAACGTGTTCTTCGCCGGAAGGGGCAAGAGACTACCTTGTGCCCGCAAGAAATCATCCGGGCAAGTTTTACGCGCTTCCGCAGGCGCCTCAGCAGTTTAAGCAAATTCTTATGACATCCGGGTTTGACCGCTACTTCCAGATTGCGCCGTGCTTCCGCGACGAAGACGCGAGAGCGGATCGCTCGCCGGGCGAGTTTTATCAGATGGATATGGAAATGGCGTTCGCTTCGCAGGACGACGTTTTCGCAATAATCGAAGACGTCATTCCTCCGGTATTTGCCAAATACGGCGTATACAAAAAGGCTTCCGACGCGCCTTTTCGGCGCATTTCTTACCGGGACGCGCTTGCACTTTACGGCTCGGACAAGCCGGATTTAAGAAACGACTTGACGCTTCAGGACGCGACAAGCCTGCTTTCGGACTGCGGCTTTGCTCCGTTTGCACAAAACAGCGTTCAGGCGATTGTCGTAGACGGTTTCACAGCGACCAGAAAAGTGATCGATAAAATCATGGCCGACTGTGAGATGATTTCCGGACAGAAAGGATATTGGTTTAAGCTTGACGAGGCCGGAGAGCTTACCGGCGGTATCGCAAAGTTTTTGCAGGAGAAAAAAGCAGAAGTCATTGCCGGACTTTCGTTAAAGCCGGGAGATTTTGTCGGACTGGCAGCAGGAGGGCGCCAAACGGCGCTAAAGACTGCCGGCGTTTTGCGAAGACTCCTTGGAGAAAATTGCGAAAAGCATATGAAAAAGGATTGCTACGAGTTTTGCTGGATTGTAGACTTTCCGATGTACGAAATCGGGGAAGAGTCCGGCGAATTGGAGTTTTGCCACAACCCGTTTTCCATGCCGCAAGGAGGCATGGAGGCGCTTGATGGCGAAAATCCGCTTGAGATTCTTGCGTACCAATACGACCTTGTCTGCAACGGCGTAGAGCTTTCTTCCGGCGCAGTCCGTAACCACGACCCGGAGATTATGGTGCGCGCCTTCTCGCTTGTAGGACTAAAGGAAGAGGACGTAAAAGCCAAATTCCCGGCAATGTACAACGCCTTTTGTTACGGTGCGCCGCCGCACGCAGGCATTGCGCCGGGCGTAGACCGCATGATTATGCTGATTGCCGGAGAAGAGAGCATCCGCGAAATCATTCCGTTCCCGATGAACAAAAACGCGCAGGACGTAATGATGGGCGCGCCGTCTTCGGTCAGCGAAAAGCAGCTTGCGGACGTACACATTGCCATCGTAAAAGACGATGCGAAGGAGTGAAAAGTCGTATCAGTAACGGGCGGGACATCCCCCGTTTGATAACCCGCGCTTAAGCCTGTATGGGAGCTAAGCCGGAATAAACTTTAGGAGGTTACCATGAGTGTAGTAAAATCAAGTTTTGGAAAGACAAAGGACGGAAAAACCGCAACCCTTTATACGCTGGAAAATAAAAACGGGATGCGCGTATCTTTTTGCGACTACGGCGCGGCGATTGTCAGCATTTGCGTGCCTGACCGCAACGGAAAAATCGAGGACATTGCCCTTGGCTACGACAGCGTGACAGGCTACGAGGAAAACGGCGCGGGCTACGGCTCTTTTATCGGCCGCCACGCGAACCGGATTGGGGGCGCAAAGTTTACGATTAACGGCGTAGAGTACACGCTTGCGAAAAATGACAACGCAGTCAACAACCTACACAGCGGCCCTGTTAGCTACAACAAGTACTTCTACGACGTAGAAGTGTTTACCGACGAGGAGAGCACCAGCATCGAATTCAGCCGCCTTAGCCCGGACGGAGAGCAGGGCTTTCCGGGAAATCTGGACGTAACGGTTACGTACACGCTGACGGACGACAACGACTTGGCGATTGAGTACTTTGCAGTAAGCGACAAAGATACGGTGATTAACCTTACCAACCACAGCTACTTTAACTTGGCAGGACAAGCGTCCGGCTCCATCGAAGACCACGAAGTTTGGATTAACAGCGGAGAAATTACGCCTACGGATGAACTTTTGATTCCTACGGGCGAGGTGATGGACGTAACGGATACGCCGATGGATTTCCGTACGCCAAAGAAAATCGGACGCGACATAAACGCAGACTTTGCGCCGCTAAAGATAGCGGGCGGCTACGACCACAACTACGTTCTCGATTTGGACATCGACGAAGACGAGATGGATTTGGTTGCGAGCCTGTACGACGAAAAGAGCGGACGCTACATGGAAGTGTACACCGATTGCCCTGGAATGCAGTTTTACACAGGCAACTTCATTGACGGCGAAAACGACCCGGAAAAAGGCAAGGGCGGCGTAGTTTACAAAAAGCGCGACGGCGTTTGCTTTGAGACGCAGTTCTACCCGAACGCTTGCAACATCGCAGACTTCCCAAGCAGCATTTTCAAGGCGGACGAACCGTTTGATTACTGCACGGTCTACAGCTTCTCTGTAAAATAATAAAAAAAGGTGTGGACACACTTATTCCGGAGCTAGGGCTTTTTCACTTTTCCCGGAACAACTTGACGCCGTCTGGCCAAATTTTATGCTTGATTTTTTGATGGAAATCAGTATAATAAAACCTGTTGACGGAAAAAGGATATCCTTTTTCTTTAACCGTCGGGGTGTGGCTCAGGTGGTAGAGCGCTACTTTAGGGAAGTAGAGGCCGCGTGTTCAAGTCACGTCACTCCGATTAGAAAAGAAGGACCACACAGCCGGTGAGAAGGCTGTGTGGTCTTTTTTTCCCGATCCTCCGCTTGACGGCGAGAAACTTTTATGCTAGTATACAGTAAATTTTGTTTAGAAGAAAGGAGATGGTTTTGTGGATTCGCTCCCCCGAAGTAGCAGCGAAGACGTTCCTAATCAGATATCTTTGAAATATAATATTTGCCTTGTGTTGAACTGCTTTCGCTTTTACGCCGTAAATCGAAACTAGGCGGCGCAGCTTGCAGGAAAAAGACAACGCATTTATTTATTTTGGAGGTTACATTACATGTCTGACATTGCCGGACAACTATTTTTACAGTTAGTACTTATTTTACTAAACGCTTATTTTGCTGCAACGGAAATTGCAGTCATCTCTCTTAATGAAAAGAAACTGAAGGCAAGAGCGGAAGACGGCGACAAAAAGGCCGTGAAGATGCTCAAAATGATTGAAGAACCGACGCGGTTTCTTTCTACCATTCAAATAGGAATTACGCTTGCCGGATTTTTGGGATCCGCTTTTGCGGCAGATAACTTTGCCGAACGCCTTTCGGGATTTGTAGTCAGGGTTTTTGAAATTCCTGCTTCCCGGGTTGGAGTCGTAAATACGGCAGCGATTGTTATCATTACCCTGATTCTTTCTTTCTTCACGCTTGTTCTTGGTGAACTTGTTCCCAAACGTGTGGCTATGAAACATAAAGAAAAGCTTGCAGAGGCTGTTTGCGGGATGATTTCCGGTTTGGCTGCTGCCTTAAAGCCGATTATCTGGCTGCTGACGGCGTCTACAAACGGTGTACTGCGCCTGTTTGGCATTGACCCGCACGAAAAGGAAGAACCTGTTTCCGAAGAGGACATTGTTTTGATGCTGGACGCGGGAGCGGACGAAGGAAGTTTGGACCAGAACGATATTGAGTATATTAAAAACGTTTTCAAATTAGATGGTATGACCGCGGGCGACGTTATGACGCCTCGCAGATCCATTGTCCTTATTCCACATAACGCGACAAACGAAGCGATTCTCGAACTGATTGAAAACGAAGGCTATTCGCGCATTCCGGTGTATGCGGAAACGACCGATAATATCATTGGTATTTTGCACACCCGCGACTTCCTTTTGAAGTATTTGCGCCCGGACTTTCGACTGGAGGACGTTTTGTTCCAGCCCACGTTTGTGCCAGAGACCGCGCACTTAGACATTTTGTTTAAGGATATGCAAAAAGATCACAACCACATTGTCGTTGTAATTAACGAGTACGGCGAAATGGCCGGAATTGTTACAATGGAAGACATTTTGGAAGAGATTGTGGGCGATATCTGGGACGAACGCGACGAAGCCATTGAAGATATTATTGCGCTTGGGGACGCGCACTACCGGGTGCTTTGCTCTACGAACATCGAAGACTTCTTCGAGTTTTTTGAACTGGAACCGGCGCAGGAGACCGAAGCTTCCACAGTTAACGGCTGGATTATAGAGCAGATTGGAAGCATTCCCGAACAGGGCTACTCCTTTGGCTACGAAAACCTTCATATTACCGTAACGAAAGCCGACGAATTGATGGCGCACGAAATTGAAGTGAAGGTTGAAGAAAAAGAGACGGATAAGTCTCAGGAAGACGAGTAAAAATAAGAGCGGTTTTGCCGCGCCCTTGCCTGCACGTAAATTTGCAGGCAGGGGCGCTTTAGCGTTAAGAAGGCAGATTTGCGGCTTCTTTCATTTGCCGGACGTATTCCGCAACCGGCTGGACGGCGTCTTTGCTAAGCTCGCCGATTTTACGGACGATGGCGCTTCCTACAATCACGCCGTCTGCATAGCCTGCCATTTGCCGCGCCTGCTCCGTAGTTGCGATACCGAAGCCGATGGCGCACGGAATTTGCGGATTCACGGCGCGCACGCTTTTTATCATGGCGTTTAAGTCGGTCGTAATCTGGCTTCGAACGCCGGTAACGCCAAGCGAGGAAACGCAGTAGAGAAACCCTTCCGCCTCCTTAGCGATTTTTTCGATGCGCTCGTTGGAAGTAGGCGCAATCATGCTAATTAGACAAAGCCCGTATTGCTTGCAGCAGCCAAGAAATTCTTCCTTTTCCTCAAAAGGCACATCCGGAAGAATCAATCCGTCGATACCGATTTCGGCGGCTGTTTTTATAAAACGCTCTGTTCCGTAGGAAAATACGACGTTGGCGTAGGTCATAAACAGAAGCGGGATGGATATGGTCTTTCGAATCCGGCGCACCATGGCAAAAATCTTATCGGTCGTCGTGCCGTGCGCAAGCGCCCGGTCGTTTGCTGCCATAATTACAGGGCCTTCCGCCGTCGGGTCGGAAAAAGGGATGCCAAGCTCAATCAAATCGGCGCCTGCCTCCGCCATGGCGCAGACAAGCTGCTCGGTTGTTTCCAGATCCGGGTCGCCGCAGGTAAGAAAAGGGATAAACGCCTTTTTGTTTTGGAATGCCTGAGATATTCTATTCATGAAGATCCTCCCCCCGATAGCGGGCGATAGCGGCGCAGTCTTTGTCGCCTCGTCCGGAAATGTTTACAACAATGATTTTATCCTTAGAAAGCGTCGGCGCCAGCTTTTTCGCGTAGCTAACGGCGTGCGCGGATTCAATGGCGGGAATGATGCCCTCCATCCGGCTCAAATATTCAAACGCCTCCACGGCCTCCTCGTCGGTTACCGCTACGTACTGTGCGCGGCCCGTATCGTGCAGCCATGCGTGCTCCGGCCCGATGCCGGGATAGTCAAGGCCTGCTGAAATCGAGTAGACCGGCGCAATCTGTCCGTACTCGTTTTGGCAGAAGTACGATTTCATACCGTGGAAAATTCCAAGCCGTCCGGTAGCAATTGTCGCCGCTGTCTCTGGCGTGTTCGCTCCGCGCCCGGCCGCTTCGCAGCCAATTAGCTGCACCGAAGGGTCGCCGATAAAGTGATAAAACGCGCCAATCGCGTTAGAACCGCCGCCTACGCACGCTAAGACTGCGTCGGGAAGGCGTCCCTCCATTGCAAGGCATTGCTGCCGGATTTCTTTGGAGATGACCGCCTGAAAGTCGCGCACCATCGTAGGGAACGGGTGCGGGCCCATTACGGAACCAAGGCAATAGTGCGTATCGCTGATGCGTCGGCTCCACTCGCGCATCGTTTCCGACACAGCGTCCTTAAGCGTCGCCGTACCGGTTGTGACAGGGACGACCTTGCTGCCAAGCAGCCGCATTTTGTATACGTTAAGCGCCTGCCGCTTCGTGTCTTCCTCGCCCATAAAAATAACGCATTCCATTCCAAACAAGGCGGCCGCCGTTGCGGTAGCTACGCCGTGCTGACCGGCTCCGGTTTCGGCAATAAGGCGCGTTTTGCCCATTTTCTTTGCAAGTAACGCTTGCCCGAGCACGTTGTTGATTTTGTGCGCGCCGGTATGATTCAGATCCTCACGCTTTAAGTAGATTTTCGCGCCGCCCAAATCGCGCGTCATTTTTTCCGCGAACGTAAGGCGCGAAGGCCTTCCAGCGTAATCGTTTAAAAGTTTTGTAAGTTCCGCCTGAAACTGCGGATCCTTTTTGTAATGTTCGTAAGCCTCGTCAAGTTCGAGGACGGCTTTCATAAGCGGCTCAGAAATGTATTGTCCGCCGTGAATGCCAAAGCGTCCGTTAGACATGGAAATTCTCCTCTCCGGCAGCTTCCCTTGCTGCCAGTCGCATATTTTGAAGGGTTTGGCCGGGGTTTTGACTGCGCATCAGGTATTCGCCGACCAAAACTGCGTCGGCGTAAAGAGCAGCAAGCGAGCGCACATCGTCTAAAGAGCTTACTCCGGATTCTGCGACAAAAAGCGTTCCGGCAGGTATTTTCTCGCGCAGCCTTGCGGCGTTTTCAAAATCGACCGTAAAATTTTTTAAGTTTCGGTTGTTGACGCCAATCACCCTTGCTCCAGCTAAAACGGCAGAAGCGATTTCGGCTTCGTCGTGCGCTTCCACAAGCGCCGTTAAGCCAAGCGCATCGCAAAGGCAAAGGTATTTTGCGATCGTTTCCGTAGAAAGCAGGGCGCATATAAGCAGCACCGCGTCCGCGCCCAAAAGCTTCGCTTCGTAAATCTGGTACGAATCTACGGTGAAGTCTTTGCGAATCATCGGGCAGGCAACGCGCTTGCGCACATCTGCAAAGATCTCACCGGAGCCTAGAAACCATTTAGGTTCCGTTAAAACCGAGATGCAGTCCGCCCCCGACGCCATGTACGTATCCGCAATCGACAAATAGGGAAAGTCCGGCGATATGACGCCCTTAGAGGGCGATGCTTTTTTTATCTCGCAGATAAAGGATAGTCCCGGTTTTCGTAAGGCTTCTTCAAAGGCAAAATTCCCTTTTGGGAGCGCAAGCGCCCGCTCTTTGATTGCTTCTGTCGGCAGCTTTTCCTTGGCGAGAGAGACGCGCTCTTTCGCGTAGGCGGCCAGTTCGTCTAAAATCATATCGTTTTTCTTGCCTTTCGTTTACTCTTCGGAATTGCTTCTCTTAATGTACTCCTCGAGCAGCGCGGCCGCTTTTTTGCTGTCAAGCACTTCTTCGGCAAGCGCTACGCCGTCCGCGATGGTCGGTACTTTTTTGGAGATATAAAGAGCTGCGCCTGCGTTTAGGACAATCGCCTGCCGCTTTGCGCCCCGCTCGCTTCCGTTTAAAATCTGACGCAAAATTTCGGCGTTTTTCTCCGGCGCACCGCCCACAAGCTCCGATTTTTGGCAGCGGGAGAAACCAAAGTCTTCCGGCGTAATCGTATAAACGCGCCGCTTCTCGCCGTGGAACTCGCAAATGCTTGTAGGTGCGCTCATGGAAATTTCATCTAACGTATCCTGCCCGAAAACAACGAGTCCGTCGGTTACGCCAAGCTTTGCAAGCACTTCCGCCATTGGCTCCAAAAGCGCTTCGGAGTAAACGCCTAGCACCTGATACGTAGGCGACGCCGGGTTCGTTAGGGGCCCAAGAATGTTAAATACGGTGCGAATCCCCAGTTCTCTGCGGATTAGCCCAACGTACTTCATGGATGTGTGATACTTCTGCGCGAAGAAAAAGCAGATACCAAGCTCGCGCAAAAGCGCTTCCGCCTTTTTGGGCGGCTGGTCTAAGTTTACGCCAAGCGCTTCTAAGACATCGGCCGCTCCGCAGTCCGAGGAAGCCGCCCGGTTTCCGTGCTTGGCAACCGGCTGTCCGGCTGCCGCAATAACAAGTGCCGCGCCGGAGGAAATGTTAATGGAATGCGAATGATCGCCTCCGGTTCCGACAATCTCAAGCACCTGCACGGGGGGCTTTACCGCAAGCGCATGGTCGCGCATAGCTGCCGCACAGCCGGCAATTTCTTCGTTGCTCTCGTTTTTTACCGACAGCGCCGCCAAAAACGCTGCCGTTTGCACTTGGGAGGTTTCCCCGCTCATAATTTCGTTCATTACGGAATAAGCCTCGTCATAGGAAAGGTTCTGCTTTGCAGATACTTTTTGAATTGCTTCTCTCATCATCGTTGAGATACCTCCATGAAATTTTTCAACATTGTTTTGCCGTCGGGCGTAAGAATGGATTCCGGGTGGAACTGCATTCCAAACACCGGATATTCCCGGTGCACAACCGCCATAATTTCACCGTCCTCGGTCTGGGCGGTTACTTTCAGACAACTGGGGATTGTTGGCGCAAGCGCCGCAAGCGAGTGGTAGCGTGCAACCAAAACGCGCTCCGGCAGTCCGGCAAACAGGGCGCTTGATTTATCGATGCGAACGGAGGACTGCTTGCCGTGCATCAACTCTTTTGCATAAGAAACCGTAGCGCCGTACGCCTCGCAGATCGCCTGATGTCCCAGACAAACGCCCAGAATCGGAATCCGGCTGCCAAGCTTTTGAATCGCTTCTATGCAGCGCCCCGCATCCGCCGGACGGCCCGGCCCCGGCGATATGACAATCGCCTGCGGCGAGAGCGCCTGCATTTCCTCTACGCGAAGCGCGTCGTTTCGGATAACGCGGATTTCGGGGTGCAGCTCGCCAAGCAGCTGGTACAGGTTGTAGGAAAAACTGTCGTAGTTGTCAATTAAAAGAATCATTGTCCCGTCACCTCGTTTCTCATCGTCTCCGCTATCCGCAGAGCGTTCATTGTAGCGGCGGCTTTGTTGATGCATTCCTGGTATTCGTTTTCCGGAATGGAATCCGCTACAATTCCCGCGCCGGAGCGGACGAAAACTTTGCCGTTTTTCTTAAAGACAAGCCGGATGGCAATGCAGGTGTCCAGGTTTCCGGTAAAATCCAAATAGCCGATTGCGCCGCCGTAAATTCCGCGCTTGTTGTTTTCCAGGCGGTTAATGATTTCGCAGGCGCGAATTTTTGGCGCTCCAGAAAGCGTTCCAGCGGGCAAAACAGCCGCAACCGCGTCAATGGCGCTCTTTCCTTCCTGAAGCTGTCCGCGCACCGTAGAGCCGATGTGCATAACGTGCGAAAAGCGCTCGATGGACAAGTATTTTTCTACCTCAACCGTTCCGAACCGGCTGATTTTCCCAAGGTCGTTTCTGCCAAGGTCAACGAGCATGTTATGCTCCGCCAGTTCCTTCGGGTCGGAGAGCAGTTCCGCTTCTAAGGCGCGGTCTTCTTCGTCTGTCCTTCCGCGCCGCCTCGTTCCTGCCAGAGGAAACGTGTGCAGCACGCCGTCTTCCAGCTTTACAAGCGTTTCCGGCGATGCGCCGGCAATCTCCGCCGTGTCGGAGGAAAAATAAAACAGATAAGGCGAAGGGTTGGTTGTTCGCAGCACGCGGTAGGCGTTTAGCAGGCTTCCTTCGTAGGACGCTTCCAAGCGGTTTGACAAAACAACCTGGAAAATATCGCCCTCGCGAATATAGCGCTTCGCGTCTTCTACCATTTGGCAATACGCTTCCTTGTCAAACAGTGAGCTCATCTCGGAAGTCATATGCCCGGGCGTATCGGCGTCCGGCGTTCCGTTGTAAATCAAATCTGCCATTTCCGCCAACTCTTTTTTCGCCCGCTCGTATTCCGATGCAAGCGCATCCAGCCGCACATTGACAATCAGCACAATCTTTTGCCGGAAGTTATCAAAGGCGATTACGCGGTCAAAAAGCATCAAGTCCACGTCTTTAAAGTGCTCTTTGTCCTGCGCGTCAAGATGCAGGCTCGGCTCGGCATATTGAATGTAGTCGTAGGAAAAGTAGCCGACCAGTCCGCCGGTAAAAGGAGGCAGCCCCGGAATTCTCGGGCTTTTGTGTTCTTCCAAAAGACGGCGAATGTAGCTGTCGGGGGAGTCGGTTGTGATTTGTGTTTTCGTATCGGCCGTCACTGTCAAAACGCCGTTTTCACACGTTAGTTCCAGCGTCGGAGCATAGCCAAGAAACGTGTAGCGTCCCCACTTCTCATTGTCCTCCATGCTTTCAAGCAAATAGCAGTGGCTGCTTACTTTTTTTAAAACCCGCAGCACTTCAATGGGGGTGCGCACGTCCGCGTAGATTTCGCGGGCAATGGGGAGCATCCGGTATTTTCCGGATGCAGCGTAAGTTTTTGCTTCTTCCAGAGTTGGGAAAATCATAAGAACCTCCTTTTTTTCGTTTTAGAGGAGGGTTTTTGGAAATCTTGCGGCTGCAAGCGGGAAGGGAAGGTTCCCACGGCATAAAAAAAACCCATCCTCGATAAAATCAAGGACGAGTTAACTACCCGCGGTGCCACCTTGTTTTGCGGAAAATCCGCACGCTTTCCGGGATTCCATCAAACCCCTGACAACTAACGTATGTCTTGCGTCGCAGAATACTCAGCTTTCGCTTTTGACTGCGCCCTCCGCGGTCCATTTATATGCTTGCGTTCTGCCCGATCTCAGCACCCCGGGCTCTCTGTGAGTGCACGACATATGTTATCTCCGCATCAACGGTTTAGCACAATGTAGCACCGCCTTTTAGAATTGTCAAGAGCCGAAAAAATATTTTTCTCCTTTTTTTCAGCGCTTTAGCGACTCTCCGTTTGTCCGAATAACTTCCCGGTACCAGTCAAACGATTTCTTTTTGTAGCGTTTTAGACTCCCGCTGCCATCGTCGTTTCGGTCCACATAAATAAAACCGTAGCGCTTGCTCATCTGCGCTGTGGAGGCGCTTACAAGGTCAATACAGCCCCAAGCCGTATAGCCAAGCACGGCAACACCGTCGTCGATTGCCTTTTCCACCTCCACAAGGTGGGCGTTTAGGTACTCGATGCGGTACGTATCGTCCACGGTTTTCTCCCCGTTTGGCGCGTCAATCAAAACGTCCCTTGCGCCAAGCCCGTTTTCAACGATAAAAAGCGGCAGACCGTACAAGTCGTAGAGCTTGCTTAGCGTGTAGCGAAGCCCGGCAGGGTCAATCTGCCAGCCCCATTCGCTCGCCTTTAAATAAGGATTTACAAAGCCTTTGCTTAAGTTTCCGCCGGTCATGGCGGCATTTTTCTTTGCGCTCTCGCAAATGCTCGAATAATAGCTAAAAGAAATAAAATCCACCGTATTTTTAAGCGTCTTTAAGTCTTCCTCAGTCATATCCACGTGAATGTTGTTTTTCTCGAAGTAGCGAAGCAGGTACGAAGGATACGTCCCCCGTGCGTGGACGTGCGCAAACTGGTAAGTTTCGCGGTCGCGCAGCATTGTTTGGATTACGTCGTCCGGCGCGGGCGTTAGGGGGTAGACGGTGACGCCAAGAATCATGCAGCCAACAAGCGAATGGGGAATGATCGCGTGGCAAAGCTTTGTGGCGGCCGCGCTTGCTACAAGCTGGTAGTGCATTGCTGTGTAAAGATCCGATTCGGTCAGTTCTTCCTTCGGCGTTTTAATGGCGGCGCACATAAAGGGAGCGCGAAGCAACGCATTGATTTCGTTAAACGTCAGCCAGTATTTTACCTTTCGCTTGTAGCGGGTAAAGACTGTTTCGGCAAAGCGCAAAAACAAGTCGATGCAGCGGCGGTCAAGCCAGCCGTTATATTTTTCGGCAAGCGCGAGCGGCGGTTCGTAATGCGAGAGCGTGACAAGCGGTTCGATTCCGTATTTGCGGCATTCGTCAAACAGCCGGTCGTAAAAAGCAAGCCCCGCTTCGTTTGGCTCTTTGTCGTCTCCGTTTGGGAAAATGCGGCTCCACGCGATGGAAGTGCGAAACACCCGAAAGCCCATTTCGGCAAACAGCCGAATATCCTCTTTGTAGCAGTGATAAAAATCGATTCCCTGTAGTTTCAGGTTCTCGGAAGTTGCCGTTTCGGTGCGCGCTCCCCGCAGGCCTTTTGGCAAAACGTCCTGCACGCTAAGCCCTTTTCCGTCTTCGTCAAACGCGCCTTCGCATTGGTTGGCGGCAACGGCGCCGCCCCACAGGAAACCTTTTGGAAACTTGCTTTGCATTGGTTAATTTCCTCCTTTTTTCAGCTCTAAAAAGGGACGGCCCTCGGCGGCGTCTTTGGTGCAGATTTTTAAATCGGCATAGTCCGCGTAGTTTATAACGATAACGGACGTCGTCAAATCGTACCCCTCTGCTTTGATTTTCTCTGCGTCAAATTCAATGAGCGGCTGTCCCGGCGTAACCCTTTCGCCGCCTTTAACAAGCGCCCGAAAGTACTTTCCTTTTAGGTTTACGGTATCGATGCCGATGTGAATCAAAAGCTCGGCTCCGCTATCGGTTGTCAAATTGACGGCGTGCGCCGTGTCAAATACGGATTCCACCAAAGCGTGCGCGGGCGAAACTAAAAGACCTGCTTCCGGGACGATTGCGGCGCCGTCACCAAGCACTTTATCGGCAAACGTCGGGTCACCAACTTCTTCAAGCGGCAGCACTGCGCCCCGAACAGGAGAAAAGAGCACTTCCCCGTCTTTTCCTTCTTCTTTTTCGCGCGCTTCCTTCGGGTCTTCAAAGCCCAAAAGAAACGTCGCAAAAAACGCAACGGCAAAAGCAATCGCGCAGCCGATAACCGCGTTTGTAATGTTGCTAAGCCCTTCTGTTCCGATATAGCCCGGCAGCGCCAAAAGTCCGGGAGAGCCGGAGGTGTAGCGCCCTACGCCGGTAATTCCAAGGTATAACCCGGAGACGGCGCCGCCGATGCTTGCGGCAATCAGCGGTCTTTTTAGCTTCAGGTTTACGCCGTAAAGGGCAGGCTCGGTAATTCCGCACACCGCCGTAATTCCAGAGGAGTAAGCTTCCTGCTTCATGCGCCGGTTTTTGGTCTTTACCGCGACCGCAAACGCCGCGCCGCCCTGCGCAATGTTCGAGCCAAGCATTCCCGGGCCGACGATGGTGTCAAATCCCGCCGTAGCGATATTGTTGATGCCAATCGGAATCAGTCCGTAATGCGTGCCGGTCATAACAAGATACGGAGAGGCTGCGCCAAGCAAAAGCGGAACAAGCCAGCTTGCATAACGGTTCAGATAGCGGATGCCCTCCGCAAGGTAGTCGCCAAGAATCGTTCCAAGCGGGCCAAGAAGCGTAATCGCTACCGTTCCGGTTATTACAAGCGTAAGCAGCGGCTTTGTAAAAAAGCGGACGGGCTTTGGCGAAATTTTGTCGGCAAACGGCTCTACATAAGACATGACCCAGATGGTTAGCATAATCGGAATTACCGACGAAGCGTACGTAGCGGGAGTGACCGGAAGGCCAAAAAAACGAAGCGCTCCGCCGGACTGCTGCGCATTACTAAGCAGCGAAATAAAATTCGGGTGCAGCAAAATTCCTGCCATAGACATTGCCATTACGGGATTGCAGTTTAATTTTCGTGCGGCGGAATAGGCGATAAGAAACGGCAAAAAGTAAAAGGCTGCGTCGGAAAACACGACGAGAATGCTATAAGTCTGCGACGCAGTGTCAATCCATCCAAACGCGGCCAAAAGCGCCATAAAGGCTTTTAAAATTCCGGCGCCGGTAATTGCGGGAATAATGGGCGTAAAAATCCCCGCCAGGGCGTCAAGAAAGCGAACTGCCGCGCCGCGCTTGTCGCCGCTGGGATCTTTTTCGCCGGTCTCTTCCCCAAAGCGCCCCATTTGATTTAACTCGCGGTAAACGTTAGCAACGTCGCTTCCGATTACAACCTGAAACTGTCCTCCCTTGCTTACAACACCCATAACGCCTTTCGTTTCCTCTAGGTGTGCACGGTTTGCCTGCGCTTCGTCCTTTAAATGAAACCGAAGACGCGTGGCGCAGTGGGTAAACGACACAATGTTTTCCTCGCCGCCCACATCGTCCAAAATTGATTTTGCAAGTGCTTTATAGTCCATGTCTGCCTCCGCGATTTTCTTTGGTGGCTAGTATCGGCGGCAATGCAAAAAATTATGCAAAGCTGCCGCGCCGGAAGGATATTTCGAAAGAGCAGACGCATACTAGCAAAAAAGCGGCGCAGGAGGATATTATGCTTTGGATTAAAAATGGAACGGTTCTGACGATGGACGGCGATTTGCGCTTTTCTCCGGGATGCGTCGGCGTAAAAAACGGGAAGATTGCCTATGTCGGAGAGGACTGCGGCGAAAAACAGGGCGATACGATTCTTGACGCCTTTGGCGGCGTTATTATGCCGGGTCTTGTGGAAGCGCATTGTCACATCGGGATACAGGAAGATAAAATGGGCGCGGAGGGCGACGACTGCAACGAGGGAACCGAGCCGGTTACGCCTTGGCTTCGCGCCATTGACGCCATCAACCCGATGGACCCTGCGTTTCACGCTGCAATTCAGGCGGGAATTACTTCCGTTATGGTTGGTCCCGGCAGCGCGAACGTTGTCGGCGGACAGTTTGTTTTTATGAAGACGCACGGGCGCACCATGGAAGAGCGGATTGTGAAGTTTCCGGCGGCAATGAAAGTCGCGTTCGGAGAAAATCCAAAGACGCTTTACGGCGGAAACAATACGATGCCGGCGACGCGGATGGCCATTGCAGGGCTTTTGCGGCGCGAGCTTGCGCGGGCGCAGCGCTACCGGGAGGAAAAAGAAGCGGGAGGCGACGGCTTTGTGGAAGACTTTACGCTCGAGCCGTGGCTTTTTGTGCTTCGCGGAGAAATTCCGCTAAAGGCGCACGCGCACCGCGCGGACGATATCCTAACGGCCATCCGGATTGCAAAAGAGTTCGGCTTGCGTATGACGCTTGATCACTGCACGGAAGGGCATCTCATAGCCGATGAGATTTTAAAAAGCGGATTTCCCGCCATTTGCGGGCCGCACCTTGCAAGCCGAAACAAGCCGGAAATTAAAAACGCCGACTTTAAAACGCCGGGGATTTTGGCAAAGAAAGGGATTTTAACAGCCATTACGACCGACCATCCGGTGTCGATGATTCCGTATTTGCCAATTTGCGCAGCTTACGCGGTAAAAAAGGGAATGGAGGAAATGGAGGCGCTTCGCGCAATTACGGCAAACGCCGCCAAAATCTGCGGCGCAGCTAAGCGGGTCGGAAGATTAAAGGAAGGACTGGACGCGGACGTCGCCGTCTTTAGCGGCAGCCCTATGGAAGTTCGCGCCGAGACGCTTTATACAATCATCAACGGAGAAATCGTCTACCGGAAAGGCGATTGAACGAAAAAAGGGGCTTTTCTTTCGTGGCTATCCGTGCTAAAATGTTACTGATCTTATCTAACCTAAAGGAGCGTTTGGCTATGAGCATTGAAAACCGTCTGGCGGCAAAAAAAAGAAGCCAGAAAGCCAGAAGAAGAGCATCCGTGAACAAAGCGGTAAAAATCCTTCTGACTATATTAATCCCGCTTGTCGTTGTGGGAGCGATCGTGGGGATTTACCTGAATTATCAATCGAAGAAAATTGAATACAGCAAGTACGTAACAGCAGACGGATCCATCGACGGCGTAACAGCAAAGGATTATCTGTCGGTGCTTGCGGATTATAAAAATATGGACATTACCCTTTCTGATTACGAACCGACCGAAGAAGAAGTAGAAGAAGAAATCGAAGACCTGTACGAAGACGTGCAGAAGGAAGAAGAGGAAGAAGAGGAAGAAGAGGAAAAAGAAACTACGAGCGGTACAAGCTCGGAATCGGACGAAGCCGAGGATACGGACACTGAAGATTCGGACAAGGAAGACGAAGAAGATACCGAAAGCGTTTTGGACAAGATTACGGACGCATGGGTTGCCGAGCACTTTGAAGAAGAGCTGGGCGAAGACTACGAGTTTACGAAAGACGGGTTTGTGGAATACGTTACCGACACCGTCCGCGAAAACAAGCTGGCCAGCCTGCGTTCCGACATTAGCACCTGGTTAAACGAAAACAGCACGATTCGCGAATACCCGAAGAAATATACGAAAAATCTGATCCAGATTTACCGAAACGAAGAAAAAGAAGCGTTCGAATCGTACGCTGCTTTTTATGCGCAGTATAACTACAACACCGTATACGACATTTACGGCGGCAAAGACCAGTTTGAAGCGGCCATGGAAAAAAACGCCAAATCCGAAGTGAAGACGACGTTGATCTGCCTTGCCATTTACGACGAGCTTGGACTTACGACGGCGGATGCGGACGTAGAAAAATATTACACGGAAGATCAGGGCCAGGACTACGACGGACTGGTTGAGCGGTATGGAAAGGAATATCTGAAGCTGCAGTACAAATGTGCGCAGGTGCTGGATTATCTGGAAGACAGCGTTCAGTAAACAGGTAACACAGAAACACGGAAGCACGGGCAGTTAAGGCTGCCCGTGTTTTGATATCAGGGGGATGGAAAGGAGAATGTATGCCGGCTGCATATGCGCACAAAAAATTTGGCATTGAAGTTTTTCACGCGCTTTCAAGCGATACAAAAGAGCGGATTCGTCGCAACTTACCTTACTACTTGATTGGGCTGCACGGCCCCGACATTTTGTTTTTTCACTATCCGGAAAACAACGGCGCGATTGCCGCATACGCATCGACGCTGCATCACAGTTCGTTTCGCGAATTTTACTCGCGCGCAAAAAAGATTCTCAAGTATGAGGCGAGCGAAGAAAAGTTCGCTTACCTTTGCGGCGTTTTGTGCCATTTGTATTTGGACGCCTTTTGTCATCCATACGTCGTTTGGGCAACGGAATCGTATGGAGTTACGCACGGAAAATTGGAGATGGAGCTGGAGCGCAGCCTGTTAGAGCAAGACGGCTGCAACCCTTTAACGTACCCGACAACCGCGCACATAGGAATTTCCAGAGAATACGCCCGTCACATCGCTCCGTTTTATGAAGGCGTGAGAGAGAAAGAAATATATCGCTGCCTTTGGGGGTACCGGCTGGTAAGCACGGCGACAAGACGCTCGGATCCGTTTAGCCGCCAGGCGGTCTGCGGAGTAATGTCCGCTCTTGGCTGGCAGCATAAGGTGGCAAGTCTTGTGATGAGCCGCCAGCCCAGCAGCCTTTGCCGGCCTGCGGTAAGGCAGCTGCGATGTCTTTTCTCATCCGCGGTAGAGCCCGCGAAAAGAGCGGTGGACGGACTTTCGGAATCGTTGGCAGCTGACGATTTCCCGGAATATACAGAATTTACGTTTTATGAAAAACAGGGAGGTAGCGTATGATTTACACACTGACTTTGAACCCCGCAGTTGACAAAACGGCGATTGTGGACGACTTTGTGCTTGGCGGCGTAAATCAGCTAAAGGGCTGTATTATAGACGCCGGCGGAAAAGGCATTAACGTCTCTAAGACGCTTCGTGCATTGAACAAGCCGAACATGGCGCTTGGGTTTATTGGCGGAACGTACGGGGAGCAAATCCGGCAGGAGCTTATGAAATTGATGATTATGTCCGACTTCGTGACCGTTAGCGGAGAGACCCGTTGCAACTTAAAGGTGCAGTCGGTCTTTGGCATGACCGAGTTTAATGAGCCGGGTCCGAAGATTCAACCCTCGGAACTGTCGCAGTTATTGATTCGACTGGAGCGATACGCAAAGCCGAACAATCTCTTTGTGCTAAGCGGCAGCCTTCCGGAAGGCGTTCCAAACGATATTTACAAACAGATTATCGAGATGCTGCATCAAAGAGGATGTCGGGTTTTGCTTGACACAAACGGCGAGGTGCTGCGCATAGGAATGGAAGCGCGCCCGGAGTACTTAAAACCGAATTTGAAGGAGCTGCTTTACCTTTTTGACCGCACGAACGACTTTGAAACTTCTGAGGAGTTGATTGCGTGGGCAAAAGACAGAGCGGTGGAGCTTTTGCAAAACGGCGCGCAATTTGTTGCTGTGTCGCTTGGCGAGCTGGGCGCTGTGTTTACCGACGGCTTAGAGACGATGCACGCGCCTGCGATGGACATCCCTGTGCTTTCGCCGGTTGGCGCGGGCGACGCGATGACGGCGGCGATTGCTTACGGCGTAGATTCCGAAATGCACTTCCGCGACATTGTGCGCTACGCGATGGCGGTATCCGCCGGAGCTTGCATGACGGAAGGAACGAAGCCGCCAAGTAAGGACGATATTGTAAAACTTCTTCGGCAGCTTGGTCCCGTTTAAGGTGAGCGGCGTTGAAGAAGAAAAAAGTGATTCTTTGCGGAGGAGCCTTTCTGGCGCTTGCCGGGCTTTTAGCGTTTGTTGCGTGGCTTGACTGGCGAAACGGCCGCGTTGTTTTAAAAGTAGCAAATTATCGCCTGCTTACGTGCGACGCTGAAAACCCGGAGGAGCTTACGGAGCAGATTCTTGCGGCGTTAGTGGAAAACAGCCGCTTTGGAGGCGGGCTTGAGGAGCTGACAGAGAAGCATTATCAGGAGGCGATGGCCTATTTCGTAGAGGAAGCGGAGTATTTTTCGCTTTCTCTTTCCGACTATCTGGAACGCTTTTACGACAGTTCCGAAGAAGAGTTTCGCCGCCTTACAAAAGAGAGCGCCCGGCAGACAGCGAAGGAAGAAGCGGTTCTTGACGCGATTGCAAAAGAAGAGGGCATTGTGCTTTCGGACGCAGCGTTTAAAGAGAGGCTTCCCGCATATATGGAAGATTATGGTTATACGGACGAGCAGAAATTCCTGCGGGAACACGACGAAGATGCGCTGCGGGAGGCCATGCGCAGGGATTTGGTGATGGAACGGATAGTTGCTTATCTGAAACAAAAGTGGGAAATGGATGGTCGTTATGGGGAAGGTATATACGGTACGATGCAAAGGTCTTGATAACGAAGGGAGGGGAATTGTCGAATTTAACAATTCGACGTTTTCCGTCCCTTATTTGCTGCCCGGCGAAAAGGCGGAGATTTCGCTTGTGTACGGGAAAAATAAGACGTGGGCGAAGCTTGAGCGGGTGCTTACGTACTCGCCGGACCGCGTAGAGATGTCCTGCCCTGTTTTTCGACGCTGCGGCGGATGTACATTAATGCACATGAGCTACGAAGCCCAGCTTCGCTGGAAGCAGGAGTATGTTGCGCGCGTAGTTTCCCAGATTTGCGCGGCGCTTGATCCGCCGAAGATTTTGCCAATCCTCGGAGTGCAGGGCGATCCGTTTTACTATCGAAACAAAATTCATGCGACCTTTGCCGTAAATTCGCGCGGCGAGACCGTCCTTGGTTTGTACGAGGAATCTTCCCACCGGGTCGTTCCCATCCGGCTTTGCGCCATTGAGCAGCCCGTAGCGGCCCGCATCCGAAAGACGGTGCTGCGCTTTGCAAGAGCACAGCGCATCCCGGTCTACAACGAAGACACCGGGCGGGGCATTTTGCGTCATCTTATGTTTCGCGTGGCGAATGACGGCAGTGTGATGGTTGTGGTTGTCGTTGGGCAAGGGATTTTCCGCGAAAAGAGCCTGCTTGCGGACGCAATCGTAAAAAACCATCCGGAAGTCAGAACTGTAGTTCTGAATTACAATACGAAAAAAACGACGATGGTGCTTGGCGATCGTGAAGAGACGCTTTATGGCAGCGGCTATTTGGAGGACGTTGTCGGCGGCTGCGAGTTTCGCCTTTCTCCGCGCTCTTTCTATCAGGTGAATTCGCCGCAGATGGAGCGCTTGTACCGCACCGCTATAGATTTTGCCGCCCTGCGCCCGCGAGACAGCGTTGTGGACGCGTATTGCGGAATCGGAACGATTACGCTTTTGCTTGCAAAAGCAGAGCCCGCCGCGCAGATTACCGGCGTCGAGCTTAATCCGGAGGCGGTCGCCGACGCCAAAAACAACGCCAAAAGCAACCGCCTTTCAAACGCCTCGTTTGTCTGCGCGGACGCCGGCAGCTTCTTAAAGGAAATGGCAGTGCGTTCGCAAAAGCTTTCGGTGCTTGTCCTAGACCCTCCGCGAAGCGGCTGCTCGGAAGAGTTCCTCCGCGCCTGCTGCATGCTTCGCCCGGAGCGCATCATCTACATTTCCTGCAATCCCGAAACCTTCGCCCGGGACTGCCGCTTTTTATCGGCCCACTACCACCTCACGCGCGTGCAGCCGGTAGACATGTTTGCGCAAGTCGCCAAAGTGGAGCTTGTTGGAAAACTGGAGAGAAGAAGGTTTTAGAGGGAGGAGGCGAATCCACCTCCTCTTAAATTTTCACTTCTCCCGCAAAAGGAATTTTCATGCTTCACCTGATAGAACAGAGCTCACCGGACAGCAGCTTGGCATTCGAAAATGTAAAAACCGGTATAATGTGTATAAGAGTCGGGCGAAGGATAAGGACAACAATAACTAATTCATAAGCGCCAAATCACAGAAAGAAGGAATTATGAATACAGATATTACGAAATAGTGCTGTACAGGAAGATGACAACGTAACGGTCAGTGCCTTAATAAAAGATGAAACCATCTGGATTACCCAAAAGGCTATGGCGGAATTGTTCGGTATTGACAAGTCGGGAATCAGCCGTCATTTAGCAAAGATTTTTGAAACTGGTGAGTTGGATGAGGAAGTGGTTGTTGCAAAAATTGCAACAACCACTCAGCACGGAGCAATGCAGGGTAAAACGCAGACTATTCCTACCAAATTATTACAACCTGGATGCCATTATTTCCGTTGGCTACAGAGTTAACTCCATTCAGGCAACCAAGTTTCGTATATGGGCAACCGGTATTTTGAAGGAATATATGATCAAGGGCTTTGCTATGGGAATTGCTGGAAAGAGTTCGCTCCATCCGTGCCAGCGAACGCGGAATATGGCAACAGATAACTGACATATCAGATGGGAGATGCCCCCGCCTCTATAGGCAGGGGTAACAAATTTGTATCAGTGGCGGGTGTCAATTCCCCATCTGATATACGCTCCGCGAGGATGCGCAGGGATTCGGATAGGAATTATGTCGGCAAAAGCCGACCCGAATCCCGCGCCAAGACTCGCGAGCGAGTCTTGAAATGCCGAGTGCAGCATTGACTATGACAGAAATTCTGATATTACATATCGCTTCTATGCTACCATACAGAACAAATTTCATTATGCCATTACCGGTAAGACTGCGGCTGAAATTGTGTACAATCAGGCTGATCACACCAAAGAGAATATGGGCTTGACCACATGGAAAAATGCTCCCGATGGTCGCATTCTCAAATCCGATACCCCGATTGCCAAAAACTATTTGGATGAAAAACAGATTCGCCAATTAGAACGTGCTGTCACAGGATATTTTGATTACATAGAAGATTTAATTGAACAGGAAAATGTATTTACAATGGAAGAGTTTTCGAAAAGCGTAAACGAGTTCCTTGCGTTCCGCAGATATGACGTTTTGAAAGATAATGGGCGTGTTTCTCATAAACAGGCATTGGAAAAAGCTTATCGGGAATATGATATTTTCAACAAGACACAACCGATAGAATCTGATTTTGATAGGATGGTCAAAGGGTTGTCAAAGGCTGAAAAATAAACCGTAACTGGAAATGGCAGTTATGAAACGAGCAAGTTATAATCCTCTTTCAGTATTGTGTTTCTGCAGCACAATTAAAACAATCGGGTTTTGACAATTTATCAAATTTTAATTCTTGTACCTAGGAGACAATATATGAAAATTTTTTGCGTACCAAATTCATATAAAGAACGCATAACTAGGTTTGATAAAACAGATTTCTTCTTGGCGTTAGCTATAATAGCAGCATATTTTGTAGCTATGGCAATTTCAGGGTTATTCGTACCGCGTGTTTCGCGATTGCAAATTACTATTATTGGAGGAGGATTAAATATATTCTTTGTAGCTTGGGTTCTTTTGCTACTTAAAGTGAGACATCAGGGAATAGATTCAATAGGGCTAAAAGAAGGAAATATTACATTATCTTTTGTATTGGGAGGGACATTGGCAGCAATTCTTTTCTTCTGTAATTGCTTATCAAATGTATTGTTTGAACACCAGAGTTTTATTGGTTTTGCTGACATACTGATTTATCTGGGTTATTTTTTTACTGTCGGATTAGCTGAAGAAGTACTGTTTCGAGGGTATCTTCAGACTCGATTACATTCTGTTTTAAAGCATATCTTGCTAGATGTGCTTGTAACAGGTGTACTGTTTGTATTGGCGCATTTTCCATTTAGAATGGTTGCTTATGACATGTCGTTTTATGAAATTTTCTCGAATATAAGATATATGGCAGATTTGTTTATTACTCATCTTATCTTGTCTTATATTCGAATAAAATCGGATAGCTTATATGGCGCAATCCTGCCACATTGGGTTTCGAATTTGGCCTATAGAATTGTTACACATATATAGAAAGTAAAAATGAAAATTTATCTATGTGAAGAACTCAATAGTTTCCTATTTATTGGATTTCTCCTATTGGTGGGACAATGATTGTTTTTACAAAAATAAGCTTATTCGCGGTAGAATAAAACTACAGATAGGCTGGCTGTTTGTTTGAAAAGAGAATCTTACGAAAACAAAACAACCGGAACTAAACAAAATCACTGCACTCTATGAGATACAGCGGCCGGATATAAAAACGAAGCTGGTGTAGGCATGGCGATTCGGGCGTCCAAGGTGGAGAGAGAAAAAATGTTTGTTACCAGCAAATTGTGGAACACAGAACGCGGCTACGAGAGAACAACAGCGGCTTTTGAAAAAACACTTGCTGCGCTGGATTTTGTTCAAGACTCGCTCGCGAGTCTTGGCGCGGGATTCGGGTCGGCTTTTGCCGACATAATTCCTATCCGAATCCCTGCGCATCCTCGCGGAGCGTATATCAGTGGCGAGTCTTGCATCACCGGTACTTCTTCATTGTCTTATATTTTCCCCTTGTTATTTTGAGACCGCGCACGAGAAATAACAATGAGGCTGCCAGACCGGGTTGTACGAGCGCTGTTGTCTGCCTTCTTTTTTTGCATTGTGCTTGCAGTTCCGATGGCTGTGGGCACAAACGAAGAAGAAGCGGCGTATCCATCGAGCAAGGAAGAGTGAGAAGAGTTTCTGGCTTCCTTTAACAGGGAGTATGGCGGGAGAAGAGATGAGGAACTGTTTGAGAAGTACGCTGCGGTTATGGAGGATCTGGCGCTTTGGGACGAGAAGAGCGTCGATGAACGCATTGTTTTGCTGAAGAAAGTCGTTTTGATGGAGAAGGAATATTTAGGGATTGAAGGAGTGGACTTTATTTTCTTTAACGATAAGTTGGATAAGTATACTTACGGGTATTTTTCTGAAGTAGATGAGCAGATTCGTTTGAATATTTTGCTGATTTCCACAGGCGATTTGTGACAAAATTTGAGCACGGTCTGTCATGGAATCGTACGTTCCGGGCGGCGTTAATTTTGAGTGGTATCAGGATCAGCCGCTGGAGGCTGACGCGAACCGGTATGCCAAGGCAAGAACAGCCGCCTACATGAAAAAAATATCTCCTTCTGTTGCAACAGAAGAAAATAATGAGTAAAATGTAGGCACAAACGATTTCGAGGGGCAGCAATGAACAGACAGCAAATCAAAAAATTGGTATACGGTATTTTTTCGGCGCTTTTTTGGCTTTTTTTGTGGGAAACGGCGGCCGTCCGTTTGGACGAGCCGATTTTCCTTCCGCGCCCGGGGGCAGTGCTTGAGACGGCGGGAAGCCTGCTTAAAGAGCCGAAGACGATGCAAATCTTGTTTGGAAGCCTGCTTCGCATAGCAAAAGGATTTCTCCTTGGAACGGCGGCCGGCATTGTGTGCGCTGCGCTTAGTAGCTGCAGCGCGCTTTTTTGCGCACTTCTTCGCGTTCCGCTGAAGCTGATTCAGACCGTTCCGGTTGCTTCGTTCGTTATTTTGCTGCTGCTTTGGGTAGACGCGACGGAGCTGTCGTGGGTAATCGCCTTTATGATTGTTGTTCCGCTCGTTTTTGAAAATGTGAGCAGGGGGCTTCGGGAAATCGATCCGGCGCTTCGGGAAGCGTCGGCGGTGTTTGGCTGGAAGATAGCAAAGAAGCTTCGGTACTTGCTTCTTCCGGCGGTTTTGCCGTATTTTTTGGCGGCGTGCCGCG
>CALWRS010000015.1 GCA_944384025.1 uncultured Lachnospiraceae bacterium
GATAAGAACCTCTTTTCTTCTTGGTTTTAGTATATCTTATTAGCCACTTCCGTTACAACTTTATTATAGCACTTCAATCTGGCGGCTTAAGGTAGGCTGTGTTACGTGCAAGATGTCAGCGGCTTTCGTCAAATTTTTCTCCTGCGCTACGGAGAGAAAATACCGAAGCGTACGCAGTTCCATTTCGCTACCTCCTAGTTCCGGTTTTTTACAGTTTATCGAATCCACGTACCAAATCCTTTATGGCTTCTCCCGCCAGTATTAACCCGGCGACCGAGGGCACAAAGGAGACGCTCCCCGGAGGCTGCCGGCGTTTGTCTTCGCAGGGCGCTGCAGGCGGAGGAAGCGGCGGTTCTTTTGAGTATACAACTTTAAGGCTTTCTATGCCGCGTTTTTTTAGCTCATGACGCATAACTTTGGCAAGCGGGCAAACGGAAGTCTGGTAGATATCCGCGACTTCAAGCGCCGATGGGTTAAGCTTATTCCCGGTCCCCATGGAACTGATAATGGGGACGCCGGCTATTTTCGCCTGCGTAACAAGAGAGAGCTTTGCCGTTACCGTGTCGATGGCATCGATAATATAATCGTATTCGTGAAAAGAAAACGAGGCTTCGGTTTCCGGCAAATAAAACAGGCGGTGTTTTTTTACGCGGATGGACGGGTCGATTTCGGCAATGCGCTCCGCAACGACGTCCGTTTTATAGCGCCCCAGCGTTTTGTTTGTAGCGTGGAGCTGACGGTTTAGATTTGTCGGCTCAAAACGGTCGCTGTCAACAAGGTCAAGCGCACCGATGCCGCAGCGCGCCAACGCTTCCACAGCGTAGCCTCCCACGCCGCCAAGCCCAAAAACGGCAACGCGTGAGGAGCGTAGTTTTTGCATGGCATTTTTCCCGAGCAGAAGCTCTGTTCGCAGATAAGATTGGCACATATTTCTCCTTCTTTCCGTGAAAAATAGCGACAAATACGCCTTAGCTTTATCATAAGGTAAAAAGTATGGAAAGTCAACGCAGAAAAAGCAGAATCGGGCTTGACAAAGGAAGCGGAGAGAGGTATACTTCATATACCCCTAGGGGGTATAATGACGTTTGAAAATCGGAGAGATATTATGGAAAATCAGGAGTGCTGCATGCGCCATAAGGAACGCAGCGAAGAAGAATATAAAAGTCTGGTTCACCGGCTGAACCGAATCGAAGGGCAGATTCGAGGAATTCGCGGCATGGTTGAGAAAAATGCGTATTGTACGGATATCCTCGTTCAGGTGGCAGCAGTCAACGCCGCCTTAAACGCCTTTAACAAGGAACTGCTGGCAAATCATATTAGAACCTGCGTCTCCAAAGATATCCGCGACGGGAAAACGGAAACCGTAGACGAGCTTGTAGAACTCTTGAAAAAACTGATGCGATAAAAGCGGACATTTTCAGAAATGGAGGGAATCTTATGGAACAGTATAACGTAAGCGGTATGAGCTGTGCGGCTTGCAGTGCCCGCGTAGAAAAAGCGGTTTGTCAGCTCGAGGGTGTTTCTTCCTGTTCGGTCAGCCTTTTGACAAACTCTATGGGAGTAGAAGGAACAGCGTCGCCGCAGGAGATTATTGCAGCGGTAGAAGCGGCAGGCTATCATGCGACGAAAAAAGGAGCGGCTACGGATGCGGCTAATAAGGCGCAGGCATCCGGGCTTGAAGATACGCAAACGCCTATTCTTCGCAGAAGACTTCGCGCATCGTTTGTCTTCTGGATTGTGCTGATGTACTTTTCTATGGGACATATGATGTGGAATTGGCCTGCTCCGGCTTTTTTTGCAGAAAATCACGTGGCTATGGGCCTATTGCAGCTGTTGCTGACGGTTATTGTCATGGTAATTAACCAAAACTTTTTTGTAAGCGGTTTTCGCGCGCTTTGGCACCGTTCGCCGAATATGGACACGCTCGTAGCTCTGGGAGCGGGGACCGCGTTTGTTTACAGTACCGTTGCTCTGTTTGCGATGATTGACGCGCAGGCAAACGCAAATGCGGCCGCGGTTATGAAATACATGCACGAATTTTACTTTGAATCCGCCGCGACCATACTGACTCTTATTACTATTGGAAAAATGCTGGAGGCGCGTTCAAAAGGCAAGACGACAAATGCGCTAAAAAGTTTGATCGAGCTTGCGCCGAAAACCGCGTGCGTACTTCGGGAAGGCATAGAGACAACGGTTTTGGTAGAAGAAGTAAGAATCGGGGAGCAGTTTTTGGTGCGCCCCGGAGAGAGTATTCCGGTAGACGGCGTAGTTTTGGAAGGCGAGAGCGCCGTTAACGAATCGGCGCTGACCGGAGAAAGCATTCCCGTAGACAAAGCGGCGGGCGATTTTGTTTCTGCTGCAACCATCAACCAGTCTGGTTTTTTGCGCTGTGAAGCAAAGCGGGTAGGGGAGGATACGACGCTTTCACAGATTATCCGCATGGTTAGCGACGCAACGGCGACAAAGGCGCCGATTGCAAAAGTTGCCGACCGTGTTTCCGGCGTGTTTGTACCGGCAGTCATAGGGATTGCGCTTGTTACGCTGGCAGTTTGGCTTATTGCCGGGCAGACGATTGGCTACGCGCTTGCCCGCAGTATTTCCGTTTTGGTAATCAGCTGTCCATGTGCGCTTGGGCTTGCAACGCCGGTAGCGATTATGGTAGCAAGCGGCGTCGGTGCGAAAAACGGGATCTTATTTAAGACGGCAGTATCCTTAGAGGAAGCCGGGAAGGTTAAGACCGTCGTTCTTGATAAAACCGGAACGATAACAAAAGGAGAGCCGGAGGTAACCGATTTGCTCCCTGTTCAAGGGACTACAGAAGTAGAACTGCTAAATACCGCGCTTTCTTTAGAGCAAAAAAGCGAGCACCCATTAGCGAAGGCAATTTTGGCAAAGGCGGAGGGGATGCAGCTTGCGCCGGAAGAGGTGACCGATTTTCGGGCGCTTCCCGGAAACGGTTTGCAGGCAAAACAGGAAGGAAAAGAGTTGTTAGGCGGGAGTGCGAAGTTCCTCGCTTCTAAGACCCGGATACCGGAGATGGTGCAGTCGGAGGCAGAGCGCTTCTCGCAGGAAGGAAAGACGCCGCTGTTTTTTGCAAAAGACGGGCAGCTGCTTGGCGTTATTGCCGTTGCGGATACAATGAAAGAAGACAGCCCGCAGGCCATTGCCGAAATGAAAAACATGGGACTTGAGGTTGTTATGCTTACCGGCGATAACGAAAAAACCGCGCGGGCAATCGGCAAAATCGCCGGTGTGGACCGCGTAATTGCGGGCGTGCTTCCAAGCGGCAAGGAACAGGTAATTCGCGAGCTGATTAAGCAGGGCAAGGTGGCGATGGTTGGCGACGGAATTAACGACGCTCCGGCGCTTGTGCGGGCGGATCTTGGAATTGCAATCGGCGCAGGAACGGACGTCGCTATTGAGTCCGCCGACGTTGTATTAATGAAGAGCCGTCTAAGCGACGTTCCCGCCGCTATTCGCCTTAGCAGAGGAACGCTTCGGAACATTCATGAAAATTTGTTTTGGGCGTTTATTTATAACGTCATCGGGATTCCGCTTGCGGCAGGCGTTTGGATACCGATTTTTGGCTGGAAGCTAAATCCGATGTTCGGTGCGGCGGCAATGAGCCTCTCCAGCTTCTGTGTTGTTACCAATGCGCTGCGTTTAAATTGGCTCCCTATTCGCAGTGCAAAAAGGGATAAAAAAATAAAAAGTCAAAAAAACAGAAAGGATGAGAAGACAATGACAAAGACAATGAAAATCGAAGGAATGATGTGCGGACACTGCGAGGCACGCGTAAAGAAGTGTCTGGAGGCGCTGCCGGAAGTGAGTGAAGCAGTTGTAAGCCATACGGCGGGAACGGCGGTTGTTGCGTTGCAGGCTGCAATTGACGACGATGTACTGAAAAAGGCGGTAGAGGAGCAGGATTACAAAGTACTTGCCATCACCGAAGGAAAGTAGAGGAGGTAAGATGATGCGAAACAAAGTTTTCTTTGCCTGCTTGTGCCTTTTTTTGGCGCAGGTGCTCACCGCCTGCGGCGAAACGAAGAAAGAAGACGTTCCGGCGGCTGTAACTGAAGAAGCGACGAAAGCGCCGACGAGCGAGCCGACGAGCGAGCCGACGAAGGAACCAACGAGCGAGCCTACGAAGGCGCCGGAGGAAAACGAAGAAATGCGGGATCTTACGACTATGGAACTTGTGCGCGATATGGGGATTGGAATCAACCTCGGCAATACGTTTGAATCGTGCGGCAGCTGGATTACCGGAAATACGCCGACGAGTTTTGAAACCGCGTGGGGAAGCCCTGTGATTACCGAGGCGATGATTGCCGGAATGGCAGATGCCGGATTTGGCGTTTTGCGCATCCCTGTGGCGTGGTCGAACATGATGGGAGACGACTACACTATCAGCGAAGCTTATATAGAGCGCGTTACGCAGGTAGTGGATATGGCGCTTGCAAACGATATGTACGTTATTATAAATATCCACTGGGATGGCGGATGGTGGGAAAAATTTTCTACGGAAAAAGAAGAGTGCATGTACCGCTATACGCGCATGTGGACGCAGCTTTGCGACGCCTTTGGCGCTTACGGCGACCGCTTGATGTTTGAGTCTTTGAACGAGGAAGGGTGCTGGAACGATATTTGGAACCGTTACGGCGGTACAAGCGGGAAGAGCACCGCATATGCGCTTCTAAACGAGATTAACCAGACGTTTGTGGACATTGTTCGCGCAAGCGGCGGCAACAATGCAAAGCGGCATCTTTTGATTGCGGGTTACGCTACCGACATTACGCTGACGTGCGATCCCTTGTACGAGATGCCTTCCGACCCGGCGGGACGTATGGCCGTGTCGATTCATTATTATACGCCGGTAGGCTTTTGTATTTTAGAGCAGGACGAGAGCTGGGGAAAGGTGCAGACCGAGTGGGGCAGCGACAGCGACATTTCTGAGCTAAACGGCTACATGCGCCAGCTTTACGATACGTTTATTGCAAACGGTATTCCGGTTATTATGGGGGAATACGGGTGTGTCACAAAGAATAAGACGCCGGAGCAGATACGAAATTTCCTGACAACGGTATGCGAAACAGCTTACGATGCGGGGATTTGTCCGGTTTTGTGGGACATCAACTTCACGGAAGATGCGTCGTGGTCGATTTACAACCGTAATACCGGAAAAATGAACGACAGCGCGTTAGCAGAGAAGTTTCTTGCAATTGCGCAAAAAGATACGGTGCCGGAGCGACCGTAGGGGGCAGAACAGACGCTGCCCGAGTCGGACTGGGCTAGCTGGATTCGAACCAGCGAATGCAGGGATCAAAACCCTGTGCCTTACCGCTTGGCGATAGCCCAATAAGTAGTAGAAAAGCCTTTTGTTCTTCAAAAGGCTTTTCTAGGGTGGATATAGGGATTCGAACCCTAGGCCTCCAGAGCCACAATCTGGCGCGCTAACCAACTGCGCTATATCCACCATGTCGTTTATAAGGGAGAAGCCAAAAGGAAACTCCGATTGTGCCAGAAGGGATTCGAACCCCCGACACACGGCTTAGAAGGCCGTTGCTCTATCCAACTGAGCTACTAGCACAAGTTCCTGCGCACCATAGGCTTCGCAAGACACGCTTCACATTATACATAAATCGCATCCCCTTGTAAAGGGGGAATTTGCGAAAAATGTTAAAATTGGCGGTTTCGCTCAAAAGAAAATCGAGCATTCAGAAAGCCAAACTTCTTGTGAATACTCGATTGGAAGCGGGTGATGGGAATCGAACCCACGTGTCTAGCTTGGAAGGCTAGTGTTCTACCATTGAACTACACCCGCGCGTCTTATAAGCTACAAACAGGGAATCGGGGTGACAGGATTCGAACCTGCGACCTCTTGATCCCAAATCAAGCACTCTAGCCAAACTGAGCCACACCCCGTTTGAAGCGATTACCATTATAGTATGGGGAAAATGAGAAGTCAACCCCTTTTTTTAAAAATTTTTGGAGGCGCCCGCCGGAGCTGGAAAAAGGCCGAAAGAATCGGAAATTGCCAAGTTTTTTCTGGCTTAGACTTGATTTTGCTGGAACATACTGCTAGAATAACAGGTGAATTATTATTCCACTTTTTACTAGGAAAGGAAGTTTACTCATGGCATTAGTTACTACGACTGAAATGTTTAAGAAAGCTTACGAAGGCGGATATGCTGTCGGCGCTTTCAACGTGAACAATATGGAAATTGTTCAGGGTATTACCGAGGCTTGTCAGGATTTAAAGAGCCCGGTTGTGCTTCAGGTTTCTAAAGGAGCACGCGCTTACGCAAACCACAACTACCTTGTAAAGATGGTACAGGCTGCTGTTGAAAACTGCCCGGATATCCCGATTGCATTGCATCTGGATCACGGCCCAGATTTTGAAACATGCAAGGCTTGTATCGACGGCGGATTTACTTCCGTTATGATTGACGGTTCTTCGCTTCCGTTTGACGAAAACGTTGAACTTGCAAAGAAGGTTGTAGAATACGCACACGCACACGGCGTTGTTGTAGAAGCAGAGCTTGGAACGCTTGCGGGCGTTGAAGACGACGTAAACGTATCTGCTGAGGACTCCAGCTACACCCGCCCGGAAGAAGTTGAAGAGTTCGTTGACCGCACTGGCTGCGATTCCCTTGCTATTGCAATCGGAACTTCGCACGGCGCATACAAGTTCAAGCCTGGTACAAAGCCGCAGCTTCGTTTTGACGTTTTGGAAGATATTTCTAAGCGTCTGCCGGGATTCCCGATCGTTCTTCACGGATCTTCTTCCGTTCCGCAGGAATTTGTTCAGAAGATTAACGCACACGGCGGAAAGATGCCGGATGCTATCGGTATTCCTGAAGAAATGCTGCGCGAAGCTGCAAAGATGGCTGTATGCAAGATTAACATTGACTCCGATATCCGTCTTGCAATTACCGCAACCATTCGTGAGTACTTCGACGCTCATCCGGATCACTTTGATCCTCGTCAGTACCTTAAGCCCGCACGTCAGGCAGTTAAGGATATGGTTGCTCACAAGATCGTTAACGTTCTTGGCTGCAACGGCAAAGCTTAATTCGTATCAGTGGCGGGAGTCAATCCCCATCTGATAAACGCTCCGCGGGGATTGAATAAGCAAAGAAGCGAAAGATAACGGGTCAGTCAAATGGGCTGGCCCGCTTCTTTTTTACCTATGGCGTTTCCGGAATAAAAAGAATTTTTGCGGGTAAAATGAACTTGGCGGCAGAAGACTGGAATTATTTTCAAAATTTTTATTTCATTTTGGTAGAATTTCCTGTATAATAGACTTACTCAGTACCTGCACATCTTATCGAGAAATGAGGAGCAAATTATGAAGTTGGTTTATGCAATAATTCGTGACGAAGATTGCGATCATGTGATCGCACGCCTGAACAAGGACGGTTTTCAGGTGACGAAGCTTTCCACAACCGGCGGGTTTATGCGCAGAGGCAATACAACGTTGATGTTTTGCACAGATGATGAAAAAGTGGAACAGGCAGTCCGCCTGATTGAAGAGACTTGTGGACCAAGGCAGCAGATTACGTGCAATATGTCCATCCCTATGGGAGGTTCCGAGATGATGGACAGCTATATGCCGATGCCGGTACAGGCAGAAGTCGGCGGAGCGGTTATTTTTGCGGTAAATGTGGAGTACTTTGAGAAAATTTAATGTAGCATGTCATTTCACCATATTGGTGCTTTGACGCGGCTTTTTTTTTAAGACACGGAGGCGTGCTATGGCGAGGAAAAGGGATTTTTCGGAAATCACAAAGGAAGTTCTGGAACTTACGGATATTTGCCGTGCGAACAGCAATATCGATCCGGAACTGTACACCCGGTATGAGGTGAAGCGCGGTTTGCGCGATCTAAACGGAAAAGGCGTTTTGACCGGCTTGACCGAAGTATCGGAAATCCGCTCTACAAAAGAAGTGGACGGAAAAACTGTCCCCTGTGACGGGAAGCTGTTTTACCGGGGATATGACGTAGAAGAGTTGATTCGTGGGTATCTGACCGATCAGCGGTTCGGTTTTGAAGAAACGGTCTATTTGCTGCTGTTCGGTGAGCTTCCCAACAAAGAGCAGTTGAAGCGGTTTTCAAAGCTGCTGGCAGGATATCGCTCGCTGCCAAACAGTTTTGTTCGGGACGTTATTTTAAAGAAGCCCAGCCGGGATTTGATGAATGCGCTTGCCCGCTGCGTTCTTACGCTGTATTCGTACGATAATCGGGCGGACGATACGTCGCTTCCAAACGTGCTGCGCCAGTGCTTGCAGTTAATTGCCATGTTCCCGATGCTAACGGTGTATTCCTATCAGGCGACGCAGTATTATTACGCGGATCAGAACCTAGTTATTCATAAGCCCAAAAAGGAGCTTTCCATGGCGGAGAACATTTTGTATATGCTGCGGGAAGACTGCCAATATTCGCAGCTGGAAGCCAGCGTGCTTGATATGGCGCTTGTCCTTCATGCGGAGCATGGCGGCGGAAACAACTCGTCGTTTACGACGCACGTCGTTACTTCTTCTGGAACGGACACGTATTCGGTCGTTGCGGCGGCGCTCGGTTCGCTAAAAGGACCAAAGCACGGCGGCGCAAACGTTAAGGTTGTGCAGATGTTTGAGGATATGAAGCAGAATTTGCACGATTGGGAAGACGAACAGGAAGTTTCGGATTACCTTCGTAAGCTGTTACATAAAGAGGCGTTTGACCATGCCGGGCTGATTTACGGAATGGGTCATGCCATTTATTCGATATCGGATCCGCGCGCGCGCGTTTTCCGCGGATTTGTGGAAAAACTGGCGACGGAAAAAGGTATGGAAAAAGAATACGGGCTGTATGCGCTTGTAGAGAGGCTCGCTCCGGTAGTTATCGCAGAGGAGCGAAGAATTTATAAGGGCGTAAGCGCGAACGTTGACTTCTTTAGCGGCTTGGCATATCGGATGCTGGGATTGCCAGATGAAATGTATACGGCGATTTTTGCTATGGCGAGAATTGCCGGCTGGAGCGCTCACCGCATGGAAGAGCTGATCAACGCAGGAAAGATTATTCGTCCCGCATATAAGAGCGTCTGCGACGAACGCAGTTACGTTCCGCTTGGAGAGCGATAAGCCGGTTAAACACAGCTCTACCATTTGGGCTTGACGTCCGGGCAATGCGCGTCTCGCTTGCCAGCCCGGTACAAAACGAAACAGCCGCAAAGACGGCACAGCCCATTTTCGAGCTGAGGACATGTTTCACAAAGAGAAAGGCGTACCTGGTACTGCCCGTCGTCCGTTTTTTGGTCGGCGGGCAGAGCATCCAGATATGCCTTTATTTTTTCGAGCAAAGCCTCTTCGGAAATGCCCTCCATAAGGCATTTCCGGCAAAAAGGGCGGGAGCTCATAACTTTAACGTTACAATCGAGCAGGGCGGAAGTGTTACAGACGCCCCGGAGGCCGTATTCTCAAAATCGGTGAAATCCTTTGGTTCTACTGCTGTAGGATTCTCGAAGGAGTTGTAATCGCCCATCGCTCCGGTGAGGATCTTCGCACTCTTAATTGCGTATTCTCCGGAAATATGTACATCAAGCGCATAGCTTTCGGACAAGTTCGCATTGCAAAGGGTGACGGTTAACTCGCCGTCTTTTTTGGAAGCGGAAACCGAAACGTCCGGAATCGAAACTTCGCCGTGCGCCGCGGTCGTATCTTCCAGTACATGGGCAATGGAAGTTGCTTCCTGATGGTCCTTGAACATGTGGAAAACGTGGTAGGTCGGCGTTTTTAAAATTTTTGCTCCGTCCGTTAAAATAACTGCCTGAAGCACGTTTACAACTTGCGCAATGTTCGCCATTACAACGCGGTCGGAGTGCTCGTTGAAGATGTTGAGGTTGATTGCGGCAACAACAGCGTCCCGCATCGTATTTTGCTGGTACAAAAATCCCGGATTGGTACCGGTTTCTACATCCCACCAGCAGCCCCACTCGTCAACAACTAAGCCGATTTTGTGCTCAGGGTCGTACTTATTCATAATTTCAAGGTGGCGCGTGATAATGGACTCGATGTAGCGCGTGCACGCAATCGTCGTATAATAAGCGTTTTCGTCAAAAACGGTCGCCTGTCCCCTCTTTTCCCAGCTAAAAGGAACCGTATAGTAGTGCAGGCTGATTGCGTCTGCGTGGCACGGCTTAATGATTTGCATAATTTTCTCCGTCCACGAGTAGTCGTCGCCGCTTGGCCCGCAGGCGATTTTATAAAGGCGATTGTCGCCGTAATTACGGCAATACGTCTGGTAGTGCCGATACAAGTTTGCGTAGTATTCGGGCGTCATGTTTCCGCCGCAGCCCCAGTTTTCGTTGCCGACTCCAAGGTAGCGAAGCTTCCATGCAGCTTCTCGTCCGTTTTGCTTTCTCCAATCGGTCATAGGAGAGATGTTATCGGAAGTCATGTATTCAATCCACTCAGAAAGCTCCTGAACGGTTCCGGAGCCTACGTTTCCGGAGATGTACGGTTCGCAGCCCAGCTGTTCGCAAAGCTCCATAAATTCGTGCGTACCAAAACTGTTGTCCTCGGTAACGCCGCCCCAGTGCGTATTAATCATGGTAGCGCGGTTTTCCTTCGGGCCAACGCCGTTTTTCCAGTGATACTCGTCTGCAAAGCAGCCGCCCGGCCAGCGCAGAACCGGAATATCCAACTCCTTAAGAGCTTCTACGACGTCGGTTCGCATCCCTTTTACATTCGGAATCTTGGAATCCTCGCCTACGAAAATACCTTGATAAATACAGCGGCCCAAATGTTCGGAAAAATGGCCGTATATCTCTTTGTTGATTTTGCTCTTCTCAATTTCTGGGAAGAGTGCCAGCTTTTTTTTAATCATGCATTACCTCCTGTCAGACTTGCCATATGGCAAGCGTGTTTTTGTGCATTTTAAAAAAGAATAGCAGGAAAGGGCCCGAAAAACAATGAAGAATCTTAGCATTTCATGGAGAAAACGAGCTTTTGCTTTTCCGGGAGAAAAAGTTTTGCTTTTTTCTTTGCGCTATGTTACACTTTCTTTAGTTTAAAGAAGGAGGCTGAATTATGGCAAAGGTGTATCTTTTTTTAGCGAACGGATTTGAGGAAATAGAAGGACTAAGTGTAGTGGACGTTTTGCGCAGGGGCGGTGTGGATGTTTGTACCGTTTCCATCACCGGAACAAACCGCGTTGTAGGCTCGCATAAAATTGTGGTGGAAGCAGATTTGATTTTTGATTCAGACAAAGATTATATGGACGGCGACATGCTTGTCCTGCCCGGTGGTTTGCAGGGAACGAACGCGCTGATGGCGCACGAGGAACTTCGCGAGCTGCTTCTTTGCTATCGTGACGAAGAAAAGTACATTGCCGCCATCTGCGCGGCGCCAAGCGTGCTTGGAATGAACGGCTTATTAAAAGGGCGGCAGGCAACGTGCTATCCCGGTTTTGAAGATAAGCTTTTAGGAGCAAGTAAGAGCGAGCTTCCGCTCGTGCAGGACGGCTATCTGATTACCGCCGAAGGAATGGGCGTTTCGATTCCTTTTGCTTTGCATTTGCTTTCCCTGCTTCAGGGGCAGGAAGAGGCGGATCGGGTTTCGGAAGCAATTCGTTTTTCGCGTTCGGATAAATAACCTGCCTGCGCAGGCGAAACAGCAAATAGAGATTGGGCAGTAGTAGGAACAGATTGATAAAATCCGTCATCTCCCAGATTAGGTTCTGGTTCATAACAGAGCCTGCAAGCATCATCAGCAAATAACAAATACGGCAGACGATTTTTCCGGCGGATCCGGCAAGGTCGTCTGCCGCTTTTTCGCCCAGAAAGCACCAGCCAAGAAGCGTAGCAAAGGCAAACGTTATAATGCTAAGATGCAGCATAGAGTCGCCAAGCAGCGGGAGCGTGGAAAAAGCAATACTTACCAGATCGCCGTTTGAAGCGCCTAAAAAAAGCGCAGGCGAGGCCTGCAGGCAGGCAACGAGCATCACGCCGGTTAAGCCGCAGAGAACAACGGTATCAAAAAAGGTTGCAAGCATGGAAAAAAGCGATTGGTCTACTATTGTAGAGTCCTTATTTTCAACGGAAGTTAGCGTTGCCGTGCCAAGTCCGGCTTCGTTCGTAAACAAGCCCTTGGCAACGCCGTGCCGCAGCGCATGCTGAACCGAATAGCCGGTGACGCCGCCAAGAATTGTCCGCGACGGAAGCGTGCCCTTAAAGAAAGCGCCGCGAAAAATAGAAGCGGCAGCGCTTGGGATAGCCTGCCAATTCGCTAGGAGCAAAACAAAGCATCCCCCGAAAAAAAACAGGCTCATTGCAGGAACCAAAACCGCGCATACGCGCTCAATTCCCCGCGCCGTGCCAAATAGGACAAGCGCCAGCAAACAGGCGCTCAAAATGCCGGCCGCAGGCTTTGGAATACGTAAAAGCGTTTGCGCGGAAGAAGCAAGCGCACTTGATTGCAGCGTGGCGCTTACAAAAAGCGCGGCAAGCACAATGGCGATTGCAAACAGGCGTGCGAGAAACGGCATATGTAAAACGCTGCGAAGCAGGTGCATGGGCCCTTTGTCGCCTCCGGGTTCGGCAGCATGTTGCAAAGAGAGGTTGCACTCGGCGTACGTTGTTGCCATGCCAAAGACGCCCGTCATCCAGCACCAAAATACTGCGCCGGGACCGCCAAGGGCAATCGCGGTAGACATGCCGATAATATTTCCAGTGCCAAGTGTAGCGGCAAGTGTCGTCGTAAGCGCAGACCAAACCGAAGCGTGCTGTTTAGCGTCTTTTGGAGAGAACAGATTTTTCAGCGCTCTGCCGGTGTTTTTTTGCACGAAACCGGAGCGAAGCGTAAACGAAACGTGCGTAGCAAACAACAAAAGAAGAATCGGACCGCCCCAAAGCAGACGGTTCCAGACAATCAATTTTGAAAGCATTAAAAAAGCTCTTGACGATTTGTTCCATTTTATGAGGACGCAAAAAGAATAATACTTCGGACTGCCTGTATAAATTTTCCTCTCTTCGGGTATCCTGTTCCTATAAATTTAGGAAGAAGAACGGAGGCAGGAATTTGGTGAAACTGGAAATGGAAATGCTTAGCAAAATTAGTTACGGGCTGTTTTTGCTGACAACAAAAAAGGACGGGAAGAGCTATGGCTGCATTGTAAATACCGTGATGCAGGTGACCGAGGAACCGTGCAAAATTTTAGTAAGCGTCAATCGCGGACATTTAACACACGAAATGTTAGAGACGTCTGCGGATATGGCAGTTTCGGTCTTATCTTGCGACGCAAGCCGGGAACTTATCGGCTGGTTTGGTTACCAAAGCGGGCGAAGCGTGGACAAGTTTGACGGGCGCTATTTGCTTGGAACCGCCGGAAATGGGTGCGTATATTTAAAAAGTATGGCGAACGCCTATTTTTCCGGCCGCGTTGTAAATCGGCTGTACTTGGAGACGCATACGGTTTTTGTTTGCGAACTGGAAGAAGGCGGGATTTTATCAAGCGCGCCTTCTCTTACGTATGAAGAGTATCGGGAGAGAATACGCATAGAGGCGGAAAAAACTTCGCAAAAAGTAAAGTCCAGCGAAAACGATGCGTTTCGTTGTACGGTATGCGGGTATATTTATGAAGGAGAGCAGCTTCCGGAAGGATACGTCTGCCCTGTATGCAAGCACGGCGCCGCCGTATTTGAGCCGATTCGTCAAAATATTACGGACATGACGCCGATGCGTTCGCTTCCGGATGCATCGCGCAGTCTAGCAGGGACGAAGACGGAAGCGAATCTTGTCGCAGCGTTTGCGGGAGAGAGCGAAGCAAGAAACAAATACACGTATTTTGCACAAGTAGCAAGAAACGAAGGATACGAGCAGATTGCCGCTATCTTTGAAGAAACTGCTGCAAACGAAAGGGAACATGCAAAGCTCTGGTTTGAGGCGCTTGGTTTGTTGGGAGGCACTACGCAAAACTTAAAAGCAGGCATTCAGGGAGAAAATTACGAGTGGACGGATATGTACAAACGGTTTGCCATGGAGGCCGAAGAAGAAGGCTTTACCGAACTTGCCGCCCGCTTCCGGCTAGTTGGCGAAGTGGAAAAGGCGCACGAAGAGCGCTACAAAAAGCTGCTTGATAACGTAGAGATGCGCAAAGTGTTCGAAAAAACAGAGCAGACGATTTGGATTTGCCGCAACTGCGGGCACTTGGTTATTGGGCGCAAAGCTCCTGAAATCTGCGCCGTATGCAAAAAGCCGCAGGCGTATTTTGAGCAGAAAGCGCAGAACTATTAATTTAAAAAATCCCCATGGATTTCCAATATAATTTCCCGTGGTTGTGACATACTAGCACTACCAAATCGCAGCGAACGGCTTCTCCAAACCGAAGAGGAACGGAGAAACTTAGATAGCTTCGGTTTGGAGAATATAAATCGGCTGACGACGTCGTCACTTTTCCGGTTAAACCGGGAAGGAAAACAAGTCGGGCTAGTACTGCAGCCGGCACAAGACAAACAGACGCAGTACAGAAAGAGGAAAGATTATGACAAGCAATAAGAGTGGTTCCAGAATGACGGTACCTCAGGCAAAGGAAGCAATGGACCGTTTTAAGATGGAAGTTGCATCGGAAATCGGCGTTCCTTTGAAACAGGGCTATAACGGAGATCTTACCAGCGCTCAGAACGGATCTGTCGGCGGTGAGATGGTTCGCCAGATGATTAAAAAGCAGGAAGAGGCAATGGCAGGCAACAAATAAGCCAATGCGCCAAGCATCTTCTGGAATGAAAACAACCGGCGGTAAATTTTCGTAGGCCGGAGAAACATTCGTTAGAACAAGACCTCAGAACAGGCAGAGAGCTGTCGGACTGGGGTCTTTTCTAATGGCTACTTCAGAACCTGCGCGCGGCAGAAAAAAAGGCTGGATTTTCAAAAATGCTTGTGGTATAATCTAGAATCGTTGAACTCTATGCATCGATACAATAGATAAGAAAAAAGCAGAGCATGATTTAAGGAGGATACTGATATGGGTTATCAGGTAGAGAATTTAGGAAAAAATATGGTAAAGTTGACCATTGATTGCAGTGCAGAAGCATTTGACGACGCTATCAAGTCGGCTTTCGAAAAGAACAAAAGCAAAATTTCTGTTCAGGGCTTCCGCAAAGGAAAGGCGCCGCTGGCTTTAGTTGCTAAGATGTACGGATACGAAATGTTTTACGAAGACGCAGCAAATTTGCTGATTCCTTCTGCTTACGAAGACGCAGCGAAAAACTGTGGACTGGAATTGGTTTCGCAGCCTGAGATTGACGTAACGCAAATCGAAAAAGGCAAGGAGCTTATTTTTACCGCAACAGTTGCAAAGAAGCCGGAAGTAACGCTTGGAGAGTACAAAGGCGTTTCGGTTGCGAAGGCTGCAACCGACGTAACCGAGGAAGAAGTAGATGCGGAAATTGAAAAGGTTCGGGAGCAAAACGCTCGTGAAATTACCGTAGAAGATCGCCCGATTGCACAGGGAGATACCGCCGTAATTGATTACGAAGGATTTGTTGACGGCGTAGCGTTTGAAGGCGGCAAGGGAGAAAATCATCCGCTTGTAATTGGTTCCCACAGCTTTATCGACGGCTTTGAAGATGCGTTAATTGGAAAGAGCGCAGGCGAATCCTGCGACGTAAACGTAACGTTTCCGGAAGAGTACCACGCGGAAAATCTTGCAGGAAAACCGGCAGTGTTTAAGTGCACCATCCGTTCCGTAAAGGCAAAGGAATTGCCGGAAGCAGACGATGAGTTCGCATCGGAAGTTTCGGAATTTGAGACGCTTGCAGAGTATCGGGAAGACCTGAAGAAGACGCTTTCCGAGCAGAAGGCAAAGGATGCAAAAACTAAGAAAGAAGACGAGGCAGTTGCACAGGCAGTTGCGAACGCCCAAATGGATATTCCAGAGCCGATGATTGAAAGCACGCAAAGACAGATGGCGGAAGATTTTGCATACCGTTTGCAGATGCAGGGTCTGAAGTTAGAGCAATACTTCCAGTTTACCGGACTGGACTCCAAAAAGTTCTTGGAGCAGATGAAGCCGCAGGCAGAAAAGCGGATTCGTACCCGCCTTGTTCTGGAAGAAGTCGTAAAAGCAGAGAATCTGACAGCTTCGGACGAGGAACTGGAAGAAGAAATGAAGAAGATGGCAGAACAATACCAGATGGAACTGGACAAAGTAAAGGAAATTGTCGGAGAAGAAGAGAAAAAGCAAATCCGCATGGATTTGGCGGTTGCAAAGGCCGTGACTTTGATTGCCGACAGCGCAGTGGAACAGTAAATCGGTATTGAGGGAGGAAAAAATGAGTTTAGTACCTTATGTCCTGGAGCAGACAAGCCGTGGAGAGCGGACCTACGACA
Source organism: uncultured Lachnospiraceae bacterium (assembly GCA_944384025.1). Lineage (GTDB taxonomy): Bacteria > Bacillota > Clostridia > Lachnospirales > Lachnospiraceae > ISDg. Next base: position 16,368 of record CALWRS010000015.1, read on the forward strand.
TTTACTCCCGGCTTTTGAAGGACCGGATTATTTTTCTCGGAGAGGAAGTTAACGAAGTTACGGCAAGCTTAGTCGTAGCACAGCTGCTCTTCCTTGAGTCCGAAGATCCGGCAAAGGATATCAGCCTGTATATTAACAGCCCCGGTGGTTCGGTTACGGCGGGCATGGCAATCTACGACACAATGCAGTACATTAAGTGCGATGTGTCTACGATCTGCATTGGCATGGCGGCAAGCATGGGAGCATTTTTGCTTGCGGGCGGCGCAAAAGGAAAGCGCTTTGCCCTGCCGAACGCAGAAATTATGATTCACCAGCCGCTTGGCGGAGCGCAGGGACAGGCGACGGAAATTGAAATTGCCGCAAAGCATATTCTGAAAACGAAAGAGAAATTAAACCGTATGTTGGCGGAAAACTGCGGCCGGCCTTACGAGGAGGTTTGCATGGCTACTGAGCGCGATAACTGGATGAGCGCGGAGGAAGCGACCGCTTTCGGGTTGATTGACAGCGTTGTAAAGAACAGATAACATCGTTTCAGACGGAGATTGGTGGCGAATATGGCAAAAGTTAACGATACATCCAATAAACGCTGCTCTTTTTGCGGGAAGACGCAGGAGCAGGTGAGAAAATTAATCGTCGGACCGGGAGATGTTTATATTTGCGACGAATGCGTTGCGCTGTGCAACGAAATCATCGAGGATGACTTTTACGAAGAAGAGGAACCTTCCTCCACGCAGGAGCAGATTAATCTGATCAAGCCGGCAGAGATGAAGGAGTTTCTCGATCAATACGTGATCGGACAGGACGAAGCAAAGAAAATGCTCTCCGTAGCGGTTTATAACCACTACAAACGCGTTCTTGCGCAAAAAAATCTGGATGTGGAGCTTCAAAAAAGCAACATCCTTATGATTGGGCCGACTGGTTCCGGAAAGACGTATCTGGCGCAGACGCTTGCCAAGGTGCTCAACGTTCCTTTTGCAATCGCGGACGCAACCGCTTTGACCGAAGCCGGTTACGTAGGCGAGGACGTGGAAAACATTCTCCTGAAGATTATTCAGGCGGCTGACTACGACATAGAGCGTGCGGAGCACGGAATTATCTACATCGACGAGATTGATAAGATTACTCGCAAGTCGGAAAATACGTCCATCACAAGAGACGTTTCCGGCGAGGGCGTGCAGCAGGGACTTTTGAAAATTTTGGAAGGAACGGACGCCAGCGTGCCGCCGCAGGGCGGAAGAAAGCATCCGCAGCAGGAAATGTTCCACATTAACACGACGAACATTTTGTTTATTTGCGGAGGAGCGTTTGACGGTCTGGAAAAAATCGTAGAGGCAAGAATCGGAGAAAAATCCATCGGCTTTAACGCAAACATTACCGGTGCTCATAAGCAAAACATTGGTGAGCTGTTCCGGCAGGTGCTGCCGCAGGATTTGATTAAATTTGGCTTGATTCCTGAGTTTGTGGGACGTGTGCCGGTTACGGTTGCGCTGGACTTGCTCGACGAGGAAGCGCTTGTACGTATTTTGACGGAGCCTAAAAATGCGATTACCCGTCAATATCAGACGATGTTTGAGCTTGACGGCGTGAATCTGGAATTTGAGCCGGAGGCTCTGCGCGCGATTGCGCACCGCTCAAGCGAGCGGAAAACCGGAGCGAGAGGTCTGCGTGCGATTATGGAATCCGTGATGATGGATTCCATGTACGAAGTACCGTCTGAGGAAGACGTAGTACGCTGCATCGTAACAAAAGAAGCGGCGGAAGGAAAGGAAAAACCGGTTCTGATTCGCGATGCGACGGTGGAAAGCGGCCGCATCGGAAGGAAGAAAAATAAGAGTAACGAAATTGCATAAGGAAAAAAAAGTCTGTCGTTGCTTTGTGACAGGCTTTTTCGTCTCATAGAGTTTTATACGTTGCTTGAGGAAAGTAGGATACGGGAATGAGTGAAACAAAGACGCTGCCGCTGGTCGTTTTAAGATATATGGTTGTGTTTCCGCAGATGATGCTGCATTTTGATTTGACGCAGACAACAAGCGAGGAAACGGTAAAGCAAGCGATACAAAACGGTCAGGATATTTTTATTGCCCTAAAAAAGGGCGAAGAAGACGCGCAGGAAGCGGATTCTTATGAAATTGGAGTGGTTGCGAACGTAAAGCAAATTCTTCGGTTGCCCAACAACCAGACTAGAATTTTGGTGCAGGGGATGGAGCGCGCGCGGATTTTGCAGCGCCCCGATACAAACCTTTCCTATCCGGTTGTGGAAGTAGAACCGATGCCGATACAAGAGCCCGTGCTTTCTGATGTGGAATTGGAAGCTATGCGGGAGAGCCTTTTGGAGATTATAGACAGCCTCCTTGTCAATCTTCCGCAAAACGGCCCCGAGATAAGAAAACAGCTGCGAAAGATCGAAGATTTTCGAAGATTGCTTGCGCAGAGCATTGCGCTTTTGCCGCTTTCGGCACAGGCAAAACAAATGATTTTGGAAGCCGGCAGTATAACGTCGCAGTTTGAGCGGCTGGCAAAGCTTTTGGCAAAAGAAGCGCAGATCCTGCAAATCCGCCGGCGAATTCAGGAGAAAGTGCAAAGCAACCTTGACCAAAATCAAAAGGAATACGTTTTGCGAGAGCAAATGAAAGTGATTCGCGAAGAACTGGGTGAGGCCGGCCCGACGGAAGATTCGGAGAAGTTTCTTCGGATGGTTGAGGAGCTTTCGGCGCCGGAGGAAATCAAGGACGTTATTCGCGCGGAAATTCGCCGGTTTGCGCAGCTGGGGTATAACAATTCCGAGAGCTGGGTCATTCGAAATTATATCGAAACGATGCTGTCTCTGCCTTGGAATAAGAGCAGCGAAGAGCACTTGGAGCTTTCTAACGCCGAGCGGATTTTGGAGCGCGATCATTACGGTCTAGACGACGTAAAAAAGCGCGTTTTGGAGTTTTTGGCAGTCCGCGCCAGAAGCGGCAGTGCGCCCAGCCCTATTCTATGCCTGGTAGGGCCTCCGGGGACGGGAAAAACCTCCATTGCCAAAAGTATGGCGGAGGCTATGGGTCGCACGTATGTGCGAATCTGCCTTGGAGGCGTGAGAGACGAAGCGGAAATCCGCGGACACCGCCGGACGTATCTGGCGTCGATGCCGGGAAGATTCATTCAGGGACTTCGAAATGCGCAGGTAAACAATCCGCTGATGCTTTTAGACGAAGTGGACAAAATCGGAAGCGATTACAAAGGAGACCCTTCGGCGGCGCTTTTGGAAGTGCTTGACAGTGCGCAAAACAGTCGGTTTGTGGATCATTTTATCGAGCAGCCCGTTGATTTGAGCAAAGTCGTGTTTGTCGCTACGGCAAATACGACGGAAACAATCCCTAAGCCTTTGCTTGACCGAATGGAAGTAATTGAAATCTCTTCCTACACGCAGCTTGAAAAGCTGCATATTGCCAAAGGCTATCTCGTACCGGCGCAGCTAAAGCAGCACGGTCTAAGCAAAGCGCAGCTTAGTTTTCGCGACAGCGGGCTAAAAGCGATTATAAAGGGATATACAAAAGAAGCAGGCGTGCGCAGTTTGGAGCGGCGGATTGGCGAAGTTTGCCGCAAGGCGGTTTTGCAAATTGTCCGGCAGGAGGAAGAGGGAAATACGCCGGAGAAGCTTAGCGTAACAGAGAAAAATCTGGAGCAGTTTCTGGGTGCGCCGCGCTATCGCAGGGAAGCTTTGAGCAAGGCGCCGCAGGTTGGGATTGTGCGGGGACTTGCGTGGACAAGCGTTGGCGGAGAGGTTCTGGAAATTGAAGTCAATACCATGCAGGGAAAAGGCGAGCTTGTATTGACCGGACGCATGGGCGACGTGATGAAGGAGTCGGCCAGAACGGGAATCAGTTATCTGCGCTCCATTGGCGATAAATACGATATTTCGCCGGATTTTTTTTCGCAGCACGACATGCACATCCATATCCCGGAAGGAGCGGTTCCAAAAGACGGCCCCAGCGCCGGAATTACGATGGCGTCCGCAGTTTTGTCTGCCGTGACGAAAATTCCGGCAAGGCAGGATTTAGCGATGACGGGAGAAATTACGCTTCGCGGAAGAGTACTGCCGATTGGAGGATTAAAAGAGAAGATTCTGGCAGCAAAGCTGTTTGGAATTTCTAAAGTTCTTATTCCGGAGCAAAACCGGCAGGACGTGCTTTTGCTGCCGCCGGAAATTTGCGAAGGGATGGAAATTCATTATGTGCGGGACATGAAGGAAGTTTTAGAGCATGTGCTCACGTAAATTGCTTTTGAGGCGAAACGCCCGGAAATGAGGAGAGGAATGCATATTCGAAACGCGGAATTGGAGACGGTCTGCGGGGTGACGAGCCGTCTTCCGGCGAACCGGCAGCCGGAATTTGCCTTTGCCGGAAGGTCCAATGTCGGGAAATCGTCCCTAATTAACGCGCTTGTAAACCGAAAAGCGCTCGCAAGAGCTTCTTCTCAGCCGGGGAAGACGCAGACGATTAATTTTTATCACCTAAACGAAGCTTTTTATTTTGTGGATTTGCCCGGGTACGGATACGCAAAGACTTCGCAGGAGCTGCGTGCTAGGTGGGGCGCGATGATTGAGCGGTATTTGACGACTTCTTCGCAGTTAAAGCTTGTGTTTTTGCTTGTGGATATTCGGCACGAGCCGTCCGCTAAAGACAAGGAAATGTATCGCTGGATTGTTTATCAGGGATTTCGGCCGATTGTGATTGCAACGAAGCTAGACAAAATCAACCGCAGCCAGTTGGCAAAACAAAAGAAATTAATCCGCACGGCGCTTGAAATGCAAACGGAGGATTTGCTAATTCCTTTTTCTTCCGAAACAAAGCAAGGCAAGGAAGAACTCTGGGAAATTATTCATCCATTTGTTGCAGCTAAAAACGAGGACGATGGGGAGGAAGAGAACAAATGAGAGAAGTTTATCTAGACGGAGAACGAATGCGGACAAAGGCAGAAATGCACGACTATTTAATCGCGAAGCTGGAATTGCCTTATTACTACGGGAGAAGTCTGGATTCTCTTTGGAACTTTCTTTCAAAAGAAACCGATCCTTTAAAAATTATTATTACAAATCAAAGCGCCATAGCGCTTGGCTATGGCGAGGTTTTGATTGAGATGCTTCAGGACCTAGAAAGGAGCAATGCGAATTTTCACCTAGAGGTGCGCTAGAGCTACTTGTCCGCAAGCAGCGTATTCAGAACGTAGGCGTAGATGTCTGCGTTCTTCTTTTTCCAGTGGGCGCATATGGCTTCCGCGTCTTCTTTAGAAGGCACGGTAAGGCGCACTTCAATAACCGAGGAATCGCGCTCAAGCACCTTTAGCTCTGTAACGTATTCGTTTGCGCGTACTTTGTAATAGTCGGCGACGTTTGAGACTTCCTCGCGAAGAGAATACTTGTTTTCGGTCAGATATAAGTCGATTTCGTCGCGGATATTGCGCGAAATATTCTGATAAAAGAAGGAGAGCGTCTCCCTTCCTTCTTCGCTGATTCGGTACAACGAAGCGTTTTTTGTCTGCTGCAGGGTAATGTACCCGTCTTCTACGAGGTCGGAGAGCACTTCCTGCACGTTAATGTAGGTCGTGTACTCGTGCGTTGTCATTAAATTGCTTAGCTGCGGGTTTGACATAGGAAAATCGACCCGGTCAAGAATATACAGCACAATAAGTTTGTAAAGCATCAGCGCTTCCGGTTGCATAAGGTTCTCCTTTTGTATTGCAAAAAATAGGGCCGTCCGGAGGACAGCCCATTTCTTTTTCGTAAGAGGTGATTAGTTGGCTTCCGTTGCCAGACTTGCTTTAAGAGCTTCCAGTTCTGCGTCAATGTCCGGGTTGTTCTCGTACTTGTCTGTCAGGTCACGAAGCGTATTTTCCGGGTTGGAAGCGTTTAATTCCGCCATCGCTCTTGCTTTGTCGATACGCGCGTCCGCCATCTTTTCGTAGCGTTCAAAGCTAGCCAAAGAGTCGTTCGTATCGGTAATGTTGGAGGTCATGTTGTTGATGCGCTCCTGCGCTTTGGCAACGGCGATTTTGCCTTTCACCATGTCGCGGCGGCTCTCCAACTCTTTGATGTCGTTTGTCAGCTTGTCGTGCATAGCACGCATTTTGTTTGCGTTGTCGGCAGCAAGCTCATAATTTGTTTGCAGGTCAGCCATTTTGCTGCTTAACTTCGCTTTTTCTGCAAGGAACTTTCTTGCGTCTGCGTCGTTTCCGGCACTTACGGCTTTTACAGCGTAGTTCTGCATTTTGTTAATTTCTGCTTCGCACTCATCCAGTTCGCGCTTGCAGGACTTTTCCTGCGCCATAATGGATGCGGTTTCCTGCTTTACCTTGGCAAGGTCAGAGCTCAGGTTGCGAATGCACTGGTCGATCATTTTTTCCGGGTCTTCGCATTTGTCAAGAAGAGCGTTGATGTTCGATGCCATGATATCCTTAAATCTTGCTAAAATTCCCATTTGGTGTCCTCCTCCAGAGAAAATCAGTTTTTTCGGGACTTCCCCGATTAGATAAATTCTAATACAAAAAACCAGATGCGTCAAGACATCTTTTCAATCTTGCCGCTGTGTGGTATGATATCATATGGGAGATGCCCCCGCCTCTATAGGCGGTGGGTAACAAATTTGTATCAGTGGCGGGTGTCAATCCCCATCTGATATACGCTCCGCGAGGATGCGCCAAGACTCGCGAGCGAGTCTTGAAAGAGACGGAGGAAGAAAAAATGTGGATTGCGAAAAATTGGACCGATTACGAAATCTTAGATACATCAGGCAAGGAAAAGCTGGAACGCTGGGGAGATTACGTACTCATTCGCCCCGACCCGCAGGTGCTTTGGAACACAAAGCGCCTTCACCCGGGCTGGGAGAATGCGAACGGACATTATTACCGAAGCAGCAAAGGCGGCGGAGAATGGCAGTTTCGCAGTCTGCCGGAGAGGTGGCAGATTTCTTATCGGGATTTGCGCTTTTGGCTTCAGCCGTTTAACTTTAAGCACACTGGACTTTTTCCGGAGCAGGCGGCGAACTGGGACTGGATGAGCGAGCTGATAAAAAAGCGCAGACAGCAAAAGCCGGAGAGTTCGGTTAAAGTATTGAACTTATTTGCCTACACCGGAGGCGCAACGCTTGCCGCAGCAAAAGCCGGCGCCAGCGTAACCCATGTGGACGCTTCCAAAGGAATGGTCGGCTGGGCAAAGGAAAACGCCGCGGCGTCAGGACTGGCGGACGCGCCGATTCGCTATCTTGTGGACGACTGTCAGAAATTTGTGGAGCGGGAAATTCGCAGAGGCAATCGCTACGATGCGATTATTATGGATCCGCCGTCTTACGGCAGAGGACCAAAAGGCGAGATTTGGAAGATTGAAGATTCCATTCACGAATTTGTGCGGCTTTGCACGGAAGTTTTGACGCAGCAGCCGTTATTTGTTCTAATTAATTCTTACACGACCGGACTGCAGCCTGCGATGATGGCATACATTGCCGGGTTGGAGCTTGTTCGCCGGTTTGGCGGATACGTGGAGGCGGATGAAATCGGGCTTCCCGTAAGCAGCACCGGATTGGTGCTTCCGTGTGGGGCGGCTTGTCGGTACGTTGGAGAAAAAAACGAGGGATGATATGAGAAAGAAACATGGAATTTGGGGCCCGCTTTTGGCGCTTGCGCTGTTTATGATTGCCGTTTTGGTTTTTATTTTCACGGCGGGAAGCCAAAATCGCGGCGCGCAGGGGCATTATGTAAACGGCGTAATGGAGATCCGTTTGGAGGACGAAAACTACGTCTTGCTTAACGACGTAGAAAGCCAAAGCTACATCGGCTCGCAGGTCAGCGACGTTATAAAGGCAGAGCGGGGAAAGAAGGTCGGAACGATTGCTTCCTATAAGATTCTGACGCTGGCGGTGCTCTACGAGGTGGAAGGCGACACAAAGGGGCAGTATCTGGTAGATTCTAAAGAGCGCATCTACGTTCGCAAGGAGCTTTACGAGGAAGTTTCGGCGCAGCTAAAAGAAGAGAGCGCCTTTTGCGATTACCGTATCGTAAACAGTGAGAAAAAATACGACGCGCTTGTGGATATCGACGATGAGAAGGCGCGTCAGACGGAAGCTCTGGCAAACGACGAAAGCTCAGAGGGGCTTTTGCAGATCGACGACGTTTTGGTAACGCAGGATTTTAGCAATCGCCGGGAGATTTTTGCCTTTACCGCAGACGGCGTTCTTTATAGGGCAAGGCTTGAGCTGTTTCTTTATCAGGACCAAATCTACGTTACGACTCGTTATGAGGATAATTCCGATGAAAAGAAGCCAAGCATTCTGACCGGGAAGCTGCTGCCGGAGGAATTGCAGGAGTATTATAAGAGCGTGTGGAAGTAGCCCGAGAAAAGCAAAAAAAATAAAAAAAGTGCTTGCTTTTTGTTTGCAACTCGGTTATAATAGCAAACGTTGTGACGTTGATAGCGTAGAAGCGTGAGGTTGCTGCTGTTTTTTGGCAGGTTTTCCGTGGAGCGAATGTCAAGTTATAAAACTGGCGACAAGTCACTGTACCAATTCATTTTCTGCAAGGAAGCAGATAAAACGTGTGAAACGACGCAGGTTGGTAACAGAAAGCCAAGCACTAAGCTTGGCAAAATTTACCGACAGGCAGGAAACACACGGACGAGTGTACAGTCACCACTTGTCGTACTGAAATGAAGTGCGAAAAGGAGGCGGCTATTTTTATGGCAAGCAATGTAATGAGAATTACACTGAAAGCGTATGATCATCAGCTGATTGATGCATCTGCAGCAAAAATCGTGGAGACTGCAAAGAAGACCGGATCGAAGGTAAGCGGACCTGTGCCGTTGCCGACGAAGAAGGAAGTAATCACGATCTTAAGAGCAACTCACAAGTATAAGGATTCCCGTGAGCAGTTCGAGCAGAGAACGCACAAGAGACTGATTGACATCGTTGTTCCCAGTCAGAAGACAGTAGATGCGCTGTCCCGTCTGGAGATGCCGGCCGGTGTATTCATCGGCATCAAGATGATCACCAAATAAGTCATCTTGTGAACATTTAGAATGACCCTTTTTAGGGTCCGCTGTAGATTAAACAGGAGGTAACAGTTATGAAGAAGGCTATTATGGCCACAAAAGTGGGAATGACGCAGATCTTTAACGAAGACGGCGTACTTATCCCGGTAACCGTATTGCAAGCTGGTCCTTGTCCGGTAGTTCAGGTTAAGACGGTGGACAAAGACGGATACGACGCGGTTCAGGTCGGTTTTGGTGACATCAGAGAGAAGCTGGTAAACAAGCCGAAGAAAGGACACTTCGCTAAGGCGAGTGTTGGAAATAAAAGATTTCTTAAAGAATTTCGTTTTGAGGACGCCGCAAGCTACACGCCCGGACAGGAAATTAAAGCGGACATTTTTGCGGCAGGAGACCGTATTGACGTAAGCGGTATCAGCAAGGGTAAAGGATTTGCCGGAGCGATTAAGCGTTTTGGTCTTTCCAGAGGCCCGATGGGACACGGTTCCAAGTATCACAGACACGCAGGTTCCAACGGACCGGCAACAACGCCCGGTCGCGTGTTTAAGGGAAAGCACATGCCCGGACAGATGGGACATGTTAAGGTTACTGTACAGAACCTTGAAGTGGTTCGCGTAGACGTAGAAAACAACATGATCCTTGTAAAGGGAGCTGTTCCCGGAGCAAAGAAGTCCTTAGTTGTCCTGAAAGAGTCCGTAAAAACAATCTAATCTTTAAGAAAGGAGGATTACAACTATGGCAAACGTAAAAGTTTATAATAAAGAAGGCGCAGAAGTCGGCACGATGGATCTAAACGACAGCGTGTTCGGCGTAGAGGCAAACACACATCTGATGCACCTTGCAGTTGTTGCCCAGCTTGCAAATAAGCGCCAAGGCACGCAAAGCGCAAAGACCCGCTCGGAAGTAAGCGGCGGCGGAAGAAAGCCTTGGAGACAGAAAGGAACCGGTCATGCCAGACAGGGATCGACCCGTTCTCCGCAGTGGAAGGGCGGTGGAGTCGTATTTGCTCCGAAGCCTAGAGATTACTCCGTGAAGATGAATAAAAAGGAAAAGGCAGGTGCTATTAAGTCTGCGCTTTCCACAAGAGTATCCGAAAACAAGATCTTCGTGATGGAGGATCTGAAGTTTGACGAAATTAAAACCAAGAAGGTTCAGGCAATGCTTGACGGTCTGAAAATCAGCAAGGCGCTGATTGTAACCGGAGAAAAGGACGACGTGCTTAGCATCTCCGCAAGAAACATTCCGCAGACCAGAACCGTTGTTTCCAACGCAATCAATGTTTACGACATCCTGAAGTACGACAATCTCGTAATCAGCAAGGATGCGGTTGCGAAGATTGAGGAGGTGTACGCATAATGGCAGATCTGAAATATTACGATATTATTCTTAAGCCGGTCGTAACGGAAAAGAGTATGAACTCCATGGCTGATAAGAAGTATGTGTTCTATGTGCACACCGATGCTACGAAGAACCAGATTAAAGAAGCAGTTGAGAAAATGTTCGCCGGAACCAAGGTAAAGAGCGTAAATACTATGAACCTTGAAGGCAAGAACCGCAGACGCGGGATGGTTACCGGTAAGACCGCAGAGAAGAAAAAAGCGATTGTACAGCTGACAGCTGACAGCGCAGAAATTGAAATCTTTACCGGTCTGTAAGATTTCGTGAGTGAAAGGAGTTAACAAGATGGGTATCAAGAAATACACCGCATATACGCCTTCCAGAAGAAATATGACATGCTCCGATTTTTCTGAAATCACATGTACGACACCGGAAAAATCCCTGCTCGTTTCTCTGAAGAAGACAGCCGGCCGCAACAATCAGGGTAAGATTACCGTACGGCACATTGGCGGCGGTTCCAGAAGACAGTATAGAATTATCGATTTTAAGAGAAAGAAGGACGATATCCCTGCTGTTGTAAAGACGATCGAGTACGATCCGAACAGAACGGCAAACATCGCGCTGATTTGCTACGCAGACGGAGAGAAGTCCTACATTCTTGCACCAAACGGTCTGACGGTTGGCACGCACGTTATGAACGGACCGAACGCGGAAGTACGCGTAGGAAACTGCCTGCCGCTTCAGAACATCCCGATTGGTACACTTGTGCACAACATTGAGCTTTATCCGGGAAAAGGCGGCCAGCTCGTTCGTTCCGCCGGAAACAGCGCACAGCTTATGGCAAAAGAAGGAAAGTACGCAACGCTTCGTCTTCCTTCGGGCGAGATGAGAATGGTTCCGATTGTTTGCCGCGCGACCATCGGTCAGCTTGGCAATATTGACCATGAGCTTGTTAAGATTGGTAAAGCCGGCCGGAAGCGTCATATGGGCATCCGTCCTACGGTTCGCGGTTCCGTAATGAACCCGAATGACCACCCTCACGGCGGTGGAGAAGGCAAGTGCGGTATCGGTCGCCCCGGTCCTTGCACCCCTTGGGGCAAGCCTGCGCTTGGTCTAAAGACCCGCAACAAGAAGAAGGCGTCCAGCAAGCTGATCATCAGAAGAAGAGACGGCAAGGCATTATCGAAATAATTAGGAGGTCAATAGTATGGCACGTTCATTAAAGAAGGGACCTTTTGCCGACCAGTATCTGCTCGACAAGGTCAATGAGATGAATGAAAAAGGCGACAAGAGCGTGATCAAGACATGGTCCCGCCGTTCCACAATTTTCCCTCAGATGGTAGGCCACACGATCGCCGTATACGACGGCAGAAAGCATGTGCCGGTTTTCATTACGGAAGACATGGTTGGACACAAGCTTGGTGAGTTCGTTGCAACGAGAACCTATCGTGGTCACGGGAAAGACGAAAAGAAGGGCAGACGCTAGTCCCCTTAAGACAATAAAATTGCCCTGAAAAAAACAGGAGCAGGAAGAAGAGAAACGGAGAACCGTTCATTTTGAAAGGAGGTAACATCCATGGCAAAAGGACACAGATCCCAGATTAAAAGAGAAAGAAATGCCAACAAGGATACGAGACCGTCGGCAAAACTGTCTTACGCAAGAGTATCCGTACAGAAGGCTTGTTTCGTTCTCGATGCGATCCGCGGCAAGGATGTACAGACAGCACTTGGTATTTTGGCATATAACCCCAGATATGCTTCCACTCTTATTGAAAAGTTATTGAAATCGGCAGTTGCAAACGCAGAGAACAACAACGGCATGGACGTAAATAAGCTTTACGTAGCCGAGTGTTACGCAAACTGCGCGCCGACAATGAAAAGAGTTCGTCCCAGAGCACAGGGCAGAGCTTACAGGATCCTGAAGAGAATGAGTCACATCACGATTGTGCTGGATGAAAAATAAGGAGGTATGACATGGGACAGAAAGTAAATCCGCATGGATTAAGAGTCGGTGTTATTAATAACTGGGATTCCAGATGGTATGCAGACGCTGATTTTGCAGATTGCCTTGTTGAGGACTACAAGATCCGTGAGTTCCTGAAGAAAAAGCTCTACAACGCAGGGATCAGCAAAATCGAAATCGAGCGTGCTTCCGACAAATTAAAAGTAATCGTATTCACTGCAAAGCCCGGCGTAGTAATCGGTAAGGGCGGAGCGGAGATTGAAAAGCTTAAAGGCGAAGTACAGAAATTTACCGCAAAGAAACTGAATCTTGAAATCAAAGAAGTAAAGAGACCGGACAATAACGCACAGCTTGTTGCAGAAAACATCGCGCAGCAGCTTGAGAACCGTATTTCCTTCCGTCGTGCAATGAAATCCACGATGTCTAGAACGATGAAGTGCGGCGCAAAGGGAATTAAGACTTCCGTTTCCGGACGTCTTGGCGGCGCAGATATGGCGCGTACCGAGTTTTACAGCGAAGGTACCATCCCGTTGCAGACGCTTCGTGCAGACATTGATTATGGATTCGCAGAGGCAAACACAACGTACGGAAAAGTCGGCGTTAAAGTTTGGATCTACCATGGCGAAGTTCTCCCGACGAAGGGAAACAAAAAGGAAGGGAGCGATAAATAATGTTAATGCCTAAGAGAGTGAAACGGCGTAAGCAGTTTCGTGGAACCATGAGAGGCAAGGCGTTAAGAGGCAATACCATTTCCAACGGCGAATATGGCATTGTTGCAATGGAACCTTGCTGGATTAAGTCCAATCAGATAGAAGCAGCCCGTATCGCCATGACCCGTTACATTAAGCGTGGCGGTAAGGTTTGGATTAAGATTTTCCCGGATAAGCCGGTAACGGCAAAGCCTGCCGAGACCCGAATGGGTTCCGGAAAGGGAAGCTTGGAGTACTGGGTAGCAGTTGTAAAGCCTGGTCGTGTTATGTTTGAAATTGCTGGTGTCAGCGAAGAAATCGCAAGAGAAGCACTTCGTCTTGCTACGTATAAGCTGCCCTGCAAGTGCAAAATCGTTTCTCGTGCAGACTTAGAAGGAGGTGCGGGCAGTGAAGGCTAAGAAATTTGTTGAAGAATTAAAGACAAAATCCGCAGCAGAGCTGAACGAAGAGTTAATTGCTGCCAAGAAGGAACTTTTTAACTTAAGGTTCCAAAACGCAACGAATCAGCTGGACAATACAAGCAGAATCAAGGAAGTTAGAAAGAATATTGCCAGAATTCAGACGGTGATTTCCGAAAAAGCCTCCGCAGCTAACTAATTTATCGCTTGGAAAGGAGAATTCTCGTGGAAAGAAATCTAAGAAAAGTACGTACCGGACGGGTCGTAAGTGATAAGATGGATAAGACGATCGTTGTTGCAGTCGTAGACAACGTAAAGCATCCGCTGTACGGCAAGATTGTAAAGAGAACTTATAAGCTGAAAGCGCATGACGAGAACAACGAGTGCAAAGTCGGCGACAGAGTAAAAGTCATGGAAACCAGACCGCTCTCCAAGGATAAAAGATGGAGACTGGTAGAGATCGTTGAGAAGGCGAAGTAATTCCCTTCCTATGACAGAAATCGGATTATGACTGAAAGGAGTATTCACTATGATACAAACAGAAACCAGATTGAAGGTTGCTGACAATACCGGTGCGAAAGAATTACTGTGTATCAGAGTTATGGGCGGATCGACCAGAAGATATGCCGGCATCGGCGATATTATTATTGCCTCTGTTAAGGATGCTACCCCTGGCGGCGTTGTGAAAAAGGGCGATGTAGTAAAGGCCGTTGTTGTTCGTACGGTTAAGAGCGTTCGCCGCAAAGACGGTTCTTACATTCGTTTTGACGAAAACGCGGCAGTAATTATTAAGGACGACTTAAATCCCAGAGGTACCCGTATCTTTGGACCGGTTGCAAGGGAATTGAGAGAAAAGAAATTCATGAAGATCGTTTCCTTGGCACCGGAAGTATTATAAGGAGGTGTCAGCAATGGCAACTAAGATTAAGAAAGACGATTTAGTTAAGATTATTGCCGGAAAAGACAAAGGCAATGAGGGTAAGGTCCTTCGCGTTGCTGACGGCAAGGTTTTGGTGCAGGGTTGCAACATGGTAACGAAGCATCAGAAAGCAAGTCAGGCAAACCCGAAGGGTGGAATCGCCCATCAGGAAGCAATGATCGATGTTTCTAACGTAATGTACGTTCATAAGGGAAAACCTACCAGAATCGGTTTTAAGACTGTAGAAGGAAAGAACGGAACGAAGAAAGTTCGTTACGCAAAGTCTACCGGTGAGGTTATCGACGAATTCTAAGAGAGGAGGTCTCATAAGTTGACTAGATTAAAAGAAACTTATTTGAACGAGATTTCGGCAGCTATGCAGAAGAAGTTCGGTTATAAGAACGTGATGGAAATTCCGAAGCTCGATAAAATTGTAATCAATATGGGCGTTGGCGAGGCAAAAGACAACGCGAAGGCGCTGGAATCCGCAGTAAAAGATCTGGAGATCATTGCTGGACAGAAGCCGGTTATTACAAAGGCAAAGCGCTCTATTGCAAACTTCAAGATTCGTGAAGGATTGGCAATTGGCTGCAAGGTAACGCTTCGCGGCGACAAAATGTATGAGTTCGCTGACCGTTTGATTAACCTTGCGCTGCCGCGTGTACGCGACTTTAGAGGTGTAAATCCGAACGCATTTGATGGAAGAGGAAACTACTCCCTTGGAATCAAGGAACAGTTGATTTTCCCGGAAATCGAGTACGATAAGGTAGACAAAGTTCGCGGTATGGACGTGATTTTTGTTACGACGGCAAAAACCGACGAAGAAGCGCGCGAGCTGCTGAGACTGTTTGGCATGCCGTTTAAGAAATAAGTAGAAGGAGGGAAATTCCATGGCGAAAACGTCAATGAAGATTAAACAACAGCGCACACAGAAATTCTCCACGAGAGAGTACACTCGCTGCAGAATTTGTGGGCGGCCTCATGCTTACTTGAGAAAATACGGAATCTGTAGAATTTGCTTCCGTGAGTTAGCATATAAGGGACAGATCCCTGGAGTAAGAAAGGCAAGCTGGTAGGCTTTGCCTGTGCGACAATGCACGACAGAGATTTAAGGAGGTAAAATTCAATGACAATGAGTGATCCGATTGCAGATATGCTTACAAGAATCCGTAATGCCAATACTGCTAAGCACGATACCGTAGATGTCCCTGCTTCTAAGATGAAGGTTGCAATTGCAGAGATTCTCTTAAAAGAGGGTTATATCAAGAGTTATGAACTGGAAGAAGCGGGAAGTTTTCAGAACATTCATATCTCGCTTAAGTACGGCAAAGACAAATCGGTAAAAACCATTACCGGTCTGAAAAGAATTAGTAAGCCTGGACTCCGCGTATATGCCGGCAAGGAAGAACTTCCTCGCGTACTTGGAGGACTGGGAATCGCAATTATTTCAACCAATAAGGGTATTATTACAGATAAAGAAGCAAGACAGCTTAACGTTGGTGGCGAAGTACTTGCTTATATCTGGTAATTTACATCGATAAGGAGGTACGGGCATGTCACGGATAGGAAAAATGCCAATCGCAGTTCCTGCTGGAGTTACGGTAGAAATTGCAGAAAATAATAAAGTGACGGTTAAGGGACCTAAGGGAACCCTTGAGAGAGTGCTTTCGCCGGAGCTTACGATTAAGCAAGAAGGCGCAGAAATCGTAGTAACAAGACCGAACGACTTAAAGAGAATCAAAGCACTGCATGGTTTGACCAGAACTTTGATCAACAACATGGTTGTCGGTGTAACAAACGGCTACGAGAAAGTTCTGGAAATCAACGGCGTTGGTTATAGAGCAGTTAAGCAGGGAAAGGAACTGACTTTGACGCTGGGATATTCGCATCCGGTTATTATGGTAGACCCGGAAGGAATTGAGACCGTGATGGACGGTCAGAACAAGATTACCGTTAAGGGAATTGACAAGGAAAAAGTTGGACAATACGCTGCCGAAATCAGATCCAAAAGAGGACCGGAGCCTTACAAGGGCAAGGGAATCAAGTATGCGGATGAAGTTATCCGTCGGAAAGTCGGCAAGACTGGTAAGAAGTAGAAAGGAGAATAAATCATGGTTAGTAAGGAATGCAGAACGGCAATCCGTGTTAAGAAACACAAGAAAATTCGTAATCGTTTCTCCGGTACTGCGGAAAGACCACGCTTGGCTGTCTTCAGAAGCAATAATCACATGTATGCACAGATTATTGACGATACAGTAGGCAACACATTGGTTGCGGCATCTACCTTGGAAAAGGAGGTAAAAGCTGAGCTTGAGAAGACCAACGACGTTGCAGCAGCTTCCTACCTTGGTACCGTAATTGCGAAGAAGGCTTTGGAAAAAGGCATTACTACTGTAGTCTTTGATAGAGGCGGTTTCATATATGCAGGTAAAATTCAGGCATTAGCAGATGCAGCTCGCGAAGCTGGTCTGAACTTTTAGTCAGGGAGGTAAGATATGAAGCGTACAATCGTTGACCCCAGTCAGTTGGAGTTAGTAGACAAGGTAGTGGCTATCAAGCGTGTAACGAAGGTTGTAAAGGGCGGTCGTAACATGCGTTTCACCGCGCTTGTCGTTGTTGGAGATAAAAACGGACACGTTGGCGCTGGACTTGGAAAGGCAGCGGAAATTCCGGAAGCAATCCGCAAGGGAAAGGAAGACGCTATGAAAAAGCTGATTACCCTTCCGCTTGATGAGAATGGTTCGGTTCCGCACGACTACATCGGAAAGTTTGGCAGCGCATCGGTACTTCTTAAGAAGTCTTCCGAAGGTACCGGTATTATTGCGGGCGGTCCTGCACGTGTGGTTCTGGAGCTTGCAGGCTTTAAAAACATTCGTACCAAGTCGCTTGGCTCCAATAACAAACAGAACGTTGTTCTTGCAACGATCGACGGTCTGAGCAACCTGAAGACGCCGGAAGAAGTAGCTGCGCTTCGCGGCATTTCCGTAAGCGAATTATAGGAGGTAGCGAAATGGCAGAATTGAAGGTAACATTAGTAAAATCAACCATCGGTGCAATTCCGAAGCATAAAAAAACCGTTGCCGCACTTGGTTTGCACAAGCTGGGAAACAGCAACACCCTTCCGGACAATGCGGCTACGAAAGGTATGATTGCTCAGGTAAAGCATTTAGTTAAAGTTGAAGAAGTTTAAAACAGAAAAAAGGAGGTGCGTACGATGAATATTACAGATTTGAGACCTGCCGAGGGTTCCAAGCAGAGTGCCAACTTCAGAAGAGGACGTGGTCACGGTTCGGGAAATGGCAAAACTGCCGGTAAGGGACACAAAGGTCAGAAGGCACGTTCCGGAGCACCAAGAATCGGTTTTGAAGGCGGTCAGATGCCTTTGTACCGTCGTCTTCCGAAGAGAGGCTTCAAAAATAGAAACACGAAGGATATCGTTTCTGTAAATGTATCCATGCTGGAGAAATTCGAGGACGGCGCTGAGGTTACAATCGAGCGGATGCTTGAGAACGGAATTATCAGCAACCCCAGAGACGGCGTGAAGATTCTTGGCAATGGAGAACTTACTAAGAAATTGAATGTAAAGGCTAACGCATTTAGTGCTTCTGCTGTAGAAAAGATTCAGGCTCTTGGTGGAACAGCTGAGGTGATCTGATATGTTTAGCACATTTATCAACGCATTTAAAGTTAAAGATATCAGAAAGAAGCTTTTCTTTACCTTTCTTTGCCTGATTGTCGTGCGTATTGGTTCCGTAATTCCTGCGCCGGGAATCAGACAAGAAGTAGTTGAAAGCTTTATGAGTACCTTGCAGCTTGGTTTTTTTGACGTACTGACAGGCGGCTCCTTTACACAGCTTTCCATCTTTGCGTTGAACATTTCTCCCTACATTACATCGTCCATCATCATGCAGCTTCTTACCATTGCTATTCCGAAGCTTGCAGAGATGCAAAAGGACGGAGAAACCGGAAGAAAGAAGATTGCAGAAATCTCCCGTTATTTGACGGTGCTTCTTGCGTTAATTGAGGCAACGCCGATGGCGATTGGCTTTAGCAATCGTGGTTACGCCAGCGAAGGCGTTTTGACCATTATTGTTATTGTTGCTTCCTTCACTGCCGGTTCCGCTTTCCTGATGTGGTTAGGTGAAAACATTACCGAGCGCGGCGTAGGAAACGGTATCAGTATTATCCTGTTAATTAACATCGTTGCCGGTCTGCCGGAGACGTTTGCAAGCTTGTATCGCCAGTTTGTTTCGGGTGCGAGCAAAGCAATTTACGGTGTGATTGGCGCGCTTGTGATTGTTGCTGTAGTTGCGGTTACACTTGTTCTGGTTATCCTTTTGCAGGATGCACAGCGCAAGATCGCCGTTCAGTACTCCAAGAAAGTACAGGGACGTAAGATGGTTGGCGGAAGTTCCACTTTTATTCCGCTAAAAGTAAATACGGCCGGCGTTATTCCGGTAATCTTTGCTTCGTCCATCTACCAGTTCCCGATTATTATTTCTTCTTTCTTCGGGACAACGGCGAGTCGCGGACCGAGTTTTTGGAACAAAGTCCTGTATATGTGCACTTCCACGAATTGGTTTAACTTTAAAGACGGTGCATTTAAGTATACGCTTGGCGCAGTGTTTTACGTTGCGATGATTATTTTCTTCGCGTACTTCTACACAAGCGTTACGTTTAATCCGATTGAAGTTGCGAACAACATGAAGAAAAACGGCGGATTTATTCCGGGTATTCGTCCTGGAAAGCCTACGACGGACTACTTAAACAAAGTGCTGAAATACATTGTTTTTGTTGGAGCCGTTGCGCTAGCGATTATTGCTTTGATTCCGATTTTCTTCTCGGGAGCGTTTAATGCGCAGATTTCCTTTGGCGGAACTTCGTTGATTATCGTTGTTGGCGTTATTCTTGAGACTATGAAGCAGGTAGAATCACAAATGCTGGTACGTCACTATAAAGGCTTTTTGAATGACTGAGAAAATGCACGTGTGGGGTGGGACAGAACTGTTCCACCCTATCCTTGCAAATTCAGAAGAGGGAGGAACAGGATGAAGATTGTTATGCTTGGCGCACCGGGAGCCGGAAAAGGAACGCAGGCAAAAATGATTGCAGCTGCCTACGAGATACCCCATATTTCCACGGGAGATATCTTTCGGGCGAATATTAAAAACGGCACGGAGCTTGGGAAAAAAGCGAAGACCTACATGGACCAGGGTCTGCTTGTCCCGGATGAGTTGACGCTTGCGTTAATTATGGATCGTTTTACGGAGCCGGATTGTGAAAAAGGGTATGTTCTGGACGGATTTCCAAGAACAATCGCGCAGGCGGAAGCACTGACGGAGGCGCTGCGTGAAACAGGAGATTCCCTCGACTGCGCTATTGACGTGGAAGTGCCGGACGAAGACATTGTCAGCCGGATGTCCGGAAGAAGAGCATGTCTTGCTTGCGGCGGTACGTATCATATTGTCTTTAACCCTACGAAAAAAGAAGGGATTTGCGACGCCTGCGGCGGAGCGCTTTCCATTCGTCCGGACGATATGCCGGAAACCGTGCAGAAACGTCTTCAGGTTTACCACGAGCAAACGCAGCCGCTCATCGATTATTATAAGCGGGAAGGAATCCTGAAATCCGTAGACGGTACGCAGGAAGTAGGAAAAGTTTTTGCATCGATTCAGGCAATTTTAGCGTAGCAGGGAGTAAACATGGCGGTTACGATTAAGTCAAAGAGCGAAATTGAAAAAATGAGAAAAGCTGGACATATTCTGGCTTTGGTTCAGGAAGAAATGGCAAAACATGTCAAGCCCGGAATCAGCACATGGGAGCTGGACAAAATCGGCGAACAAAAGATTCGGGAACTGGGCGCAACGCCTTCGTTTCTTCACCTGTACGGGTTTCCGGCCTCGATTTGCATATCGGTCAACGACCGGGTCGTACACGGAATTCCAAGCAAACAGGAGATTTTGCAGGACGGCGATATTGTAAGCCTAGACGCCGGAGTGAACTATCAGGGGTATCATTCCGATGCGGCAAGAACCGTACCGTGCGGAACGGTGAGTGCAGAGGCGCAGCGCTTGATTGATGTAACAAGACAGAGCTTTTTTGAAGGGATCCGGTTTGCAACAGCAGGAAATCACCTGTACGATATTTCGGCAGCGATTGAGGACTACGTTGTTGCACACGGCTACAGCTGCGTACGTGACCTTGTGGGGCACGGCATTGGCAGTCAGGTTCACGAAGATCCCCAGATACCGAACTTCCGGCAGAAACGAAGAGGTATTCGGCTGGCTGCCGGGATGACGCTTGCAGTAGAACCAATGGTAAACGAAGGAAGATACGACGTGTGCGTACTCGACGACGACTGGACGGTAGTTACCGACGACGGCTTGCTGTCCGCACACTACGAAAACACCATCCTGATTACCGACGGAGAACCGGAAATTTTATCAATATTAAAATAACGTGGAGGAATTTCATGTCCAAATCAGATGTATTAGAGATTGAAGGCGTTGTTGTAGAGAAACTTCCCAACGCAATGTTTCATGTGGAATTGGAAAACGGGCACAGGGTTCTGGCGCACATCAGCGGAAAACTCCGGATGAACTATATTAAGATTGTTCCGGGCGATAAAGTGACGATGGAGCTTTCTCCCTACGACCTGTCAAAAGGCAGAATCATTTGGAGAGATAAGTAAGAAAAAAAGAACCGAGCAAAGACAGAGAACGTCTCAGAATTGTGTGATAATCAAGCACGATTTTGAGACGTTTTTACGATTTTCTAGGAAAATAAAGAGAATGAAAAAAGCCCTTGATTTCGTATAAATACAAGTGTATAATACACAGTATATTGGGACAGGGGGGATTCTCTATGAAAAAGATTCTGATTATTTTAGTCTTCCTGGTGCTGTCGGTCGCTGTCTTTTTTTTTCTTGACCGAAAACAGGAAGAAACAGTGGAGGAAATTACTTCCGACACAGTTGTAAAGTGGGAGAACCCGATCTTTGAAAAAATGTGCGAGAGATGCTTGAGATGCCGTCGGGAGATATTCGCGTATCGGACTTGGAAGATATTACGTGCCTGCACATTTTTGGGGCGGACTTGGTTTCTACCTCCATGCCCTCCGATGAGGAGGCTAAAGAAGAGTACGATTTTGCTGAGAAACAAACCTTTCGTGAATTGAAGTACTTTACCAATTTAGAGATCTTTAACTGCAGAAGGACGGAAATTGTCAGTTATGACTTCCTAAAGCAAGTGGCTTCTTTATACAGCCTTTCTTTTACGGATTGCCGGCTGCCGGAAGAGACGCTTCCGAACCTTCGGCTTAGATCCCTTCTTTTTTCTTCGTGTGGAGAAGTGGATTTGGAAACGCTGCCGCATCCGGAGAGCTGCGTGTATTTAGTGCTGGACAATGTAGAAATCCGGAACGAAAAAGCGCTTGGACAATTTGTTAATTTGCAGCAGCTTTTTATCTGCAAAACCGATATAGAAGACGTATCTGCAATTTCTTCGTGTAAAAACATAACACACCTTGAATTGAGCGATAACCACATTGCATCTCTAAAAGGAGTGGAAGAACTAGGAAAGCTGGAACTTCTTGATGCTTCCGGGAATATGGTTCAGGATATCCAGCCGGTTTTGCAATGCGTAAATTTAGTGTATCTGGACTTGAGCTACAATCAAATCACTTCGTTAGAGGGGCTGGAACAATTACAAAAATTACAATCCTCTTTTTTTGAGGGAAATCCGATCGAAGAATAGGGGAGGAGGGTTTATGTTAAAATTCGCTTTGCGATTGCTGACGTTTGATAAGAAGAGAACGTTAAAAATCATTGGGCTCGTAGCCCTGACCTTGTTTTTCCCTTGCGTCCTTATCTTCTCGATGAAGAATTATGCATCCTTTCAGATTCAAAACGCCTATCAATACGGAGGAAAATGGGACATTCAGGTGAAAGGGAACGCGCTTTCGTCGGAGGAGCAAAGAAAGCTTGGACTTCGGCTAGCTGGAAGAGAAAACGAGGTTTATTCAGGCAGACTGCAAGGTGTAACGCTGGAGAGTGGTGAAGTCGTTTACCTTAGTCTTTTGCAATGCTCTTCACCGGGACAATTGCTGTACCTACCCTTACTTGAAGGAAGATATCCGCAAGGAGAGGGAGAGATTGTAATCCCGTACTCGTGCTCCTATGCGGGGAAATCGCCGCAAGACGGCTCACTGAAACTAGGAGATTCCATTACGGTGGAGGTTGGAATTCGTTCGATGGGCGACGGCGTCCCGATTTTTTCGCAAAGAATTGAGGAAGGCGAGGTTTTTACGGCAACAGGCACAAAAACGTATACCATCGTCGGCTTTTCCGTCTACATTCCTTTGGGCGGAATACAGGCTGTACAAGCCGTAACCGGCATGGAAGCGCAGTCGGAGGCAAACAGCTTTTACTACTTATCCGACGCGAAAACCTGCGAAGAACTTTCGGAAATTGTTCGCTTTATAACCGCGGGCCCCGCAGCTTATAACGAATTTTTGTACAACGCGTTTTATGAAAACACGGAAATGGAAAATGCGGCCGCAAGAAATCAAGGCCTTCTTATTATTTCCGCAGGCGCTTTTCTAACCTGTGCATTTATTTGCGCCTTGATGCTTATCCGCACGAGAAAAGAGCGGAAAAAGCAGATTGCGCTGCTTCGGGCGCTGGGAATGACGGAAGGAAGGCGCCGCGTACTTTACTTATGGGAGTGGGCCGGGGAAGTCCTTTTGGGTTCTTTGGGCGCTGCCGGGCTATTCTACGCGTATACAGCCTTTTTAAAATACATACTGCCGCATATGCTTGTAAGCGGTTTAAGCGAAATGCAAGGGAAATTTCACTTTGGGATTTTTGCGCCGCTTATCCTGCTTTTGTTTTTGCTTGGCACAGCAGCTATCTGGCGCGAGCCATCCGAAAAACAGTCGATTATTCGGCCGGCTCACGGAAGAAAACTGCGCACCTGCGCGGATTTGAGCGTTATTTTCCGTAAAAGAAGCCGCGTTGCAAAAGGAACGGTTGTTTTTATGGCGGTTGTTGCGCTCTTAGCGCTTTCGCTTGGCATTCCGCTAGGAGCCGGAATACACCAAGAGAGCAAAAGATTAAAAAGAGTTTCCGTAGATTATGATGCGCGGCTTTCTTACTCTGCTGATTACCGCGACGGCTTTGTAGAAAACCTTTTGCGGCAGGAAAAAAGCGTAGGGCAGTTTCGCCGGCGCATCTTTGCAGGTGGAAAGCTCGTCTTGAAAAGAGAAGATGTTTCCGCACGTGTGTGGAACTTTTTGGAATCCTCAGAAATGTACCAAGGGATGCTTGCAAACGATACGCTGACGCTCTCGTTTGGAGTGCGCGGCTGTTCGCAGCACGAATATGAAGAATTGCGGCAGGAAAATCCGCACTTGCCGCCTTACGAGGAATGGTGTGGCAGCCAAACGGTATTGCTTGACGATTTCTTCAATTTTTCCGACGATTGGTCGGGTGAGGAGGCGCAAAGCAACGCTTACGCGGAGCTGGAGCATGGGCTTGTCTATCAGGAAGGGGATACGATCGCTTATAGCCTGTCCGGAGCCGATGAGGACGTCTTGGTTGAAAGCAAGGTAGGACAAAGAATAGAGGCTCCGGTACTTTATAAGTACCCGCAGATTTTCGCTATCCAGATTTATGTACCGGAGCCCTGGCTAGAGCAAAATACGGCCGTCCATGTTCAGGCAACCTATCAAATTCAGGTTGCGCAGGGCTGTGAGTTGGAATTTAACCAGCGGCTGGCGGAGTGGATGAGCAGGTCAGCCGCTCTTCTTGGAGAGTACGATTATAAAGGCATTATGGCGGCGAATGACGGAATCCGCATTCAGTTTGCCGTTGTCTTTGGAGGCGTTTTTGCGCTGTGCGCGCTTTGTCTTGCCGGAATGTATACGATGCTGCGCGTAGATTTGGAGTATCAGACAAAACAGTTTGCTATTTTTCGCGGGCTAGGGATGAGCAGAGCACAGACGATCAATATGCGAATTACAGAGCGGATGAATTTGCTTTTGAACGCTATTTTGATTGTTATGGCGGGAAATCTGCTTTTGTATTATGGAGTACTGGCGGACTATATGGATGCTTACGGAATTACTCCAAGGAATATCTTTTCCTGCTATGTGCTCGCAAGCCTTCTGCTTGTATGTTTAGGTGTGGGCGACAGCATTGCGCTGACATACCAGCAGTACCGGAGAGAAGTAGCGCAGGCGCAGCGACAGGAGTAGCAGAAAGGGGCTTACAATGAGCGAACATAAATTAATTGAACTACAGCAGGTAGGACGTGTTTTTCGGGACGGCGGCGTGGAAGTGACGGCGCTGCGAGACGCTACTTTCTCGTTAAAAAAGGGAGAATTCGTGTCGTTAATGGGAAAGAGCGGGAGCGGAAAGACTACGTTGCTGAATATTTTATCGACGCTTGACGCAGCTACATCCGGAACGTATCTTTTCGAAGAGAAAGATATTACGGATTTGCAGGAGAAAGACCGGCTGCGGTACCGGCGGGAAAAAATCGCCGTAATCTATCAGCAATTCAACCTGATTCCGGAGCTAACGGTAAAGGAAAATATACAGCTGCCGTTTGTAATTGCAAACAAAAAAGCTGATTTGGAGGAAATTCGGCAGCTTGCGCAATGGCTGGGGCTTTCCGAACGACTGGATTTTTTCCCGGCAAAGCTTTCCGGAGGAGAAAAGCAAAGAGTTGCGATTGCCCGGGCGCTTTTGATGAAGCCGGCGCTCTTGCTTGCGGATGAGCCAACCGGCAATCTGGACTCGGCGAACGCAAAGACCGTTATTGAGCTTCTGTCCGACTGCGCAAGGCAGAGAGGACAGACGATTCTAATGGTGACCCATGATGCCGAAGCCGCAGGCTTTGCCGACAGGCAGCTGTACATTTCTGACGGCGTGGTAGGAGAATAGTAGGCTGCCCTCCCTCTTGAAACAGAACGCAAGAGGGAAAATTTTTGCAAAAAAATCCCTTGCAAATTGCTATTCGGCATGATAAAATGTTAAGCGGACTTTTTTTGAAAGGAGTGAACTGATATGAAGGTAAGATCTTCAGTGAAACCGATTTGCGAAAAGTGCAAAATCATCAAAAGAAAAGGGAATATCATGGTTATTTGTGAAAATCCCAGACACAAACAGAGACAAGGCTAATATCGACAATGCTCAAATTGTTGTTTCGATTGAGTGTTGGCGGATACTCATATAGAAATAGCACTTGCTTTTTGTGTTACAATCGCTGCCCCCAAAGTCCGGGAACAGCAAAATTGTGATATCGTGGGCGGAGAGCGTCACGCAACGAAAGACGACTCCGTTTAAGAAATGCACTCGTCATCAGCATTTCCTGCGGCGCCGAATACGCGGGTCGTCACGGTTTAAAGCGGCTGAACCGGCTTTACAGCCGGAAACAGGGGATTCCCCTACAACATTATTTTTTGATTAACGGAGGTTAAAAAAGCACATGGCTCGTATCAGTGGTGTAGATTTACCGAGAGAGAAACGTGTCGAGATTGGATTGACTTACATCTACGGAATTGGAAGAGTAAGCTCTAATCGTATTCTTGCTCAGGCGAACGTAAATCCGGACACGCGTTGTCGGGATTTGACGGACGATGAAGTTAAGAGAATTTCCACCGTCATTGACGAAACGATGATGGTAGAAGGTGATTTAAGAAGAGATATCGCCTTGAACATTAAGAGACTGCAGGAAATTGGATGCTACCGTGGCATTCGCCACAGAAAAGGGCTTCCGGTACGCGGTCAGAAGACGAAGACAAACGCAAGAACACGTAAGGGTCCGAAGCGTACGGTTGCTAACAAGAAGAAATAATTTATCGATGAAATTGGCTGATTAATAGGAGGTTTAGTGATGGCTAAGAAATTAGTTGCAGCTAAAAAGGGAGCGAAGAAGCGTGTCAAAAAGAACGTAGAACGCGGACAGGCACACATTCAGTCTTCCTTTAATAATACAATTGTTACTCTGACCGACGCAGAGGGCAACGCGCTCTCTTGGGCAAGCGCCGGCGGTTTAGGTTTTCGTGGTTCCAGAAAATCGACTCCTTACGCTGCGCAGATGGCTGCGGAAACAGCAGCAAAGGCAGCTTTGGTACACGGCCTGAAGTCCGTTGACGTTATGGTAAAGGGCCCCGGTTCGGGAAGAGAAGCTGCCATTCGTGCTTTGCAGGCATGTGGCATTGACGTAACCAGCATTCGTGACGTAACACCGGTTCCGCACAACGGTTGCAGACCGCCGAAGCGTCGTAGAGTCTAATAAGGAGGGAAAAGAAAAATGGCAAGAGAAATGGGTCCTGTATTAAAAAGATGCAGATCGCTGGGAATTGAGCCTTCCGTATTGGGCATTGATAAAAAGTCGAACAGAAACTTTGCAAGAGCCGGCAAGAAGGTAAGCGAATACGGAATGCAGCTGAGAGAAAAACAGAAAGCAAAGTTTATTTATGGCGTGCTGGAAAAGCCTTTCCGCAACAACTTCGAAAAGGCACAGAAAATGAAGCTTGGCACCACGGGTGAAAATCTGATGATCCTTCTGGAGTGCAGACTGGACAACATCATTTTCCGTCTTGGTTTCGCAAGAACCCGCGTAGAAGCAAGACAGATCGTAGACCACAAATACATTCTTGTAAACGGTAAGTGTGTAAACATTCCTTCCTACAGCGTAAAGCCGGGAGATGTTATTACCGTATCCGAGAAGGCAAGAAACAAAGCTTCTCAGAGAATGAAAGATATTCTTGAGGTTACTGCGAGCCGCATGGTTCCGGCATGGCTGGAAGCAGACGCAGAGAATCTTACCGGTACGGTTAAGGAATATCCGACCAGAGATCAGATTGATGTTCCTGTAAACGAGATGCTGATTGTCGAATTGTACTCCAAGTAATCCGGAGCATAGCAGTTATACCCAAAAGGAGGGTCGCACATGTTTGATTTTGAAAAACCTAGAATTGAAATTGCGGAAATTTCAGAAGATAATAAATATGGACGCTTTGTAGTGGAGCCATTGGAAAGAGGTTACGGTACGACTTTGGGTAACTCCCTGCGAAGAATCATGCTTTCTTCTTTGCCGGGCGCTGCTGTCAGCCAGGTAAAAATTGACGGAGTTGTGCATGAGTTCAGCAGCATTCCGGGCGTTATGGAAGATGTTACTGAAATCATCATGAACATCAAGAGTCTTGCTATTAAGAACAACAGCGACTCCAACGAACCGAAAATGGCTTATGTTGAGTTTTCCGGTGAGGGCGTCGTTACCGCAGCTGACATTCATGTGGATTCCGATATCGAAATCCTTAATCCCAATCAGGTGATCGCCACGCTAAACGGCGGGACGGACAGTAAGCTGTACATGGAACTTACGATTACCAAAGGAAGAGGCTACACTAGTTCCGATAAGAATAAGCGGGACGATCTTCCCATCGGCGTTATTTCCATCGATTCGATTTACACGCCGGTTGAGCGCGTAAATCTTACGGTAGACAATACGCGTGTTGGACAGATTACCGACTTTGACAAGCTGACGCTTGATGTATACACGAACGGAACGCTTGCTCCGGACGAGGCAGTCAGCCTCGCAGCAAAAGTGCTTAGCGAGCATCTGAACTCCTTTATTGATTTGTCGGAGAGCGCAAAGTCCGCTGAGGTAATGGTAGAGACTACCGTAAACGAGAAAGAAAAAGTTCTGGAGATGAACATCGATGAACTGGAACTTTCCGTACGCTCGTACAACTGCCTGAAGAGAGCCGGGATTAATACCGTGGAAGAACTGACGAATAAGACTTCCGAGGACATGATGAAGGTTCGCAATCTGGGCCGAAAGTCCCTCGAAGAGGTTCTTGGAAAGCTCAAGGAACTTGGATTATCATTAAATTTGGGCGATGAGTAGAAGTTTAGACCATCGCTGAGAATACAACGAGAAGCCGCTGCCAGGCGGCAGAGTGGAGGTTAACATGGCAGGCTATAGAAAACTTGGAAGAACTTCAAGTCAGAGAAAAGCTCTGTTAAGAAATCAGGTTACCAATCTTTTGTTCCACGGTAAAATGATTACGACAGAAGCAAAAGCAAAAGAAATTCGCAGCATTGCTGAAAAAATGATTACCCTTGCCGTAAAGGAAAAGGACAACTACGAAACCGTGACGGTAAAAGCAAAGGTTGCCCGCAAAGACAAGGATGGCAAGAGAGTTAAAGAAGTCGTTGACGGCAAGAAAGTTACCGTATTTGACGAAGTGGAAAAGACCATCAAAAAAGACAAAGCGTCCAGACTTCACGCAAGAAGACAGATGCAGGCGTTCTTCTATCCGGTAAAGAAGGTGGATACTTCTTTAAGAGGAAAGAAGGCAGTCAAGGAAGTGGATCTTGTTGCAAAGATGTTCGATGAGATCGCACCGAAATATGCGGATCGCAAGGGCGGTTACACAAGAATCGTTAAGATTGGTCAGCGCAAAGGCGATGCGGCGTTGGAAGTACTCATTGAGTTGGTTTGATTCAGAAATGCAAAACAAAGCAGCGTAGATTTCTACGCTGCTTTTTGTGAATAGGGGAGAATCGGCATTGCCACATAAGGAGGAAGCGATGGAGATCGTTGCGGTCAATGAGTTGGTCCACGAATTTCCCGGCAGAGACGAGTCCGGCGACGTTGTTGAAACCGTAAAGGCTTTGCAGGGAGTGACCTTGCAAATACAAAAAGGGCAGTTTGCGGCTATTTTAGGGCACAACGGTTCAGGGAAATCCACACTTGCAAAGCATATAAACGCGCTGCTGTTTCCGACGGGCGGAGAAGTTTTGGTGTGCGGATACAACACGAAGCAGGAGGAAAAACTTTGGGATATTCGCAAATCTGCGGGCATGGTTTTTCAAAACCCGGATAACCAGATTGTCGCAACCGTTGTGGAAGAGGACGTTGGATTTGGCCCCGAAAATCTGGGCGTACCGACGGAGGAAATCTGGGCGCGCGTAAAAGACGCCCTGCAAAAAGTAGGAATGTACGCGTATCGGAAGCATTCGCCAAACAAGCTCTCCGGCGGACAAAAGCAAAGAGTAGCCATAGCGGGCGTTATGGCAATGAAGCCGGAGTGCATCATCTTAGACGAGCCGACGGCTATGCTTGACCCAAAAGGGCGCGCAGAAGTGATTGGGACGCTGCGGAAATTAAATCAGACGGAAGGGATTACCGTTTTGTTAATTACGCACGACATGAACGAAGTCGTGTTTGCCGACCAGATTTTTGTTATGAACAAAGGCCGGCTGGCGATGCAAGGCACGCCCCGCCAGATTTTTGAACAGGTGGAGGAGCTGAAAAAACTCCGCCTGCATGTGCCGCTTGAAACGGAATTGGCGTATGCGCTGCGAAGCCAAGGCTTTGCAATGCCAAAGGCAGTTCTCTCCCGAAAAGAATTCGTAGATGCATTTTGCCGCCTTTACGAAAAACAAGGAGCAAGGGAGAAGTCCCCAAAAGAAAAAAAGGCGAGCGTTTCTTATCCGGAGACAAAGACTGCTTCCCCGCTTTTAAAGCTGTGCGACGTATCTTACACATATTCTGCGGAAACCGCGTACGAAATGCACGCGCTCACGCACGTGTCGCTCTCCATAAACGAGGGGGCGTTTGTTGGTTTGATTGGGCATACCGGCTCCGGAAAATCGACGATGATTCAGCTTTTAAACGGACTGGAAAAGCCGACGTCCGGAACAGTTTTCTATCAGGACAAGGATATTCACGCCGAGGGCTTTTCCAAGAAATGGCTGCGAGGACAGGTGGGACTTGTGTTCCAGTATCCGGAGTATCAGCTCTTTGAATCCACGGTTCTTCGCGATGTTTGCTTTGGACCGAAGAATCTGGGGCTTACAGAAGAGGAAGCAAAGGAACGCGCTGCCGAGGCGTTAGAGATGGTGCAAATTGGCCCGGAGCTTTGGGAACGTTCTCCTTTTGAACTCTCCGGCGGGCAGAAGCGGCGCGTAGCGATTGCAGGCGTGCTCGCCATGAAACCGAAGGTTTTGATCCTTGACGAGCCAACGGCCGGGCTAGATCCCGCGGGGCATGACGAGATTCTCTCCCGAATCTGGGAAATTCACCGCCGCAGCGGCATGACGGTCCTGCTCGTATCGCACAGCATGGAAGATGTCGCGCAGTATGCGGATTATTTGATTGCTCTAAACCACGGGAGCGTGGCTCTTTCGGGGACGCCGGGCGAAGTGTTTACACACGTGGAGGAACTGGAAAATATCGGACTTGCGGCACCGGGCGTGACGTATTTGCTTTCGGATCTTTTGGCAGCGGGCGTTTTGGTTGATACGGGAGCTTTTACCGTAAAAGAGGCAAAGGAGGCGCTTATAAAAGCGCTTTCGTAAGCGACCCAAAAATACGGGGTAGAATAAAGGAGGAGAGGACGTGCTGCGTGAGATTACTATCGGCCAGTACTATCCGGCGGCGTCGGTCATTCACCGGCTGGATCCCAGAGTGAAGCTTCTGGGGACGATTCTTTACATTGTCAGCCTGTTTTTGTTTGAAAACTTTTTCGGTTTTGTCGCAGCGCTTGTGTTTTTCGCGGGCGTCGTTTTGCTCTCCCGCGTGCCGTTTGGCTTTATTTTGCGCGGGCTTCGGCCGGTGCTTATCCTGCTTATGTTCACTGTCTTGTTTAATTTTTTCCTGACGGACGGAACCGTGCTGGTGAAGTGGTGGATTTTTCGAATCACAAAAGAAGGGCTGTACCGGGGAGGCTTTATGGGGTGCCGCCTTATTTTGCTGATTTTAGGCTCTTCTATGATGACGTTCACAACGACGCCTAACCAGCTGACTGACGGAATGGAGTCGCTTTTAAAGCCGCTTCGGCTGCTTCGAGTTCCGGTTCATGACCTCGCTATGATGATGTCCATTGCGCTTCGGTTTATCCCAATCCTCCTTGAAGAAACCGATAAAATCATGAAAGCGCAGCAGGCAAGAGGCGCGGATTTTGAAAGCGGAGGCGTTCTTACAAGAGCGAAGGCGATGCTGCCCATTTTTATACCGCTGATTATCTCAGCGTTTCGCCGTGCGATCGATTTGGCGCAGGCGATGGAAGCGCGCTGCTACCGCGGCGACGCAGGCAGAACGAAGATGAAGCCGCTTCGCTATCATGGTCGCGATGCGGCGGCATATGCATATCTGGCGGCATATTTGCTGTTTATCATTTTGCTTCGCAGGTGGTTATAAAGCTATGGGGAGAATTAAGTTAACGGTTGCATACGACGGAACGCGCTATTGCGGATGGCAAATACAGCCCCGCGCAGTTACGGTTGAGGGAGAACTGCGGGAGGCTCTTTGCCGCCTGTTAAAAGAGCCTGTGGAGCTTATTGGCGCAAGCCGCACGGACACGGGCGTGCACGCGCTTGGCAATGTGGCGGTGTTTGATACAACGCACCCTATACCGCCCGAAAAAGTTTATCTTGCGGTAAATGCGTATCTGCCGGAGGATATCCGCGTTATGCGCTCAGAAGCGGTTGCACCGGATTTTCATCCGCGTTTTGACTGCCATGCGAAGTGCTACGAGTACCGCATTCGAACCGGCACAGTCGTATCGCCGCTTGAGCGGCTGTACGCGCATCATCAGCGGCGCAGTTTGGACATAGACGCGATGCAGCAGGCCGCGCAGGCGTTTGTCGGCACGCACGATTTTAGCAGCCTGTGTTCGGCGGGAGCGCAAGTGCAAAGCAAGGTGCGGACAATCACTTCCATTGCCGTACAAAAATCCGCGGCTTACGGAGGCGATGGAGAGAGCGTTGTCATCCGCGTAATAGGAAACGGATTTCTCTACAACATGGTTCGGATTCTTGCCGGTACGCTGATCCAAGTAGGATGCGGGGAGCGAAAGGCAGAGGAGATGCCAAAAATTTTAGAAGCAATGGATCGGCAAAAGGCCGGCCCTACGGCACCGGCAAAAGGCTTGTGCCTCTGTTATATCGAATATGATGCAGAAAAATCGCAGGATAAGTGATGAATCAACAGGAAAGCAGGAAAAAGAAAAGAAAGAGTTCTTGACAGCCAAGGTCGGAAACGGTATAATGCGAAAAGTGGCTGTCCGAAGACAGACAGAGTATCAAACAGGAGAATAAAAGGAGGTTAAATCCATGAAGAGTTATATGGCTGCTACAGCCGGCGTAGAGAGAAAGTGGTACGTTGTAGACGCACAAGGACAGACGCTTGGCCGTCTGGCATCTGCAGTTGCTTCCGTACTTAGAGGAAAGAACAAGCCGACGTTTACCCCGCACATTGACACCGGTGACTACGTGATTGTCGTAAACGCAGACAAAGTAAAAGTAACTGGAAAGAAACTGGAACAAAAGATTTATTACAACCACTCGGATTATCCGGGCGGAATGAAGGAAACGACGCTGAAGGAAATGCTTGCAAAGAAGCCGGAAGAAGTAATGACGCTGGCTGTAAAAGGTATGCTTCCGAAGGGACCTCTTGGAAGAAGCATGATCACAAAGCTTCACGTATACGCCGGACCGGAGCATCCGCATAAAGCGCAGATGCCTGAGACGCTTAACTTTTAATTAGGACGGAAAGGAGAGATATATTATGGCAAAGGCAGCAAAATTCTACGGAACCGGAAGACGCAAAAGCAGCGTAGCACGTGTTTATCTGACTCCGGGAAAAGGAAATATAACAGTAAATAAGAGAGATATTGACGACTACTTTGGTCTTGAAACGCTTAAAGTAATTGTTCGCCAGCCCCTTGCATTGACAGAAAACAGCGACAAGTTCGACGTTTTGGTTACGGTACGCGGCGGCGGATTTTCCGGACAGGCGGGTGCAATTCGTCACGGTATTGCCAGAGCGCTTTGCAAGGCAGATATTGAAAACCGCCCGGCACTGAAAAAGGCAGGCTTCCTCACAAGAGACCCTCGTATGAAAGAGAGAAAGAAGTACGGTCTGAAGGCTGCACGTCGTGCGCCGCAGTTCAGCAAGCGATAATTTACCAAGCAAGCACGCAAAAATTCCTGCTTGCAAATTACAAAGGGACGAAGTAAAGGAGCTTAAATTAAACTCTGGGAAGCGCTTGCTCCTTGCCAGACCCCTAATTTAACGCTTGACAAAAAAAGTCGTATAGACCTATAATGCACTTGAGGCAAAGAAGCTGACACACAGTTTCTTTGCCTCTTTTGTTCGCCCGCCATGGGCGGGCTCTAACGGGCGAAAGTCCCGAGTGCGCGTAGGCAACGACGAAGCACATAGCTGAACAGCAAGGGTGTCCATCGTGAGGTGGAAAATGAAAGTGTTTTTTGTCAAGTACTTTTCCCTGAAAAAAGCGTCGGAATTCCCTTTTTTCAGCAAGGGATTTTCCCTGCCTTC
>CALWRS010000016.1 GCA_944384025.1 uncultured Lachnospiraceae bacterium
TTTCAAGGCTTTTGGAGGATTTTATTAAAACACTGTAACCTCTGTTGAGAGGTCATAATTTACTGATATTCAAATTTCCATTTATCGTTCTGTATCAATCTGCGACATGTCAAGCAGTGCCGCAATCTGATCTCTCCGCCCATAAATCACTGCCGTAACCCACACAGTTTTCTTTTTCTCGTCAATCAGATAGTAAACGAGGAAATTCTTAACGGGCATTTTGCGGATTCCTTTTGTGCGCCACGGTTCTTCCTCTGTAAGTGGATATCTTGACGGCACAGAATCCAGCTTTCCGATTTCGCATTGCAGAACATCCGCCCATTTTCGTGCAGTTTCCGGCTCCAACAGGATTTTGGTTCAAGACTCGCTCGCGAGTCTTGGCGCGGGATTCGGGTCGGCTTTAGCCGACGTAATTCCTATCCGAATTCCTGCCTTGAACATCCCAACAAAGTATGGCATAATGGAAAGCAGGAAAGCCGATGTTTTGAATGAAAGGAGAACCTTATGCCTGATAAAAACATAATCACCTTATATCATGGCTCTAAATCGGGCATAAATGGCGAAATTGCTCCGTTAAGCCGTGATAAATGCGACTTTGGCAAAGGCTTTTATATGGGCACGGAGGAGACACAGCCACTGACCCTGATTTGCAACTACGAGGAAGCTAAGCTCTATACGCTTGCGTTTGATATGACAAATCTGAAAGTGCTGGATGTTAAAATTGGCATTGACTGGGCGCTTCTTATTGCTTATAATCGCGAAAAAGTGGAATCGGCCCGCGGCACGGCCTTATATGAGCGCATAGCGAAGATGACTGCGGGGTATGATGTTGTCGTTGGATTTATTGCCAGTGACAGAATGTTCGTTGTGCTCGACCGATTTTTTAACGGTGAAATAACGGACATGGCCCTCGTCCACAGTCTTTCGGCTCTTAAGCTTGGCAAGCAATACGTTGCAATTACCGAAAAGGCCTGCAAAGGCATAAAAATAATCAAGGAAAAGGCTTTGGGGACGCAGGACAGACTCCTTTTGAAAGCGCAAAGCGAAAATAACCGAAACGACGGAACCGCTCTTGCGGAAGATATGTGCCGCAAGTATCGCCGCGACGGAAAATACTTCGACGAAATCCTAAAAGGCGGTGAATAGTATGGCAAATCTGAACCTACAAAAAAGACAGCTATGTGATATTCAGGGCAGGTTGTTCGAGCTGGCCTTAAAGAAAAATGTTTCCTGCCCTGAATTCATTGAAGCATTTATGAACAGCACCGCTGCCAGATGCCTTGACGATACCTACGACAGGCTGCAATGGGCCGGTGAAGAATACATCCTCGACGAACTTGAGGACGAGCTTGGCGGTCTGAAAAAAGGCGGTACAGCATATTCCCGTGAGGTAATGTATTGGATTGGTTATGTGTATCGCTATTGGCATTATTACACAGGAGAATCCAGCAAGGAAATCTACAGTACCGCAAATGCAGAGCTTATGAATAATTGTTGGCTTGGTTATCACACGCTGGATGTGGAGATGGCTATTGACCGGCTGCGCAAGAGCATCTTTGATTAAGATGCTCTTTCATACGCAAAGCCCATCCTTTGTCTGAAGCCTAGGTCTTTTCGAAGAAAGAGCGCCCAAACTGCGGCGGCAGCCGCCGCTAGAAGCAAGACAAGAAGGCAGACAATACCAACTTTCTTTTTCATGACTCCGTTCCTCCTTTTTCCACTGCCTCCGCGTGTTTTTTCTGTCCGCGGACGCGAATCCACAAAACCGCTAACCCTACAAGCGCCATCAGCACGTTTAAGGCAAAGAAAATCCAGAACTTCGCGCTCGTAATGTCTTTTGTCCCGCCGGAAATCGTTATGCATACCATCCCCGGCAGTACGCCAAGCATGGCAGCGCCAAGATAAAGCGCGAATTTCATTCGCAAAATACCAAAAAGAATGCCGATCACTTCGCTTGAGAATCCGGCGATATGAAGCGCAAAACAAAGCACCCACTCGTTCTTTTTCGCACCGCTCATATAGCGGGCAAGCTTCGGATACTCCGAAAGCTTCGCTTCCAGCCGGTCGGTGCGCGTCATGCGGCCAAACGCATACGAAATGCAAAAGCAGACGATTGTCCCAAGCGTATTGATAAGAATCGCCTGTAAAAGCGGAAAGCTGACCGCCGCCGCAATATTAAGCGCGCTGTACGGGACAATCCCGCAGCAGCCCTTTAAAATATAAAGCCCCATAAGCGCCAGAAAAATTTTCAGGTGGTTGCGCTCTGCGTAGGAAAGAATTTCCTGAATGCTAAGCCCCCGCACAACAAAGAGGTACACCGTAACCAAAATAGCGGCAAGAATAATCAGAAACTGCACATAGTTTTTTATCTTTTGAAGTTTTTGCTTCATTCCTGCAACAGTCCGTCCTTTGTATAATTTCCCGCAGCATTCCACAAAAGCCAGCCGCTGTAACCGGCGTCGTACGTGCCGTTAATCTGGTCGCGAATCTGCGGCCCGCCGTACGTAATGTGTCCGGGTACCCACGTAGCGGTAAACGCCTGAAGCCAAGGGCGCACATCCGCGCAGCGCCCGCTCGCAACGTTTGCGCTTAGCTTTCGCTTCGAATCCAGCATGGAGTTGTAAATCAATTCGTAAGGGTGCGCGTCCGGAACGTCCAGATTGTAGTAGCCTCTGCCGTAGTGAGAAGGATAAACCATCGGGCAAATGTAATCCAAATACTTCGCCATGTCCGAGTAGCTCTGCCCAACGGCAGCCGCGTCAATCTCGCTGCTAATAACAACGCCAAAGACGTCCACAGAAACAAACACGCCAAGAGGCTTTAAATTTTCACAAGCGTATTTCACAAAGCCGGTAATAGCGTCCATCTTCACTTCCGTCGTAAGCTCTACGCCAAAATCCGCGTCCGCCATCTTTCCGTCGGTAGAGAACCGGCAATAGTCAAAATTCACTTCGTCAAAGCCAAGCTTCGCAGCCTCGCGCCCAACCTCCGTCAAATACTCCCACGTTTCTTCGTTTAACGGATTCATCCACGTGTAGCCGCTGTTGTCCTTCATCAAAGAGCCGTCCTTCATCCGAACGCCAAAGCTCTCGTTCGCCCTTACCGAGCGCAAATCGCGGAAGCATACGATTCGGGCAATCAAGTAAACGCCGTGCTCTTTAAACTTCTCAATTACGCCTTCAAAGTCGTTAAAGAGGACGTTTTTGTTTCCCAGATTGTCCAGATATTCCGACTCCGTATCCACAACAATAAATCCGTCGTCGTTTTTAATGTCAATAACGACAGCGTTTAGCTCTGTAGTGTCTAACAAATCCAAAATATCGTCAAGCCGCCGGTTAATGACGTCTGCGGTCAGATAAACCGCTTTTACTTCGGTAGGCGTCCGCGTATCTTCAAAATCCTCCATCCAAAGGTCGTCTTCCGTAAGGCCTTCTAAGTAGCCCTCGGTGTAGAGCCCGTGCGGGTTTGCAAGCGTTTCGGATTCGTCAATTTGCGTAACGCCCTTTGTAACCTCCGGCGTAGCGCCTGCGCCCTCCTTCTCTACTGTCTCCGCTTTTGTGAGGTTCCAGACGCCAAACCCCGCCGCTATACAAAAAAGCAAAGAAATTCCGGCGGCAAGGAGCTGCCGTTTTCGGATGGCGCGCCTTGTTCCGCTTGCGCGGCGCACGTCTAGGTTCGCGCCGTATCTTGATTTGTTTGCCATGAAATACCTCGTTTTCCCCAAAAAGAAAGAAAAGAGCGCAGAGCGGGACGCTTCCTTCCCGGGACTGCACTCTTTTGTTCGCTGTTACTCTTCCGTTTTATCTTTCTTACCGATACTGCCAAGTTTGCTCATGATCCATACGGAAATCATAATCAGCAAAAGCGCCGCAAAAATCCCGGCCATTCCCTGCGCCATAATCAAAAGGGAATTCTGAAAAGTTTCCATATCAAAGCTAAAGTCCATACCGTCTACCTCCTACAAAAAGCTCGTAACCAGGTTGATAACCAAGCCGCCCGCAACTACGGAAGCAATCTGTCCGGAAACGTTTGCGCCCGCCGCATACATTAGGATAATGTTGCCCGGCTCTTCCTGCGCCGCCATTTTTTGCACAACCCTAGCGGACATAGGGAACGCGGAAATTCCGGCCGCGCCGACCATCGGATTGATTTTCTTTTTGGTAAACAGATTTAAAAACTTAGCGAACAAAACGCCGCCGATGGAATCGAAAATAAAAGCAAGAAGACCGATTCCCATAATCAAAAGCGTGTCCACGTCCACGAATTTATCCGCTTGCATACTAAAGGAAATCGTAATGCCAAGAAGCAGCGTAATTAAGTTCGAAAGCGACGTCTGCGCCGTCTCGGAAAGCGAATTCAGCACGCCGCACTCGCGCAGCAAGTTGCCAAACATAAGGAAGCCGACAAGGGCAACCGAAGAAGGTGCAACCATTCCGACGATAATCGTAACGACAATCGGAAAGGCGATGCGCATCTTTTTGGAAACAACGCCGGGCTGGTAATCCATGTGGATTTTCCGCTCTTTTTTCGTCGTTACAAGCTTGATTGCAAAAGGCTGTACAATCGGCACAAGCGCCATATACGAGTAAGCCGCAACGGCAATCTGCCCTACGTAGCGCGAGCCCAAAATTTGCGAAACCAAAATCGAGGTCGGGCCGTCCGCCGCGCCGATAATACCGATCGACGCTGCGTCCTTTAAATCAAAGCCAAGCACTACGGCAACGCAAATCGCTACGAAAATACCAAACTGCGCCGCAGCGCCAAACAAAAACATGGACGGCTTAGAAAGCAGCGGGCCAAAGTCAATCATAGCGCCGATGCCGATAAACAGAAGAATCGGCATTGCCTCCGAAGCCTCAATTCCTACGTGAAAGAGCCACTCAATAATGCCTTGCGTCTCGCCGACACCCGAGAGCGTCTGATTTAAAACGCCGGTAAACGGGAGATTGACCAAAATCGCGCCAAAGCCCATGGGAAGCAGCAGCGCAGGCTCGTATTCTTTTTTGATCGCCAGCCAGATAAGCAAAATTCCGACGGCGTACATCACCAGCTGGTTCGGCTGAACTGCCCGAATCCCTTCAACAAAAAAGTCCATAACTTCCTCCTGTTTGTATTTCCAAGCTTTTTTTAGCTGTTTTTCATTACAACGCCTTCGACAACGTCGGCAACGTGCTCGCAGGCGTCCGCGCACTTCTCAAGGTAAATAAAGATGTCGCGCCATGCGATAATTTCAAGCGGATCCTTGCAGTCTGTGTGGAGCTTGCGCATCGAGCTGATAAACAAGCGATCGCCCTCTTCCTCCAGCGCGTTCACTTCGATAATGAGCGGGTGCAGCGCCTTCGACTTTTTAAAGTTAGAAAACTCGTTCATAATCTTCTGGAGCGTGTCGCAGCAGCGAATAATAATCTTCGTAAACTCGATTGCCTCCGGGCGAATCTTCGTTACGTTGCTGATGTAGACGCGCAGCAAAACGTCCTCCAGCGAGTCCGTCACTTCGTCGATGTTTTGGTTAAGCGAGATAATGTCCTCGCGCTCAATCGGCGTAATAAACGCGTGCAAAAGCGTATCGAGCATCTCGTGCTTCTTTTCGTCGCCCTCGTGCTCAATTTCGTGAAGCGCCTCCAGCTTCTTTGGAAGCGAAGCCGCGTCGAAATTTACGAGCACTTCCTCCAGCATCTGCGCCGCGCGGCACGCGCATCCGGCACAGGCAATAAAGTTTTCAAAGTAGAATTCGTCGCCTTTTTTAGCCATTTTTTCTCTCCTTTATCCGTTAGAATAGAATTAGAATATAATCATGAACAGTTTTGCCATCAAAAAGCCAATCAAACCGCAGCCGGGGAACGTAAGCACCCACGTGAGCACCATTTCCTTAACGACTTTAAAGTTAATAGCGGAAATCCGCTTGACCGCCCCAACGCCCATAATGGAAGTTGTCTTTGTGTGCGTTGTGCTGACCGGAATCCCAAAGACCGAAGAAAGCAGCAGACAGCCTGCGGAAGCCATATCCGCCGAAAAGCCTTGGTACTTCTCAAGCCGTACCATGTCCATCCCGACGGATTTAATAATTTTCTTCCCGCCAACCGACGTGCCAAGCCCCATAACGATGGAGCAAAGAAGCATCATCCAAAGCGGCAGCTCCACGCCCGAAGTGGACGACTGCCCATTTACAAGAAACATGCCAAGCAGCAAAACGCCCATAAACTTCTGACCGTCCTGCGCGCCGTGCATAAACGACATGGCCGCGCCGCCAAAAATCTGCGCGTATTTAAAGAAGCCGTTTGCCTTTCTGCGGTCCATCCCGCGGCAAAGGAACGAAACAAGCCGGCACACAAAAAAGCCGCTTCCAAAACCAAGAAGCGTCGAAAGACCAAGTCCATAAAGGACTTTTACCCACTCTCCGCCGTGAATGCCCGAAATACCGCCCTGCAGCGCAATAGCGGCGCCGGAAAGACCGGCGATAAGCGCGTGGCTCTCGCTTGTAGGAATTCCAAAGTACCAAGCGGCAACCGCCCAGATAACAATGGCAAACAAAGCCGCGCAAAGAGCAATCAAAGCTTCGTCGTTATGCCCGTCGAAGTTTACGATGTTCGTAATCGTCATAGCGACGGTCGAGTTAATTAACGTCATTAAAAACACGCCGAGGAAGTTAAAAACCGCAGACATAAAAATGGCCGCGTTCACGTTCATGGCGCGGGTGGAAACGCAGGTCGCAATCGCGTTTGGCGCGTCCGTCCAGCCGTTTACAAAAATTACGCCAAGCGTTAAAAGCACGGTAATAAACAGCACCGGATTGTCGAGCATCTGCTGCAGGAAAAAGGAAAGGGATAAATTCATCGGACAGTTACCTCCGCTCCGCTATTTCAAATTCTTCAATCCGCTCCCGCTTGCCAATCACAACAATCAGGTCGTCCGCCGCAAAGACGTACGAGGGATCAATTTCCGTAATTGTCTCGCCGCCGTGTTCGATGGCGATAATGTTCAATCCATATTTTTGCCGGATATTGGTCTCCATAACCTTCTTCCCGACGTAAGACGACGCAATTTTCGTCTCCAAAATCTCTACTTCGCTGTTTAGCGAAATGTAGTCTACGACGTTTGTCGCCACAATCTTCTTCGCCAGCCGAAGCGCCATGTCGCGCTCGGGGAAAATAACTTCCACGCCGATTTTCTCTAGGATGTAGCCCTGCTCGTCGCTGATCGCTTTTGCGATAACCTTCGGAACGCCCAGACTGACTACGTTAAGCGCGGCTAAGATGCACACGTCGATTTTCTCTCCGATGCACACGATTACGACTTCGCAGTCCGCAATCCCCGCTTCTTCAAGCGTCTCTTTTTCTAGGTTGTCGCACACAAACGCAAATTCCGTGTAAGCGCGCATTTCCTTTACTTTTGCTTCGCTTGCGTCAATCACAAGCACTTCCTCGCCAAGCTCGCAAAGACGCTTAGCAAGCGCCATCCCAAAGCGCCCAAGGCCAATCACGCCGATGGTCGCCGGTTTTTTGCGTTGAAACATATCTTTCTCCTTGTTCTATCCGATGGTAATCATCTCTTCTGTGTAGCGAACGCCGGGCTTTTGCTTTCCAAACCAAAGCGAAGCTACCGTAAGCGGGCCAAGCCGCCCGATGTACATAATCACAATCAGCAAAAATTTTGCGGGAGCTCCAAGCTGCGGCGTAATGCCGGTAGAGAGCCCGACCGTCCCAAACGCAGACGTGACTTCAAACAGACACTGCGCAAGCGTGCATTCCGGCTCCATAAGGCAAAGAAGGAAGGTTCCAACCAGC
Organism: uncultured Lachnospiraceae bacterium; assembly: GCA_944384025.1. Classification (GTDB taxonomy): domain Bacteria; phylum Bacillota; class Clostridia; order Lachnospirales; family Lachnospiraceae; genus ISDg. The sequence continues at coordinate 7,785 of CALWRS010000016.1, forward strand.
ACTAACGCCGAGGCAAGTAACACGATAACGTTGGCTTTGATCATCGCTGTTGACGGTATACGTCTGCGGAATGCCTGACAGTGCTGGTTGGAGACCATGCTGCGAACCGACAACACTAAAACAAACAGTGTCGACGTCTTGATGCCGCCGCCGGTAGAACCGGGGGAGGCGCCAATAAACATAAGGATGGTGAGGATTAAAATTCCCGCGTTTGTAAACTCGCCGATAGGGAACGTGCTAAACCCGGCTGTTCGCGCCGTCACGCTTTGGAAAAAGGCGCCAAGCCAGGTAATATCCTCCGTGTACTTTAAAAGCAGCGTCCCGCCCAAAAGCAGAACTGCGCTCGTAAACAGCACAACCTTGGAGTGCAGCGTAAGCCGCCGAAACGACCGCTTCTTCAGCACATCCAAAATTACTAAAAAACCAATCCCGCCCACAATAATCAGACCGGAGGTCGTAAGATTTAACAGGACGTTGTCCTGATAAGGAATGAGGTTTTGAAACCCTCCCAGAATGTCAAACCCGGAGTTGTTAAACGCAGCTACCGAGTGAAACAGGCTGATTCCAACCGCTTTTACAAGCGGAAAATCCTGCCGGAACACAAGAAAGCTAAGCAGCGCGCCTACGCTTTCAAAAAAGAGCGTCATTAAAAGCACGGAGCGAACAAGGCTTGCAATTCCTTTAAAGGAGTCTAGGTTCCACGCTTCACGAATCAAACGGTGCTCGCGAAAGCCAAGCCTTCTGCCCGCCGTTAAAATAATGCCGACGCCAAGAGACGTAACGCCAAGTCCGCCAATTTGAATCAAAAGCGCTACGACGACTTGTCCAAAGACACTAAACGTATCCGCTGTGTCTACCGCAATCAAGCCTGTCACGCACACTGCGCTTGTGGAAGTAAACAGCGCGTCCACAAACGACACGCGAACTCCCTCGGCCGCAGAGATTGGCAAAAGCAGCAACAAAGCTCCGACCAGGATAACAACCAGAAAGCTGGCCGCGATCACCTTCGCCGGAGAAACTTTCCTTGCCTTCATTTCCCTGTACTCCTTCCCGCCTCCAAAAAGAGACGAAGACGTATTCCCTTATCCCTCCCTACCTTAGCATACGCACGAAAAAATGTCAATTTGATGTTGTATAAATCTGTCCGTTTGTTCATAAATTTATGCAAGCAGGGTTTTTGGGGCGTCTTTTTGCGTTTTCTTGTTTATCTCTCGGGCTGCGCGGTGCCGATTGTCGTATTTTTGATTGTGTGCTCCGCGCTTTTTAACCGGCAGGAAGGCTTTCACCAGTTTACGCGGGGAGCAAAGCAGGGGATGGAAGTTGTCGTATCGATTTTGCCAACGCTTATCGGGCTTATGACTGCGACCGGCGTTTTGCGCGCATCCGGCGCACTGGACGGTCTTGCCGCCATTTTGTCTCCGCTTGCAAAAACGCTTCACTTTCCGGCGGCGCTTGTGCCAATGGTCGTTGTAAAGTTGGTCTCGTCTTCGGCGGCGACTTCGCTTTTGCTGGACGTGTTTAAAGAGTTTGGACCGGACTCGCTGGAAGGCTTTTTAGCGTCGGTGATTATGAGCAGCACCGAAACGGTTTTTTATACAATGGCGGTCTACTTCGCTTCCGTAAAAATTACCAAAACCCGCTACACGCTTGCGGGAGCGCTTTTGGCAACGCTTGCGGGCGTTGTCGCGTCTACGGTTATCGTGCATTTTTCTTATCCGTTTTAGAGGAAAAATGTGAGGAGGGCAGTTGTAGCGATGTGCTGAGCATTCCGCTCTTTATGGCGGATGAAGCAAGCCGTTTGCTTGGACTTGCCTTAAGAGACAAAAATTCCGCAAAGAGCTCGTAAGCTCTTTGCGGAATTGTTTTTTAGTCGTAAAGGATTTCTGCTTTTGTCATAGTAAAGCCGTTATAAAATACGGTTTTAATTTCGGAAGCTTCTCTGTCTTCCATAACTGAGACAATGTCCTTTAACTCGTACGTGGCAATGAACGTTTCGTTCACTTCCGGGTCGTGGTCGATAAAGTACTCGAATACGTCTCCCTCGCAGCTGTCGCTGTCAATAGCAAGACCGCCAACGCCCCAGCCTTGCTTTGCTGATCCGGTACGGAAGCGAAGCGTAAGAACAAGCGTAGCGTCTTCTCCGTAGTCTTCTAAGTACTCAACCATCTGCTCGTACGTAGAAGAGAAGCTCGTCGTACCTACAACCTTGCTGCTTTGCAGGGAAGTGGTAGGCGTAGGTGTGTTCGTAGGAGCGGACGGCGTTTCTGTTGCTTCCGGCGAAACATCCGGCTCTGCCGGCGTTTCCGTAGGAGGTACGTACGTACCGTTTTTGTACGCAATCAAGTTTGCACAAGCAGGAACCTGATATTCTTTGTAGTAGCTGTCTTCGCTGTCTTCTACACGAAGCTGCACGGTAACTACAGCGCCTTCCTGCGACAAGTCCGGAACCATTGCAAAGAACGTCACAACCTGCGCGCCGTTACAAAGCCGCGTAGCCGAAGCCTCGTCCAAAAGCATGCTCCTTGCTGCGGAAATCTTTTCCTCATCCGTGGAAGCGTTTGTGTATTGCTTTTCCTGATAAAACAGCGTCTTCGATGTAGAGTTATAACGGAACAGGTGGCAGCTGTTTCGCCCAACCAAGCGGAGCGTACAGACGTTGCTCTGCGTTGCAAAGGCAATGTCCAGGTCTGCGTTTGCGGCACAGGTCTTTAACATGTCGTAAACCGACTCCGAGTACTGCTGTGCAGACTGCTTTGTGCTGTCTCCCTGCCCGCCGGAAACGAACTTAATTACAACAACGACTCCGATAATTACTACGGCGAGGATCACAGCCGCAACGATAATTTCCATCGTCGCAAGCCCTGCGTTTCTGTTTCTATTTTTCATATGGCATCCCCTCTTTGTTGTATTGCTTTGTGCGAAAATTTTACCTCTTTTTTTTCGCTGTGTCAACAGGGATTTACTCCTCCGCGTTGCGATAAGTAACAATTAGCTGATTCGGGCTGTTTGCGGTGCTTGGCATGGAAATAATCAGATACGTTTCGCTTAGCGTAACCGGGCTGGAGAATACTGTCGCTGCCGCATTTGTCGTAAGTGAAATACCAAGCGAGGACGACTGTGACGCATAATTTGATGCCGTCACAAGATCAATATCCACACCGCTGTTTAATTGATGAAGCGTAGCCGACGTTTCCGCCGTCGTATTTGCTCCGGTCAGCTGCATGGAAATTATATTCTTTCCCGCAAGGGAAGATATATCCACGTAATAACAGGTCGTGTTGTCACTGCAGCTTTGCGCTGTAAACGTCGCTGTCTGCGTTCCTCCGGAGAGGATGTTCGAGCCCGTATCCGAGTTTCGCAGGAATACGTTTTGCGAAAGGTACGCCGAGCGGTTGTTATACGTACAGCGCATCGCAAGCACAACGTAGCCGTCCGCCTGCCCGCTTGTGTCTACAAGAAACGTAGCCACGCGATCGGAAAGCAGGTTTCGGTCATTGACAACCATAATGTGCGTTCTGGCTTCCTGCAATTTTGCATCTACCGTGTCGGATGAGTCGGCATACTCTTTTAGGTTTATGTACAGGTTCGCTCCTCGCTTTTCCAGTACATAAAATTGGTCGTTGTGGCAAGCAATCAAACGGCCGCGCGCGGCGTCAAACTCAATTCCTATATGCGCGTCAACCATGATATCGCTTACCTGTGTAAATGCGGTCTGCAACTGATTTTGAATCTCCACTTCCCGCGCGGACTGCGAGTGATACTGCGCCGCCTGGCGCATAAGCGCAAACGCTCCTGCCATCAGGATAGAAAGCACGGCAACGGAAACAAGCAGTTCCACAAGGGTCAGACCTTCGTTTGATTTAGCAATTCTCTTCATGTCAATCCCTCGTTACTTCGTGCTGATTTTGCCTGTGTAAGTTGCAAGCGTAAGCGTAATGGTGCGGCTGCCCTGCGTAAAGGAAATCTCTTTCGGCGTGCCTATCGCAGCAACGTTCGTACCTCCCGCCGTGTACAGTTTGCAGGCACCGAAGCCTCCGGTTTCGCGCACGTAAGTAATTTCTATACTCTGACTGCTGTTAATTGTATATTCGTTATCGTCTACGGTGCGAATCACAACAGAAATTTTACTGTTAATTGCAACTTCTTTAAGCTGTTTGTTTGCGTCCGAGATGGACGTTACTACGCACTCGCCTTCGCTGTTTTGCTCAAAGCGAACAACGCAGTTTTTCTTGCTCATAGCAACGGTCTGCGCAGACTGCATTAGGCTCTTCGTATCGCTGACCGCCGATTTCAGACGCTGTCCGGTAATCAGAGAGATACTAATGCCAATCATGCTTGTTAAAACAGCCATAATTGCAAGCACCACCATAATTTCAACTAGTGTAACTCCTCGATTATCTTTCATATCTCACACTCCATTCGGATGGTCAGACGTCCTGCGGCGGCTTGCGCCGCAGGGAGTTGCCCGTTAATTTTTGTTCCAGTTTTCGAGTTCGATCAGGTTCAGGTTCTCGTTTTGGGAGGTATCGACAACTGTACTTGCGTGTTCTCCCTCAAACAAGCTTTCCCAGCCACCAATAAACATGTTGTTTACTAGGCACGTGTATGCATACTGCTTATTTCTGATATCATTCTCCGGAACGCTTTGGTTCAATGCATAGTATGCAGGCGGATTCTGCCCTACAACGTAATACGACAATTTTTCCACATACTCCTTAACATTGTCGATATCCTGCTCATTTGGGCTGCTCAAAATCGAGCGTCCCTTTACACTGCCCCATTTTACCTTGTAATTTACCCTGTCAAAAGACATGAATATACCAAGGTAGTCAGTTCCTTTATTAAACTCGACCGTATAAGGGTTTACGCAGAAGAACAAACTGAGGAAAGTGCCCGCAGAAGGGTTGTAGCTGTCCTGTGAACGCCCGAATACACAACCATCGTCATTCTTTACTGCGCCTGTGTACGTTACTCCCTGATAATTAAGAGTAAGTTCATCTGCATCTACAAGGTCGGATGTCGCTGCATATAAAGTAGTGTTGGTATCTACTGTTCGCAGTGCTTCCAGATTTCGCGGGTCTGTAACGGCAGAAACAATTTTTTCCTCGTAACTGGTTACTTTTCTTCGAATTTGTCTTGCGTTCGAATCCTGCGAAATATATGTCAAATATGATACATTCAGGAACTTATATATCTGGTCATCAATTTGATATTGCTGCCCGTTATACGCCGTAAATGCTATCTTAGATGCGACGGCAACCGTCGAATCAAAATAGATTCCTTGGTTTCCTGCCGGACTGGATGGATTCGATATGAGCTCAAATTCGACTGTTTCCGATCCGCCTGCTCTTTGGTAGGTAAAATCTGTTCCCTGCGTCATAAGAGCGTAGCAGTTATTATCTGCCTTGTCTAGGATCAGCAGTCCGCTAGCCATGCTACCAATATTTGGAACTAATTCTTCTCTATAGCTGTTGAATGGGTCGTACTGATACGGTAAGTAGCGACTATACGCTGTACCGGACACTACGTTTTGATACTGACCCGAAAGTCCTCCTGCGTTATACGATCCATTGCTATAATACCCTGAGGTCGTGTTTCCTGCAATGTACTTATTATCAACCACAATATCTTTGCATAGAAGGTAGGTGTCGCTCGCAATCACGAGATGAGAACAGTTATTCAAATAAATTGTTCCTCTTACTTCTACTGCTCCGCCACCTGTAAACTTAAGCGTGGAATGGTTGTCAACATAAACATCACCGTTAATAACTACGTTATCGCCCTCAAGTTCCAGTGTAACATAATTATGCAGCCACAATGCCAACGAGCTGTCAGCCATCGTTCCAAAATAAACATTTCCCTCTTGCAGCATGTAGCCAGGCTTCTTGTTCTGGAACGACTCTTCGGAATACATGACAGCTCCACTTCCTACGAGAGAAGAGTAGCTGCCTAAGGATACATTCTCCGAGCTTGCATAATACGGTGCATTCACCCGAATATCCGTCGTTATCTGCGAATAATACCCGGTATCCGGATCTGTGTATTCTACGGTCACGCCTTTAATAAGAACATAGTCAGACCCTTTTTCAATTCCACCGTTTACTAAGTCTATTGTAATGCTTGCGCCGGGCATATCTGCATATGTCGCCAGATTTGTCTGTACATTTTCAAGGATGTTCGGGGATGTTCCCGCTGTCAGCGAGTTATACACCTGCGTCACATACGCTGCCGTATTCTGCGACCCGCTCACCTGCAGCGCTGCTGCCGCCACGGCCTGCAGCTCTATCTTCATGTCGTCCACTACGGCTTCCGCATCGTAGAAGTTGTTTGCGGATGCTGTGCTTACGTTTCGCGACAGAAGAGCCATGTACGAAACCTGCATAATCGCGCCGGAAAGCAGGAAGCAAAGGGTAATGATAATCAGCACGCTGACTAAGGCTATACCGCGATTGTCCTGTGAGGCTCTCTTCTTCATTTCTAGGAATCCTTTCATGTTCACACGCTCCCTTTGCTGCGTTAATTATAATCGGCCTTCGTGCCTTCTAGCGTACACAAAGGAGATTTGTTTAGGTACTCGGCAAGCCGCTGGCTGTCGGTTCCGCTCTCGCTCTTCCAGACGCGGACAGTAACCTCGTAGTACTTTAGCGAGCGGATTTGCATTCCCTGAAGGATGCTGTTTACGTTCTGCTCGGTTCCGGATTCATCCGTAAACGTTGTTTCCGACTTTTCTGCTACGTAAGTGTAGTCGATCACTGCGTCGTACGTAGTGCCGCCCATTGGGATATCGGTAATGAGGAATGCATAGCACCGGTAGCCGTAAGTTCCTGCGGTTCCGGAAGGCGTAAATACAATCTTTCCGCCCTCGAGCTTCGCACTTGGCACACTGACGATCGTATACGAGCCGTCCGAATTTTTCTTAAGCTCTGCGGCGCCGCCGGAAAAGCCTGTGCCCTTCTCCAAATCGCCCGCTAAAAGCTTAAACGCGCTGGCATTGCCGGTTTTTAGCTGGTCGCATTGGTAGGAGAATTCCTTCAGCTCAAAGGCCTTTACCGATTCAATCACGCTTTCCGCTACCGTTGTTGCGGAAAGCTTTTTGCGGGAGGTTGTGTTGACCCGCGCTACTGCGACAAAGGTGGAGAGGATGGGCGCCAGCGCAATCCCAAGAATTGCACACGCTACCAAAACCTCGACTAGGGTAAAGCCTCCGTTTTTGTTGTGTCTTTTCTTATTGCCCATGGCAATCCCTCCTAACTGCTCGATATGGCAGGCCCCATTTTGGCAGCCTGCCTCCCAAGTTCACATTTAAAATCAGCTCTCAGGAACCGGCGTCGGAGTCGGTTCTTCCTCCTCTTCCGGAGGGATAATTTCGCCGAAGATGCATTCAAGACCGGTCTCCATTTCCGGAATCGTAGGCGGTGTGTACGCGTTCGTTCCGTCCGTTAAGGAGTACAAATTCAGGTTCATGCTGCCGGTCAGCTCGCCGGTCTGCTGGTTAAAGTTCATAGAAATGCTTTCAATATTCTTCGGATTGCTGTCGCTGTAAACAGCGGAAATCAAGCTCTTCATAGCGTCGTAAGTACCAACCGTGAAGCTTGCCGCAATCGTGGAATTACCAAAAGCGTAGGTTTTGGTCTGGCCGTTTACACGTCCGCTGTACGTATCGGTCAAAAGCGTTTCTGTAACTGTGTACGTGTCAAAGTAAACGAGAAGGTCTTCGTTTGCTTCAAGGCTTCTTAAGTACATAATGCCGTCTTCGTAAAGGTAGTACGCCGGGAACTTCTGAACAAGGCTGTTTAGGCTTGCTTCCCAGTTGGCGGTGTTGGTGGAGTACGTCTGCTGGTTGTCAATAACCGGCTTTAAGCTGTTATACTCGCGCTCAAGCTGCTCGCGCTCGGCAATCACGTCGTCGCGTTCCGACATCGTAGGACGGAATAAAAACTGGTAGGAAAGGAACGCTGCAAACAATCCAAGGATGACAAGGATAATACTAATATCTCTTTTCGAAATTTTCATTTTCATATCGCTGCTCGCTCCTTTCTAGTTCTCCGAAACGTTTGCCCAAGTACATTGCAAAGTAAAGGAAATCGTCGTTTCGTAATTCGGCACGTAGTCTTCTGCTTCCGGGTCTACCGGGTTGCCGTCCGGGTCTACGTATCCGATAATCTCGCCTTCCTCGTCGGTAATCGGGTCGCGCAGGTTCACGTCCTCGCGCACTTCGGTAAAGCCGCTGGAAGCAATCACGGAAATCGTGTGAACACGGTTGCGGATGTTGTAAATAATGTCCGCCGCCGCTTCCTTTGTGTCGCACGTTACCGTAAACGTAACCGCGTCGTTTGTCGCGCTAAGACCAAGCGTGTTAAAGGACGTAGGCATGTAGCGCTCTAGCTCTGAAATCAGCGAAAGAAGCTGGCTGTTGTTGTTTGTGCCAATCGTATTGTACGTGTAAACGTAGTTGTACGCTTCCGCTGTCGCATCGTAGTTGTTTCGGATCTGGATAATGTATTGGCTGTCGTCAATTCGCTTTTGCGCACTGTCACGCCGCGACTCCTCCGCCGCTAGCATAATCTGGCTGATTAGCATAAGCGCAACCGCAACTACAACGCCCGCAACCATTACCGAGAATGGAACGACAAGCGAAATCTGGCGCTCGCTCTTTAAAAGCTCCGGCGAGAGAAGCTGCAGCGGCTTAATCGTTGCGCCAACGCAGGCAAGGTACTGCCGCTTGGAAATTTCGTTTATGAACTTCTTGTTTAAAACCGTCAGCTTTTCTTCGCCCGCGTACGACTTTACGTTGTAGCCAAGCTCGTTGGATAAAAGCTCGTCAAGTCCCAAAAAGTCTGCGCCCAGTCCAACAAGCGTAATCTGCTCAATCGGCACGTTGTCGTTTCGGGATACATAGTATTCGAGAATTCTTCCGATGTTGCCAATCAAATACCGCAGGCTCTCGGTTAACATAATACGCGACATCATTACCTCGTCGGAGGTGTCCTCCTGCTCCTGGTAATCCACGTCTACGTTTAAGTACCGTCGCAGGCAGCGGTTATGCAAAAACACCTGCGTTGCGTCGCTGTAGGTGAGGTTGGAGCCGTACAAATCCAGCTCCATCATGTTTTCAATAACGCTGTTTACGCCGTGCGCTACCGCTCTTTGCAAAACGACTTCGCCGTCGCGTACAACCGAAATTAAGGAGCTGTACTCGTCTACTTTTACAATCGCATTTACGCCGGAAGCAAACGTTTCGCGCGTTGCCTGGAAAATACTGTTGCCGGTGTAATCCATTGCCTTGATGTGCATTCCAAGCGAATGCGCTAAGTCAAGGTAGGAGGTCGTTACGTCGTTTGGCACAGCAAGCAAAGACAGACGGTATTGCTTTCCTTCCTTGTCTTCTACCGTTCCAAGGATGTTGTAAACCAGGTGGTACTGGTTCATATCTACCGGGAAATAATCTGCGGCGTTTGCTGTAATTAACGGGAGGATTTTGTTCTCCTTGCAGTGCGGGATTCTCGCCTCGCGGTTTGCGATTCGGCTTGACGTTACCGTAAATACAACGCTGTCCGTTTTAATCTCCCTTCTGCGCAGCTCTGTTTTTAAATCGATTAGGAACTCTTCGTTTCGGGACAGCAGCCCGTCCTGAACCATATCCGCCGGTGTTTCCAGCGAAAACGCATTGTAGATTTTCGGCGCCTTCGCCATGTAGTCCATTTCCACTACACGCGTGGTTCCCTGTCCGATTTCCATTGATAGCACTCTGCCTGCCATACTTTCTCCTCCTGCTACAAGTTATATTATGTAATCAGTATATATTCTAAAGGGTTATCCCTAAGATTTCGAAGTACCATGTAAGAAGCTGCTCACCAAACAGCACCGAAAGCAAAATTCCTGCCGAAAGGTAAGGCCCCATTGCAAGGACGCGGTTTGCGCCGGAGAGCTTCATCCGAAGCGTATGCACGACCGCTCCTAAAATGCATCCAAGAATAAAGGAAAGCGAAATTAGCCGCCAGCCAAGCAGCAAGCCTGCCGCCGCCATCAGCTTTACGTCGCCGCCGCCTATCGCGCGGCCCTTTGAGAGGAAGTAAATTGCCGCCGTCACCGAGCTGACAGCAAAAAATCCAAGCACATACAGCCAAACGTCCGGCTGTTTTGTAAAGATTACCCGGTAGCCTAAGTGCAGGATACCGATGCAAAAAATAAATACGTTAAACCCAAACGGAATTTCGTACGTCCTTGCGTCAATAACCGACAGCGCCAAAAGCGCGGAGGCAAGCGCACAGAAAAATACGCTTTCTACACAAAGACCGCGTACAAGAAAAATCACAAGCCACAAAACGCCGTTTGCGCCCTCAATAAGAGGGTATTGCACAGAAATTTTCGCGCCGCACTTTCTGCACTTTCCGCGAAGGAAAAGCCAGCTAAAAAGCGGGATCAGATCAAACCACTTAAGCGAGTAGCCGCAGCTTGTGCAATGCGAAGAAACTTTTACCAAGCTTTCTTTTTTGGGAATCCGGTAAATGCAAACGTTTAAAAAGCTGCCAAATACAATTCCATACAGAAAGATTACTGTATATAAAATCCATTGCATTGGCTAAGCCTCCTTTTACTCAGGGATATCCCATGTGCCGGTAATAATAAGCGTGGTATTTACGTCCTCGGTAAACTCTACCTGATACGTAGCGCCGCGGATTTCTTCCGCCGTATGTTCGTCTGCGCCAATCCGTGTTTTTTCTACGTAACTAAGATATGCGGGCGCTAGGATGGCGATTAAAACCGCCATAATCGCAACCACAATCACAAGCTCCACAAGAGAAAAACCGGAGGAACTCTTTAACGAAGCCATAACACATACACCTAATGAGGGAATAGTATCCCTGTCGGCATAGGGTGCCAACAGGGATGCCTTCCTGAAAATATTAATTAGTTTTCAGTCCGAAGACTGAAAGTTAGGGGGTTGTAGGGGGGGTGATCAGGGGTTAGGGCCAGCAGCCGCGGGGATATTATCGTAACCAGCTGTCTTCCAGAAGGTGTCATTACCCTTGTACAGTCTTGCATCTACATTGTACACGGTGCCAGTACTCGACGTCCAAATTACAACTTCCAAAGTTGCGCCCTTGTAAGCCTTGGATTTCATTGCGAAGGTCTTGTCTCCATATACATCTCCCAACTCAGCTTCCAACAGAGTCTTCAAATCACCACTAGCGCTAGTATCCTTGAAAGAGGTACCATCATCCCACGTAAGCCTAAGGGGAGATGCTGTAGCATAAGCTTCGTTAACTGCATCATAAATATCTAAATCCGATGCAAGAGCTGTCTCTATGGATGCACGTACTTTTTCGGAAGTATCCTCATCCGTACCCTTACGCGTCTTCTCTACGTAGCTGAGGTATGCCGGTGCAAGAATAGCAACAAGTACAGCCATAATCGCAACTACTACAATCAATTCCACAAGGGAAAAACCTTTGTTCTTGTTCATGTGTTCTGTTCTCCTTTACATTTATATAATATTAATTTTCCTCCCCAGCTTAGAGCGCCGGGCGTCTATCTGAATCAGCAGCCGTCCCTATTCCGTCTGCCGTTTCATTCGTTTAAATGTTATCAAGACCGGAGTACATAGCTCCCATCGGTGCGATAACAGCGCCAATAATAATTCCTGCTACACCGGCCATCAGAATGATGATTACCGGTTCCATTGCAGACAAAAGACCTTGCGTAGCAATTTCTACTTCTTCGTCGTAATAGTCCGCCATTTTTGTAAGCATGGAGTCCATATCACCAGTTTCCTCGCCAATCTTGGTCATATGAATAACCATCGGCGGGAACAGGCCGCACCGCTTTAGCGGTTCGCTTAGCGGAACACCTTTTTTCACTTCTTCTCTGGCTTCAATCATAGCCTGCCGGAACAAGTAATTCGTCATCGTCTTAGCGGTAATGTCAATCGCTTCAATCATCGGAAGACCCGCAGACGTAAGCGTAGAGAGCGTACGCGCCAAACGCGAAGCAGCAGACTTAATCGTAAAGTTCTTTACTGCCGGAACTTTAATCGCAAGCGTTGCAAAGAACACGGTGCCGGTCGGAGAAGCTTTAAATACGCGGAAAGCAATCGCAAGCAAAAGAATAATGCCAATCGCTACGTACCAATAAGACTTCATCCAGTCGCTTGCTGCCATAACGGCAAGCGTGATGCCGGGCATCTCTACGTCCATGTCCGCGAACATATCCATAAAGGTCGGTACAACGAACGTTAAGAGAATAATACAAACGACAACGGCTACAACCAAAACGACAATCGGGTAAATCATCGCTTTTTTAACAAGGCTTGAGAGGTGCGCGTCCTTTTCAAACTGCGTAGCCATACGCTCAAGCGATACGTCAATACTACCGGAGGCTTCGCCCGCTTCCACGAGGTTGACCATCATGGAAGGGAAGATGTCTGAGCGCATTTTCATGGACGCGGCAAGCGGTTCGCCTTTGGCTACGTTTGCTTTTACTTCGCCAATCGCTTTTTTAAAGACTTTGTTTTCCACCTGCTCTTCAAGCATACCAAGCGCGTCGATAATCGGAACGCCGGCGTTTAGAATACTGACCATCTGCCGGCAAAAGACTGCCATGTCCCGGTTTTTTACGCCTTTTCCGCCGATATTTACGTCCTTTGTCAAAAGGTTCTGCTCGGTAATTTTTACCGGAATCAAGCCTTCCGCCTTTAACGTGCTCTGGGCGCGGTCCGGCGACGTTGCTTCAAGGCTGCCTTTTTTTTCTTTTCCGTAGCGGTCTACCGCCACGTAAGAATAACTTGCCATTTTGTACCGCTCCTTCCGTTATTAGAACGTTACTTTCCTGCTCATCGCAATCGTATCCTGTGCGAAGTTCAGGCAGTTTTCTGCGGAAATAAGTCCGCCGATATAAAGGTTATACAGAGCGTCGTCCATAGACTGCATACCCTGCTTTTTGCTCGTTTGAATCATGGAAGGAATCTGGAACGCTTTTCCTTCTCGAATCAGGTTTCTTACGGCGCTTGTTCCCATCATAACTTCAAATGCCGCTACGCGGCCTCTGCCGGCGCGAATCGGAAGCAGCTGCTGGGAAATAACGCACTCGATAACGCTTGCAAGCTGCACGCGAATTTGCTGCTGCTGGTACGGCGGGAATACGTCGATAACACGGTTAATCGTATCCGCCGCACTGTTTGTATGTAGCGTAGAGAAAACTAGGTGACCGGTTTCAGCAGCAGTAATGGCTGTCTGAATGGTATCTAGGTCTCGCATTTCTCCTACGAGGATAACGTCCGGGTCTTCACGAAGCGCTGCTCTAAGCGCTCCCGCGTAGCTTGCCGTGTCGTCTCCGACTTCGCGCTGGTTAACGATGGATTTTTCGTGCCGGTGCATGTACTCGATCGGATCTTCAAGCGTAATAATGTGCTTTGCGTAGGACTTGTTGATCATGTTGATCATGGATGCCAAAGTCGTAGACTTTCCGGAACCGGTTGCTCCGGTTACTAAGATAAGGCCGCGCTTTCTTTGGCACAGCTCCTGCACAGCAGCGGGAAGTCCAAGCTCTCTTGGAGCCGGAATTTTAAAGGGCAGCAAACGCATAACCATCGCAAGCGTTCCGCGCTGCTTAAATACGTTTACACGGAAGCGTCCTTTTCCGTAAAGCGAGTAAGCAAAGTCGATTTCACCGGTTTGCTCCATAGTCTCTACTAAGCGGTCGTTGTCTGCAAAGAGCGGCGCTACCGTCTCTTCGATTTCGTCGGGCGTTAGCTTGTTTCCGTCCATCTCCCGCAAGTCGCCGTCAATTCGGAAAATAACCGGCTTTCCTGCTGTAATGTGAATATCGGAGGCGTGCCGTTCCACCGCTTCCTGCAAAATGTCGTCCAGTTCTCTCATTTCTTAAAACCCCTGTTTTCCCATTTGCCGTTGTCCCGGCATTACTCCTCAAAGGATACGCGAAGCACTTCGTTGTAGCTTGTGATTCCGTTTAAGCAGCACCTTGCGGCGCTCATACGAAGCGTACTCATGCCTTCTTCTAAGGCCGCTTCCTTGAGTTTGTCAGAGTCTTCCCTGCGCGCGATAATGCGCTTTAGGCGCGGCGAAATTTCCATAATTTCGTACACACCGATTCGGCCTTTGTAGCCTCTGTTGCAGGAAGGACACCCTACCGGGTCAAAGATGGTAACTTCTTTTCCTTCCGGTACGTGCAGCGCAATGCGCTCTTCTGTGGTGATTGGCCGTTCCTTTTTGCACTTCGGGCAGAGCCTTCGTACAAGCCGCTGTGCGATAACGCCAACGACCGAGTCGGCAATCAGGTAGCTCTCTACGCCCATGTCAAGCAGTCGGGCGATTGTTGCCGCCGAGCTGTTTGTGTGGAGCGTACTTACAACTAAGTGACCGGTAATGGACGCCTGTACGGCAATTCCTGCGGTCTCTCCGTCTCGGATCTCACCGATCATGATAATGTCCGGGTCCTGACGCAAAATGGAACGAAGCGCGGATGCGAACGTAAGACCAGCTTTTGCGTTTACGTGTACCTGGTTAATACCGTTAATGTTTGCTTCGACCGGGTCTTCGACAGTAATAATGTTTACGTCTTCTTTGTTCAGCTCACTAAGCGCTGTGTAAAGCGTTGTGGACTTACCGGAACCGGTCGGCCCGGTTACAAGAATAATTCCGTGAGGATTTGCCAAAATGTGGTCAAACACTTTCATTTCCTCGTCGGAAAACCCGAGATCTTTTTTATTTCTGGTCAGTGCGGTTTTTTGCGCAAGTCGCATAACGCACTTTTCGCCGTAGTACGTAGGAAGAATGGATGCTCGGATGTCGTACTCTACGTGGTCAACGACCATACTGATTCGACCGTCCTGCGGCTTTCTCTTTTCGGAGATGTCCATTCCGCCGATAATCTTTAAGCGGGCGATAATCGCCGGCATAAGACCGATGTCATATGTAATCTGTTCGTACAGCGCACCGTCGATGCGGTAGCGGACGCGAACTTTTGTTTCCAAGGCTTCTACGTGGATATCGGATGCGCGCTGTCTGGCTGCGGATTCGATCATGTTTCGAACGAGTACGACAATCGGAGAGTCGCTGACTTCGTCCCGCCCTTCTTCTTCACCAGCCATCATTTTCGCTTCGCGCTCTTTGGTGTACGCTTCCGCCGCGTCAAGCGACTCTGCGTTTCCGTAGTAGCGGTCGATGCACATCATAATGTCGTGCGTGTTTGCTATGTACGGTTCGATTTCCATGTTTGTAACCATGGATAAGTCGTCCATGGCTACCATGTCCATGGGGTCGGACATTGCTACCCGCAAAACGTTCGGGTTGTTCGGCGCGTACGCAAACGGGATAACCATGTATTTGCGAAGCAGGTTCGCGTTTACAAGCTCGATGATATCTTCTGGGATGGTTAACGTGGTAGGATTAATCATCCCTACGCCCAGCTGACGCATAAGAGCACGCGTAATGCTGTCTTCTGTTGCAAAGTGTTTTTCTACGAGGATTTCGCCGAGGCGTTTTCCGCTTTCTTTACGAGCTTCCAGCGCTTCTTCTAGCTGCGCTTCGGTAATAACGCGCTCCTGAAGCAGCATGTCGCCCAGTCTTTTTTTCCTTCGAAAAGCTTCGCCTGCCATACGTTCCTCCCGTCCGTTCTTTGTCTTTGAACTCGCTCTTTTATCTGAGTTCTGTGCGAAGTATAACAGTTTTTTTCGTCAAAAACAAGACTTTTTAGTGATTTTCGCCAAATTTAGCGAATTTTTTTTCAAAGTGGTGTCCACCTCTTTCGCCAAACACCACATGTTGTGTTTTACATTCTGCCTTGTGTGAATTTGTTTGTCAAAAGGTTTTTCACTTTTTGAATTTTTTTCGGGTTTGCTGACGTATTTTCCGTCATTTTCAGACAACTCATTTTTTTTGCTTACTTTTTACTCTTTTTTTACTTTCTTCTCTTCCGGCCGCAAAACCTCGCCCGTAAACGGGCGTTCCGCGTTTAATTCCAGCAAAACGAAGCTGATAATAATCAGCATTTCGTACGGAACCGGGCAAAATTCGCCCGGATTAAAACAGGACATAATAAAAATTCCAAGGCAAGAGAGCGAAATCGAAAGCGGAAGCGGGAGTCTAGAGGCAAGCATAATCTGCAAGCGGCGGTAGTAATGGTACGAGTAAGCGAATACGCCAAAAAGCCCCATGCTTCCGACAATCTGAAACGGCAGCGAGTGGTACCAGCAAAGCGCGCCGGTCTTCGGGTCGTAAATGTCTGTGTTTCCAAGGTAGCCAATCCCTGAGCCAAACGGCAGATTTTCTCTTAAATACGAAAGCGCCCGCTTTGCCATAGGAATGCGCCCGCCTAGGTCGTTAAAAAAGTCGCCGTCGTCGCAGCGCGAGCGGTAAAACTCGATCACCATCGGATACGCCATAACCGCAAGCACCACAAGCCCGCAAAGCATCCCAATATTAAACGCTTTTTCTTCCTTGTCCGTCTCTACGTACGCCAAATACACAAAGCAGAGGAACAGCTCGAGTGCGCCGCACAAAAGCCCGCCCCGCGAGCCCGTTAGCACAATACAGCCGTACAAAAACAAGCCCGCAAATACGTGGTGCTTTCGCCGTATGGCGTGGTAAAACGGAAACGGCATCGCAAACATTAAAAACGTCGCGTAGTTGTTTCTGCTTGGAAGCTCGAGCGCTTCTAGCGTCTCTAAAAAGAGCTCCATTTTTTCCGCGTACTTATATAAAACGACGAACGCCGCAAAAAAGCCCATCAAATACATGACGTAGACGAAATACTCAAGCACGTCGTACTCTCTTGGCACTGCGTACTGCGAGCGCATAAGCAAGTAAATAAGCACCATCCCAAGCCCAAGTCCAAGCGTATAATACAGGCTGATGGGCGAAAAATACTGCCGCGCCGGAATCATCCCAACGCCGCCAAGCACAAGCGCCGCCGACACCAAAAGAAGACTTGGGAAAATTCTTCCCACAGTAATTTTTTTCCGGTAGCGGACAAAGTGATAAATGACCGCCCCGGCAAAGGGGAGCGCAAGCCACCAAAGCCGGATAAAGATGTGGTAGGAGTCGTACATGGTGGAGAGGAAGACACACGCTAGCAAAAACGGCAAAAGCGTCGGCATAATGTCTTCGCTGAAAATAAGGATCAGCATTAAAATTCCCGCAAAGACAAAAAGACCCACGACCTGCGCGTCCAAAACAACGACCATAACGGCCAACAAAAATATCCCATATAAGAAATTTCGCCCCAATACCTGTTTTTCGAATGCAGCTCTCATAAGTTCCTCCGTAACGTAACACCTTCTTTTTTAGCATAGCGGGCGGGAAATGTCAAGATTTATGTACTTTACAGAACAAAACTGCCACAGCGGTCGATACGGCAGTCGCCGCAAGCGAAGGCAGGACAATCGCCATCGGCGCAGCGCTTCCGTATTGGCTCCGGTAAGCGATTAAATTTACGGATATAAGCTGCAAGGACGATACGTTTAGGATGAGAAAGTCGCACATCGCATTGCTGGCGCTCCCTTTTGGGACGCTTGGGCGCTCCTCTTCTAACTTCGCTAACTCCTTCATCGCCAAAAGTCCCGCGGGCGTCGCCGCCCAGCCCAGTCCCAGCATATTTGCCGTTATGTTTAAGAGCATGGCTTTTTGCGCCGGATGACCCTTTGGCACCTTTGGAAACAGCCACGAAACCGGCGCCGCCAAAAGCTTCTCCAATCCCTTTAGGATGCCACCTGCCTGCGCGACTTCCATAAGCCCGCTCCAAAGCGCGACAATGCCAAGCATCGTAATCGACAGCGCAACCGCTTCCCGCGCAGAGCTTATGACCGCCGCTCCGACCGCCTCCGGCTTTCCGGCAATAAATCCGTAGGCAATGCCTACCGCCAGCATAAGTTCCCAAAGCAAATGCAGCATTTTCCGTCTCCGGCTTTTTTCTCCGGTAACAGTATATGCAGCCGTCAAAAATTTCATTTGTGAATTTCCTGTGTATTTTTCGTCTCCACAATTGACACTTTTTGGAAAATGTGGTAGGGTAGACGCAGGATTTCTTAATCCAAATAAAAAAACGAAGGAGAAGAGTATGAAAAACACGGGGATTGTCCGAAGACTGGATGAACTTGGAAGAATTACGCTCCCGATTGAGCTAAGAAGAACGCTTGGCTGCACCGACCGCGATCAGCTGGAAATTTTCGTTGAGGGCGGCTGCGTTATCCTAAAGAAGTACGAACCCGCCGATATTTTCACCGGCAGCAAGACCGACCTGATTGAATATCAGGGAAAAACCGTTTCCAAAGAATCCATCCGCGAAATGGCTCTTTTAGCAGGCATTATAAAAGAGTAAACGGCGCGGGCGGCGCCATCTACCCTTCTAACAGCTGCTGATAAACATCGCGCCTGCTTAGATTTCGGTCCTTGGCGACCGCCCGCATCGCTTCCTTTTTGTCCATTCCCTGCGCTTCGTAGTACTGCACGTGCTCCGCAAGCGTAAGCGTCTCCCACTTGCTTATTTCCCTCTCCCGAAGCTTCTTCGGGTCGCAACCGCGAATAACAAGCACGCACTCGCCTTTTGCAGGCTGCGCCTCGTAATACGCCGCCGCTTCCCGAAGCGTCGTTCGAAAAACCGTCTCATGCTTTTTTGTAAGCTCCCGCAAAACCGACAACTCGCGCTCGCCGCCAAGCCGCTCTGCAAGCTCTGCAAGCGTCTCTTTAAGCCGATGCGGCGCTTCGTAAATTACAATCGTCCTCGTCTCTTCCAAAAGCTCCCGAAAAACCGCTTCCCGCTCCTTTTTTTCCACCGGCAAAAACGCTTCAAAACAAAATCTTCCCGTTGGCTGCCCCGAAAGCACAAGCGCCGTCACGCACGCGCACGCGCCCGGCAAAACCGTAACCGGCACGCCCGCCTCATACGCCATTTGCACAAGCGTCTCGCCAGGGTCGCTAATACCAGGCATCCCCGCATCCGTAATCAGCGCCACGCTCTCGCCCCCGCACAGCCGCCCAATAAGCTCCCGCCCCTTATCGTAACGATTATGCTCATGATAGCTCGTCATCTTCGTCGTTATGCCAAAATGATTCAAAAGCTTCCTGCTGTTCCTCGTATCTTCCGCCGCAATAACGTCCACTTCCTTTAGCGTGCGCAAAACCCGCAAAGTAATATCCTCCAAGTTCCCAATAGGCGTAGCGCACACGTATAAAGTTCCGGTCATAGGATCCTCCTTTTCTGTTTCCTTTTCAGGGTGAGGGGAAAATTCACCTCTTCAGGGGGGGACAATCACCTTCTCCTCGTAAAGGGTGAAAATTCACTTCTCATCGTAAAGGGTGAAAATTCACTTCTCATCGTAAAGGGTGAAGATTCACTTCTCATCGTAAAGGGTGAAGATTCACTTCTCATCGTAAAGGGTGAAAATTCACTTCTCATCGTGAAAAGAGGAATTTTCACTCTGAGAAGCTGAATTTTTCACCTTCGACGGGAAGATGAAGTCCCTCTCCATCCGACGAGAAGGTGAAGCCCCTCCCGGGGCGAAACCTTCTCTTCTCGGGGCGGAAACTTCCCCTTCTCCGGGGGTGGAACTCTCTCTTCTCCGGGTGGAACTTTCTCTTCTCGGGGCGAAAATTCACTTTCTCAGAGTGAAAATTCCTCTTTTCACGATGAGAAGTGAATTTTTACCCCCCGATAAGAAGACGAATTCCCACCCCTGATAAGAAGTAAATTTTTCACCCCTTCCCGGGGCTAGAACTTCCTCTTCTCAGGGTTGAACTCTCTCTTCCCGGGGGGGTGGAGCCTTCTCTTCGGGGCGGAAATTCCCCTTCTCCGGGGGTGGAACTCTCTCTTCTCCGGGTGGAACTTTCTCTTCTCGGGGCGAAAATTCACTTTCTCAGAGTGAAAATTCCTCTTTTCACGATGAGAAGTGAATTTTCACCCCCCCTACGATGAGAAGTGAATTTTCTCCCCCCTCCCGATAAGAAGACGAATTCCCACCCCCCTACGATGAGAAGTGAATTTTCACCCCCCAAGAAGACGAAATTCCCCCCTCCTAAAAGTTATACTCCCTCGCCACTTCCTCCGTATACTTCCCCGGCGCCTCGAAGATGACAAGCGGCGCTTCCACCGTGAGCATCCGACGCCCGCCTTTTACGCACTCTAAAAGCACCATATTGGGCTCCTTGTGCGCGTACGGATGCACGAAGCGCATTCGCTTTGGTTCTAGTCTAAAGCGCGTCAGCGTTACGAAAAGTTCGGTCAGGCGAAACGGCCGATGTACTAGGAACAGCCGGCCGCCGCTCTTTAGCACAAGCGAGCTCTCTCTGGCTACGTCTTCAAACGAGCAGAGGATTTCGTGCCGCGCCACGGCTTTTGCGTCTACGGGGCCGGTCAGCCCGTGGCCGCACGCAAGATACGGCGGGTTGCAGCATACGACGTCAAACGCCGCTCTTCCAAACAGCGCGGACGCTTCTTTTAGGTCGCCCTCGCGGATTTCTATCTTCTCTTCCAGTCCGTTAAGCGCGACGCTCCTTCTTGCCATGTCTGCGCTCTCCGGCTGGATTTCAAGGCCCACTAAGCGCCTTGCCTTTGTTTTGGCGGATAAAAGCAGCGGCAAAATGCCGGTTCCGGTTCCCAAATCCAGGCAATCTTCTCCTGCTTTTACGTGCGCAAAGCCGCTTAGCAAAACTGCGTCCATCCCAAAGCAAAACCGCTTCCGATGCTGTAGGATGCGAAGGCCGTTTCGCTGCAGAT
Source organism: uncultured Lachnospiraceae bacterium (assembly GCA_944384025.1). Classification (GTDB taxonomy): domain Bacteria; phylum Bacillota; class Clostridia; order Lachnospirales; family Lachnospiraceae; genus ISDg. The sequence goes on from CALWRS010000016.1 coordinate 28,515, forward strand.
CGTCTATGCGTTCGCCGGGTTTTTGCAGGGCGGCGGGCATATGCTCAGTCATCCAAGTGCCGCCCTTCCTTCTTTTCTAAAAGCTCCAGCTCGCGCAAGTCGGGATCAAACTCGGTTCTTGATTTTTTGCGCTTTGGCTGAAAAATCAAGTCCTCCACCGGATATTCCCGCGCTTCCTTTTCTTCTCCGTCCTTGCCGTTCACCGAAATAAGCACTTTCACGCGCTGTTTGAGCACGCTTACGTCCGCTACTTCTCCGTGGTGACCGTCTTTTGTGCGTACGCTATCGCCCACATCCGGCAGCTTGCTGTTTAAGTACTCGTAAGCGTCTTCTTCGTACTTTAGGCAGCACATAAGCCGTCCGCACCTTCCGCTGATTTTGGTCGGGTTTAGGGAGATGTTTTGCTCCTTCGCCATTTTTACGGACACGGGAATAAAGTCGGAAAGGTAAGAGTGGCAGCAGACTTCCCTGCCGCAAATGCCTAAGCCGCCGCATAGCTTCAGCTCGTCGCGGACGCCGATTTGCCGCAGCTCAATGCGCGTGCGAAATACCGACGCCAAGTCTTTTACCAGCTCTCGGAAATCTACCCTGCCGTCGGCGGTGAAGTAAAACAGCACTTTATTTCTGTCAAACGTGTACTCGCAGTCAATCAGCTTCATCACAAGGCCGTGCTTCGCTATTTTTTCCTCGCAGATTACAAGCGCTTCCTTTTCCCTTTCTCGATTGTCCTGCGCGATTATCGCGTCTTCGGGCGTCGCAACGCGCAGAACCGGCTTTAGCGGCTGCACAAGCTTTTCTTCCTCGATTTCCCGGCGTCCCAAAATCACCAAACCGTACTCAACGCCGCGCACCGTTTCTACAATTACGTGGTCGCCCTGCTGAATGTCGAAATCCAGCGGATCGAAATAATAAATTTTTCCTGCGACGCGAAAGCGCACGCCGATAACTGAAATCATGTTCCTTCCTCCCATGGCTGTTTGTAAAAGCATTCGGATAAATGGCTAAGCATAATCCAAACGCTTGTTTCTAAATTTACGTTCGCGTCTTTTTTTGCTCGAAACGCGCTTAGTTCTTCCTGCATCCGGCGCAAAGCCTCGTACGACAGCGCGTCCGCCTGACGGGCGATTTCTCCGGCTTCTTCCGGATACATTAGCCTTCCCTTCGCGCCCGCCGCCTTATACACAAGCAGGTCGCGAATCCACAAAAGCATCAGCTCCAAGTCGTCCGCTAACGATTCTTTTGCTGCGGCAAGCTCTTTTGTCTGCGTAACGCGCCGATGCGCGTCGTCTGACGGCAGACTCTTCATCAGGCGCACAACCGCTTCTCTTCGCGCTTGCAATTGTTCCGACGCTGCAAATGCGGCTGCCATTCCCGGGCTTCCTCCCGCAAGCGCCGCCGCCAGCCGCGCGCGGTAGTCCGGAATTTGGTATTTCTCCATGAGAAACGCGACAATTTCTTCGTCTCCCACCGGCAAAAACGGCAAATGCACAATCCGCGACCGGATTGTCTCAAGAAGCCGCTCCGCCCGGCTGCAAAGCAGCACAATAACGCCGTATGCGGGCGGCTCTTCTAACGTTTTTAAAAGAGCGTTTTGCGCGGCTTCGTTCATTTTTTCTGCTTCGTCAATCAGAAAAATCCGGTATTTTCCGGCGTAGGGCTTAATGCTCATCGGCTGATTGACCTGCTCGCGGATATCGTCAACGCCAATAACCGTTTTCGTGCGGGTCACGTACGTGACGTCCGGCTGATTTCCTCCAAGCATCTGAAGGCAGGAGCGGCACTGCCCGCAAGGCTCGCTCCCCTTTTTTTCGCACAGAAGCGCCGCCGCAAAGCGCTCTGCCACAAAGCGCTTGCCAATCCCGTCCGGGCCGGAGAAAAGGTAGGCGTGCGCAACTCTCCCGCGCGAAATCGCCTCTTGCAAATGTTCGGTAATTTTCCGGTTTCCTACAACTTCACGAAAGCTCCACATAGCCCAAGTCCTCTGCGATGTCCGCAAGTATTTCGTTTACGCAGCTGTCAAAATCTACGTTTTCGTACCGCTTTTCTATCCCGAGTTTTTCAAGCGTCTCTTCGGAAAAATCTTCCGCGTCCGCTAAAAACCGGCGGCAGACTTCTTTATATTCCGGATGCTCCTGCTTGCCTTCTCGCTTGATTGCGCGGCGAAGCCGCTCACCGTCTTCCACTTCTACGTAGATCGGGACGACGTTTTCGCTGCCAAAATAGGCGCGTATTTGCGCGTACGCGTCCGGTGTCGCAATCACAATGCTGCTGCCTTTTTCTAAGTCGATCTGCCCGTCGTCCGCCGTAAAATAATACCATGTCCCCTGCACGGTTTCGTAGCGGCGGCACTCAATCACTTTCCCTTCCCGCCGAAGCTCTTCCATTTGCTCCTTGGTAACAAAGTGGTACTCCACGCCTTCGGTTTCGCTCGTCCTTTTCGGGCGCGTTGTATACGGCACAACCGTCCGAAGCGGCACAGCGCTTTGCTCTACCACCGCTTTATAAATGTGGTCTTTTCCGGTGGCGCTCTTTCCCATTACCGTAAATAATTTTCCTTTTTTCATAACCCGAAGCTCCTTTTTGCTGCGCCTAAGCCACATAAGCGCCGCCCCCGTCCGCTCTCCCGGCGCAAGCACAGGAATCCCCGGCGGATACGGCGTCACAAATTCCGCGCTGACTTCGCGCCCGCTAAGATCTTCTACCAAACAGACCGTGCTCGGCGCGTCCATGGCCGTAAGCATGGAAACGACTGTCTCTGTCTGCGCTGCGAAGACCGGCGCTTCTTTTCCCCTGCTTTTTTTCCCTCCGGCTAAAAGCCGCTCGTCGATACGGCGAAGACCGTCAAGAAGCCTCTTAAAGCCTTCGTCCGTGTCCCACGGGCTTGTCATAAGAAGCGCATAACGCTCCGTCGTCATTTCCGGCTGTATCAAAAATTCGTTCTTTAGTGTATCATAAATTTCGCGTCCTGTCATGCCGAATTTTCGGTCTAGGACAAGAAGCTTTCCGGGGTCTCTGCCCTGCGGCGAAACAAGCTGCAGGCGGCGAAGGCTCCCGCATTCTTCGTAAAAGCGGCGAAGCCGCAGCGCGTAGTCATGCATTTGCCGCGCCCCTTTTTGCTGCGCCCACTCCATGCACGCGTCCATAGCGGCCAGCAGAGGATAAGACGGGCTTGACGTTTCAAAAACAGAAAGATACTTTTCTACTCTCTGCGCGGATACTTTTTTCCCGCACAGCGACAAAAGCGCCGTCTGCGTAGGCGATGGAAGCGTCTTATGCAAACTCTGAATAACGAGATCCGCGCCCTGCAAAAGCGCGCTTTTCGGAAATTCCACGCCGTCTCCAAGCGGCAAATGCGCTCCGTGCGCCTCGTCCACAATGCACACGCACCCGTGCGCATGGCAATGCTGCGCAATTTCAGCAATGTCCGATACTACGCCTTCGTACGTCGGCGACGTAAGAATGCACGCGGCGTATTTTTTTTGCGACAGCGCGTCTTTAACCGCCTGTGCCGGCAGTGCGCCCGCACAGCCTATTTCCTCTGTGGGCGGATACAGCCACTCGACCTTTGCCTGCCGCAGCGCAAGCGCATGATAGACCGCCTTATGGCAATTCCTTGCCGCAAGCACGCTCTCGCCCGATTTTACCGCCGCAAACACCGCTGCCAAAATCCCGCACGTGCTGCCATTTACCAAAAACCAGCTCTGCCCTGCCCCCATAACGCGGGCGGCGCGCTCCTGCGCCTCTTTTAAAACGCCCTGCGCCCCGTGCAGGTTGTCAAAGCCGTCAATTTCCGTAATGTCCATCCCGTACCACGCAAAAGACCCCTCGCCCTGCCGCTTATGCCCGGGCATGTGCATCGGATACACGCCGCTTTTCGCGTATTCCTGCAATTTTTCCCACAACAGCACCGCGCCGTCCCTCCTTTGTTTTCTTTTTGTAAGTATATCATAACTTGTGCGCCTGTCCATAAAAAATTCACTGTGATTTTCCCGCATCTTATGGTATCTTTAAAAAAGGCAGTCGTCGGACTGCCGGAAAGGAGATTGTTATGGCTTCTTCTGCAAAAGCCCGCCGCCGCGCAACAGAGTTTTGGCTCTTTGCCCTGCTGTATCTGGCGGGAATCGCTTTGCTAAACGTAATTATCTGGTCCAGCGAAAAGTTCTGCGACTGGTTCTCGGAATATGTTTTTCCTATTTTTCTTAACACCTACGGCCGCCTGACCGCGCTCTTTCCGTTTTCGGTAGGAGAGATTTTGATTGTCCTCGGAATTATTTTGTGCCTCCTTGCAATGTTCCTTTGGATTTTCCTCCTTGTTTGGCGCAAAAATCGCCGCTTTGCCGGCTTCTGCCGCTTCACGCGCGGCTACTACCGCTTTTTTACCGCCGTTTTCTTAAACGTCGCCCTCGTGATGACGCTAAACTGCTTTGTTTTGTACCATTGTACGCCGCTTGACCCAAATCCTTCGGTGCAAACGCGCGAATACACAAACGAAGAGCTTTTGACGCTTCGAAACTACATCGTTAATCAGGCAAACGCGCTGTCCGAACAGATGGAGCGCGACGAAAACGGGCTGGTCGTCTACAGCGGCGACCTAGAGGCCGCTTGCATTAAGGCAATGAAAAAGCTTGGCGCCACCTACCCCAAGCTTGACGGCTGGTACACGCGCGTGAAAACGCTGCACTTTTCGGACTTCGTCAGCCAAATGTACATTGGCGGCTACTTCTTCCCCTTCTCTATGGAGGCCAATGTAAACGGCAACATGTACATTACCAACTACCCGGAAGTATATTGCCACGAGCTTGCGCACACGCGCGGCTACATCTACGAAAACGAGGCGAATTTCCTAAGCTTTCTCGCCTGCACCGGCAGCGACGACCCGTTTTTGCAATACAGCGGCTATTTAAGCGTAATCAACTACTTAGAGCGGGACTGCACGGCCAATCTTTCCGAAAACTGGCAAGCGGGCGCACCCGCTTGGAACGACTACATTTCGTCGGTTGACTTAGCGTTTTTGGAGCCAGGCGCTTGGGAGCGGATTGAAGAAGACGCTCTTATCAGCACGGAAACCGTGGAGGCGGTCTCCGACAAAGTGACCGACACTTCGCTTAAGGTAAACGGCGTGGAGAGCGGCATTGCCAGCTACTCCGAAGTCGTCGCCCTTTTGCTTGCCTACTACGACGGCGTCCTGTACTAGGACGTGCAAAACGGAAATCTTTTGGAGGTGCCTTATGAGACTTCGCAATATCCCCGGCGCGCGCGAGGAAATGCTTGTAAATCCTTACGTCGTGCACGACCCGGAAGCCTGCCGCGGCCGCTGGCAGGAGTTTTTCGGAAACCAAAACCCCATCCACTTAGAAATCGGAACCGGCAAAGGCCGGTTCTTAACGGAGCTTGCCGCAAAAAACCCGGACATCAACTTTCTTGGCATGGAAAAATACGCCAGCGTCCTGCTGCGCGCCGTGCAAAAGCAGGAGGCGCTCGCCTTGCCCAACTTGCGCTTTTTGTGCGCGGATGCAAAGGATTTGGAAGCGTTGTTCTCGGACGGCGAGATTGCCCGCATTTACCTGAATTTCTCCGACCCGTGGCCAAAAGACCGCCACGCTAAGCGCAGGTTAACCGCGTGCAACTTCCTAGAGCTCTACGCGCGCGTCCTTTCTTCGCAAGGCGCGCTCGCCTTTAAAACAGACAACCGTCCTTTATTCGACTTTTCCCTCGCGCAGGCGAAAGAAGCCTGCTGGCGCGTCGAGGACATCACCTACGACCTGCATGAAAGCCCCTTCGCCCCAGACAACATCATGACCGAATACGAAGAGCGCTTCTCCTCCCTCGGCAACCCCATCTGCCGCTTCCTAGCGCACCCGCGCTAGCACAGGTGTACCTTCGCTAGGCGAGCTAAAGCCCGCCCGCTCGGCGCACCTGCGCCGGGTGGGGCGCATATACTAAGAGCAGCAGCGCCAAAAGGAGCACTCATGAAAGTTCAACAGCGCATCGCCGCCTGCATCGCTTGCAATCCCCGCCTAAACCTTCAGCTACTAAAAATCCGGCGCGGTCTCGACACCGTCAACCGCATTCTCGCCTGCGCCAGCACCGACTGCCCGCCAAGCGGACAAAATTCCCGCGCAAGAAAAAGCCGTTTCCCGGGAAAATTTGGAAAACGGCCAAAAAAATGAATTTTTACGAAAAAACCTGTTGCAATTTCTTAAACCATACGATATAATACGTCTCGTGTTCGAAAAAAACACGCGCCTCTAGCTCAGCTGGTAGAGCACCTGACTCTTAATCAGGGTGTCCAGGGTTCGAGCCCCTGGAGGCGCATATAAAGGCTTTCATTTGGACGTCGTAGGAACGCTGGGTGGGAGCCTTTTTTTACCGATTCTTTCAAGACACGCTTGCGGGTCTTGGCGCGGGATTCGGGTCAGCTTTAACTGACACTTTCCTTACTGAATCCCTGCGCATCCTAAGCGGAGCGTTTATCAGATGGGGGATTGACTCCCGCCACTGATACGAATTTGCTATACTCGCCGCCTATAGAGGCGGGAGTCTTCCCACATCTCATAAAAAGTCAATCCCATCGATGCATCCGTCATAAACGAATTGCTTCAGCGCTTTCATTTCGCCGGATTCATAATATTCTACCAGCATTTTTGTGAACTCCGGCTGTATCTCAATCGGAATCGACAGGATGCCGCAGCCGTTTGCGATCATGACCTGGTTCCCCGCCAGCATAGCCGTTCTCTTGTTTCCATCGAGAAACATCTGCTTGCGCATCAAATACAGCATCAACGTAATAGCGCGGTCGGTCGGCTCCGGCATGGCAAGTATCCCGGCGAGTTCTTCTTTTATCTGCGATTCCATCGGCATATCCGGTTTCCAAGAGGTGCCGCCGGTCTGTTCGTCGCCGGTCGGCTCGGTTTGAATGGGTGTGGCGGTGTAGGTTGCATAGATGTCCAAATCGCCGCTGACAACGTCAAATGCTTTATCCCAGCCGGCAAAGGTGTAGCTATAGCTTTCGTCCGCCGCCTTAACGGGATTTGCCGGAGGCTCTGCCGCAGAGCCGTATTCAACAACTTGGGTATCCTTAAGCAAAGAGCCGTCCTCGTCGTAGAAGGTAACGCCGTAAATTGCAACAAGCTTGGAGGCTACCTTCCCGTCCTCAGTGCTGAAATATGTTTTTCCGCTGTAAAGAGCGTCCGTAAGCGCGCCCTGATAAATCATCTGCCCGTCGGGGTCATAAAGGCGGAATTCGCCGTCTATCTCCATCTCGGCAAACTGATTGGAGGAATAAATCACGTAATCGTCTCCGCCGGATATACTTTCAAGATAAAGCTTTACATCTTTTAAAATAATTTTGCTGTTCGCGTCTATGGCATTATCAAGACCGGTTGCCCAAAGGCTGCCGCCCGTGCAGGTGAATATGCCAACGCCGTCACACTCTATACAGGCGTCCCTGGGAGCGCTCAGCTTGCTTTGGCAGTTGATAAGCGAAACATCGTCCCCTTTAATAGCCCGGTCGTTTCTTGAGAGGATATCAAGCACGCAATTTGTTATAACAGCCTTTGACGCGTCGCTTGCGTCATTATCCAAATCCAGACCCTGATAGTCACAAACAATCTTAAGATTGCAATTGGTTGCGGTGAAATCAGATTCCGCATATATGCCGTCTGACCCGCACATAAGGTCAAAATTGCAATTTTCAAGAATCATATCTTCTCCTGCGTCAAGGCAGTCATAATACGCTACGCCTTTTATAACGGGGGTTACCGCGGCATTTTCCGGACCGGTTACGGTAAGCGAGCCGTAGGTCTCTATTGCATCACCCCCAAGGCTGTTTACTTCAAGAACGGAGCCGTCCCCCATAATAACGGTAAGATCTCCGCCTGCATAAACCGCCATATCGCCACCATTGCTTGAATTGCAGGAAATCCTGACGGTGGCACCGTCCAAAACGGCAATAGTTGCGCCTGCGGGAAGCGAAACGGCAGTTGAATCCATGGTAAAGATATCAAAGCCGTTCTTTAATGTAAGGGTCTTTGTTTCTGCGTCCCAGCTCCAAAGGTCTCCTGATTGGCGGTAAACGAACTTCTGCTATAGCTGCGGGCTATAATATAATATGTGTTTGATTCTGACGCCGTGTATGCCATGACCGTCCCGTTGCTCAGGCTGCTGGGCTTTAAGCCTTCCTCAATCCACAGATCCAGCATTTCGCCTACGGTAATGTTTTCCGCCTTGCCTATGAACCTTTTGGCTTCGTAATCTTCCATCGCCTTGCCCGAAATCTATACGCAATACGAGCCGCAGCAGGTACTCACGGACTTTACAGAGGAGTTCCGCAGGCGGTACGGTGTGGAGTGCGTGTCCGCCCTCCACCACAACAAGCGCAAGACGAATTATCATATCCATCTGATTTTCAGCGAGAGGAAACTGCTCCCCGAACCTGATGTGAAGATTGCTTCCCGCAGCGTGTTCTTTGACGAGACAGGAAAGCCATCTGTTTACTACCAAAGATACACGCTTTAAGGGAGAGCCTTTTCTCCGAGAGATAAAGGAAGTGTATACGGAACTTATTAACCGCCATATCTCTGATCCTGAGCAGCACTTAAAGGTATTTGATAAAAACAGCGTCTATCTGCCGACCAAGAAAATCGGCAAGAACAATCCCAAAGAGGACGAAATCAAAGCCGACAATGCCGCAAGGCAGGAATGGAACAGGACAGCGGATATGGCGTTATTATCAGGTATCTCCGAAGCAAAGATTTTAGAAGTCAAGCAGACAGAGATACACGAAAAGGCGAGCCAGTCTATCAAAAGCAAGGGCTGGCTGCCGGGTCTGTTCCGCAGTATCGTCAGCAAGGCAAAGGACTTCCTGCAAAACCTAATCCGTGAACACGATATGCCGCCGAAGCCTGTCCTTGAGATAGATATGGCAGAGTTCCGCACCATGCAAAAGCTGATGATAAAGGCGCAGGATAAGGCGAAAGAAATCCGGCATTTGCAGGATACGGTACTTCCGAAGCTGAAACAGCAGCTCGCCGACACAAAGGGGATTTTCAAAGGTAAGGAGCGCAAGGCGCTCACAGAGCAGATACAGCGGACAGAAAAGGAAATCGCTGAAAAGCTGGATAAACTGCCCGATGTTCTGAAAGAGGACGGTTATCCCGATGTGCAGGCGTTCATGGCAACCTACCGCAAAGCGGAGGCTGTTGTGGAGCAGTACAATCGTGACCTTGCCGCATGGGAGCGGCAGGTCAGGGAAAAACGAAAACCCGCCAAAAAAGAGCAGGCAAAGCCGCCCGAACGGGAGAGCGTATTGAAACGCCTGCGCCAGCTTCAGGCGGAGGGCAAGCAGAGAAACCAGCCGCGACAGAGAAGGAAATCCTTTGACAGAGACAGCCGATAGGCACGAAAAACCGCCGCTATGGTATTACCCATGCGGCGGCATACATAAAAATCTTATTTGTGTTCTGCAAGTATGACTTTCATATCCTGAGCATTGATGATTGTTTCCTTTTTACACTTCGGACAGTAGAGAGGGAAGTTTTTTAATTCTGTATCTTCCCGTATCATTGTCCGAGTTTTATTGCCGCAGATAGGGCATAAAATCCATTCTGTTTTATTCAAAACCTTTGTCCTCCGACCTATTTGGATTTTTGCTTGTTCAAAAGTATTGCACATATAATTACTGCCGCACAGAATACAAGAATTAAGTACCATAGATTTTCAA
>CALWRS010000017.1 GCA_944384025.1 uncultured Lachnospiraceae bacterium
GGATTGCCTTGATGAAAGAGTGCGTCAATCCAACAGAACTGACCGCCGAACTTTTGAATACGCTGATTGAAAAAATCCTTGTCCATGAAGCGGTCAAAGGTGAGGACGGAAGCCGGGAACAGGAGGTAGAAATCTTCTACCGCTTTATCGGCAAAATTGATTGAATGATACCAATATCTTTAACTATGTGATACCGGAACGGCGACTCCAGATGTAGAGACCTTAAATTTAATCGCCAAACTGCTTGATACGGATTTATTAGCGATAATAAATGGAGAAAGCAACGAACAGGAGAAAGCGAAGGATACAATCTCACATCGAACAGCACTTTTGATAGCAATAATCGTGCTGATGATCGTGCATTTCCTCCTCGCCTTTCTTAACAAGATTGAAATGATACAAGTGGTATTAGTTCCGGGAGTCCTTGTTGTGCTGTCAGTGTTAATCCACTTTATTTTCCGTCATGTAACTGCACAGAATGATTTTTCCATCATTGCTGGATTTGACAAGAAGAAAGACAACATAGAGATTGTAAAAAAACAACTTGCTACAATCGATTTGCTCAATCTTGCCGTTGTGCTTTTTATTAATGTATTGTTTTTTGCAATGTATACCGGGCCGAAGGAAGGGCATCTTATTGGCAGTTTAATCTTTCTGGGTGCATATTTTATCATGATTATAATTATTATTGTTGGCGTGAATCTGAAAATTAAGGCAAGATAAGCATACCGCACAATAGCCAAGTAATTGTTAAACATCTACCAGTTTAGGCTGGTGGATGTTTTTTTGCTATGCTAATACTTATTACTCCTAAAAGCGTAACTATATCTGAGCCTGCTCGAAAGAAGCGGTTTCATTATGTGGATCGGAGTCCTTGTTTTTGTAATAGGTGCTCCCGCATTTGTTTATGCGCCTGATTCATATCGTTGGTAGATAGATACAGATCCTCGCCAATTTTCATTACAGCACCAAACGGCCTACCTGCGGGATAGTCACCATTGATAGTAAGAACAAAGAAAGAGCCACACTCTTTCAAAAACTCATACGCTTGGCTCATATTATTTCCCTCCGTTAAATTCCGACTTTCTTTTAATTATAGAATGCAATTATGACTTTTCCTATACTTTTCTAAAACATAACCACGAGATAATAGGAATTCCATTTCAAACAACAAAAATCCGACCATCTCATTCGATGATCGGATTTTTGCTTACCCCGTACCGGCTTTCACCCATTGGTCAATTTTTGTCCCTTTGAGCGAAAACCCTTTGGTTTGCGGCATTTTTTCTCTTTCTTTTTGGCGAATTAGCAAACGCCTTGCGCGAGCATGGCATCAACGACCTTCTCAAAGCCGGCTATGTTAGCACCTACAACGTAGTTGCCTGCAAAGCCATACTTCTTAGCAGCCTCGTCTGCGCTATGGAAAATATTTACCATAATATTCTGAAGTTTTGCATCTACTTCTTCAAAGCTCCAGCTCAGGCGCTCGCTGTTTTGCGACATTTCCAGCGCGGAAGTAGCAACACCGCCTGCATTGGAAGCCTTGCCAGGAGCGAAAAGAACTTTGTTGTCCTGCAGATATTGCGTAGCTTCAAGCGTGGTAGGCATGTTTGCACCTTCTGCTACAGCAATAACGCCGTTAGCAACCAGCTGCTTCGCATCTTCAAGATCCAGTTCGTTCTGCGTTGCGCAAGGAAGAGCAATGTCCACCTTAACGCTCCAAACGCCTTTTCCTTCGTGGTATTCTGCGTTCGGTCTTGCAGCAGCGTACTCTGTCAAACGAGCTCTCTTTACTTCTTTGATTTCCTTAAGAAGCGCTACGTCAATACCGTCCTTATCGTAAATCCAGCCGGTCGAATCGGAGCAGGTAACAACCTTTGCGCCCATCTCCTGTGCTTTTTCGATTGCGTAAATTGCAACGTTTCCTGCGCCGGAAACAGAAATCGTCTTTCCTGCAATGTCAATTCCGTTGCAGGAGAGCATTTCCTTCGTGAAGTACAAAAGACCGTAGCCGGTAGCTTCCGTTCTTGCAAGGGAACCGCCATAGGAAAGTCCCTTTCCGGTAAGTACGCCCTCGTAGAGGCCGCGGATTCTCTTATACTGTCCGAACATGTAACCAATCTCTCTTGCGCCCGTTCCGATATCGCCCGCCGGAACGTCTGTGTCCGCGCCGATGTGCTTGCAAAGCTCGGTCATAAAGCTCTGGCAGAATGCCATTACTTCGCGGTCGCTCTTGCCTTTAGGATCGAAATCCGAGCCACCCTTGCCGCCGCCGATCGGAAGGCCGGTCAGAGAGTTTTTGAAAATCTGTTCAAAGCCGAGGAATTTGATAATGCCGATGTTTACCGAAGGATGGAGACGGATGCCGCCCTTGTACGGTCCAATTGCAGAATTAAACTGTACACGATATCCGGTATTCACCTGTACCTGACCCTTGTCATCAACCCACGGAACGCGGAATTTGATCTGACGCTCCGGCTCGGTAATCCGCTCCAGCAGCGCTTCTTTCTTAAACTTTTCCTCATTCTTCTCAATGACCGGTCTCAGAGATTCTAACACCTCCGTTACAGCCTGAAGAAATTCCGGCTCGCTTGCATTTTTCTTTTTTACAAGCTCCAATGCTTCATCAACATAAGACATGATGAAATTCCTCCTTATTTGTATTTGTCTAGTGCCACCCATATTGGCTATGCCCGTCCTTTTTGTTCTCGCGAACAAAAAAAACGAACCGTGGTTAATTATAACGGAAGACTGCCCGCATTGCAATAAAAAACTGAATTTTTGTATACGTTTTTTTCTGTATACAATGCGCACACGCATACATACCTATGCCCTCTGCGAATTGCAGAGGGCATGTCCTTTTTCGTATTATTTCTTTTTTTCAGACAGGTACTCGTCAATACCTTTTGCCGCTGCCTTTCCTGCACCCATGGCAAGAATAACCGTTGCAGCGCCGGTTACTGCGTCGCCACCGGCAAAAACACCCTCGCGGGAAGTTTGCCCGTTTTCTTCGTTTGCCACAATGCAGCCATGACGGTTAACGTCAAGTCCTCCTGTTGTGTTTGCAATCAAAGGATTGGGCGAAGTACCAAGCGCCATAATAACCATATCCGCGTCAATAATAAATTCAGAATCCGGGATTTCTATCGGCCTTCTTCTGCCGGAGGCATCCGGTTCGCCAAGCTCCATCCGGACGCAGCGTACGCCCTTCACCCAGCCGTTTTCGTCGGCCAAAATTTCCGTAGGATTGGTCAGCAAGTGAAATACAATGCCCTCTTCCTTTGCGTGGTGCACTTCTTCTACACGCGCCGGAAGTTCCGCCTCGCTTCTGCGGTACACAATATTCGTTTGTGCGCCAAGTCGCAGCGCCGTTCTGGCAGCGTCCATCGCCACGTTTCCGCCGCCAACGACAACAACCTTATGCGCACGCATAATCGGCGTTGTGGAATCTTCCGAAAATGCTTTCATCAGGTTGCTTCTAGTCAGATACTCATTTGCGGAAAAGACGCCGTTTGACTGCTCGCCCGGAATTCCCATAAACTTCGGAAGTCCTGCTCCGGAAGCAATAAATACCGCTTCAAAACCTTCCTCATCCATCAACTCGTCGATAGTAACGGACTTTCCTACAACAACGTTTTTCTCTAACGTAACGCCAAGTGCGATAACATTTTCAATCTCTTTTTTTACTACGTCTTCCTTTGGAAGACGGAATTCCGGAATGCCGTATACCAAAACGCCGCCCGCTTCATGAAGCGCTTCGAATATCGTAACATCGTAACCCATCTTTGCCAGATCGCCCGCACAAGTAAGCCCTGCCGGCCCGGAACCAATCACCGCTACTTTTCTGCCGTTTGTCTCTTTTGGCGGCTCCGGCTTTATGCCCTGCGCTCTCGCCCAGTCAGCTACAAACCGCTCCAGCTTACCAATTGCTACTGCTTCACCTTTAATGCCGCGAATACACTTACCTTCGCACTGTGTCTCCTGCGGGCATACGCGTCCGCAAATTGCCGGAAGCGCGCTTGCTTCTCCTAACACGCCAAAAGCTTCTGCGAACTCGCCTTTCTTGACTTTCGAAAGAAATCCCGGAATGTCAATCGAAACCGGGCAGCCGCTTACACACAGCGGCTTTTTGCATTCCAGACAGCGGTTTGCCTCTGCTATTGCCTCTTCTTCGTTGTACCCAAGGCATACCTCCTCAAAGTTGGCGGCCCGTCTTTGCGGATCCTGCTCTCGTACCGGTACCTTTTTCAAAACGTCCATCACTGTTCACCCCCACAATGTCCGCAACCGCCGTGATGCGTTGCTCCTTCTTTCGCAGCGAGATATCTTCTGCCCTCTTCTGTCTTGTAGATGGTCTGACGCTTCATCGCCTGGTCGAAATCCACAAGGTGTCCGTCAAACTCCGGGCCGTCCACGCAGGCAAACTTCACTTCGCCGCCCACCGTCAAGCGGCAGCCTCCGCACATTCCGGTTCCGTCTACCATAACCGGATTCATGGAAACTACTGTCGGAATTCCAAGTTTCTTCGTCGTCAGGCAGCAGAATTTCATCATAATCATAGGACCGATTGCAACGCAGATGTCATACTTTTTTCCTTCGGCAACTAAGTCTTCAATGCACTTTGTTACCATTCCTGTTCTTCCGTATGAACCGTCGTCCGTCGTAATATACAGATTTTGCGCAACCGCCCGCATCTCATCTTCCATAATCAGTAGGCTTTTTGTCTTAGCACCTACAATAACATCGCTTGGAATTCCTCGCTCCTTCAGCCATTTTACTTGTGGATAAACCGGAGCCGTTCCAACGCCGCCCGCGACAAAAAGGATCTTTTTTTGCTTTAATTCCTCAAGCGGGGTTTCGCAAAAGTCGGACGGGCGACCCAGCGGCCCGACAAAATCGTGGAACGCCTCACCTTCCTTCTTTTGTGAAAGCAGAAGGCTTCCTGCGCCCACTACTTGAAATACAATCGTAACCGTTCCGTTTTCCCGGTCATAATCGCAGATTGTAAGCGGAATCCTCTCCGACTCTTCTTCCGCGCGTACAATGACAAACTGACCCGGCAAGCAGTTTTTCGCTACCCGCTTCGCCTCTATGACCATAAGATAAATATTATTCGTCAGCTCTTTTGCCTTTACAATTCGATACATACGCTATCCCCTTTCTAAGATAAGGATGTGAACCCTGTCTTTTTAGTATAGCACATCGATGTCACGCAAACAATATAAGATTTTTTAGGAAAGAACCCACAATTTTTCCAGCGAAAACTTTCTGTAAAACCATAGCCCGACCGAACTTGTAACCAGCTCGGTAACGGGGAATGTAAGCCAAAACCATGTCAGACCAAAGCGTGAAAACAAAAATCCAAGCGGCACAAACAACGCTACCGTTCGAATCAGTGTCAGCAGGGAGCTCTTTAAGCCGGAACCGACCGCCATCAAGGCAAGTCCAAAAAAATCGATGTTTTCAGTGTCTTTTTACAGCGCGCAAGATTTCCGGCAGCGTAATTAAAGCTAATAGCAGGCACGATGCACGTTTGCATAGCGCCAAGCGGGATAAAGAAAAACGTCTGCCATTTGTAATACAGTCCAAGTGCAGTAACCGCCTGATCGGAAAAACCGGACAAAATTAAGTTCAGGCCAAAGATGTAAAAGGTATATGCCGACTGCATCAATATATTCGGCAGACCCACACGAAAAATTCTGCCGTATCCATTTTGACATTACCTCGTTTCTACCAATGCATCCTTAAGCGCCGCGTCGTATTCTAACAGCAACATCGTCAAGCTTGCAAGCTTTCCCTCGCCTAGCGTCTCTAACGCTCTTGACTCCACTTCGTCTAACGATTTCAAGAAAGGAGCCGCATACGACTTCCCTTTATCCGAAAGAACAAACGTTTTTTCGCGTCCCCTCTCGCGCGTCTTATCCATTTCTAAAATTCCTTCACCCCGAAGCGAAGCAATTACGTTATGAATTGTCTGCTTTGGAAGAAGGTAACTGTCGCAAATTTGCTTTTGCGTACAGCATCCAGATTCTCGTATCGTATACAATACAAGCATCTCATTGTAAGAAATGCCATGCCTTGTTGACCATTCCGAGTAAGTTCCCCGAAATTTTATAATCGCTTGGTTAATGTCCCTTAACAAATTCAATGCGTCTGCTTCCATACATCCCTCCTAGTCCCATTTGGGACTAGGTTATTATAAAAAGAAGGCGGGGAAATGTCAATGGGCGCGAAAAAAAGAGCCGTCTGTACCAAAGGTACAAACGACTCCAAGAATGCACATCCTTAAAACGGCATGGCCTTACGCTTCCTCATAAACCGGCTGCCATGCCGCAAAACCAGCAAGCGCTTCGTCGGTACGCGTATAATAACGGACGTTCTTATTCAGTTTTTCAATTTCCTCCATCTCCGCATCCGACAAACGGAACGTAAGAATGTCAAGATTGTCTTTGATGTGCGCAACATTCTTGCTGCCGGGAATTACAACAAAACCCATCTGGGTATGCCAGCGAAGAATAATCTGCGCCGGCGTCTTGCCATATTTTTCGCCAAGATTTGCAAAAATGGGCTCGTTTAAAAGCGCCTTATCACCATGGCCTAATGGATACCACGACATCAGCCGAATGCCGTATTTGTCAAGCTGCTGCATTAGCGCATTTTGTGTAAAATATGGGTGCGCCTCTGCCTGCATAAATTGTGGAACAATTTCCCACTTTGTCTGGAGTTCATCCAAATATTTGCCCTCAAAATTCGAAATACCAATTGCTTTTGCCTTGCCCTCACGATATGCCTTTTCAAGCTGTCTGTAGCCTGCAAGCCAGTTTCCTGCCGGTTGGTGAATGTAGAGCAAATCTACATAATCGGTGCCTAAACGTTCCAGGGTGGCCTCAACCGCGTTTTCATTTTCGTACTCGCTTGCCCATATCTTCGTTGAAAGGAAGATGTCCTCCCTTTTCACACCGCTTTCCTTAATTCCTCTGCCCACTGCACGCTCGTTTACGTAAGCGTTGGCAGTATCTATGCACCGATAACCCATTTTAAGCGCCTCTCTTACACTTACCTGTGCATCAGCGGGAGAAATCATAAAGGTTCCCAATCCGATAACCGGACACTTTAAGCCGTTATTAAGCGTTACAAATTCCATTCTAAAATCCTCCTAAAATTTATTTTTTTCCTCTGCAAAAAGAACTGTGGCAAGCATCCTGTTGAATACTTCCGTCTGCTCCGATCCTTTTATTTTCCCATCGGTCATGCACCAGATAACCATTAGACCATATAGTTCTCCATTAATTAACAGGACAAGCTCATCAATCGGTGCATCCGGTTGGAGTTCGCCCCGTCGGATTCCCTCAGCAAGAATCTGGTGCAGCACGCGAGTGCCGAAACTAAGCTTGGTTATCCTCTCTCCTGCAATAAACATCTCAACAGGAGAAAGATTGTTTTTCAGCCATTGCCTACATATTTCAATTCCAGTGGTTTCGATGTCTTTTAAAAACTCGCGGCAGTAAAAGGTAAGCCTTGTTAAAAGGGGAACATCCTCCATAGCGTTTACAATCTCAGCCAGGCGATAAAAATCGGTTTGACTAAGCGCCTCCACAACATCTTCCTTCTTTTTAAAGTAAGTGTAAAAGGAACCAGTAGAAACCCCCGCCCTCCGAACAATGTCTCCTATGGACGTTTCTTCAAAGCCTTTTTCAGCAATAAGCTCCTTGGCAGCACGGACAATTTTTTCTCTTGTTTCCACAGCTTTAATCTGCCGGTTCGTTATCTTTTGCTCCAATCTTTCACCTCCGTCTTTGTTCTGACTTAATGATAGCAAAAAACTGAATCGAATTCAATGAATTCAATTCAGTTTTTTTGAATTTTTTGTGAAATTGTTAATCACAGTCGTGTTTTCCTTGGGCGCAGCTGTGTAAAAGACGTCCCTTAAAACTACATATAGTAAGGATCGTTTTTCCTGTCCTCTTCGTCCTGCCGCTTCCGTTCTTCTTCTGCAAGAATTCGGTCAAGCTCATCTCCCCCGTTGGTATAAAATCCTTCCTTGTCCGTGTATCCGCCGGAAGGCCGTGCCGAGGAACCCGAAGCAGTATAAGCGGAAAAATCAACTTTGCCTTCTATCCGCTGTGACTCTTTTTTGGATTTAACAATAAAGAATACGAACAGTCCTGCACAAACTACAAACGCTATACCGCCAACAACCATCATCATTGTGCTGCCTTTCGTAGAAGTCAGGTCTATGTAATAGGGAACAAACATATTCGCGCTGTCGCTGCCGTTGTATTCTTCCCACTCGCTAATATAGTCGTTAAGATAATCCTTCACTTCTCCTTTGCACTCGCGCACTCTTCCTGTAATTTTCAGGTCATAGGAAAGAATAGCAACCTCGCCTTCTAACCAGTCTTCGGTATCTTCTACAACCGTCTCATATTTTTCAATCGAGCCTTTTCCGACCTTAACGCCAATAAAATGCCAATTCTCCTGATCGGACGAATACGGTACCAAATACCAGCGGTTTCTGCCCGTCTCCACGCCGTTTCTCGTTTTTACTTCTTCGCAATAATAGTCAAGAACCATATTGGTGCCGCTTTTTACGTACATGTCTTTCTCTACGTCGTCCCATGCGATTTCGTTAAAATCAACGGCTTTGCCGATTCCAATCACGTCGCGGGCTCCAACAACCAAGAAGGCAATCCCCATAATCATGATCATGCCCAAAAAAATGTACTTGACTAAGTTATTCAATTTCGTTTCCTCCCTCATACATCCGCTGCAGCTCCTGATTGCGACGGTATATTTCTTCTAACTTTTCCTGCAAACGACGTCTGCGTTCTTCTGCTTGCAAAACCGGCTGCTCGCTCTCGGCAATTTCTTCCGCGCTTTCGGGCATAACGGGTTCCTCTTCTTTTTGATCGTTCTCATCTTCCGTCGGGAACGCTTCTTCTATTCCTTCTTCTCTTAAGAATTCCTCATCAAAAACGACCTGATCTTCCAAGTCTGCATGTTCTAAAACTTCCGGCGCGGATTCGGGCAAAGATTCGGGTTCTATCTGGATTTCCGGTTCTTCCTGCAATCCCTGCTCCTCCAGTTCCGGATTTTTCTGCGCGGCTCCAAGCTGGTTTACACACTTCATCAATTCCGAAGTGTTTTCCAAAAGCTTCGAATAAAGCTCTGTCATACGCGTGTAATTATCCGTAAGAACGGCAATGCTTTGCTCGTCTTCTTCCAAGCGGCTTGCAAGCACTTCTTCCCAGTTGCTCTCTTCCCGAACCACTTTTCGTTCCGTAACAATTGTCTTGGTGTAGTATTCCTTGTAAGTGACGCGCGTCCCAAAAATGCAAGCCATAAACAGCCCCATAGCCAGCATCGGCAAGCCGATCGCATCGTTTTGCAGCACCGGCGTATTCACCAATTGGAAGGTGATCACAATCCCAAGAACAACCGTCAGAGCGCTTAAAATCAGGCCCAATACGGAAAAAATATTTACTTTCTTTTTATACATCAGCCGCTGATCACGGTCGTATACCGTATCTTCCTTCAGAACCTTCTGAAGACGGCTTCCTGCAATCGGTACCGTAGCGGCAGGTTCCTTTTCTTCCGCTGTCCCATTAACTGTCTCCTGTACGGTTTCGACAACTTCCGGAACCGTTTCTCCCTCCTGCTCCTTGCTTCCTTGCGTCTGCTCCTGTGTTTCTTCTTTAGCGGGCATTGCTTCCTGTTCAATCTCTTTGTGCGTCGTCGCGGTAATCGTTTCCATATTAAACTTCTTACTGATTGCAAGGGAGAGCACAAGCATACTGCCGTAATATCCGCAGATTTGCAATAAAAGACTGACGTCGTAGCACTTTCCCATAACCGGGTCTTGTACGACGAAGGGAACTTTGCCCATAAGGCAGAAAAGAGCGACCACTGCCAGCATTAAAATTTCTACCGCGCAGAGCGGCCACTTGGAGTGAAATACACTAAGTGATGTCACAACAAGGAACCAAAAGAAAATAAGACATGCCAAAAGCAGAGGATAGTTGTTCTCGTAGTCCTCTAACGTCAGCATCATAGTTCCGATTGCATACAAAAGAGCCGGTATGGCAACAGACAAAAGCGAGCGCTTCGCAGCAAAAAGCATCATTGGAACAAGCAGCACCATGGCTCCAAACTGAAGCCACTTTGCCGCTTCCAGTGCAGGAAACGCCTCATCCAAAACAGTATAAAACCGATACTGCGTACCGGTAGTCTGCCACTTTAGCAGGTATCCGACAGCCGATACAAGCGCCAGAAGCGCTGCAAAATATGGCAGATAAGAACCGGGCGATATTCTTAATTTTGATTTGATCATATGCAAAAGGACCTCCCATTTGAAGAGCCGGTATGACAACCGCTCTACGGAATCGTATCCATTTTAGCATAACACGACCAATTATTCTACTAATTTTTCCAAAAATCTGTGGAAAACGCGCTCTGCGCCTTACTCGTAGTGCAAACCTATGGCAATGGCCTTTTTGTTTTGCTCCTTTAGCGCCTCGTGTCTGGCACTCACAACCTTTTCGATAATCTTATCGATGTTGTCCGTGCTTATTACGCCAGTTTCCCGAATCAGTTTTCCTACGAGAATCATGTTGGCAAGCGTTGGCATATCCTGCTCTGCCGCAAGGCGCGTTGCAGGGACGTAATACGTTGTCACATCGGTTCTTCGAACTTTGCGTTCTACAAGAGAAGAATCGACAAAAATCAGGCCTCCCGGAACAACTGCGTCCTCGTATTTATCAAGCGACGGCAAGTTCATTGCCACAAGAATATCCGGCTCAGAAACAATAGGGGAGCCGATCGTTTCATCGCTAAAGACTACACTGCAGCTTGCTGTTCCGCCGCGCATTTCCGGTCCGTAAGAAGGCAGCCAGCTGACCTGCTTGTCGGAAATCAAACCGTCGTATGCCAGAAACTTTCCGGAAAACAGGATGCCCTGTCCGCCGAATCCCGCAAATAACATCTGTGTCTGTGCCATTTACTTTGCCTCCTCTTGTGCATATTTGTCTTTAAAGACGCCAAGCGGATAGTAAGGAAGCATGTTCTGCTCCAGCCATTCCATCGATTTTTCCGGCGTCATTCCCCAGTTGGTCGGACAAGTGGAAACAACTTCCACAAGCGAGAAGCCTTTTTTCTCTATCTGGTTCTGGAATGCTTTTTTGATAGCTTTTTTTGCAAGCTTTACGTTCTTCACGTTGTTGACCGCCACGCGCTCCAAGTAGGACGCGCCCTCTAATTCGCTTAACATCTCGCAAATTCGCACAGGGTAACCCACGGTGTTAACATCCCGTCCGTAAGGAGAGGTTTGCGTAACTTGTCCCGGCAGAGACGTCGGCGCCATTTGTCCGCCGGTCATGCCGTAAATTGCGTTGTTTACAAAGATAATTGTTATATTTTCGTTTCTTGCCGCCGAATGTACGGTCTCCGCCGTACCAATGGAGGCAAGGTCGCCGTCTCCCTGATAAGTGAAAACGATATTGTCAGGATTGCTCCGCTTTACGCCTGTTGCCACTGCCGGCGCTCTTCCATGCGCCGCCTGCACCATATCGCAATTAAAATAATTGTACGCGAACACGGAACAGCCTACGCTTGCCACGCCGATAGTTTTTCCTTCAATTCCAAGCTCATCAATAGCTTCCGCCACCAGACGGTGAATAATTCCGTGCGTGCATCCCGGACAATAGTGAAACGGATTATCCGTCAATGCTTTCGGTTTTTGAAAAACGATCTTTCCCATTACTGTTCACCTCCCAACCGGTTTGCCGCCTCAATCTGTGCAAGCACTTGCTCCGGAGACGGAATGCATCCGCCCGCGCGGTTTGCAGAAAGCACCGGACGGCGGCAGCGCGTTGCCAGTTCCACATCTTCTACCATCTGTCCCATGTTCAGCTCTACGGTTATGTATG
Source organism: uncultured Lachnospiraceae bacterium (assembly GCA_944384025.1). Classification (GTDB taxonomy): domain Bacteria; phylum Bacillota; class Clostridia; order Lachnospirales; family Lachnospiraceae; genus ISDg. Next base: position 11,925 of record CALWRS010000017.1, read on the forward strand.
CCTTAACCTTCTCCGAAGATGCCAAAAGCATTTCTTTTGGGAACGGCCAAAGCGTAATCGGACGAATCATACCAACCCGAATACCCTTCTCACGCGCCGCACGAATAGCGTTGCGCGAAACACGGGAGGCAATACCAAAGGCGACGACGCAAATTTCTGCGTCCTCCATCATGTACTCTTCCCACATAGGCTCGTTCTTTTCAATCTGCGCGTATCTTTGATAGCGGTCGATGTTCCACTGTTCCAGCTCTTCCGGGAGCATGGAAAGCGAGTTGATGATATTGTGCGCTCTCTCTCCTTTTGTACCGGTTAACGCCCATGACTTATCATGTTCTTCTACCGTAATATCGTCAATCACAACCGGTTCCATCATTTGTCCCAGCGTTCCGTCCGCCAAAAGCATTGCAGGCACGCGGTACTTTTCCGCAACGTTAAAAGCGTGCGCCGTCAGCGAAACCATTTCCTGCACGCTGGCCGGTGCGACAACAAACAGACGGTAATCGCCGTGTCCGCCGCCTTTTGTCGCTTGGAAGTAATCGGACTGAGACGGTTGAATTCCTCCAAGTCCCGGGCCGCCGCGCTGCACGTTTACGATGAGCGCCGGCAAATCACAGCCCGCCATGTAAGAAATTCCTTCCGCCTTTAACGAAACTCCGGGGCTGCTGCTGCTTGTCATTACGCGCTTTCCGGTGGAAGCTACACCAATACACATATTAATTGCGGCAACTTCGCTCTCCGCCTGCAAAAACGTTCCGCCAATTTTAGGCATCCGCTTTGCCATGTACGCGGCAATTTCTGTCTGAGGCGTAATCGGATAACCAAAGTAGAACCGGCAACCTGCTTGAATCGCCGCTTCCGCAATCGCCTCATTGCCCTTCATCAAAACCTTTTCTGCCATATGTCTTTACTCCTTTTCTACGGTAATAACGCAGTCGGGACACATCGTTGCACAGAACCCGCAGGCAATGCAAGCCTCCGGATTTGCCACCTCCGCCGGATGATGCCCTTTTCCATTGATAACCTTTGTCGAAATGCGAAGAATCTTCTTCGGACAAGCGCTCACACACAGCCCGCATCCTTTGCACATTTCGGTTTGAAACGTAACGCGATTCATGCTTCTTTATTTACCTCCCTGTCTGTAAATTCAGTTCCATATCCGCTTGTTTTGCAGCCGAAGCGGCACAACGTTTGGAATTTTCTCCCGCAGATTCGAATAGAGCGATTCCATAACCGAAGTCATCTTTACGGGGAGCCCGCAGGCCTTCGAAACCGCCTCTGCATAAGCAACCGAACGAACAACGTCGTGCGCCGTCGTTTCCGCTCCTAAATTGGAGTTGTTGACAAGTGCGGAAAACGGCAGTCCTCCTGCGATTTCGATTTCCCTCATAACTTCTAACGTCCCCGAAACCTCTTTTGTTAGCGGCCGATACATATTCATGACAAACAGCATTTCAAAATTATCTTCTTCCAGCAGTTTTGGCGTATAGCGTCCAAGCGCCAAGGCGCCCCGATCGTCTCCGCCTACGTCAACGACCGCGTAAGTGTCGGTTCGGTCAACAACGGTATACAGTTCTTGGGGAAGCGCCGGAACATCCACGTTGGAGTTCGCGTACGGCGAGCTAATCAGCGGAATTCCCAGGCGTTTCAATTCTTCCTCGCTGTCTTTTGTGCGGTAATAAGGATTGACAATATCCAAATCGGCAATTACAACCGGCTTTTCTTGTTTTTTCAAGGCTGCAGCCAGATTAACCGCAAGATTCGTCTTTCCGCTGCCGTAATGCCCCGCCAGCAAAATAACGCGTTTCCATTGCATCTTCCGCTCCTCCCCTCTGTCTGTATTTTCTTCTTGATTTATAACTTATTCCGCTGAATCTTTCCACTGATTGTTTTTGGAAGCTCATCCATAAAGACAACAATTCGCGGATATTTATAAGGCGCCGTATGGGTTTTCACGTAGTTCTGAATTTCTTTCTTAAGCTCTTCCGTACCCTCGGTTCCTTTCGTTAATACAATGCTGGCTTTTACAACCTGCCCGCGTACCGGGTCGGGCGCCGCGCTGACGCCGCACTCCAATACGTACGGCAGCTCCATAATTACGCTCTCGATCTCAAACGGCCCAATCCGGTAACCCGAAGATTTAATCACGTCGTCTTTTCGTCCTACATACCAGTAGAAGCCGTCTTCGTCCTTCCATGCCACGTCGCCCGTATGATAAATTCCGTCGTGCCACGCTTCCTTTGTGAGCTGCTCATCCTGATAGTAACCAAGAAACAAACCGCATGGAACTTTGTCCTTTGTATAAATACAAATCTCGCCGTTTTCTCCAACCGCAACCGGCTTATCGTCCGGCCCTAAAATATCGACATGATACTGCGGCGACGGTTTTCCCATGGAACCAAGTTTATGCTCCTCCCCAAACAGGTTTCCGATAACAAGCGTCGTCTCTGTCTGACCAAAGCCTTCCATAACGCGCAGGCCAGTGTTTTCCTTAAATACCTTGTAAACTTCCGGATTGAGCGCCTCGCCCGCCGTCGTCGCATGTACAATGCTGCTTAGGTCGTATTTGCTAATATCTTCTTTAATCAGCATACGATACATCGTAGGCGGAGCGCAGAAGGTCGTAATGTGATACTTTGCAAACAGCGGCAAAATGTCGTCCGCGTGGAAACGGTCAAAGTCGTACGTGAAGACCGGACCTTCGCACATCCACTGCCCGTAGAGCTTGCCCCAAAGCGCCTTGCCCCAGCCGGTATCGGAAATCGTCAGGTGCAGACCGTCAGGGTCAACCTGATGCCAGTATTTTGCGGTTACATAATGTCCAAGCGCATATTTATAACAGTGCGCCGCAATTTTCGGATATCCGGTCGTTCCGGAAGTAAAGAACATCAGCATTCGATCCGAGCCCTGCGGGCGGTCTTCCGGAACTTCGTACTCTGTACTGTAAAGGACGTATTCTGCATTGAAATCTCTCCAGCCCTCTCTTGTGCCGCCTACAAGAAGCTTGTATTCTACCGACGGACACTGCGGGAAAACCATTTCCGCCTGATGCGCCGTATCGCCGTCCGCCGTACACAGGATAGCTTTTACGCCCGCCGCATTGAACCGGTATTCGAAGTCGTGCGACAAAAGCTGGTTCGTTGCCGGAATAGCTACTGCGCCAAGCTTATGCAGCGCAAGCATACTAATCCAGAACTGATAATGGCGCTTTAAAACAAGCATTACGTTGTCGCCGCGCTTGATTCCGATGCTCTTAAAGTAGTTTGCACATTGGTTGCTCATCCGGCTCATGTCAGCAAACGTAAAGCGTCTTTCATTCTTTTCACGATCCAGATGAATCATGGCAAGCTTTTCCGGATTTTTCCGGGCAATAGCGTCTACGATATCAAAAGCAAAGTTGAATTCTTCCTGATTCGGAAAATCCACTGCCCTTAACCGGCCTTTTTTGTCTTCCGTCATCTTCACATATTTATCGCTTACAAAGCTTCTCTTTGCGCTTCGTCCTGCCACAAGCGTATCAACAACGTCCTTCTCCTCGCTCTTTTCTCCGGGGAGTACAAAAGCAAGAAAGATACAGTCCTGTTCGTTGATGGCGATCATTCCATGCGGGGTAGAGCTGTTATAAAGAATGCTGTCGCCTTCTTTTAAAATCTCCACATGGTCTCCGACCTGCACCTTCAGGCAGCCGCTTAAAACAAGGTCAAACTCCTGCCCGCTGTGGCTCGTCAGGTGGATCGGCTTTTTTTGCTGCTCCGCCGAATAATCGTAGCGCACCCAATACGGCTCCGCCAGCTTGTTTTTAAACATGGGCGCCAAGTTTTTAATCAAGATTCCATCTTCGTTTGCCGTAACCTGCCCTTTTCCTTTTCTTGTTACTGTGTAAGAGCTTAGTTTCGCCGTATGTCCTTCCAGCAGTGCGGGGATTTCTACGTGAAGCGCATATGCGCATTTGTGAATAAAAGTAAACGGAAAATCGCTCTCCCCGGCTTCATAACTGCGGTAATCCTCCAGACTGACTTCTGTCAGCCCTGCCATGTCTTCTTCGCTTAATCCGGCAATTTCGCGCATCTCGCGAATTCGGGTCGCCACTTCAAGCAGTTTGCTTTTTACACTTTGTGTTGTCATGCTCTCCTCCTAAAACTTCGGTTTCCGTGCATCGGTGTTATCCCGTTTCCCAAGTTGCGTCATAGGAAACTCGGTTTTCCACAACAAAAAAGCTCGTCTCAAAGACGTTCTTTGAGACGAGCAGAATGTTCTTACCCGCGGTACCACTCAAATTGTGCTTTCGCACCACTCAGGGACTCCAACAAGTCCTTTGCCTTGACGCAGCAAATACGGAAGCTCCTACTGTTTCCGTGCTTTGCACGGATGTTCAGATCTCCAGCTCGGAAGGGATGGGTTCCTCGTTTCTTCTCTGCCGACTCACACCAAATGCCGGCTCTCTGTAAGAGGGAAAAACGAAACCGTCTTCGTCACAGCCTTTCAAGATAAACCACTTATGTAGAATTTGTTAGCATTATACTTCTCCGATTTTTATTTGTCAACAGATTTTTTCAAGGATCCTTCGGAAGCTTGCGCAAACGCCTGCGCTGCATTTTGCACAATTTGCCGCACCGCCTCCCGCACCTCTTCTTCCCTCACCAAAGCGCACAAATCCGTACAGACAAAAACCTGCGCCGCGCCAAAGAAAAAGCGCAGATTTTCCGAATTGTTATCCGGCATTTTCTCCTTGTCCCTGCCGTTTGTAACAAAAGCGCAGGAATACCTCGTGCGCCAAACGGCATAAATTTTCTAACAAATTCCTATGTTATGAAAGGCAGCTCTATGCCTTATTGTCTCTATGTTCGAAAGTCACGCTCCGACGCCGAGGCCGAAATGCGCGGCGAAGGCGAGACGCTTGCCAGACACATACAAACCTTAACCGAGCTTGCCCAAAGGCGCGGACTGCCTCTTGAAAAGATTCACCGCGAAATCGTTTCCGGAGAAACCATCGCCGCCCGCCCAGTCATGCAGACGCTTCTCTCTGAAGTGGCACAGGGACTTTGGGAAGGCGTGCTCGTTATGGAGATTGAGCGGCTCGCCCGCGGCGATACGATCGATCAAGGGATTGTTGCCCAAACCTTCCTTCTTTCCGGCACAAAAATCATCACGCCATTGAAAGACTTTGATCCATGCAACGAGTTCGACGAGGAATATTTTGAATTTGGCCTGTTTATGTCCCGCCGCGAATACAAAACCATCAACAGGCGTATGCAGCGGGGGCGTCTGGCCTCCGTTAAAGAAGGAAATTACGTCGGAAGCCTGCCGCCTTATGGCTACGAACGCGTAAAAAATCCGCTTGGCAAGGGCTATACGCTGCGGCCCATGGAGCCGGAAGCGGATGTTGTCCGACTTATTTTCCGGTTATATACGCAAGGAGATACGTCCGTTAGCGGGGCGCGCTGTTTTGGCATTTCGCGCATTGCCCGCCGTTTGGACGATTGGGGCATTTCGCCCCGCAAAAGCTGCCGCTGGTCTCCCGCGACCGTGCGCGACATTCTTATAAATCCGATTTACATTGGAAAAGTGCGCTGGAACTGGAGGCCGACTGCTAAAACCATGCGAAACGGACGTCCCACCGTCCGCCGCCCGCGTTCCAAAAAGGAACAGATCGTTCTTTCAAACGGAACGCATCCGCCGCTTATTGACGAGGAAACGTTTTTGGCTGCGCAAATACGTATGCAGGGGCGAACTACCGCCCCCGTCTCCGGAGAAAGAGCGCTGAAAAACCCGCTTGCAGGATTAGTCATATGTGAAAAATGCGGTAGGAAAATGATTCGTCGTCCGCACAGTTCTCAAAGTCCGGATACGCTTTTGTGCCCAAACGCTGCCTGCGGCAATGGAAGCATTGCCCTGCCGCTTATAGAGCAGGCCGTCGTATGTTTTTTGGAAAGGTGGTTTGCAAAGTACCCGATCCCAAAAGACATAGAAACTCCCTCCGATGATGCTTCGCCCATCTGCACAGCCGAACTTGCATTTTCTCATCTTCGAAAAGAAGCAAGAACGCTTAAAAGGCAGCTGGAGAGAACTTATGACCTTTTGGAGCAGGGAATTTATACAGCGGAGGAATATAAAAAGCGCCTAGAAAAATTAAAAGAGCGCAAAAAAAAGAACGAAGAAAAACAGGCGACTCTTCGGCAGGAAGCTGGGAAGGATACCTTCTGCGCCCACACGCATCCGCAAATACCGCAGCGGGCCGATTCCCTTGCAGCGCTTTATTCCCTCCTTCCAACGCCAAAGGCAAAAAACGATTTTCTAAAAGGGTTGCTGGAAAAAATTACATACCAAAAGGAAAGTCGGGGGACGAAAAAAACGCCCGCTTCTTTTACGCTTACAATCTATCCAAAGCTTCCTGCGTATCCACGCGGAGAATAATTCAAAACTCACGGAGCGTATATCAGATGGGGGATTGACATCCGCCACTGATACAAATTTGTTACCCACCGCCTATAGAGGCGGTGGCATCTCCCATATGATATACACCCTCTTGGAGCCAAAGAACTGGCACACATGGAAATGATTTCCGCTATCGTCTACCAGCTTACGAAAAATCTTTCCATGGACGAAATTGAAAGAAGCGGTTTTCTTCCCTACTATATGAGCCACACAACCGGCCTGTTTCCTGCAGCTTCCTCCGGCGATCCGTTTAACGCCTTTGTTTTCCAGTCAAAAGGCGATGCGATAACCGATTTGCACGAAGACCTGGCGGCAGAACAAAAGGCACGCACCACTTATGACAACATTCTCCGGCTTGTTCGGGATCATCCGGACGTAGAAGCCCCCATCCGCTTTTTGCGTGAGCGCGAAATCGTTCACTATCAGCGTTTCGGCGAAGCGCTGCGCATTGTTCAGGAGCGGCTCGATTCGAAGAATTACTATATCATGAATCCGGAGTTTGACCGGGGCACCTGTTAAACTCTCTTTAATGCAGCCGTTCAAGACCCATGTACAACCGGTCTGAAGGACTTTGGTCGCGCATGGGTCTTTTTCAAAGCTTGTCTTTTAATTTCCGGTGCAGCCGTGTTTATCTTCTCCGCAGGAATGCTCTCCGCAATTGTGTCCATGTCCATGATCGTGATGTTCACAATGCACATTCGAATCAAACTTCAGGTTTCCGGACAGATACGCTTTTACAACGTCATCTGCATAACCGGCAGTGCCGCCGTAAAGCTGAATGCCTGCGTCAGCTAAAGCGTTAATCGCGCCTGCGCCAATGCCGCCGCAAATCAGCACGTCAATTCCCGACTGCGACAGCAAAGTCGCCAAGGCGCCGTGCCCCTGACCGTTTGTGTCCATAACCTGCGAGCCGGTAATCTGACCGTTTTCCACGTCGTAAACCTTAAACTGCTTGGTGTGCCCAAAGTGCTGAAAAACCATTCCGTTTTCATAAGTTACTGCAACTTTCATTTCTTTTACCTCTTTCCTGTATTTTGCAGACAATATCTGCCTATCGATGGTCGCATTTTTGGCAATGCGACATAATGTGTTCGCTGTCCTCTTTGTAGAAAATCCCCGCCCATTTGCATATATTCTGCAAAATCGGTACAACGGACTTTCCCTTCTCCGAAAGGGAGTATTCTACGCGCGGCGGAATCTCGTCATAAGATTTCCGTACAACAATTCCATTGGCGATCAATTCCTTCAAGGAAGATGCAAGCACTGCATCGGTGATGTTTGCCATTTCCCGGCGCAATCCGCTGTAACGAAGCACTTCTTTCTCCGCCAGTACGCAAATAATCCGCGAATTCCATTTGCCGCCGAAGATTTCCATTCCGTTTAAATCGGACATTCTAGCAATGGTACTCTTGTCCTGATTCAGTTGTTACGTTGTGTTTTGGAAAGTGGCTGTCGATGTCACTCCCATAATACATGCATAATAATAAAAAATGCCGTCATACCATTCATAGACGGCCATAACAGCAACTCCAACAAAAGGCGACCAGTTATCATCCAGCATGTTTGCATTATGCGCCTTAGAGTTGTACCAGTGCAAGAACGCGGTTTCCGCAATGGTATCAGCAAAGGCAGCATCACTTCCTGTCATGTAATAGCCAACGACCGTTCCGATCTGACTAGCTTCATGTTCAGCCGAATTAATCAGCGCATTGGCTTTTGCGACACGGTGCGCCTTTTCTGTTAGACGATCTCCCAAACCCGGCTTTATGTCTTCATAGTCATACGGATCTTCATACGCCGGAACCCCTTGACTCACCCTGTAATCATTTACCTTCTGCATCAGCACCTGTGCGATATCGTCTCGGCAAACAGCCGCGTCCCACGGCTCATCCCAAACAACCGGCTCCGGCGTAGGCGTTGGTGTAGACGTATTCCCGGTACTTGGCTTCTTACTCGGTGTCGGGCTTGGCGTCGATGTATTCCCTGGCTTCTTACTCGGTGTCGGGCTTGGCGTCGATGTATTCCCGGTACTTGGCTTCTTACTCGGTGTCGGCGTAACGTCCGCAGCCGGTGTCAGAACCGGTGTCGGCGCTGCCCCCGGGTCTTTTGCCTGGCTTGGCGTTGGTGTTTGCTCTGGAGCCGGCGTCACCGAAGCGGAAGGATTCTCGCTGTTCTCACCGTTTTCGCCGTTCATGCCGTTTTCGCTGTCTTCGCCGTTCTCGCCATTCTCGCCGTTCTCGCCCGAAGTGGGAGCCGGTGAAAGAATGTCCGGCCCTGCCTCTGTCGTAACGTCTCCGGCTTG
>CALWRS010000018.1 GCA_944384025.1 uncultured Lachnospiraceae bacterium
GGTTCTACGTATGCTGCCGGAATACCGATAGACAATGCAATCTCCTCAATAGTTACCGGCTTAGAGTAAGCCAGCCACAGGATATTCTGGGCAATAAGATCGTTTTTGACAAGTGTGATCGGCTCTCCGTTCAATCCGGGATTTCCACTGTAAGAAACATGAAGTGTTATAGGTGAATAACTTTACTTTTAGTATTTTTCCATATCACTGATTCCTTTCTTTACATGATCCCTGCCAAGATGCAATCTGCTTTTTACAGTTCCCTCGGGAATGCCCAATTCTGATGCAATCTGACTTACGCTCTGACCGTTCATGTAGTACCGCACGATAACCTCGCGATAGTTTTTGGCAAGGTAAGCAACTGCTTTACGAACGTTCTCCGCTTCGTCGTCTTCATCATTCAATTGGATTATTGCGTTCTCATCAACGATATCAAAGTCATCTCCAATACTGACTATTGGTTGCTTATATCTTTTACGGAGCACGTCATTGTATTTTCGCTCCATAACAACGAGAAGCCATACTTTTATATCTTGAATATCTCTTCCACGTGCCATGTATGACAGTGCAGCAAGAAGTGTCTCCTGTGTTAGATCTTCAGCATCATATATATTGCCGCATCTTTGTAAGGCTGCAGATAACAGGAATTCTATGTAGTTTTCCAATTCTTTGCTTTGCATCTTCGGTACCTCTTTTGAAAGCTTTCACCTACAAGGTCGCAACAACAGCTTCTCGGTTCAATGTTTTTTCAAAATTTTTCTACAGAAACAGGGGTAGCCGCCGCAGGAGAACCTGCAGCGGCCCATTAGCTTATACGTTGGCAATCAGTGTGGTCAGGGATTTTCTCTGACCTTCGGTAGGCTCCTTCAGTTTGCCATTCTTCAGGAGCGTTGTGATACAGTGTACCAGGAACCATCCGTCTGCGTGGAATACAAACTGCAGTTCATACTCCTTTACCTTTCTAAGGTGTGCAGGAACCGATTCCAGTACGGCCTCGGCATAAGGCGCCTTCAGCGCATCAAAGTCAGTCTGATACTTTGCCTTGATTCGCTCGCCGATGGCAAGGAGTTTATTTTGAATATCTTTGCTTGCCAGCACAACAATCTGCCATGCAGACTTGAAGTGTCCGTCGTAATCTCCGTTGGTTTTTACACAACCACGCTCTGCAAGCCATGCATATTCATCCTTTGAAAGACGGTCCTCAAACTCTCTTTCATAGAGCGAAAGAATACGTTTGGCTTCTTCAGAATACTTGAGTCTATAACCATCTCCACGTTCTGACCACTCACTGTCAATCTGCCAAAGAATACGCTCACCGTTGCCATTCCACATAGGGCCGCACCAGTTTCTCATATAAACGTAGTCTTCAGGAAGAACCATTTCGTCCGGCACTACAGACGCATGATAGATATTATGAGCACCATCCGGACGGATTGTGGCAACCTCTTCAAAAGAAATGCTCTCATCCATCAGTTTCTCGCCGGACCAAGCTGCTATATAAGGAATCAGCGTCCACAGGATGAAATTACGGTCCGCTTTAGGTGACTCAGTCAAGGAGATGGGAGCGTCAGTTTGACCACATAAGATGTCCGGATCGTCAAGGATGCCGGAAGAGGTCAGCTCATCATACAGATCGTTCGCAAACAGCTCAGCAGCACGCTTGTACATATCGTTCTGCATGGTAAGCAGTTCTGCAGTCGGCTCGCTGATGATGAAGTTGATAATGTACTTATCCTTTTGTGCCTGCAGGAAGCCGTATTCCTCAAGGAATTCAACTTCTGTTTCTACGTACACGGGGGAAACACCCAGGTCATCGGCAATCTCGTTAATGGTCTTTGCCGTATTACGCACACAATAGCAGATATTCTGGTCCAGTGTGGAACGGAAAAACTCGTCTGGAGATTTTTTGCCCACGGAACCGTTGATACCGTAAGAGTGGAATTTAATAGGGTTAAACTTGAGTTCGCTTGCTTTTCTCATCGTATCCATACCTCGTTTCAATTCTTTTTTAGCTTCAAACAAGTGCCACTTGACAGTGCCGAGAGGAATATCCAGTTCCTTAGCAATATCTGCCTGTTTGCGATTCTCAAAGTAAAACGCAATCACTATTCTTCTTTGCAACTTAGAAAGGTATGCAATCTCAGTCTGGAGACGATGGATAGTTTCTGTATTGTCGGCGGTGTCCAGTTCAGAGTACGGATCTGCAATCAGCTCCGCAACCTCATCAATAGAAACACCGATCATACTTTTCGCAGCATCACGATAATAGTTACTGAGCGTGTTATGGGCAACAGTCCAGATGAACTTTCCCATGTCCGCAACGTCATCCTTGATAAGGAGCGCACGGAACGCTCTTATCGCAATCTCCTGCGACAGATCCTCTGCATCGTGGATGCTTTTACACCTCTTCAGAGCAAATCCGAATATGGGCTTCAGGTATTCAGTTATAGTTTTCTCTACGTCTTGTCTGTTCACTTGTTTGCACCTCATTGAAAGCTTTCACCCATATAGACACGCGAATCTGAAAAGGTTGGAACTTTTTGAAAAATTACTTGAAATCGAAAAGAGAGATAATCGGAAGGATATTCATATACATCCCTTCAAACCGGAACTGACTTTCCGGACCTTCTTTTTCGAGAATAAATTGTGACAAATCGCTCTCAAGACAATCCTGCACTTTTTCAGGAGATACCCCAGACTTATCGCTGATCTGAGCAACGGTTGTATAGGCATCTTCGGAATGGATAGTCAACTGGTAAAGAGCTGCGGCAATCTTCAGGTTCTTTGCATCACTAAATGGCTTGATCATTGCTACGATTCGACGAACATCAGTATTCATCAGAGTTAAGTTCCTATTGTTTGAAAAGAACACAGCTCCGTGCCTCATCGTTGTTGTTATCTCCGGAATATTACAGCAAGAATAGCCCCATTCAGCATTGCCGGCATGTTCAATAGCATCTTCTGTATCCCATCCTGGATTCATATTATCTGCGGTCATTTCTTTGGACAGAATAATCGTGTGAAGAGCTGCAGCCATTCTGAAGGTAAAGTCAAAATCTTCGCCCTTAGGCAAGGACTCTATGCGTTTGCGAATAGCAAGGACAATATCTTCTGTTGTAGAAACGGGAGTATACCCCAGAAGCTCATCCACCGAAACATCAAAGAGCTTCGCGATGTCGGGAAGAAGCTGGATATCCGGGCAGCACTGTGCTGACTCCCATTTGGAGACTGCTTGATTGGTTACGCCGAGGGCGCCCGCCAGTTCTTCTTGCGTAAGACCTTTCTGCTTTCTTAGAAAGGCGATCTGTTCATTGATCTTAATTGTAGTCATATTCAAGTACCTCATAATTATTTTTTTGTAGCTACAATTATATTTTACGGGTCTGCAGCTCCAAAAACAATGACGCATCAGTTTGATGAGCTCGCATTTCATCCAACTTCAAGTTGGATAGTTTATCGTGAAAATGCCGCCCGCAAAACACAGGCGGCATAAGGGATTATTTTACTTTCTCTATCGGCATCCAAATCTGAACGTTACGTTCTGCCTTCGGTAGCCAATGATAGACTGCAAGTTCAGGGGCGTTTTTGAGTTGGAAACCCATTTCCGGCATCCACTCAGTTAGAATCTGAATCCTCAAATTCAGCAGATCAAAATAATCACAAATGGAGCTTTTGACATCGTTAGTTTCAAAGGCAGCATAAGTAGTTTCAGGGATAACAATGTTTTCCAAAACCCAAGTTTTCAACAAAATCAACGCCGGTAACGTCTTTGTTATAAAGATTATCTCTTTCCCGTCCATCTAACAGATGGCAGTAATAATAGTCATAACCTTCATCTGTGATATTGGTGATAACGCAATGTGCATCAATGTTTCGTGATGCGCCACGAAGGAACCACTGTTTTCTTCGCGTCGTCACAAAAAGTTGTTCCTCCTGACGCTCTCTGTCCTTGCCATAGGGTACACCGGTGAAATGAGCTTTATATCCAGTCAAAATCATTTCCGGCTTCTTTTCAATTCTGTAATTCATAGGTTTACCGCCTTCCAAAGAAAATTTCAGTACAAGACGGGAATAGGATTTCAGCATACTACCGTTATTTCGAGCCTGCGACGGCAATATACCGTGGAACTTCTGGAATGCTTTTGCAAAGCTGTCCGGACTTTCATAGCCGTACTTCAGCGCAACATCAATAACCTTTGCATCACTTGAGGCCAACTCCGTACCGGCAAGCGACAGCCTGCGATTCCGAATATACTCGCCGATGGTGAAACCGCAAAGAATACTAAACACACGTTGGAAGTGATAGATTCTTAACTTTTCCTCTTTTTTCGACTCATTCCATGCCGAAAAAGGTGATGAAGTTGATATGTTTGCCGTAGTGCTCAGAATCAAGTGGGAAAAAACGATTGCTCGCTCATAATCCGTGTACCAATTAGCTAAGGTCTTCCAAAAATCTATATCTCTATTAGACAAACTTTTTCGCCAAAGTGATGTTTTACTTCTTTTTGATATAAACCACCTAAGTTATTTATAATGCTCACATCGCCATGAATTTCAATTTGGAGAGTTTCGTTATAGTTGAGTTCAAAGCAATCTTTTAAAGCTATTAAATATTGATAAATTGTACCTGCTTGCTGTAATGTGGCATCGTTAATTGCTTTATTCACTTGTTCTCCTCCTTCCTTTCAGAAGATTGCTCAAACAATTTAATTTCTGCATTATTTTTGACCATCTCATTGATATCTCTGTAAATATAATACCAACCTTGACCATTCCCGCAATGACTGCAGACATTCATAGGATAAATTCTGTTTTTGGTTTTACTATAAGTGTTTTTGATTCTCTCTGGATATTTTTCCATAAGCAGATGGTCAAATTCTTCAATATCACCAATAACATTCAATCCATAGTATTCAATACTCGGGTCTTGCAGATGTGCAATGATGTTTTGATGGTCAAGCAGTCTATCAAAATCACAAGGAAATATCACATTTTCGGTTGGCTTATCAGCATATGTAATATAAGTCAAAATTTCGGTAGGTTTATGACATTTATAACAGCCTTTTGTGTATACATACACACGGAAAGGCAACTTGTTGATATCTGAGGTAATGATTTCAATATTGCTTTTGAAATAACCGTATTCCTTTCCATCCGCAGAAAATTTTATATATGTTTTTTCGCCGTCTTCACGAAGAGAAAACGCGGTTTTTATTTCGTCTGTCTTTAGATTTTTAAATTTTATCATAGTCATCCTCCTATAATTCAACATTGTGTAAACTTACAAATTACTGAATCAGCATCTGAAGTTCAGCTAAAACACTTTCATAAGGTATATTCTCAGCATAAGCAAACTGCTTGCGGTACTTGTCCCACATAGCGCGGAGTTCGGAGCTCTCTTCGATGTTTTTCATTATGGTGGGAATATCTGAAATCTGCTCGGTCGTTCCTCTGTGGGCGGCTGTGGCCGCCAGAGCCGCGGCAAACAATGCCTTGTCAAACTTCTGCGTAGTTGCAAGGATATACGCGTCATAAAAATCTCTCGGACAAGTGTTAAATACGCCGCGACGGAGGATTGTTTCGACCTTTTCTGCCATTACGGTTTCGATGTTATATGCCCACAGACGATAGGATTTTTCGTCATCAAAGATTTCGGAGAAGGTATATTCTATGGGGTTCGGTGTGATTGCATCACCGGTAGAAACATCAATGGACAGCGGTGTTAAGATGGTGTCGTATTTGGCATTCAGCATCACGCGGTAGCCACCGTAAATATCGTCGTCACGGATGGGCGTTACGGTTCCGACCTCAAAAGTAACATCATCGTCGCTTTCAATTGAACATACCGCCTGCAAAGCGCCGGTAATCGCTTCCGGGGTTAAAGGCAGGCTTTTGAGGGTGGTATCCAGATCCATCGTCGCCCGGTTGTTAAGACCTACGATAGCTGCAACCAGCATACCTCCCTTGAGGACGAATTTGTCCTTATATTCCGATTCGGATAGGCGGACAAGCAGACGCTCGAACATATAGTTCTGCAGAATCACCTGGGCGGGGGTATTTTTCTGCTTGGCGATATTTCTGATCTTTGCTTTTAAATCATAGCACGGTTCATAAAAGTACCTCCAAATATTTTCTCAGAATTCCCGATACACGAAGCTGTTTTGCATAACTGTAAAGACGGTTCAAATCTTTATCGGATCTGGCAGCGTAGGCTTTGAGTGCCGCAAGGAATGTCTCAGTTCCTACTTTATTTCTGCTTCTCACGATATCACAAATAGTACGTTCCAAATCGTAGCAGCTGACTTCGTTACCAAAGGGCGTTTTCAGCAAAGTTCTACCCAAGTCGTGAAGTTCAGGCTTGATGAAATACATTTTGCACTCAGATTGTACCACCACAGACGGGATGTTGCCCGTGGGGACAGTCAGCGTATGCTCAAATGGCGTCCTATCAGAGATTCCATGAAGGTAAAGCGCAGTTTCGTGAGAGAAAATGATCTTATCTGAACGCAGACCGATTGAGAGGAGCTCATCCTGGATATCATCCTCAAAGATGTACTATCCTCTTGCAATACGTTGTATTTTATTTTCGTTATTAAGCTTCCAAAGCAGAGCGCGGGAAACACCCGCTTCTGCTGCTTTGGAAGTTGTTATTATACCTCCGTTATTCTTGGCTATGTTTTGAAGCTTAGATACCATATCCATCATCACACCTCACAAGCAAACTTATTCTACATTATTATAGGCAAAATCGCGGCATTTGTCAACATAGGTGCAATAACCTTTGCAAATGTTTCGAAAATAATCTCACGTCGAAAGTCAATTTCCGAAAATATTTATATTATACCTCTTGACGATTGAGGCAAAATCGATCATTACTTATATGGAGAGTAAACCACTCCGCATTGAAAGACTAATACTCGATTAATTTATGTACAGAAGGAAGAGGGGGAGAAAACAACCGAAAAAATTTGAAACTTTTTTCAAAAAAGTGCTGAAACGAACATAAAGTGCTATGAATCGTACAAAAAACGTACTCATTACGGCATATATTTAGCCCTAATCTCCGCTAAATCGACATAACCTCGTATAAATTGCTCCGGCCGATTTGACAAAAGGAAAAAATTAGGGTAAAATTATAATACAACTGAATATTGTTCCCCGAGGTTATCGTGTTTATGCACACACTATACTTATTTGAGCGCAATTGATTGCTCACCTATTTATATCGCTTAGTCGATACCATACATATACATAACGGGTTATGTCTTAATCTGACCAATTAGGACTTTCTTGTTATGCGTATGTAAGATATCGACTTTTTTGTTTTGCTTTTGTTACCTCAAATGAGGTTCAAAATATATTTACCGTTGACGCGCTAAAAATGGGCGTATGACGGGCATTTATGAAGGAGGAGTTCAAATGAAGGAAACACGTTTTCAAAAGGAATGTGAAGGGTAAGCCAAGAAACAAGCATTAATCAGATGATTGCCCGGAGTTTTGACCAAGGCGAGAAGGCTGACGGTCAAAACAAAAACAATGTGATCCGAAAGGAACCGGTTCACAGTAACGCAATTCGCGCTGCAGTCCAACTGTGTTGGAGATGGTGCGATATACAGCAGACTCCCAAACTGCTGTGAACGAATATGGGCGGTTGATAGAGCCGTTACAGATCACGGTGATCTGACTGTCAAAACCCGTCATCGGTGGGCGGAGAATTTTCCTGACGAAAATGCATACCACCGACGGCAAGGGTATCTGCCGAAGCTCGTGACGAAAATGAATGAGATACCCACGACGTTTGAGAGTTCCGTCGTTAAATAAAATTGCTCGGACGGAGGTGCGACCGTCTCCTTTATGGGAATTTCGCGCAGCGAATTGTTTCCGGGATTTAATCGCTAAACTACAGAATGAAAATCCCCGCCGTACGGCTTTCGTTTAGGGCCGGATTGGTTGAAATGCCAACACACGGCGTAGCGTTGCAGAGATACGGTTGACCACCATATTGCTGCACTCTTGAATGCAGGAGGATACGCACGGTAAGTCGGAGATGATGATCCTTTCAAAATCTCTGATGAAGCCAAGTACTAACCTCTGTTCACAATCGAATATCGCCGCACTACTTTCCTTTCGATATGATAAATGCCTGTCTCTTCGATATGATCTATGACTCTCGTTTCGATATGACGACGCAAAAATTTTCGTACAGAGAATCATTTTCGTCAGAGAGGATACCTAAAATTCTCGTGACGAAAATGCCCCCCAAACCCATATTTTCGTACACGGATTTTCACGCAGCATCTGTCCCTGCTGCGTGAAAATATAAATCTTAAAGAAAGAAGAATAATTCCTATGTCAGACCTTAATAAAACAAACCCCTTGGAACAGGCAAATGCACCACACGACACAAAGCTCGTGGTGCCCGAAAAGCTACCGAGAAACGAGAAGGTTCCCGAGGGATACAAGGAAATTTCCTTTGTATGCTTAAGGCCTGATGGAGCGTATGAATCGCCAAGCACGATCGGTATTATGTGCAAGAGAGCAAGCAAAAAAGTAGAGGGTCTCGACGGGTTTCATTTCCACCAACTGCGCCATACCTTCACAAGTAATCTGCTCTCAAACGGAGCGGCACCGAAGGATGTGCAGGAGCTTTTAGGTCACTCTGATGTCAGTACCACGATGAATGTCTACGCTCACTCTACAAGAGAGGCGAAGCGTACTTCCGCACGACTGCTCGATAAGGTAGTTAGCGGTTAGATATAAAAAGTTTCCCTTATTTTCGCTCATAAGGACAAAAACAAGGGAAAATACATAGCAGTTGAGTTTGTAATAAACGAAAACCCCAGTAATATCAAGGGTTTTTAGAGTGTAGGACAGTTAATGTCTGATAAATTGGAATTTGTTCTTCATAAGCATCACCCCCATTCCTAAGAATAGAGGTCAGCCCACCCCGCAACACGGTTGTTCCTTCTGTTACGTTGCCATATCCCCGCGCTTTATGCAACGGGATTTTTTTCCTTACATCTCCATCTCAAATTCCGCGTTTTGTGGCTCTTCATTATGCGCAAGCTCGTCCAAGGCTCTCATTCGGAAAATCATCTTTATGCGCAAGTACATGCTCTGTATGTTCTCGGGCGTGAACCCGACATAGTCTATAGCTTCTTCCTCGTACCTGTTTTCCGCCTCTGAAGAAAACAACGAATTAATCGCAGCCACAAACTGGTCCGAGATTTCTTCCAGCTCCTCCATCGCCATCACGATATCCTCGCACATCGTATATTTATAAGTGTGATGGATTTCTTCGGGCGCCTGATTTCATAAGAAAACCAAGCGGCTCAGTGTCGTTTTTTCAGTTATCTTGTCGGCTCGTTTCTGCGTTTTTCCCTCTTGCGGGATGGAAGCGAAAGCAGCTCCCGCACCCGTTCACCGATGTGCCCTTCAATCGCTTTCAGCCTTTCTTCCGGAAGGTTCAAAGACGGATGTCGCTGAAAGGTAAATCCGAGCAGCCTGCGAAGCTGCGCTTTCTGTTTCGCACCCATAACCTCCTTACAGATTTCCTCGTAGGAAATTCTGTAGGGGTTGGAACGGGTTTTCGCATACTCTGAAAGATTTTTGAAATCATCGGGCATTCCATAATTAAACAAGGACAAGCCGTTGTCAAAGATGGGAGCGGGAGAAATAATATTCCCCGTGTGGTTATCCCGCAGTACGCCGAAATTACCAAAGTGCCGATCCTCATTATAGATCACAGCGTCAAATACAAGCATACTGCAAAGCTGCTCATAAAAATCTTCGCCCAGCGCTGCATAATAATCAAGACACTCCTTCAGCGTGGATTTGTTTAAAAATCTTCCGATGGGAACAAAGGATGTGTCTATATCTGTAAAGAGCCTGCACTTGGAAGCGAGGATGCCCTTCCAGTTTTCGAGGTCATACTGCACGCAGGAAAGCCCCATTGCCTCGGCAATCTGGCAGGCATAGTATTCGCTGTACGGCTCGTTTCCGGCATTAGCTGCGCCCTCCGTGCCGCCTTTATACAGGTAAATCCCGTCATCGTCCACGAAGCGCCACGCCTTTCTGAGCATACCGTTTGTGGTAAGCTCAGGAGAGGTGGTAAAGGCTTCCTTGCTTCCGCCTACGCCCGTATACGCCACCAAAGACAGCGCTTCCGAGAAGCGGTTTTCATAGAGGTTATAGTCTGCAAACTCTCCGTCAAAATCGGCGGGGACTACCCAATAGCTGTCGTTTAAGGACAGCCCCATACAGACATCTATGATGCCTTTGGTGTTGTTCACGCTAAGTCCAAGTGTTTTCAGTATCTCATCCACAAACTGCCGGTTTTTCGGGATAACCCTCCTTGAGAGCCATTTCACGATTCCTTCCTCGGTCAGCTCCAGATCAAGCGGAAAGAGATGTGCGTTTTGGGTATCGGCATACAGGATATTTGCCTGCAAGCCCTCCAGCCCTTTCTCCTCAAGGGTAAAGGTGATCAACTCCTCGTCGTACAGACGAAGGCTGTATACATTCGTCATCGTTTTGCCCCTTTCTTCGAGCATAATGCTAATGTCTTTTCCGAGCGCTCCGGCGATCTTAAGCATCATATCAAGGGAGAGATTCTGCGTTCCGCTTTCAATACGGCAGATATTGGAACGCTGCGTACCGATGAGCCTTGCAAGCTGCTCCTGCGTCAGTCCCTTTTCAAGCCGGGCCTGCGTCAGCTTTTGAATAATGCTTTGTCTTGAAGCCCGTATTTCCTTATCTGTCACAAAACCTCCTCCTTTCCTATGGCTCCTATGTTATCATATATGATAACAAATGTCAAGCAGCCACTTTAGCACTCACTCTCTTCGTCCTTTTTTTGTGGCGGCAGGTGACGATTGACCGCCGACGATCATCGATTTGTAATTGCAATCCTCTTGCGAAGCCCCCCCTCGAGATAGATGCGTTTTTGCAACTATTTCGTTTAAGTTAGTAAGTTATTCGTCAAACCAAAACCTTACTAGGACAATTTTTCCGCCCTCTGGCAGTGGCTTTACTTTTCTAAAATTCAAGACTCGCTCGCGAGTCTTGGCGCGGGATTCGGGGCGGCTTTTGCCGACATAATTCCTATCCGAATCCCTGCGCATCCTAAGCGGAGCGTTTATCAGATGGGGGGCTTCCCACATCTGATAAAAAAGCAGTCAAACAAATGTGTTTGCTTGACTGTAGATGGGTAAAAAGCTATTGATTTTTTTGTAGGGGCGTGGTATATTGCAAGTAGAAAAGGGGGTACTTGGCTGTACCCCCTTGCTAAGTAAACAGAACTAAAATAAACCGTCCAAGTTTCTCAGGCTAGGGGCGGTTTATTTTTTGTCTTTATGACATATCTTGTATACAAGACCTATTAACGCCACTGTGAGCAATCCAAACTGGATCAACGCATCATATGTAACATACATAGGCAACTCCCCCTTTCTCAAGGGGCAACCGTTCCCACCACGCCCATTTTACCATAAGCCACCGTTTGAGCACAAGCCCTTTTACCCTTTTCTCCTTTTGCTTACGCCGTCTCTCAGCTCCGCCACACAATCCAAAGCCACACGCCGGTAAGCAAAAGACAGGCAAGCGCGCCGATGACCACAAACCAAAAGAGCGGGCCTTCTTCCCCGGTCGTTGGCGTATCGCTCCGCATGTTGTAGACGGTAAGTTCATCCACGCTCCCGTCTTCGCTTACCGTAAACGTCTGGTCGTCGGCGGTAAGGAAGCCTTCCGGCGCCGCCTTCTCGCGAAGCGTATACGTCTCTCCCGCGATCAGTTTTGCACGGATAACGTGTTCTTTTGTTTCGCTCGTCCATTCTTCTACGACGCTTCCGTTTTTATCCAGGATCTGCAGCGTCGCTCCGGCAAGGAAGCGGTCGCGGGCGTCCTTTTTGTAGACCTTTACGGTCGTTGGCGCGTCTTTCATGACGATTTCATCGACGCCCCCGTCTTCGCTTACGGTAAAGACGATGTCGTCGGCTTTTACGAAGCCAGCTGGTGCGGACACTTCGCGAAGCGTATACGTCTCTCCCGCGATTAGTTCTGCGTCCAGTACGATGTCTTCGCCGTCCGTCACCATTTCCGCAACGACGCTTCCGTCTGCGGAAAGCAGCTGCAAAACCGCGCCGACAACCGGATCGCCGGTACTTACTTCGTACGACGCTTCTGCCTTCTCGCCTTCCGGCTCTTCTGCCGCAAGTCCTACGGGAAGACGCGCTCCGAAAAGCAAAAGACCGGCAAGCGCGAAAAGCCACAAAAGCGCAAAGCGGCTTTGCTGTTTCATCAAACCTTTCATAGTTTTCCGTCCTTTCGTTTCGAATTGTCCGGATTTACTTTACGACTTTCCGGATCCGGATCTTGGTATAGTCGTTTACCATAGTGATTTTTTGCAATTCGCCGTCTTCGCCAACGGTGAACGTCTGGTCGGCGGCTTTTACATAACCCGCCGGTGCGGATACTTCGTGAAGTGTATACGTAACGCCGGCAGCCAGAAGTCCGTCTACCCGTACCGCTGTTCCGTCCGTTACCCAGTCAAGAACGACTTCGCCGTCCGGCGCAAGCACTTGCAGGTGCGCTCCGGCAAGCGGCTCTCCGGTCTTTGCGGAAATCTTTAAAATCTCTACCTTCGTGTAATCGTCTTTCATGACGATTTCATCCACGCTCCCGTCTTCGCTTACTGTAAACGTCTGGTCGGCGGCTTTTATGTAGCCAGCTGGCGCGGATACTTCGTGAAGCGTATACGTCTCACCGGCAATCAGCTCCGCCGTAAGTTCAAAATCCTTTCCATCCGTTACCCAGTCCGCCTTGATGTTGCCGTCCTTATCAAGGATTTGCAGCCTTGCGCCAACAACCGCTTCGCCGGACGTTACGCTGTGAAGCGTCGTCACTTCGTATGTGATGTCCTTGTTCTCACCTTCCGAAGAAGTAGCTGTGCGGGAAGGCTTTGCTGCCTCCTTTTCTTCGCTTCCGCTAACAGCGGCAAACGCAATCGATGCAGACCCCAAAAGCAAAGCCAGGGTAAATAAGAAAACTCCTAATTTCTTTTTCATACTATTTTTTCTCCTCTTTCTGAATTATTTTGCGACCTTCCGAATCAGTACCTTCGTACAGTCGTCTTCCATCGTAACCTTCGTTACGCTTCCGTCCGCGTTAACGGTAAACTTCACTTCGCTTGCTAGTACGTAGCCTTCGGGCGCCGCCTTCTCGCGAAGTGTGTACGTCTCCCCGGCAAGCAGCTGCGCGTAAATCTTGGTCACTTCTCCAGTCGTTATCCAGCTCGTTCCGCTCTGCCCGTCGGCAGTCGTAACAGAAACCGGATTGCCGTTTTTATCCAGAATCTGCAGCGTCGCTCCGGCAAGCTCTTTTCCGGAGACGAGATCGGTTTTGCTGATTTCTACTTTGGTCGGCGTGTTGTAAATCGGTGCGTTGTTTACAACAGCGATCTGTCCGCTCTGAAGCGTTACCGCGTAAATCGTTTCGTTTCCCGCAAAGCCTTCTCTTGGGACTTCCTGTACGTAAACAACGTATCCATCCGCAGGAATGTTAATCGCGGAACTCTTTGCATACCCGCTTTCGTTCGTTGTAATCGTCTCAAAAACGCTTTTCATATCCGCCGTGCGCGAGATGCGAAAGCTGACGCCGGAAAGCGGCTCGTTTGTATCGTCGCGAAGCTTGGTAAGGGAAAGGTAAGCAAGCCGCCGCTCGTTGACAATCACGAAGCCTTCGCCGCCAACCCGCGCCGGATTCGCTTCCGTGTTTTCTTCCGTGAGCGTCACCGCGTAAACGGTGTCGTTCTTTACGTAGTAGCTGCCGCCGTACAAGCCGTCTTTGTAAACTTCCCGAACGTATACGGTGCGTCCTTCACCTACAAGTACAGAGATGGCAGAACTCTTTGCATACCCGTCGCCGTTGGTCGTTAGCGTCTGTAAAAGCTCCGTACACGATTCGTCCGAAAATACGGCAAACTGCACGTCCTTTAGCGCTTCGCCGGTGTCGCTTTGCTTATACAAGCACAGATACGCATCGACTTCGGAAACTTCGTTCTCCAACTCGTACGAGAAGGTCTGTCCGTTTCTTGTAAGCGTAAAGTCCTGATGCCAGTCTTCCTTTAAAACGTGTTTGCCGTCGGTCGCCGTTTCCTTCAGCCGGAACTTCCCCTTGTTTGTCTGCGAATATTTCAATGCAGAGTAGCTGTAGGTTCCGTCGCCGTTGTCGGTCAGGTCCGCAAGCTTGACATAAGTGCTGCCATCCCACTCGTAGACGGTGAACGTAAAGCCGGGAAGCTTCGTACCGGTCCCGGCCTCCAGCTTGGTTAGGGTAACCGAGCCGCTCCACGGGGTATTGGAGATCTTGCCGCCGTTGACTTTAGCGGTTTGGTCGGGTTTGATTACGACCTTATAGACAGCATTACTTACCGTAAATCCAGTCGGGGCACTGAGCTCCTTAACGTAGTAGACTGTTCCTTTAGGTTCGCACACTAAGTCGCTAAAAGTAATCTTTCCGTTACTGTCCGATGCCGCCGTCTTAATGACGTTCTTCCCGCTCGCTGCATCGCTGGAGCTTGCAAAAATACCAAACGTAGCGCCCATCAGAGCGTGACCGGAGTCGTCGGTTTTCGTAAAGGTACAGCTGCCGTATTCTTCAAACTCCAGAATCATACTGGCAACCGTGCTCTTTGCTTTGCCCCATACGTTGTTGTTCACAGTTACGCCCATCTTTGTATTAAGCGCATCGACCTGCCAAAGAGGACTGTAGGCTTGTGTAGACGTGTTTGCGTTAAAGTCTGGAATGCTGTTTCGCTGCCGCCAGTCCCAGACGTTCGCGCAGCCGTATACGTTGTTGCTGTTGTTGTACATCGTTCCGTTCGTCGCAAGAAGCGCTGCAAGCGTACTTGCCTTCTTGTAAGTAAAGTTTGCTTCCTTGTATGCGCTTCCATAACGCGCGACAAGCTGGTTTCGCACGTACGCT
Organism: uncultured Lachnospiraceae bacterium; assembly: GCA_944384025.1. GTDB lineage: Bacteria > Bacillota > Clostridia > Lachnospirales > Lachnospiraceae > ISDg. The sequence continues at coordinate 14,983 of CALWRS010000018.1, forward strand.
ACGTTCTTTGCCGGGCTTCCCTGATCCTCAAACGTGCCAAGCGAGATCGTGGCGTGTGCGCCGCTGCTGCCGGTAGCCGGTTTAATAATAATCGAACCTTCCGGCGCTGCATCCGGATTCTCCGTCAGGTCTATGTCCTTTGCAATCACGCGGAACTTTAAGTACTGTGTGTTGTCCGTGTTATAAAGCGTAACCGTCTGTCCAACCTTTAGAGATGAAGTAAACGACAGCCACTTGTCTGTCCCCCAGTAGCCCCAGGTGTTGCTGCTTGTCCGTTCTCCGAAGCCGTACCGGAAGCCCATCGCATTAAATACGGCGCCAATCAAGCCGGTACAGTCGTATTCCTTGCTTTGGGCGTTGTTGTACCCGCCGCTCGTTTTGTAATACCAGCCGACACGCGCCAAGCATTCCGCGACAAACTTTGTCTGGAATTCCTTGGTAGAATTCACAGCTGCCTTCGCCGTGTTTTCTTTTGTGCGGTACGCCGCCATCGATCCTGCAAGCAATACAAAAACCATAGCGAACGATAAAAGCCGCCGAAAGCGACTCTTTGCATGAGATTTCATTGTTTTGGATTCCTCCTTCTTTGTTTTTATATTTATGATTTAACGGCGACGAAAAAGCTCTGCGCTAGGGAGAAAAACGCAAAGCTCTTTCCGCCGGAAAATCCCGTTTTGGGCACGAAAAAGAGACGTCCGAAAACGTCTCTTTTCATAACCTTGTTTCGTTTTTAAGGCTTACTCATTAGGCCAAGGGCGCTGCACACCGGCATAGACGATTACCCAGTAGTCATAGCCCTCATAAATAGCATGAGCGCAGACCATGTAAATATCAAAACCGGGAATGATTTCTCCTTCCTTTATCACGCGGCCATCCTCGTCAATAATATCGCATGCTGCGATTTCATCCTCTGTATTGTCGCTAACGATTGAGCGCCAGTGATTCGGCGAGCTTCTCCATGCCTCAAAGGCTCCCTTGTAATCCAGGCATCCACCCCATGCGAAAATTTCACTGATGTTGGAGTCCAACCCCGTATGCCAGTAATTCTTCGCCCCGGAGTGAACGCAGTTGTTCTCCAGTTCTTCGATGGTGTCCACCACACGGGCAAGCGCGATCTCCTCCAGTTCTTTATCCCCCCAGATATGAGGACGCAATCCAAGTTCGCCGCGAACATCATTTACCAATGTCAGCATTTCCGGGCAAAGCTCTGTCCAGACAACGCCCGTTCCAATCATATGCGCCAGTTCCTTTTGCGTTGGTGCATGCGTTGGTGTCGGCTCCACCTGCGTCGTGCCCAGATACTTTGTTTCCACGTAGCCATTCTTCCCGTTAAAAGAAATCCGGTACCACGTCATCGTCGTTCCTTTAATCGTTTCCAGTACTTCGTATTGCCCTCCGTGCGTCAGCTTCCCTAAGGTGTCGGACGTGTAATAATTTGGTGCGTCCCATACGCCAACATCCGCTAGCGCGTACAGAAGCTTTTTCCCGCTGTTGCCGGTACTTGGCTTCTTACTCGGTGTCGGGCTTGGCGTCGATGTATTCCCTGGCTTCTTACTCGGTGTCGGCGTAACATCCGCAGCCGGTGTCAGAAGCGGTGTCGGCGCCGCCCCCGGGTCTTTTGCCGGGCTTGGCGTCGGTGTTTGCTCTGGAGCCGGCGTTACCGAAGCGGAAACGTCTTCATTTCCCGGCGTTACCGAACCGGAAGGGTTCTCGCTGTCTTCGCCGTTCTCGCCGTTCTCGCCCGAAGTGGGAGCCGGTGAAAGAATGTCCGGCCCTGCCTCTGTCGTAACGTCTCCGGCTTG
>CALWRS010000019.1 GCA_944384025.1 uncultured Lachnospiraceae bacterium
TGGCTGGAAGATAGCAAAGAAGCTTCGGTACTTGCTTCTTCCGGCGGTTTTGCCGTATTTTTTGGCGGCGTGCCGCGCGGGTCTTGGCATGTGCTTTAAAGCTGGCGTAGCGGCGGAAATCATCGGTCATGCCAGAAACTCGATCGGCGTGCAGCTGTACAACGCTAAGCTCACGCTTGATACGCAGGCGTTGTTTGCGTGGACGCTTCTTTTGCTTTTCACAAGCGTAGTCTTTGGATTTGTCGTCTTGCTTTTGCTTCGGTTGATGAAAATGTGCCTTATAGAGCCAACCGTGTTTGCTGGCGGGAAAAAAGCTGCTGCGAAAGCTTTCCACGCGGAGGATGCGTTTTTGGCTGCGCGCGGCGCAGAGCAGGGCGTGGTGGCAGCGGTAGAAAATGTTACGAAATCCTATTCGGGAAAGTGCGTCGTACCGGCGGTAAGCGCAGAGTTTGCTGCGGGGACAGTTACGCTGCTGCAAGGCGTGTCCGGCTGCGGGAAAACGACCTTTTTGCGGCTGCTTCTTGGCTTAGAAAAACCGGATGCGGGAAACGTGCGGCGAACGGGTGCGGCCGGTGTTTGCTTTCAGGAAAATCGGCTTTGCGAGTGGGCGTCGGCGTGGAAAAATGTGTGGCTTGGCGGGACAAAGAAAAGCCGGGAAGAAATCTGCTGCGCGTTAGAAGCGTGCGGCATAGATGAAACGAGCCGTCAGCCGGTGAGAGAATTTTCCGGCGGAATGAAACGGCGCGTAGCGCTTTTGCGCGCGCTCTTAAATCCGGGAGCGCTTTGCATTTTGGACGAGCCGTTTCACGGGCTGGATGAAGAGCGCAAGGCGCAGCTTGCCAAGTGGATTATACAAAAGGCAAAAAGCGCGGCGGTTGTGCTTGTGACGCATGACGCGTCGGAAGAGCAATTTTTTTCCGAGTGTGGACTTGCCATACAGTTCCTTTGTTGGGAGGCTGACGGGGCACTTGTTGTGAAGCAGAAAATCAATTCTGAAAACGGGGAAGAAAAAAGGAGAAAAATCGGCGAAAAACCATGAATTGTCAGAAAACAACTAAAATAACGCAGAAGAGCAAAAAAACTTGAAAAAAATTTAAAAATGTGCTTGACAATTCCGTTCCCCTGTGGTAAAGTTTAGACAACAAAAGAAACAACAACAAGTTCGATAGACGAAACCACAGAAAGGAAGGTACGGTCCAATGAAAATGTAAGCTTTCATCGGAAACCAAATCCAAAAAGGAAGGCACGGTCCAATGGGAAATTAAGAACCGCACAAAACAGAACCTGATTTAAGATCGAAAAAAGGAAGGTACGGTCCAATGGGACGTTAAGAGAGTAACGAACCTAATAGCCAAACGAAAGTTGCAAAAATAGAGGTATCGACCAATGTACAGATAATAGTATAGATCTTCATCTTATGAAAGGAAGGTACGGTCCAAAGGGCACTTAATATGTAACACCTCAAAAAAGGAATTTTCGAAAGGTAGGTACAGTCCACCGAACACAGTATAAGTAATAAATCAAACGTTCGCAAGGAGGAGCACTCGCTCCTCCTTTTGTCGGGCGCAATTGCCTGGAATCCGCCGCAGAATGCTTGACATTGGCGGTGGCGAATGCTAGTATCGTTAGGAAAAGGGTAACGGAAAGGGTGAAAGAATGGGTTTCATCGAATTGTTTCTGTTGGCGGTCGGACTATCTATGGACGCTTTTGCAGTCTCGGTCTGCAAAGGTCTTGCAATGAAATGCTGCACGTTAAAAAGAGCGGCAGTCTGCGGCCTTTGGTTTGGCGGGTTTCAGGGGCTGATGCCTGCAATCGGATATTTCCTTGGATATCGCTTCCGCGCGTACATAACGTCGCTCGATCACTGGATTGCCTTTGTGCTGCTTTTGGCAATCGGAGGAAACATGGTGCGCGAAGCGCTGCAAAACGAGCAGGAGGAGGCGGACGACTCGCTAGACGTTAAGACGATGTTCCTTCTTGCGGTTGCAACAAGCATAGACGCCCTTGCCGTAGGCGTTACGTTTGCCTTTTTGCCGAATACGAACGTTTTGGCCGCAGTGAGCTTTATTGGCGTTGTGACCTTTGTTTTATCGTCGATTGGCGTAAAAGTAGGAAACGTGTTCGGCAGCAAATACAAGTCGCGGGCGGAGTTAATGGGCGGCGGAATTTTGATTTTGCTTGGAATTAAAATTTTAGTTGAGCATTTGGGTCTGCTTTAAAGAAGGAGAGGAATCGCATATGCACATTACGTTGACCGGAAATCTTGGCAGCGGCAAATCAACCGTTTGCAAGCGTCTGGAACAGGAATACGGCTACGAGATATTTTCGACCGGGAAGATCATTCGGCAAATTGCGGATGAGATGGGCATTTCCGTGCTGGAGATGAACGACTTGATGACAAAGGACCACAAGTACGACAAAATGATCGACGACGCTTCCGCGCGAATCAGCAGAGAAAATCCGCAAAAAAACATTCTGTTTGACTCTAGGTTAGCGTGGAATTTTGTGGAGAGCTCCTTTAAAGTCTTCTTGTCCGTTGACCTGTCCGTTGCGGCAATGCGCGTCTTTTCCGATGCGAAGCGCGGAAAAGTGGAGTCGTATAAAAGCGTGGAGGAGGCAAAAGAGCAGCTTCGGATGCGCGCGGAAAACGAGGATCGGCGCTACCGCGAACTTTACCGGATTGACTACTTCGATTTTAATAATTACAACTTAATCCTTGACAGCAGCTACGCATCGCCGGAGCTCGTTTCGGAAGTTCTTTTTTCGGAAGCGAAGCGCCACACAAACGACGAAGATACCGGCAGAATCTTAATTTCTCCAAAGCGGCTTGGATATTCGTGGGAGAGAGAAAAAAACGAGCAGGCGCCGTATTATCCGAGTGAGGAAGTGCTTTTGCTTTACGAAGGCGGCGAGTTTAAGATTTTCGCCGGAGAAGAAACGGTCAGAGCTGCGGCAGCGCAGGGAATTCCATTCGTCGCTGCGCGCCTGAAAAATTCAAGACCCGCGAGCGTTTATCAGATGGAGTCTTCCCACATCTGATAAAATACGGATTTATGGAAAAGGCTTTTTTTGCGCATACTGCATCTGAGAACAACAGGGCGGGATGAACAATGAGAAGTCTTTTTTTATACAAAAAACAGCTGCTGCGCGCAGCGTATTTTATTGCGGTCGTTGGAGGCGTTTATTTGGCCTTTCGCTATTTGCTACCGCTTACGTGGCCATTTCTTTTGGCGTACCTTGCCGCTATGCTGCTTCGTCCGGCGGCGGTATTTCTTACAAAAAAGGTGCGGATGTCGGCGGGGATTAGCAGTATTTTGACGGCGGTATTGTTTTTTCTTTTGTTAGCTTTTGGCGGCTACCGGCTATGCAAGCTGGGGCTTTGGCAGCTGGGAGCACTTGCGTCTCATTTGCAGGCCTTTGCGCAGACAGCGGAAGGGACGTTTTGCGAGCTGTGTAGGCAGGCGGACCGGATGCTTTCGCTAGAGCAGGGGACCGTTCTTCGCGCAGCAAAAAACTGCATGGAGCAGATTGGAAAGGGGCTTGGCAGCAGTGTAGCTGGAAGTCTGTCCGGGCACGGAAGGAAGGCGCTTTTATGGGTTGGAAAAGCGTTTACATTTTTGCTTGTGTTTTTTATTGGGACGGTTCTGATTTTGCGCGAAATGCTTTGCGATAGGCGGCGCAAAGATTGTGCGCAGTGCATGGGCGGTGGAATATGCTTTGGCAGACTTTCCGCGCGGCTTGCGCGTGTACGCGAGCAGCTGACGCAGACCGGACTGGCGTATTTAAAAACGCAAGCGACCTTGCTTCTTATTATCGGGGCGATTTGCAGCTTGGGGCTAATGCTTCTTGGCAATCGCTATGCGCTTGTTGTTGGGATGGGGATTGGCCTTTTGGATGCGCTGCCGGCGCTTGGAAGCGGAATCATCCTTGTGCCGTGGGCAATTTTTCGGCTGTTGGCAGGAGAGTACCGCTACGGGGTGGGTCTGCTTGTGATTTACGCAATCTGTCAGCTTACAAGAGAATTTCTAGAACCGAAACTTTTAGGGGACCGCATCGGAATCCGCCCGATTGAAACGCTGTTTTCCATGTACCTTGGTTTACAGCTGTTTGGCGTCGTCGGTTTCCTGCTCGGCCCCCTTGGATTTGTTTTAATTTTAGCGCTTCTTCGGCAAAATCCGTGGAATTAATACGCTTTGCCCCAATAAACGAGCGCCTTGGCTTTTTTGCCGCAGCATACGCAAGTTTCGCTTAACGTTTCGTTTGCAAATGGCATACAGCGGGAAGAAAGTCCGGCTTCCTCTTTGATTTTCTCCTCGCATGCTACGTCGCCGCACCACATAGCCTTAATAAAGCCCGGCTTCGTTTCTGCGGTTTCTTTTAGCTGCTGCATAGTAACTGCGGAGTAAGTGTGCGCGTCGCGGTGCGCTCTGGCGCGCGCAAGCATTTCTTTTTGCATAAGCGGGATCAGCTTTGCAATTGTCTCTTCTAACTCGTCAAGCGAAACGACAATCTTTTCGCGCGTGTCGCGGCGGACGATGACCGCTTGGTTGTTTGCAATGTCTTTCGGCCCGATTTCTACGCGGAAAGGAATGCCGCGAATTTCCTGCTCTGCAAACTTAAATCCGGGGCTCTTGTCCGAGTCGTCTACTTTAACGCGGAAGGCGGAGAGCTTTTCTTTTAGCTCGTACGCTTTTGTAAGAACGCCTTCTTTTTTTTGCTGGATAGGGATAATCGCCACCTGTACGGGAGCAAGCAGCGGAGGCAGTACAAGACCGCTGTTGTCGCCGTGCACCATAATGACTGCGCCGATTAAGCGCGTAGATACGCCCCAGCTCGTCTGGTGTACGTATTGCAGCTTGTTTTCTTTGTCGGTGTACTGAATGTTAAACGCTTTCGCAAAGCCGTCTCCAAAGTTATGGCTTGTGCCCGACTGAAGCGCCTTGCCGTCGTGCATAAGCGCCTCGATGGTGTAAGTAGCTTCCGCTCCCGCAAACTTCTCTTTGTCGGTCTTGCGGCCGCAGATCATAGGGATCGCAAGAAACTCTTCACAGAACTTAGTGTAGATATTTAACATTTGAATGGTGCGCTCTTCGGCTTCTTTTGCGGTTGCGTGGGCGGTGTGCCCTTCCTGCCAGAGAAATTCCATGGAACGCAGGAAAGGACGCGTCGTCTTTTCCCAGCGCACAACCGAGCACCACTGGTTATATACTTTCGGCAGATCGCGGTAAGACTGCACAATATGCGCGTACAAATCGCAAAACAGCGTTTCCGACGTCGGACGCACGCACATACGCTCCTGAAGCGGCTCGCTTCCGCCGTGCGTAACCCAAGCAACTTCCGGAGCAAATCCTGCCACATGATCCTTTTCTTTATTTAGAAGCCCTTCCGGAATAAACATAGGGAGATAGCAGTTTTCAACGCCTGTTTCCTTAAAGCGCCGATCCAGCTCCTTTTGTATGTTTTCCCAGATTGCATAACCGGCGGGACGGATAACCATGCAGCCTTTAATGCCGGAGTAGTCCGCCAGCTCTGCCTTCTTTACGATATCCGTATACCACTGGGCAAAGTCCACTTCCATATCGGTAATGGATTCTACGAAATTATTTGCCATTGTTCGTTCTCCTTTTTTGTTGTAAAAAAAGCGTTTTCTCGACTATTGGTTTTCATCGTAGCCATTTTCCCGTAGAATGTCAAGGGAAAACCGATAAAAAACAAGTTCTGCAGGCAAAATTCGTAAAAATTGCGGTTGACATAGCAGCGAGAGATGTGATACACTTAGCAGGCTGTTAGGAGTAACAGCAAAAGCAGAGTTTCCACTCTCACCTTCCGCTTGTTCGCAACGCAAAAAGGTCTTGAAATTTTATTGCTAATAACCGGTGATAATTTTTTGGAGTGGAGCGACGCATCCACTTTTTTTCTTTTGGGAGGTACAAAGCCATTAGCGATTACATGATTAACGAGCAAATCAGAGATCGGGAAGTTCGTCTGATAGGAGAAAACGGAGAACAGCTTGGCATTATGTCGGCGAAGGAAGCATACTTCAAAGCGCAGGATGCAGGGCTGGATCTTGTGAAGATTGCGCCTACGGCCCAGCCGCCGGTGTGCAGAATTATCGACTACAGCAAGTTCCGTTATGAGCAATCGCGCAAGGAAAAGGAAAACCGGAAAAAGCAAAGAACTTCGGAGACGAAGGAAATCCAGCTTTCTCCAAACATTGCCGAGAACGACATGAATACAAAGGCGGACGCGGCTCGCAAATTTATAACCAAAGGAAACAAGGTGAAGGTGCAGCTTCGGTTTCGCGGACGAGAGATGGCGCATCAGCAAAACGGTGTTGCCATATTGCAAACCTTTTGCAGCAAGCTAGAGGATGTAGCGTCCGTAGACAAGCCGGCAAAAATGGAAGGCCGGAATCTGATCATTATCTTGGCACCGAAGAAATAAAAAGAACACTTGTGAATTTAAGGAGGACATTACCATGCCGAAAATGAAGACCAGCAGCGCAGCTGCAAAACGTTTTTCCAAAACAGGTACCGGTAAACTGAAGAGAATGAAAGCCGGCAAGCAGCACATCCTGACGAAAAAGTCTACCAAGACGAAGAGAAACTTAAGAAAAGCGGCTATGACCGATCACGCAAATGAAAGAAACATGAAGAAAATCTTACCGTATCTGTAAGAGAACGTCTGAAGGAGGACTAGAACGATGGCAAGAGTTAAAGGCGGCTTGAACGCAAAGAAAAAACATAACAGAGTATTAAAACTTGCAAAGGGATACCGCGGCGCAAGATCCAAGCAGTACCGGGTAGCAAAGCAGTCGGTAATGCGTGCGCTTACATCGGCGTTTGCAGGACGGAAGGAAAGAAAGAGACAGATGCGCTCTCTTTGGATTGCCCGCATCAACGCAGCATGCAGAATGAACGGACTTTCTTACAGCCGTTTTATGTACGGCCTTAAGAGCGCAGACGTTACGATTAACCGTAAGCTGCTTTCCGATATGGCAATTAACGACGCAGAAGGCTTTGCAAAGCTTTGCGAAATGGCAAAGAGCAAACTGGCATAAAAAAAGAAAGCAAGAAGAAAAGAGCGCGTCTCCGAAAGGAGGCGCGCTCAGTCTGTCGAATAACCCCAAATCTCAAGCGAGGTTTGGGGTTATGAATTTTAATTTATGGAAATTCAAGCAAAAACAGGCAAATGAGCCGTATATGTGAGACCTTTTCCACCTATGAATTGCATACTTTTTCAGGTTCATTGCAGCAAATTTAAGCCTAACCCAGTTAGTAACTTGGGACAAGCCTCGGTATTGTGTGTATCGCATTGAATGTTTTTCTTTCGCATCTGCGAATACTCGTTCAATTGTCTCTTTTCGCTGTTCATACAAAGCCTTGTACTCGGGCGTATGCCTAATGTCTTCTACCGTTTCAAGGTAATCCGACCAAATATGCTTGGTAACGGTTTTCTCATTCTTTTGGTTCTCGGTGCATAAATGTTTAGTTGGACAGTTCTCGCAAATGTATCCTTTGCTCTTAAATTCTCGGTAGCCTTCTCTGTTTGTGGTGGCATAATTTAATACTTGGTTTTCAGGACATATTACACAATCAAAATATTCATCATATATATACTCATACGGTGGATAATTTCCTTTCTTTCCCATTGGTCTTTTGTAAGGAAGTACGGGTATTCTGCCATCATCTAAAACTCTTTTGCTTATCCATGGTGTTTTGTAGCCTGCATCGGCTACTATGTTTTCTATCTCGGGATTCTTTTCGGTCAGTCTATCATATAATCCGTCAAACGCTACGCTATCGTGAACATTGCCCGCATTTACTGTTACATCCATTACATATCCGTTTTTATCACAACCTGTTTGTGCGGTATATGCAAAGCATTTCTTATGCTCTCCCTTATGAAATACTCCGCTTTCAGGGTCGGTTTCAGATATTGTAATTTCCTTTTCTTCGGGTGGTTTTGGTCCGTCAAACGGCTTTTTATCGTGGTTTTCTCGGTCTTGGTTTATCTCTGCCATTAGTTCTTCTTCGTAGCGTTTTGCCGCTTGTGGTACGGCTTTCTTTACCACCTTTTTAATATTGGCATTAGCTTTAATATGCGTTCCATCTATGAATACTGTTTCGGGAGATAGATAGCCTGTTTCTTCTATCTCATTTAATATCCAATAAAATATACCATCTATTGTTTTTTTGTATATCTGTGCTTAAAGTTATAACTTATTGTGGAAAAGTGCGGGATTTCTTCATTCATCAGATAGCCTAAAAACCAGCGGTAGGCTACATTCATTTTAATTTCTTCAACCGTTCTTCTGAGTGACGGTATTCTGTATATATGCTGTATTAACACCATTTTGAATATTACTACAGGGTATATACTCGGTCTGCCATTGTCCTTGCAGTATAAATCTTCTACCAAGTCGTATATATGTATAAAATCTACCGCACTGTCTATTTTTCTTAATAAATGGTCTGCTGGCACGAAATCTTCAATGCTGAACATTTCAAGTTGGTCTCTATGTATTCTGTCTTTTGCTATCATTTTTATCACCAACTTTATTATACCACAAAACGCAGAAAAAGCCCAGTAAAAACTGGACTTTTTCGACAGGCTGAGCGCGTCTCCGAAAGGAGGCGCGCTCTTTATCAGCAGGAGAAGACAACCCCACCCGATAAACGCACCAATACCACAAATACATTTGAAATCATAGCAGAACTGTGGTACTATGAACGTATAAGCGACGAACGCAGCCCCTGCCGCAAAGCTCTAGCGCCTGCTAGCAGGCAGCGAGAGCTTTGCGGCAGGGGCTATGTGAGTGCAACGAACAGCGAGAAAGCCCGAAGGGC